>CAWUJV010000061.1:0-25682 GCA_963922845.1 uncultured Alteromonas sp.
GCATCGCCCTTACAAGGCGAGGGTCACTGGTTCAAGCCCAGTAGCGTCCACCATTTCTTCTATCAATATCATCAACACCAAAAACAAAAACTATTCCGCTCTTAAACATCCATCAGTTGCAAAACCATGCAATGGCAATGACTGGTATCAAACATCTTATCTAGCTAAATTTCTTAACGGCGTGACATGAATATCAAAAGGCACATATCTGCGTAGGAATGGCTTGTCTTTGTGGCACTGGGGATGAGTAATCCGGTCCATTCTAAAATGCCTAAAGTCGCTTTTACTCGGATCCCAAGCCACTAGATACCATAATGGAGGTAGAATCAATACTGCTTGTGGCTCGACAAGCCTGTTAGTCTGTGCACCGTTTGCATCACAATAACTGAATTGAATGCAATGCCTTGTGGTAAAGGTAGTTTCAAATACTTCCAGTAACGCACTGTCGACTATACCTACCTTATTCAAATCGATACCAGCCGCAAGCTCCCCCACAAATAAACAAGAGAGAAGCTGGCGCAGATCCCGTAGTTTTTCTGGTGGTAACGCATTTTCAATTTTCGACAGCGCAGAATTGACTACCGATGTAAAAGGTAGTGTCCCAATAGCAGTCATACTTGCCGCGCTGATAACCAATGCAAATACTTCATAGACAGACAGTCGGACAGAGGTTTGCATCGAGTGCACATCCAGTTGAATCCCTCCGCCTCTGCCCGGTTCGGCTTCAATCACGTAACCACGATCACGAAGTTCATTCAGGTCCCTAATAATGGTTCTTCGCGAAGCCTGAGTGACCTCCCCTAACTGAGCAATCGTCGACGTATTGTTTCTTCTCAGAAAGTTGATAATGGTGTTTTGTCGAGTGCGTGCGTTCATAACATTAGCCTAGCACAAAAGGTGTCATTATTTGGCACCTTATTAATTACCCTCTATTCAAACCCCACAGTAATTTGATATGGAAGGACGGAAAATATGACATTACCGCTGCAATTCCCCACCCCATCGATAATAACCGTTAACGATATTCAACTCGAAGTATACGAATTTGGAAAAGAGCATTATGGTAACCCAATCGTGTTGTGCCATGGGTGGCCTGAACTAGCTTATTCATGGCGCTATCAAATTGAGATACTCGTTGATGCGGGCTATCACGTCATCGTTCCCAATCAAAGAGGCTTTGGACAGTCATCAAAACCAGCTGACATAAAACACTACAATATTACTTATTTGACACAGGATTTAGTGAGCCTCTTAGATCATTTTCATTATGACCATGCAACTTTCGTCGGTCATGACTGGGGCGCAATGGTCGTTTGGAGCCTTGCACAAATGCATGCAGATAAAGTCGATCGGATTATCAATTTAAGCTTACCTTATCAAGTCAGAGGGGACATACCTTGGCTCGCCATGATGGAGCAGTTTTTGGGGCCCAATTATTATTTCGTCCACTTTAACCAGCATAAAGGTGTTGCCGATGGGATACTTGAGCAACATACCGAAAGGTTTATGACAAACTTTTTTAGAATCGATAAGCCTGTCGAACTGACAAGTGACAAAATGGAGATGATTGAGTTAGCTCTCGCTGAGCAACCCAAAGGGCATCCTCTTATGTCGGATAAAGAATTAGCGGTTTATATCGACAGTTTCAATGCGTCGGGTTTTACTAGTAATATCAATTGGTATCGAAATCTCGACACTAATTGGCATCGTCTCAGTCAGTTTGATGCCGTTATCAAACAACCGACCTTGATGGTATATGGCAGCAATGATGTTATCCCTCAACTTCCAGAAATAACGGATTATGTGCCGGATATTACGATAAAAACCATCGCCGCCGGACATCACATTCAACAAGAAAGACCGAGTGAACTCAACCAGGTGATCATTGACTGGTTAGCGTCTCACTGACAATTGACAGCAAGTTTACATGAATGCGTACGAGTAATGTCGTACGCAGGTAATACTTGTAAAAAACGGGTTGGTCTCCAACATCTGACTCAATAAATAAACACAACCACCATCGTCATTCCTCTGTAAATCAATTTCCAAGATCACAAAACGTAAACGTTTACTAAAAATTAAGATCATCAAAAACCAAAAAATTAACTTTTTTACACCTCTCAAAAAACAAGCCGAATATAAAAATAAACATCAAAAAATCAACAATTTAAGTAAATAATCGCAACCAAACCAACACATAAAAACAACACGGCAACCCAAAAAACACTTAACCTCCTGTTTACAAACCTTCTTAAATGATTTAGCTTTACGTAAACGATTACGCAAATGACTTGGAATTATCTGTTTTTTGCTGCAAGAATAGGACACAAGAGGAAACACGGTAAATGAACAACTTCACTGGCACATTTAAACCATTAGCGCTTGCGGTTTCATTCGCATTGACAGGCCAAGCAGTCGCACAAACGACTGAACAAGAGGCTGATACGCCCGATAATGAAGAATCTTCTTTTGAGCAGATTGTTGTTATTGGGAACATGCAAAAAAGGTTAATCGAAGCATCGGTTCCTTTCTCGCAAATCACTGAAGAACAAATCGCGCGTCAAGCACCTCGTAATATTTCAGACGCGCTCGTAAATATCCCCTCTCTTCAAGTCGAAAACACATCGGGCAATACGAACAATGAATACCGATTCCGTGGTGTCGGTGCTGGTGGTACACAGTTTTTAGAGTTTGAAGAAGACGGTATACCAATCATGCGAGACGCACCGGATTTCTTATACCGAGTCAGTAACGCCACTGCAGGAATTGACACGGTTCGCGGCGGTAATGCACCAATCCTCAGAACGGCCGCAATTGGTGCAGTTGTCAATTTCCGTTATAAAGAAGCGACCGAAGAACAATCGGGCGACGTGTTTTTTCAAACTTCTGATTTTGGCATGTTAAGAACGGAATTATGGCTTGGAGGTCCTCTTAATGAGCAACTCGAATATACTCTCGCAGGCTACTACACGACAGATGATGGTGTACGTGAAGTAGATTTCCCAGCCAACGAAGGCTACAACCTTCACGGTAGCCTTAAGTACTATCTAGAAGACGGTTCGGGCTACTTCAAAGTATCTGGCCGATCATTTAATGAAAACAATATTGTCTATTTGGCTGTACCGCTGACCGGCGATCCGGCTAACCCACAAGCGTTTCCAGGTGGTCCCGACATAACGACAGGGTCGTTGTTAAGTCGGGAAATTGCCCTTTCAAATACGTTTTCTGCACCCAACGAACCCAGTAAGTTGGATTTGCTGGACGGCAATGCCTCTGACATGACTTATTTAGGCACAGAATTCAACAAGACGTGGGACTACAATGACGGCTCAGTACTGGAGTTTACCAGTCGCAACCGTTATACCAGTGTCAATTCTCGCTTTTCTGGCTACTATGCTGCGGGCTTTGCATTAGGGGGAGACTTCCAAACAGGTGAATCACTTGTACCCAATATGTTGAACTCTAATACCATGGGAGCCGGACTAGTTAACTACAGCTACGCGATACCCACAGGTTTCACACCAACCGGTTATACTGTTACCAATCAACAAGGTGAAGTATTAGACAATGGTGCCATAAGCGATACCAACGGAAATGGCATCATCGACGCAGGTGAAGCGACGTCAATGGCAACCACCCTAGCGAATGGAAACGGAATTTTTATGCCCGTCGCGGCATTTGACCAAGACAATCCATTTACCAGTTTCCAACAAGACTTAGAGTTAAGTTACAGCTTCGATACGGATAACGCAGAGCATTATATCGCAGCTGGTTACTACTATTTGAAAATGGATCGCGAACAAGATAACCGACAACAACTTTTCCTCATCGACCTACGCCCACAAGCGGGACGCGTAGATGTTAATTTACAAGATGCTGATGGAAATCAAGTTACCTTAACCGATGATGGTTTCCTTACCCATAACCACTGGTTGAATCGCGAATCAATAACCGATCAAATCGATGCTTTTTATCTCAATTATGAGGTCAAGCTAGATAAACTAACCCTTGATGTCGGCGCACGTAGAGACGAATTTAGCAACATTATTCAACGTGCCAATACTATTAACTATTTTGGCGATGGTCCTAATCAAGTTCGATTGCCAGAACCGGGTACAACTGTCTCTCCCGCAGTATCGTCCATACAACGATATGATGGCTCTTTTCGTACTGACCAAGATTTTACAAACAAAGAATGGAGCTACACCTTCGGTGCTAACTATTTAGTACAAAATAATTTTGCACTGTACGGCCGAGTCACCTCAGCTCAACTACCCAACCCTCGCGGCGCGACGGGTACTGATGTTATGGAGCTAGGCGCTCGTTATGACGGAGGTAACTTTACTATCGCAGGTAACCTATTTAGGTTGACGCAAGACGGCGATATTCAAGAAAGAGGGTTAACTATTGACGGTCAAGAGGTCGTTGTTCAACTTCAAACAGACAGAGAATCCGTCGGACTTGAAATCGAAGCAGTCTGGGATATTACTGATGCTTTGAGTATCAATCTTAGCGGCACCTATCAAAAACCAGAGTTTGCTAGTGGCGGTTCAGCGACAGCAAGACCGGGCTTTGATGTAACACAAGCCCAACTTGATGAGGCAGTGGGGAACCTTACGTCCATTGATGGTAATCAAATCGCAAACCAACCGGAGATACTGGGTAACCTAGGCCTAGATTACGAATGGCAACTTGCCGACTACGGGTACCTTAACTTTAGCCTCGTCTTGCGATATGTGGATGAAGTGCCATTGGATGATGCCAATACTAACTACACCGAATCTTACACGCAGGTTAATACTGGACTTAATTTTGAAAGTCTAGAGGGTGATTGGTACGCACGTATCAATGTGCAGAACTTGACTGATGAAGAGGCCATACAACGTGTATTTGGCGGCCCTCAGTCAATCGTCGAACAGAGTGTTGCTGCAGATGGTTTTTATGGTCGACCATTGCTCGGTCGGAACGTTGTACTCGGTGTTGGTTACCGATTCTAAACCCGTGAGTTTAGCCAGAGTGGGAGTCCTCCTACTCTGGCTTCCGATGCAGCAGCATATGCTCGCTTCTTGGTTATGCTCACAGAAGCGCTGGAAAACGATTAGGGTAATAAATGTCACTTCGTCACTTATTAATAATTACTACGCTATTTTTTGTCAGTCAAATCGCATTGGCCAAAAAACAAGTGTCGATAGCGGGTTACGGCGGCAACGATGTTTTCGCAATGAAATTACTTTTAGAAGAAACGTTAAAAGAGCAGCTCGATGCCAAAAATATTGATGTTTCTTATTTTGCGATAGAAAGCGATTATCCCAAATACATTCTCAACGCGCTTTCATCAGGTAACGCTCCCGACGCGTTCTACGTCAGTACTGATGTAGCACAAAGTTGGATCAAGACTGGGCAGCTACTACCGCTACCTGAGATTCTCACTACAGCTCGTAGCGATATGCAACCTCGCGTTCTTGACACGTTCACGCATAACGGCAGGCTATACGCGGTTCCCAAAGACATGAACGCTATCGCGTTGGTTTACAATGTAGATGTGTTTACCGACGCAGGTGTCGACGTACCCAACAATGACGACGATTGGTTTGACCTCAAAAGGAAATTACAGGACGTCGTCGATACACTTGGCGACGAGGGCGTAACAGGGCTGTGTATTAGCTCGGACTTCAACCGGTTTGCTCCTTTTGCTCTCGCCACGGGCTGGCAGCCTTTTGACCAAAACGGAAGAACGATACTTGATAGTCATTTCAAACGCGCATTTTCCTTTTATTTATCACTACATAAAGACGGCTTGGCCGTCATGCCCTCAGATTTGGGGCAAAACTGGGGAGGAGGCTGTTTAGCTATAGAGCGAACGGCTATTGCCATTGAAGGAAGCTGGGTCGCCGGCTACTTGAGGGATAAAGCACCAAATTTGCTATTTGGCAGTACGCTTCTACCCGCAGATCCGCTCTCTAAACAGAGAGGTAACTTGCTATTCTCGGCTGGCTGGGCGGTCAACAAAAACGCGAAAGATATCGAGGCAACACTCGACGTTATTGAGTTACTAACTAGCGTACAAGCGCAATCAACCATACTATCTTCCGGCCTGGCTATACCTAGTTCTTTATCGTTAGATACGCATCCCTTTTTCGCTGCAGATGCGCCGAATAACCAACTTGCAAAAGCAATTCAACTCGGCACTCTGGTAGAAAACACAATGACGTTTAGTTTCGGTGATTATGGCAATCAATGGCTCGACCCTATTCAAATCGCATTATCGTCTGTCATGTTAGGTCAACTGAGTGAGGCCCAGGCTATTGCCGAGGCGCAGGCGGCTTATGATGCTATGTATCAAAGAAAAGGTGAAAACCAATGACGCTATCTTCTTCGTTTAAGCATAATGCTTTTGGTTGGCTGCTTATATCCCCTTTTGCATTATCATTGGTACTGTTTTTTCTCTATGCGTTGTTAAGAACCATCGCGTATAGCTTTACTCAATACGACTTATTCAACGCCCCGCAATGGGTTGGCTTGCGCAACTATGTTGATTTGTTCACTGACCCGTTGTTTTTTAGAGCTCTGATTAACACCTTCGCTTTTTCATTGATTGTAACACTTGTGCAAACATCACTCGCCCTCTTACTTGCAGTTGCATTGAATGCAGAAATTAAAGCTAAAGGTTTTTTTCGCACCGTTTACTATGTACCCAGTATCATGTCGAGTGCGGCTGTCACCCTTATTTTCGTCTGGGTTTATCAAAAAAACGGTTTTCTGAATCAGCTACTAAGCAACGTATTTAGCCACCAAGTTATTCTGATTGCATTCACTATATGCTTCGTCACAAGCCAAATTACGCTTGTTATAATGGGTCGAAAACGCCACCAGAATGTGAAATGGGCAGATCCTTTTTACGCGCTTATTAGTTTACTTGTTGCATCAAGCCTAACACTGTTTTTAACAACTTCGGGACTTGTCGAGAAGCAAGAAACAGAGGTCATTGTATCTTGGCTCGGAACACGAGAGGTGATAGGCCCCCTCCCCCTCACACTGTGGGCTATCGTCATTCAGAATATCTTCACAACGGTCCCCACCTTGATGCTTCTATTTCTAGCTGGGTTGCAAGGCATTTCAGACGACCTATACGAATCGGCAACGGTAGATGGTGCCAATAAATGGCAGCAACTTTGGCATATTACCGTGCCTCAATTAGCTCCTGTGACTTTCGTTGTTATCACTATGGGTATCATTGGTACGCTGCAAATGTTCGATCAAGTGGCATTGCTGGGTGGAGGTGTGCCTTTAGAGTCGAGAATTACACTCGCGTTCTACGTTTATCACTACGCGTTTCCAGATGGTACGTCACCGCAAATTGGTGTGGCAAGTGCCGCGGCGTTAGTGTTAGGTGCAATTACTTTAGTTCTGGTATTCCTCCAGAAAAAACTCGGCGTGAAGGAGCAAGGTAATGGATAACAAATTGCACAGTAAAAACGCCGCCCAATTCAAGCGACGTCGCTTGGTATCTCACCTTTTGTGGGTTTACACACTACTTTTACTTCTCGCTACCGTTACCCTCGGCACGTTTGTCGTCGCCTTTGTCGCGAGTATCAAAGATGATGCACTGCACGAACCCAATAACATCAATATCCCACAACTCCATCCCTCAAATTGGTTCTCTGCCGCCACTTTGGGACACAGTGGTGGAGCAAGTTATCTCTTTGGCGGCTTCAAACCTGAAGGCGATATCACATTTCGTGTCACCTATGCCACGACAAATGACAACATTTTGACTGAACCTGTTATTGAGATTCCACGCAGAAAGCCCGGCAGTGGAATGGCATCTATCGCCTACCCTCACTTTGCTGCAGACTATGCTAACGTGTCCTCCATCAAGCTAATTACGACAGATGAAAACGTAGATTACGTCCAAACGTTAGGTATAAAAAAATTAGTCCGAAAGGGAAAAAGTGCGACATGGGAATTCACTATTCAATATTCTGACTATGGTCCTGATATCAAACACATACCACTGGACATCACAACACCGCGCCACCAGGTTCTCATCGACTCGACAATTCCTCCCAACCGTTTTGAGCGAAGAGGACGCGTGGCAAGTTGGTCTAATATATCTCCGGGTTTAGTTGGCTACATTTTTAAAAGCTACGCACGTGTTTGGAACGAGTCAGTCAGCCTAGATACGGGAGAGAGCTTATTCTGGAGCTGGACAGTCAACTCGTTCTTCATAGCGGTCATGAAAATGATACTTACCGTTCTCATCGCTTGTGCGGGTGGCTTTGCACTAGCTAGGATGCAATTTGCTGGCTCTCGAGTCATTTTTGTCGCCCTTGTTGTATCAATGGCTGTTCCAATGCAGGTTAGCTTTATTTCTAACTACGAAGTGTTTAATTCGTTAGGTTTACTCAATACGCCATGGGCTGTCGTAGGCCTGCTCGTCGCTTCAGCACAAGTCCTGATAATGAAACAGTTTTTCGAATCATTTCCACGTGAGTTAGAAGAAGCAGCGGTAGTGGATGGCGCGTCGCCCCCTGCTATTTTATGGCATGTATTCATGCCGCTAGCCAAACCAGCAATAGCCTCGGTAGCCATTCTAGCCTTCCAGGGTACGTGGAACGATTTTTTCTGGCCGCTAGTCGTTCTCACTACGCCACCAGAAGCCTACACACTGCCGGTTGGCTTATTGAGTTTACGCAATAGCTATGGTGTTGCCGGCGATTGGAACCTCATTTTAGCAGGCTCGTTTCTTTCGACGGTACCTGTGCTCATTATATTCATTGTCTTCCAACGTTATTTTGTCGGAAACAACGTAAATTCTGCCGTAAAAGGGTAATAGCTTCGTATTTGGATAATGTTATGAATAAACTTCGATTAAAAAATATCAACAAGATTTACGACCCTACTGGCACACCTGCTCACATTGTCAAAAATGCCAATCTCTCGATTGATGAGGGTGAATTTGTTGTTTTTGTGGGTCCTTCAGGCTGCGGCAAGTCGACGATGTTGAGAATGATCGCGGGACTTGAGGATATCACCGGAGGAGAGTTACTGATAGACAATCAGATAGTGAATGACTTGTCGCCTAGTGAGCGTGGAATTGGAATGGTTTTTCAATCCTATGCACTCTACCCGCACATGACGGTTCGAGAAAACATAGCATTTGGCGTTAAATACACGAAAAGCTGGTCATCCAAGCAAACGTCACAAGCGGTAGAGTCTATAGCTGAGGCTCTTGAACTCACTCACCTTCTTGATAGGAAGCCCAGTGAAATGTCTGGTGGTCAGCGTCAGCGAGTAGCAATTGGTCGAGCCTTGATCAGAGAACCCAAAGTGTTCTTACTCGATGAGCCTCTATCAAACTTAGATGCCGCATTGAGAGTCCGTATGCGTATGCAAATCGCAGCATTTCATCGCCAATTCAAATCGACGACCATTTATGTCACTCACGACCAAGTCGAAGCCATGACGTTAGCAGACAAAGTTGTCGTGCTTAACAAAGGAAACATTGAACAAATCGGTTCGCCTCTAGAGCTGTATCACTTCCCGCGCACGGAGTTTGTTGCGAACTTTATAGGGTCGCCCAAGATGAATATGGTCGATGTTACCTTTATAGAAAATTCAAATGGAAAAGTTGTAGTCGACATGGGTGGCAAGCGAGTTTCTGTCGCGGCAGATGGCTCTGAACTCACTACTGGCCAATCACTGAAACTCGGTATTCGCCCAGAAGACATTCAAATTGGCAGCGTGTCTGACATCCCTGTCTATGTGACTGGAAAAGAACTGCTGGGCGCCGAGTCAATCTTATATACCAGCACCAAAGCCGTGAATGACGAGTTTTTAGTTCGATGCCCTGGAACCCTGAACGTCAATAAACAAGATGCGCTTTTCGTTAAATTTCCCGAAACTGCCTGTCACCTATTTGTCGATAATGGTGTTGCATTAAAACGAAATGTGGATAGGCAAACGCTGTTCGTTAAACCCGAGGATTTGGTCCCTGCATAGAGGGACCAAAAAAATGTTAATCTTTATCGTAGTAAAACTGCATACAGGTAAGTGTGCCAAATACAAAGCAACATACGATAGTAAAGATAGAAAACGGCAAAGAAAAGTCTAAGTACCCAAACATGGCAAAGATACCGTGAATAATGCCTGTAATGACACCAAAGCCCCCACAAACTAAGCCATAAGTGCGACTGGATATACTTTTGACTGCTGCCGATACACGGCCAAGCTGGTATAAACCAACAAATAGTGGCGGAAACGCGAGTAAATTAAACAATAAAAAACCTTGGATCCCACCAGGAAGCCGAAACATATTCCATTCCTGCCAATAGGCTGCATCAATTTGATGTAATGTTAATGCCACTAACGTCAATATATAAAATTTTGTTTTCCTATCCATAAACCCACCTTTGTATTCAGTGTTGCGATAAGACTGGTCAATAATGTAATAAAATTGGGAGAGGCGCTAAACGCGCCGAAGCTAAGACCGCTAACTTCACTTCTGTGCTGAGTGGAAAACTAAGGTGGGTATAGGCGATACTGTCGTTGATGAGCAATGTCGTATGCCCTTCATCAAGCAGCAGCTGAACCGATACGCGACCATTGCAGCTGTGTTTAACTTCATAGTCGTGATTAAAACCATTGGCCCGTAAATCCTCGTTCCAGTTGTTTTGACGCCAAGTGCGAACTGTTAACTGACCATCTGAAAAGTAAAGTTTATATTGCAGCGTTTTACACGCATACGGCTCAATTTCAATTGATTCCCCATCACGCATTTCAATGTCAAATTCAATCAGTAGACACGACCATTCAGTTTCCTTCACTGCAAACTCGCCCTTATCGAATGTTGGCTGCCAAAGAGATTGTGATTCAAAGAAGTCATGAACACTCGACACAAAAGACTGCATTAAAAAGGGATACTCAGGATTTTGGGCGTTCAAATTGAGTTGACGCGGGACAATCATCGCCCCGCGAAACGAATCGGTCGGTAGTACTTTTGCGTATTGGTGATTGCTCATCCAAGCACTGATAATTCTCTCACCATCTGGGGCATCACTGAACGATTGTGTGGCATAGTGGTCTCGACCAAAATCTAGCCACATAACGCTATTGTGTCGATAGATACTGGTGAATGTATAACCATCGAAAAAACCAACAAAGTATTGAGTTCCTGAGCCTCCAGCCCAAGCCCCTTCGCCTATACCTACGATGAGAATCCAATAACAGCGGTTCGTGTGAGGACATGTCAATTCGAACAAGTCAGGGCATTCCCATGGTCCCTTGGAGTGAATACCGTATCGATGGCCAAATTCACTGACTAGTTGCCAATCAATTAAGTTGGATGAACGGTAAATTTCAATGTGTTGACCACAAGCGAGTACCATGACCCATGCTCGGGAAGTGGCATGCCAAAACACTTTAGGATCTCTAAAATCCGGGTTTCCCCGAGACTTCAAAATTGGGGCACCATTCTTATACTTTATCCACTCTATTCCATCTTCACTATATGCCAATGACTGGTGTTGTTCTGGACGTACGTCAACCTCAGCAGAAACGGTTTGGTAACGACACTCCACAAATGAAGTGTACAGCGCAACTAGCCCAGAACCTGACGGAAACAGACCTGAAGTATTATTTTTATCAACCACTGCAGAACCTGAAAAACACATGCCAAACTCGTCAGGAAATAAGGCGATGTCATGCTCCTCCCAATCAATCAGATTGCCTGAGGATTGGTGCCCCCAATGCATAGGTCCCCATACTACATCGTTCGGAAAGTACTGGTAGAACTGATGATAGCAACCATTAAAGAAAACCAAACCATTGGGATCATTAAGCCAGCCTTTGACTGGCGTCAGGTGCATTTTTGGACGGTATGGCTCAACCTGGCTCAATGTCTTACTCACCATCGTTCATCAAGTAAACAAGTGCAGCGGCCGACCATGCTTGTGGTCTACAGGCCTCGACATAAGGCAGAATCGGAGTGGTCTCTCTGGGATAACCAGAGAACAATTCAGGTAAACGCCGGTCTTTCTGAGACGAGGCAACATCGATCAATGCTTGCTTTACGCGTTCAAACTGTAGTTCTTTACCGTAACGCTTGAGGCCCGCTGCAAAAATAGCCGTATCATGTGGCCAAACAGATCCATTGTGGTAGGAAATCGGGTTGTACCTGACTTCTTTGGTACTCAACGTCCTCAAGCCCCACCCGCTCCACATATCGTCCTCGAACAAGCGGTTGACCAAAACATCAACTTTTTCGTCGAGTACGATACCCGACCACAATAAATGACCACTGTCAGAGCTGTTTACATCAAGTTGTACGTTGTTTTCATCAACGGCAATTGCAAAGTTGTTGTGCTCTTCCATCCAAAACAAACGATCAAAGGATTCTCTGAGTCTTTCGGCTTGTGACGTGTAATGCGCCGCTTTTTCATTATTGCCGGCATGGGCATAAAAATCTGCTGCCGCTAAATAGGCCGCAAATGCATAACCTTGCACTTCAGCAACAGCAAGTGCACCCTCGCCCAAGTCTCCATTGCGATAGCTCAGTGAATCGTGTGAGTCTTTCCAACTTTGCACAGTCAAGCCCTGAGTATTGCCACGAAATACAATTAACCCACGGTCATCTTGGTATTTTTCCATCCATTGAAGTGCGCTTTGCCAATTGACCTTTAACGCATCAACGAGATGATAGTCGTCGGTTGCAGTGGCGTAGGCATGAAGTAGTACAACAAATAGTGGAGTCGCATCCGCAGTACCGTAGTAGGTAAGAAACGGTAATTTGGCCAAGCGACTAAACTCTGCGTACCGTTGCTCGTGCAATATTTTTCCTGGCTGCTCATCTCGATATTCATCAACTTTTGTTCCTTGATTCGCAGCGAGATATTGCAAGGTACCTTTGGCCAATTCGGGATAGGCATTAATCAAAAACCACGAGGCGATAATTGAATCTCGGCCAAATGGTGTAACAAACCAAGGAATACCAGCCGCGATAGTAAGTCCGTGTTCGGTAGCTAAAAGTAGATCATGTAAATCTCTTTCCGCTTGTCTGTAGACTTTGGTTGGGTCAAAAACCTCAGTATGGCTCAACCAATTCTCTGGCACATCTTGAATTGTTGAAGCGATGGTGTAGGACGAAGTGAATTTAGCACTGACTTTGAGTATTGTTTTTGATCGAGGCTCGACGTGGATGTGTTCATGAAACCTAAATCCTTCTAACTCGAGTACGACTTCTGTTTTCACATCATCTTCTGCGATGTAATGCGCGTCATAGTGAGAACTTGACTGATGCTGATGCACGTCCCTTACACCATCATTTGGTACATGTCCTCGTACTTCAAACATATCGATAAAATCGCTATCCAATTTCAATTCGGCTGCAAACTGGTGAGCCTCTAGATCATCATTAACCAGTTCTAGCTCATCTTCAAACCCACCATCTTTAACTGTAAGGGTACGAACAATCATTAGGCTTTGTTTGTGGTTCTCAAATTTACTGAAATACTGCTTAATACACCGACTACCAATATATTTTGTGTGCAGTAACTGGAAACCTGCCAAATCCCATTCGTACTGACTCAATACGCGAGTATCAAGTACGTAACCTCCGGACTCTTCACAAGAAAGTTTGGAGTCCGATTTACTGTTTATTTGGCCTTCATCGTTGAGAATAAGGTACGTAAAATTTTTCTTTAGAGGGATCATTAGAGCACGCCTTCTAATCTGTTAATCCAAATATAGATGACAGTATAGTAAACGTTTACGTAATGAGTTCAAGTATTATCGAAATTAAACTTTAGATGAGTCTCTAACAACAAGATTAACAGGTAATAATCGACTCTGGGGTTCAACCCCGTCACGCGCTTTCGCTAATAGTTCTACTGCATTTTGCGCGATTAATTGGATGTCTTGATGTACTGTAGTTATCGACTCGAATACGCCGGGCAAATCGTCAAAACCAACAATTTTCAAATCTTTAGGTATCTGTATACCCGCGTCTTGGCAAGCTAGCATCGCTCCGTACGCAATATCGTCGTTCTCACAAAAAATAGCGTCAAACTGCAACGTTTTTTTCAGTAGCACCTTTGATAGAGTTCGATATGTTTGTAATTCAACCGCCAACAGTTCATCGATATATAACTGACTCGCGATAAAACCTTGCTGCTGAATACTTTTTTGAAATCCCAGAGTTCTCGACTTCGTCCCCTTGCCCTGCAAAGCACTTTCGATGATCAAGAAACTTTCGCAGCCGTTTTCGAGAAGATGTGATGCCGCTAACTGCCCCCCCTGAAAGTCGTCTGGACAAACCCAAAACTCTCCTGGAGCCTGTCCAATAGTGACCAGGGGTAACGACGCTTTTTTGAGACTTTGAATGCGAGGATCGTCATCCTCTACACCCGTTAATATGACCGCACTTGCCTCTCTGATCAGATTATCAATCTTATCGTAAGGGTATAGGTTCACGATAAACCCATCTTCACTCATTAACGCATGGATATGCTCAAATAGTGAAGAGATATAATGGCTATGCGGTGTATCACTTCGACCTAATGAGATCGCAATGTGATTGTTTTTGCCAAATTTTAACCGACGTGCAGCGTCGGATGGTTGATAGCCCAACTCATTACATATATCTATGATTCGCTGACGCGTTTTTTCTGAAATTCCCGGCTTACCATTTAGCGCGCGAGAAACTGAAGCGACGGAGACCCCCGCTAACCTCGCAGCCTCTTTAATAGAGTTCTTATTCATATCCGTAGCTATAAAGGAGTAGTAAAAAGAGACTATCAAAACCGTACAATAAAAGAAACCAAATAGCAAAGTAAACGTTTACTTAAAAAATGAGGTATAGCGATAATTTCGTCAATTAACGGACTAAACATTAAAAAATCAGCCATAAATCAGTCAAACGTCATGAGTTTTCGAGGGCTGGCTCTTAACGTTTACATCGACTTCATAAACACACATAAGGATAATGTCATGCCGTTATTGAAACGATATAAACGATGGCTTTTCGCAGCGCTCAGCGTATTGGTAGTCGCAAGCGTTGTGCTCATTCAGGCGCTCGCTGGCTTTGGTGCACAACCCGTTACATTCGCTCCACCACCCCACTTTGTCGACAGTTACGCCGACTCACTTGAGCACCCTAATTACATGCAAATGCCCGCTTATATTGAATATCACAACGCACTTAACGATAGACGAAACAGCGATAAAATAACGGGTGACTATACGTTAGAAACAGCATTGCTACACAAAGTAATGTTCGAAGACGAGTCTCCCGAATTAGTGCTAAGCCTGTTTGCTCACCCAGACAAAGCGGTGCGAGTTCGGATAGCGTCTGCCTTTGCGCAAATGAATATTACCTACAGTCATGACGATGAGAGTGGTTATCCCGCTAAACGATTACAATTTTGGGTAGATTGGAAGCCATATTTGGAAAATATGGAAAATGCCATGTTTGAAGCGCTTGTCACATCTGCCGAAGAAGAGACACTGAATTATATCCCGTATACCATAGCGTGGATGCCCACCCAAGACCAAGATACAGTGAAGCTACTTGCTTGGGCCGCTGAACACCACCCCGACCCATGGGTCAGACGCTTCTCAGTTTACTTTGTTGTGAAGTTCGGCGACAACGATCGTCTGGCAAGGCGTTTGCTTGAAAGCCGTGCCAACGACCCAGCCTATGTTGTCAGAAAACAAGTACTCGAATTAAAGTATCAAAGGTTCACTGGCGAAGTGTCCTAGAAGGATGATATGGATGTTAAACCAGCGCGCCAACCTATTGAGTGATAAGTTGGCGCACCTCACTCATTGATAAGGTCGAAGTGGGATATTTAGTCGGGTATCACTGTGCCATTTAATAATAAGCGGTTCTCCCGCATCTTCTTGTGATTCCCAGTTTACATCCTTACCTGACCCCAGGTTGACCTGCGCATCTTCGTTCTTATTGACGTTTAAGACAATGGCAAGACGTTCACCGGGTTTGAGCAATTTTGCCGTCATCCGTCCGTTGACAATCGGGATATGCGTTTTTTGATTCGGTGTGAGTAATTGTCTTGTCGACATATCATTGGCGTAGCTTGCCCGCCCTCGATAATTGTTCAGATGAAATGCCTTCCCTGATGAATCGATGGCGTAAAAATTGTATCCAACATCCACGTCCCGTTTATTGACTGATATCGACAAATACCCTGAGATGGCGCCGGCTAATTCCATTTCAGTTTTCATTGGTTCGGACATAAAAACAAGGCCATTAGGCTCGTTCAACGCATCCTGAATGACGGGCCAAGGTGACTGGTTTCGCTGTTCTTTGCGATCCATCATATCCACGGTTTGAGAAAGGTATCGCATGGCCGGCTCGGGCGTTGATTGCAGGGAAAAATAGCCCAAGTTGTCCGAATCCATCCCCAGATACATAGGTTGATAATCTTGATTCAATGCCTCGTAGGACGCGGCCTGCCTCCATTGGTTGCTTCCCATTAATTGGTAATTCACCTTAGCTTGTAACAGCTTAGGTAGGGGTTTGTTGTACATCAGATGATCAAACCAATCGAACACCAACGCGTCTGTATCTTTGTCTAACGCCACCTCATCCAACTCGTAGTTACTATGATGCGAACGTGGTATGCCCTGAGCCGTCCCGTGATTATATGGACCAATCAGAAGCGTATGATCAGCATCGGGGTTGTATCGATAATGCCGTGACAAATAATCCATTGCCGATATTTGCCCGCCATCGAAATACCCCGTTACTGTGAGTACCGGAATGGTGATAGCCTTGTAATCATCTCTGACAGGCACCATTGCCGCGTAGTATTGGTCAAAACTGGGATGCGCCAGCCATTTTTGTAACCATGGGTTCGGTCTGCCATCTATTTTTTCCAAATCAGAAATGGATAAACCACTTTCATAAAACGAGGTTTCTCGTGTTCGTCGTACCTGCCAATCGGCATAAGCATTGTTGTCGAGCGTTTTATTATTAGTAACAAAAAACGGCCATTCATAGTTTCCAATTAGCACAATATTGTTTTCGTAAGGTAGCCCGGTAATTAAGCTTGCTGCCGTATAAGGCGCTATCGCTTTGAGCGCTTTAGGCATGTGTTTGGCGATAGCCCATTGAGTAAACCCATTGTAACTTCCGCCATACATAAGCACATCACCTGTGCTCCAAGTTTGCTCTGCTATCCAGTTAACTACGTCGGCGCCATCTTGGCCATCATATTCCCACGGTACGATTTGATTGGAACTCGATCGTTTTCCTCGAGTATTGGCAACCACACCCACATACCCTCTTACTGCGGCATACATTGCGGTGCGAATATGCGCTGTCTCATCGGCATAGATCGTAAATTGAAAAGCCGCTGGGCGTTTGTGGGTATCACCTTTTCGTCTGACAATCGTTACGGCTAGCTCTGCACCATTGTCCGTGGTGATCAAAACCTCAGGTTGGATGTCATAGCGCTTGTGGTTTTCACGTTTCAACACGGTCTGCGTGACTGGGATGACATTCTGCAAAACCGTATACAAATGGACATTCACAATAAGGTCCACGGCTTCTTCGATACTTAACTTGGTAGATTGGCGATAGTGTTTAAATAGATTAAATGCATAGTCTTGCGCATTCTCTACCGACCACCCTAAAGCGCTATTAAGTTGGTAAAGTCTCTCATCGGTCGCATCAATGGCTTCGAACGTAAATTGTGC
The DNA here is from genome assembly GCA_963922845.1 of uncultured Alteromonas sp. GTDB lineage: Bacteria > Pseudomonadota > Gammaproteobacteria > Enterobacterales > Alteromonadaceae > Alteromonas. The sequence continues at coordinate 17,716 of CAWUJV010000061.1, forward strand.
GTTGAGTCTTTCTTGGTATCGGGTTGGATGCGCCTGCTTAAGACCTAATTTAACTTCACTGTCCAAGCGATAGTGGGTAAAAGTTACCCCGTTTTTTAACGTTGAAATCGACTCAATAAGTGTCTCATGCTGATTTCGGATAGAAAGCAGCGCAACATAGTTGAAGTGACTTTGCTCTGAAACGGTATCATCAGGTAACGCCATCGCCATTTTATATAGTGCGTCCAAAAACGGCTTATGCCGCAACAACGCGAGAGCATCATCGCGATTGTCCATTTTCGCTTCTTGCAATGCTGAGGGTGTTAAAAACGTTGTAGCGTCGTCGGAAGCACTACTTGGTGGAACCAAAAAATATTGAATGACAAGTAATAACAAGGTAGCAAATCTGCGGAGCCATCGTTGGCTGTATTTGAACGGCATGTTTTTTTCCAAAGGTCAATAAATAGGCCGCCAATACTAAGAAAGCAGATATAAATAGTCGTGAAATAGACGTGACTTTTGATGACTTCTGATGACCAGCAACCCTCAGTATGTTACTGTTTTGCCGTTTTAAAGACGTGAGATCCCCAATGCGCTGGCAAATCGCAAACTTCGAGTTTTGTGACAAACAACAAACACTAACCTCTGAGCATGGAACGCAACAACTTGAGCCCTTAATGGTTGAGTTATTGAGTTACTTTTGCCAGCACCAAGATCAAATCATCAGCAAGCAACAGCTGATTGATGATGTTTGGTTGGGTCGAATTGTCAGCGACAATGCCGTAAGCAAACTCATTACAAAACTCAGAAAAGCCTTTGATGACGATGTACGCCAGCCGAAATTCATCGCGACCTTTCCCAAAAAAGGGTATAAGTTTATTGCCCAAGTACAGGAAATAAACGAACAACATATCGTCTCGCCTGCTTCTGTAGAACGAGAGTCTGCGCCCTCTAGCCACCAATCTCAAGCAGAACGACATCCCAAGGTGCCAATGGCCGCCAGTGTGGTAATGCTCGCGTTATTAGTGCTCATTATTGTCACCGTGTTCAAATTTAGCGAGCCAACTTCCCCTCGCCTGTTTACGACAGCAAAAACCCTCACGACAGATGCTGGTGACGAATTATTCCCGAGTTTTTCACCTGACGGGTCACGGATGTCTTTCATGTCGATTAAAGCGGGGCGTATACAACTTCAAATAAGAGATTTGAGCACCGGACAAACCGTTAATGTCGATCACGGCGAAACCTTTGGTGTGGGTCCTGCTGACTGGAGCAAAGACGGCACATCTCTTGTGTATTTGGTGGCGACAGAAGATGTGTGTGAATACTACATTCGTCAAATTACTGGGCTGGAACTCGGCGCACCTAAACTTGTTCATCGATGCCCTGCGGGTAGCTACGGAAAAATCCTTTTCACACACGATGCTAACAAGCTGGTATTTGCTCAGAACAGTGGCCACAATACCGCGTATACCTTGTATTCACTAACTTTAGATAACCAAGCGATTAACCGTCTAAACCAGCCAGAGATATACATTGGCGGGAATAGTCAATTTGACTTGCATCCCCAAGAAAACAGGCTGTTAATCTCGTCACCCAACCGTCAGCAGTGGGAAGGCTTTTACGACTTGAATCTTGAATCCAATGAGCTCGAGTTACTTTTCTACCAAGATGCCTATATTTGCTGTGGTATATGGAGTCACGACGGAGACCGCGTAGTGTTGATGGGTGAGCATCCATCCTATGAGCTTGTCAGCTATGCACTCGACGGGAGTGACCCTGTCGTTATCTACGCAGGTAGCCGAATTATAAGGCTGCCACGTCGCCATATTAATGGTCAAGACTATGTATTTGCCTCTCAAGAGAGCGATACCAACTTCTATACGATTGACTTATCAACCAATACCCACCACCCGCTGACGGACAATTCCGTTGACGAGTTGCTCACGCGCTTTGCCCACAACGCCCCCCATATTGCCTATATCAGTTTTGAATCAGGAAGCGAAGAGGTATGGCTTGATAGCACTGATGGAAATAATGCTAGGCAGCTATCAGCGTTTTCAGATAATAAACACTATGTCGACTTAGTTTGGTCACCCGACGATCAGTCTATTGCAGTTCTCACGCTCAACGAAATTCGTCTTATATCGGTTGCTACCGGTGACTACCGCCTTTTACAAATCCCACAAACAGAAATCCGCGGCATGTCGTTCAAGTCTGATTCTAAATTGAGTTATAGCATACGCGAAGGCGATCGCTGGCGTGTGTTTACTTACGATCTAGACAACGACCGTATCATTCCAGAGGAGAATCGATGGCAGTTTATTCAATACCAAGATAACTCCGCCAATTCCCTTTGGCTTGATAACGATAACCAGTTGTTTGTCGGCGATAGCAAAATACAGGCAGAGATACCTGAAGGCGTCATTTCGCAATTTATCAATGGACGTCAATTCAACCTACGTAAAGTAGCAAATCAGTGGTATTGGTACGATTATCAGCAATCGCGCGCCCTCAAATCGTTCAGTGATGACACACAGTCATATCAAACAATACTAGAAACTGACGTGCCGCATTTCGACGTAAACGAGTCTAGATTACTATACGGTAAACGCGATGATGCAACGAGCAACTTATACAGGACAGTGCCCCACACAAATTAGTGGAGGTGTCGTCTGCGATATGAAATAACGCCGATGAGGATTAAAGGTAAGGCAAAACTCCACAACGGTGGCGCTGTCACCGCAACAGTCTCGCAAGCACCAACACAAGATCGCGATTCAAATTGACGAAAAAATGCAGCGCCTTGAGAGTAACTATAAAACCCAAGCGCACCACCTTGGTTGTTTAAATTTGTTTGGTCGAATACGGTAAACGCATCAAATTCGCCGCCATCAATGGTCAGTTTAATTCGTTCTTTGGTATACATTAGTGACAATTGATACTCGATGTTGTCGCGCCATCCCAATCCCCTGCCGCTATGCGAGACTAACGGCTGAATACCGAGCCCAGAGTGGTCCCATAAATTGGTGGTGATACCGTCTTCGATTTTAGATAGTCTAAAGCCTTCATGCGCCGTGCGATCGTTGTAATTTTGAGTCAGCCGTTTCCAGTCAAATAAGTAGTAGTCATCAAAGCCATTGAACCCAAATACCAATCCAATAAAATCATCGTCGCTGTTATTGTCGACGCCAAACGTGCCCGTTACGTGAACATCAAGATAGCTCTGCTGTGAAATGAAGTAGCTCGGATTACTGTGGTTAGTTTGTATTACCGAGTAAGCATCCTGCGACAATTGCCATTCTCCATTGGCAATTGGACCTTGCTGTTGCCAATCCGCAAACGACATAATCGCCGCTTGAGTACCGCAAACGGTAAAGCATGCAAGCATTGTAAAAAGTACCCGACAGTATTTGTTCATTTCGCTTTACCTCAGTTTATTTAGTTAAAAATACCGACAAGTAACGTTCCCACCCCTGCTGCAATTGCGCGTTCCACTGAGGATCAGATTCAGAAAGAGACGCGACAAAGGAATAAATCATTGCTGGATTGGCCATCACGGAGTGACAACAAGACAGGTGTTCTGCCTCGGAAACACTGCGACCAATATGAGAAGTTTGTGTTGTGCCAAACAACACACAACGCGAAATCGTCATCGCGAGCGTATCAAAGTCATCAATAAAGTCGGAATGGGCGTCGCAACGAGACTGAAACGCGGCGCACAGGTAACGCTTTTCAAATTTCCCCCAAAAGTCGATGTCGCTTCGTTGAGTTCTTACAAGACTTTTGAGTAAATCCAATTCCATGTGAGTGTCAGCACAATTATTCTTTCAACAACCAGAATAAAAGATAACCATCCAACGACACATAGCAGAACATTCACATTTACGTACTGAACGTTCTAATGTTTTTCAGTACCTATCCAAGAAACGAAAAAGCCCCGCAAGCAAATCTGCAAGCGGGGCAGCCGGCCAGGGAGACAGGCGCAGTTAGGGTCAGTCGAACCTAACTACTACGGCGGCATTAACTCGGCGACCAACAAGGTCATAAATTGGATTAAAAGTGAAACCTGGTGGCACTTTATTGAAAGCATTTCGCATTCCAAACCGGACCTCTACGTTTTCACTCACCGTGTAGTCGATATTGAAGTCATGGGTCCAAATAGTGCCAATATAAGCTAGATCTATGTCTTCTGGTGAGCCACCTTCAGGCGACACATCAAATGTGGCAGAGCGGTCAATAAATCGGTTTGAATAGTTGAAGTTCCAGTCATCAATACTGTAATCAACTGAGAAACGGAACTGATACTCAGGGTCTCCGATTTCACCTTTTTCAACATTAATTTCATCAGGACGATTTTGGAATTCAAACTGTTCTAAACGAATCAGCTTGTTGCCTGCAAAATTAAAACGTAACTCTCCTGGTAAATCGAATGCAGAAAGATCGGTGCGATACCTTGCTTGGAATTCTAATCCAGAAGTATCGAGTGCTGCTGCATTGACAAATCCTGAGCGAACCAGAGAAATATTATTAGTTTCATCTCTATCAATTTGACCGCAGAAATTCGTATCAAGCCCACCAGTAGCATCAACACAATTGTTAATGATCACCTGTGCCTCTATGTCGGTAATGGCATCTTCTATTTCGATTTCGTACCAATCTAGTGTAATTGATAAGTTTTCAACGAAATTTGGCGTCCACACTACACCCAAGGTTTTAGAGTCACTGGTTTCAGATTCTAAGTCCGGGTTACCTCCCGATAAAACGTCAATCGAGACGGAGTCTTGAGCTTGGAAACCTTCAGGAATACCAAGCGCTAAGCAATTCGCCCTGCGATCCGGATCTTCATCGATATTATCGACATCACATGGGTCATTAATATTTTCAAACCCTGGGGAAATCGGACTAAATGCTTCGTTAACGTTCGGCGCACGAACTGCTTCACCCGCAGTACCTCGAACTGTTACGTCTTCTATTGGTGCCCACATAAACCCAATTTGCCAAGTATCCGCACTACCTGCATGCGAATAATCAGCGGAGCGAAATGCTGCATCAATACTCAACTCGTGAATCAAGAACATATCCGAAACAATCGGCGCGTTGATTTCAACAAAGAACTCTTCTACGTCAAACGTACCCCTTGAATCTGGCGTAGCTGCGCCCGCAAACAATCCAGCTTTAGTGAACTCATCAGTGGTTGTTTCAGACGTTTCTTCACGGTATTCGTAACCTAGAGCCAATCCAATGGGACCTCCAGGAAGATTCAAGAAAGCACTAGTGTCAAACGCTATCGTACCGCCATACACGGTTTGAGTAATCTCGTCTTCACGTTGAACATCACCAGAAATAAAATCCTTAGCCGCGGAAGATGCCTGATTGAAACCAAATGGATTGAAGGGTACACATTGGTCACCATTTACACCGGCAGGGTCTTCATACCCTTCTGGTTGAGCACTTGGCACTTGGCTACGACATGCCGCTTCGCCGGTTGTTGGATCAATCACAGAATCCAGCGCTGCCACAATATTGGTTGGAATGATATCGTTCAACGTACGACGAGTATTGGACGTTTCACCTCGAGTATAGAAGACATCGTAGTCGAAATCTGTTTCCCCAAGGCTAAACTGTCCCTCAAGACCACCCACGACACGGAATAACTTTCTGTCGTTGTTCGCTGACCGGTTACCGATATCAGTAAAGAAACGAGACATTGCCACTTGACCGGTTTGGCCCGCCCCTACCAGATGTTGACGAGCGGCATCAGGAAGAAACGCATTGTCCATAACGTTAATCGACACGTTACCGAAGCGGAAAGCCGGCTGGAACTGCTGCTCGATATATTTGTCGACGTATTTGATGTCGCCATAGAATCTCACATTGTCGGTAATGTCATAGCGGAAAGTACTGGCTAGAGTAATCGTTTCTTGATTGGGAACGTAATTTTCATTATCTTCGCTGAAATAGACAGTTTCATAAGCTCTATCAAAAGCGCCAAATGCGAAATTATTGTTGTATGTTCTAGTTACCTGTTCGACGGGTGTCCCATCGGGTAAAAATGTCAGCAGAGGGCCTCCACCAAATGGATTTAGTACCCCAAATGCGTTAATCAGTTCCGAGCCAATGTGTGGAGCAACTATTCTATCGACGATACCGTCATCTTCACTAGTATTGTCTGGGTTGACATAGGATCCCCAATTATTTGCCTGTTGTAACTGAGAGAGTAGTACTTCATTGATCTGACTACGCTCGGCGAAAAAGGTAACATTACCTCGACCATCTTCGGTCGTGGCACCAACAAGCATACTGATGTTATGGGTTTCGTTATCAACATCTTCGGTGTCAGAGCTACCCGACACTCTGAACTCAACGCCTTCAAAGTCATCTCGTAACACGACGTTGACGACCCCAGAAACCGCATCCGACCCGTAAATCGCAGACGCGCCGCCAGTGATTACATCGACGCGTTCGATGAGCGCCACGGGAATTGCGCCGGTATCAACGGCATTACTAAAAGGTGAGCCTGCTACGTGTCGCTTGCCATTGACCAGTGTTAACGTGCGTTGCTCGCCAAGGCTTCTTAGATCAGGTGAACTAAGGCCTGCATTGGCGTTGCTACCATTATTACCTATCAAGGTTGAGCCTGCACCAATCGCAGGTAGCTCAGCCAAAATGGTGCCTAAATCTGGATTACCAAATTTCGCAATTTCCGCTTGGTCAATCGAAATCACCGGCGCAGGCGTTGACAATTCAACACGCTTAATACGAGATCCCGTTACTTGGACTTTCTCAACTTCTGCCTCTGACACGGCTGTATCAGCACTATTTTGTTGTGCATTGACCGTTGCACTTACGGTCAATGACGCAAGCAAGAAGCTATCTCTTATTGCTGTCGTAATTTTATTGGTTTTTTTCATTATGTGTCCCTGAATATGATTTTTGTTGGGCGGGACATGCTACTGAGTAGGAAAAACAACTCTATTCAGAACGTTCTAAAACACATTCCAATCGTACAGTTTTAATCAAGTGACGATTTAATAAACAAATGGGACGGCGCATTTTGAGTCGGCAGCCCAGTGTGGACACGAATGGTTACAAAGTGCGTACACTCTTATACAACTGCATTCGAATAATGGGATTAAACTGCCCGAATTAATGAGATCGTCTGATGCAATCTTAACCATTACAATGCTGTTTTGAACCAAGAGAGAATACCATGTTGCCACTGTTAAAATCGACAGAGAACCCCATCGAGTCTATCGATCGAGACAGTTCACTTGCAGGCGAAGTGTTAGACAATATTACGGCATCCAATGTAAAAATAGCGCAACACACTATTGGCCCCAATCATACCCTTGGCTTTGAGACGTGCCCTCACTCTGCTCTGTGCCATAGAGTGACTCGAGGCAGTATCATCATTTTATGCGAGAACGTTGAAATATCGCTAAACCAAGGAGACATGATTGTCTTTCCTGAATTCAAACAGAGCTATCAGGTGGTGGGTCACGGTGCTTCTCGACAGGCATCCCAGCCCATTATTAGTCGACTTGAGCAGCGTAGCCACGTGTTTTCCTCACACGAGAATCGTTTGAGCGCAATTGAATTTGATACCGCGGCTATTTTATTCGATCATCCTTTATCTCGACGGGTGTTAAGTTTGTTGCCCCGTTCTATCGTCGTTCGAAAAAACGCAGACCGCTATGCGCGCCCGTTAGAACACTTAATGTCGATAATGACAGAAGAAGCAAGACACACCTCTCCGGGCACTGACGGCACGATGAAAAGGCTGGCTGACCTCGTTATGGTAAATGCAATACGCAGCTTTTTCGACAGCGAGTCCGGTAAGCTTGAATCGTGGTTTGGTGTCTATCAAAATCCCAAAATACTCCAAGCGGTAAGAGCCATTCAGGACTCTCCTGCCACTCCTTGGTCTTTGGATACCCTTGCCAGTCATGTCGGTATGTCACGAACCAACTTTGCGGTCCAATTCA
>CAWUJV010000062.1:0-25460 GCA_963922845.1 uncultured Alteromonas sp.
CTTCAGTTGCGTTGCTGTTATCAAATAAGCACAGTTCCTCACTGGAAATCAGGCTCTCGATATTAACTAGTATGATCATGTTTTCATCGACATTGGCGAGACCATGTAGGTACCTCACGTCAAAGGCGACACCGAATTCTGGTGGGGGGGCAATATCCTCTTCGGTTAATCGAACGACATCGGATACACCATCGACAACAATGCCCACAATTCGATTTAACACGTTCAACATTATGACGATGGTAAATTCGTCATAGGTTGCTTCGCCCACATTGAACTTCAGTCGCAAATCGACAATGGGTACGATATCGCCTCTGAGATTAATGACGCCCTTAATAAATGGCGGCGCATTTGCAATTTTTGTTACTGGCTCATAACCGCGGATTTCTTTGACTGAAATGATATCCAGCGCATAGTGCTCATCACCAAGTACAAAGCTCAAAAACTCTTTGATGGTTTGGTGGCTTACGGTTTCTGGATGGTCTTGTCTGGTCACGCGACATACTCCTCTTGCTCAACCGAGGGAGATTGCAGCGCAATAGCGTCTGCATCGAGTATCATGGCAACACGTCCGTCTCCCATGATGGTCGCGCCGGATAGCCCGGCGACTTTGCGATAGTGTTGTTCTAGGCTTTTTATGACGACTTGTTGCTGTCCAACAAGGCTATCGACTAAGATGCCGAAACGTTTTTTACTGCTTTCTAATAAAACAATAATGCCTTCGGATGGCTCTGTAATAGCGTCGTCAATCTGCATGACTTCATGTATCGAAACCAAGGGCCAATACTGGTCGCGAATGCGAAGAAGGGTGTCATTCCCAATGGTTTTAATATGGGATTTAGTGGGTTGAATCGACTCAATAATATTGCCCAGAGGTACCACAAATATTTGATCGCCAACGGACACACACATACCGTCTACAATGGCTAGTGTCAGTGGGAGGTTGATATAAAACGCCGAGCCAAGGCCTGATTTAGATTCTATATCTATTTTGCCGCCGATAGACTCGATATTGCGTCTTACTACATCCATACCCACACCACGCCCCGATACGTCTGTCACTTCTGCTGCGGTGGAAAAGCCGGGTTGGAATATGAGCTGCCACACTTCACTGTCACTCATGTTGTCGTCGACAGCCAAGCCATTTTCCGTCGCTTTGGCCATGATTCGTTCGCGGTTAAGCCCAGCGCCATCATCGATAATACTGACGATGATGTTGCTGCCTTTTTGCTCCGCGCGAAGGGTAACTTGTCCTTCTTCTGGTTTTCCTGTATCGAGTCTTTGTTGTGGTGATTCAACACCATGGTCGATACTGTTGCGTACCAGATGGGTGAGCGGGTCTACTAACTTCTCTATCATACTTTTGTCAATTTCGGTGGCCCCGCCTTCGATGACAAGATTGACCTTTTTGCCCAATTTAGATGACAAATCGCGAACGACTCGGGGAAAGCGATTGAAGGTATTGTTGATAGGTAACATCCGCATTGCCATAACGGATTCTTGAATTTCTCTCGTATTACGCTGTAGTTCCGTGATGGCATTCATCAATTTATCGCCGGATGCACCATCGACCTCATCACTGATCATCGACAACATGGACTGGGTAATAACTAACTCCCCGACAAGGTTAACCATGGCATCTACTTTGGCGATATCGACTCGAATCGTCGCTGAATCATTTTTTGTCTTGAGGGGTGTCGCCGCAGAAGCTGTAGGCTTGGTCTCTTTCGTTTTATCTGGCGTCGTGGCGGACGATTTAATGTCACTTTTGACCTCGTTTAGAGGTTTGTGAAAACCGTACTCTGCATTAGTGGTAGGGGCAACGGGGACCTCTTCAAAAAAGCCAAAACCGTCGACTTCTTTTGTGGGCGTTTGCTCAGGTGCATCGTCATCGTCGAAAAAACCAAAATCCTCATCGACAGTGGTCGAAGGCTCAGTTAAATCGAAAAAGCCAAAGTCGTCATTTGATTCTGCTAAATCAGTCGGCTGTTCCCCCTGATTTTGCTGTTTTAATGCTGCGACTTCATCCGGGTGAGTTTGTTGTAGTATCTCAAGCAACCGATTGAATACGGTGTCCATTTCTTCTTGAGGAATCGGGTGGTCTTGCTGATAACTTTGTAAAATATGTTTCAACACATCGACAGTGTCGAGCAGTGTGTCAACGATTGCTGTGGTAAACGACAGCAAGCCTTTTCGCGCGTCATCAAGTAGGTTTTCCATGACATGGGTTAAACCGGTTAACGCGTCGAACCCAAATATGCCACTCCCACCTTTTATCGAATGTGCAGCTCTGAAGATACAATTGACGTCTTCTGGATCGGGAGAGGAGAGATCTAAGCTCATCAACAGACGCTCCATGTCGTCTAAATGCTCCGAACTCTCGTCGAAGAAGGTTTGGTGAAATTGCTCAATATCAATGGACATAAAGCATACCGCCTTTTAACCGAGTACCTTTTTAAGCACTTCTAGTAGCTTATTGGGGTCGAAAGGTTTGACCATCCAGCCAGTTGCGCCTGCGGCTTTCCCTTGGCTTTTCATGTCGGCACTGGCTTCTGTGGTGAGTACCATAATGGGAGTGCGAGTGTAAGCCCCCATCCCTCTTAGTGAACGAATCAATGTGAGTCCATCCATCCTTGGCATATTCTGGTCGGTGAGGACAAAATCGAATCGAGTAAACTTGCATTTGTCTAATGCATCTTGACCATCACTCGCGGTAGTGATGTCGTAACCCGCTCCCTTGAGGGTGACTTCTACCATTTGTCTAATGGAAGGAGAATCATCTACAACTAAAACACTCTTACCCATTTTACATCTTCCTATTACTCGAATTTCAATTTAGTGATTGTTCATCACTGGCTGCGTTCCAGATTGTTTTAAAAGGTCTATTTGCCTTAATTATTTGTCGCTCAAAATAACTCTATCTCGCCGGCGTCAACCGATGTTTGCGATACCGGATTGTGATCGACATTGACTCGCTGTTTCATTTTTTGCTGATAATCGTGAATTCTGGTCGATAACTCCTCGATGGTGATGCTTTGAATGTCGGAAAGCTGCTCGGTAACAAACGCCAAAATTTCTTTGGTATACCCGATGTTTTGGCCATTGATATCACCAAATTGAAGACCGCGAATGGCGTTGTTGACAGCGGTCTCAAGCTCTTGGCCAATCGCATTGAGTTCATTGGTCGTGACAGAATCAGCTTCCGCTTTATGGATAATGTCCTCTAAGGCATTGTGAATATCCTGTTTCGCATCGATGATGTGATTAAGGTCTTGTGCGGCAAGTGCATGAATTTCCTCGGTCAGCTTTTCTATTTGCTCACCAAACATGTCCATTTGTTTTTTGATGACGTCGCTAAATTGTGTTGAGCGGTTTGACAAGGCTCGCACTTCGTCTGCGACAACCGCAAAACCGCGCCCCGCTTCACCCGCGCGAGCAGCCTCAATGGCAGCATTCAAGGCCAATAAGTTTGTTTGCGCTGAAATATCATCTATGTCGCCTAACGCCTTAACCACAGTCGGCATAGTGCGGCAAATTTCATCGACTTTTTGTAGGATATCTGCAGTTGTCGCTTTGTTACTTTCCGTTGAGGCGATAAAGTCACTGATGGTTTTTTCGGTGCTGGATGCAAAAGCTCTCATCTTCGGCGCGTAGAGCTCTTCTTGATTATCTCCCGCTTGCAGTAAGTGCTGTATACACTCATTTTGATTGGCAGTAAGACGCTGAAAATTCATAAATGCGTCACTTAATGTAGTAATGGCATCGTCTTGCGTGGCGTTGACATCTACTAAGTTTTGTTTGCATTGATCGAGAACGAGTGACAGTTCATGAGTTAAATGACCGACTTCTTGTAAATCTTGAGAGCGTGTCTGGTGTTGGATTTGATGAATATCTGATGATGCGTTGTCAGATGAACGGGATACTAAGAAGGCACAACAGGTCCCAACTATAGCAAGAATACCACCCCACAACGCCCAATCAGTGGTGCAAATGTAGAGGCTTACAACGGCACTTACACTCAGTATTGACCAAAATTTCATGTCAAATTGTAGCGACGATGAAGCCTGATTTTCTAATACATGGTCTGTCATATCTGCGTTCCTTACTGTTACCGCTTTCCTTCTTCGGGAGTAGACAAAGCCAAGATGAAATTTTAATTTATTATACTTTAGTCTAGTTTTTGCGGTCTTATCCTTAAGTTATAGACAAGATTTTCATTAATAAAAGTAAATTTTAAAAAAAATATAAGAGGCGTCTTATTAATCGTAAATGTGGTATCTGTATTCATCGTCAAAGATAGATGACCGCTTAGCTCGGACGCCATGCCAAAGTGAGAAGGCATAAGCGTTTCCCGTTTTATGGCAGATTTTTAAAGGGCAATTCGCATTCCGACCAAGCTGTGCCTTTGTCGACAGAGCCTGTGAGCTTTATAAGTAGACCATTTTGTTTACACGGGTTGGCTTTCGAGTAGGAAGATAGATGGTCGCTTGAGATGTATTTACTTATATCTATATTGGGGCGAAAAACGGTGTATTCTTGTGCAAGAGGGATAGATAATAAGACGCCGCGCTTAAGCGGATGCCGTGTTTAGCGATAGGTCGTCGAATAGTGCGAGTGCATCTTGTTTATTCGCAGCAACATCAACCTGCCAACCCAGCTCTGAAACCATGTCTTGATAACGGTGAGCTCGGTCTAAGTAGTCCGTGTTTTGTGGGACGATAACCAGGTGCATATGTGGGGTAAATTGGGACTCGATGTGCGCCAGTCGGGCAAATGACCGGACATCATCCAACGCCATACACAACGACCGCGCGGGCGAGTAGTCATACAAAATTTTATTAAATTGTCTTAGCCCTTCGATAAAAAGAGCGTCGCGATGAAGTTGTGCGACGTCCAGCCCATCCACATGATCGTAAAAACTGATGACGACGACGTCTTTATGGTATTCGACTTTGTATGCCATGATGGACCCTCATTCACACTGATGGGGTCCATCCCACAAACTTATTACCTATAAATTGTAATACCGAGGGTTGATTAAAAAAAGACCAACTTTGGTATGATATTACCGTTATAGCTTGTCCATGTCTTCCAGTTCGATACCCTTCGTTTCTTTGACATTTTTTGCGACAAATACTATCGATACAAAAGCAAAGAAGGCGTATAAACCATAGGCGCCACCGAGGCCAACAGACGTTAGCAAGGGTGGGAACGTCATCGCGATGGCGAAGTTTGATCCCCATTGAAAGAGGCCTGATACGGCTAAGCCGGCACCGCGAATCTGATTGGGGAACATTTCGCCAAGCATTACCCACATAACTGGTCCCCACGACATATTAAAGAAAAAGACGTACACGTTTGCAGCAATTAATGCGAGGGGGCCGTAGCTTCCAAGCGCCATATTTCCGTTGGCGTCGGTTCCAGCATTCACAAATGCCACCACCATAAGACTGAGTGTCACTGCCATACCAATTGAACCTAACATGAGGAAGGGTTTGCGACCCCATTTATCAATCAAGAATATGGTAATCACGCATGCTGCTATACTCGCTGCGCCACTGATTATGTTGATGAGTAATGCGTCGGATTCAGAAAAACCAACTGCCTGCCACAGTACCGCACCGTAATAAAAAACGACATTGATACCAACGAGTTGCTGGAACGTAGCCAAACCAATACCGACCCATACAATGGGTTTGACTTTACCCTTGTCCAACAGATCGAAAATTGAGGGTTTGTGTTTGTCTGATGCCAATGATACTTGCACATCGTTAAGTTTCGCTTGTGCTAATTGGTCGCCGTACAACTTCGCCAATACTGAAGATGCGGTGGCGGTATCGCCTTTTATCACCAAAAATCGAGGGCTCTCAGGAATGAAAAGTAAAGCAACGAAAAATAGCGCTGCGGGTGCTAGCTCAATCCAAAACATCCAGCGCCAAGCTTCATAGCCCCACCAAAACTCTGCAGTAGACGCGCCGGCCGTGTTAGCTAGTAAATAATTGCTAACAAACGCGGTGAACAAGCCGACAATAATCGCGATTTGCTGAATGGTTGTTAGACGACCGCGATATTGAGCGGGGGCAATCTCACTGATGTAGGCGGGAGCCATGACTGAGGCTGCGCCTACTGCCAGTCCACCAATTAAGCGGTAAATGACAAATTCGAAAGAACTGCCTGCGATACCCGATCCCCACGCACTGATAATAAACAAAACGGAAGACACAATAAGCAATGCTCGACGGCCAAAAATGTCTGCCAGTGTGCCCGCGAATAGCGCACCAAATGCGCACCCAAGCAACATACTGGCGACATTGAAGCCAGTACCAACGCTGTCTGAATTAAACGCGGCCTGTAATCCGTCGATCGTGCCGTTAATGACGCCACTATCAAACCCAAAGAGGAAACCACCAATTGTCGCGACGCAACTGATGAGAATGATAAAAAACATGTTTTCTTGCTGCATGAAAGATACCCGAAGCGCTTCATTATTCTTGTGCGTCTACTATGACAGAGAAAAATCGTTACGTCTCAATCAATTAACCTATTGCACAAAAATCAAAATTTAGGTCTACACTTGGATTAAACCTGCTTTTTTGCGGTGAGTTTTTGCTCAAATTTAATGGTGTATGTTCGCTTAGTATCTGAAATGTAAAAGAAATGTTTCTTTTTTGGGCGCTCAATAAAACAACGGCTTTTTTGACTAAAGACGGATACACATCTTGTTGTAGCGCAGTAAAATATAACAGGTCAGATGAGTTGGTTGGGCGAAGTGGCAACGCGGTGCGTTACTGATACGCTGATTTGTTGCCTAGCACTTTGTTTTTACGAAACCTTAAATTTGTGTCACGGATGGCCCAGGAGACCTAAATGGTTTTTATAAAAAAATTATCTATTGCGCACAAAATCTACTTGATCCCGCTAGTTGGGATTATTGGCCTTATTAGCTACTTACTTATTACGATTACGGAAGTTAACGGCACGGTATCAACATTAAGGGATGCACAAACGAAACAGTTTCCGTTGCTACAACTGGCTGAAAAAAACCTCATAAGACTTGAGAAAATCAAAGAAACACTGGGCGCAGCAGTGGCAAGTGCTGAAGAAGATATGCTGGATGCCGCAAGCGAGCTAGCCAACGATTTACGTAGCGATTTAGATCAGATCCGTCAGATAGATAAGACCACTGCAAACAATGTGGAAGCTATCCGCAAAGAATTTAACGTTTACTTTCAGTCCTCGTACAGTCTGTCAAAGGAAATGTTGGATGAGACAGTCGATTTTTCTACCGTCGGTGCGCGTAGCCAAGCAATGTCGAGCCAATTGGCGGATGTAGAAAGTTCACTGAAGCAATTTCAACAGCAACAAATGAAGGCCTTTACCGCCGCATTTGAAGGGGCAGAAACGTCTGCCAGTAGTCTATCTATTATTGGTATTGTCGTTGCGATTCTGACGGTTGGCGCACTGCTGGCGGTTGCAATTCCCGTTAGCTTGACGATAAGCAACAGCTTAAAAGATGTCATCAATTCAATGAAAAATATTGCCAGTGAAGATGGCGACCTCACCATACGCCTTTCAACCAAAAGCCAAGACGAGGTGGGAGACCTTGTGCATTGGTTCAACAGTTTCGTTGAAAAGCTACAAAACGTGATAAAGCAAATTGTCGATGCATCGTTACCCCTGGCAGAGCAAGCGGGTAGTGTAAACCGATTGTCGTCAGATATTCACGAAATCATGCAAAGGCAAATACAGAACGCGCAACAATCTAAGATGTCGGTGGATGAAATGAGCGCCAGTGTCGCATCTATTGCGCAAAATGCTGCTGAGGCTGCAAGCGCAGCAAAACTCGCTGATAGTGAAGCGCAAAAAGGCTTCGCTGTGGTTGACTCTACCGTCAATAGTATCCAGAGCTTATCTGAGAATATGCAAACGGCAGCGTCTGTCGTTACCCAACTGCAAGAGGATACCAACAAGGTTAACGTGGTATTGGAGGTTATCCGAGGCATTGCTGAACAAACTAATTTACTAGCGTTAAATGCAGCTATTGAGGCGGCGCGTGCTGGCGAACAAGGCAGAGGCTTCGCAGTTGTTGCCGATGAGGTGCGCAGCCTAGCCAGCAGGACTCAAGAATCAACAGAAGAAATTAATGCCATGCTTGAGCAGTTGCAAAGTGCAGCGAGCGCGGCAGTAGAAACAATGGATACCAGTAAATCTTCGGTTATTTCAACCGTTGATGAAGCTAATCAGGCAGGGAGTAGCCTTCAGAAAATTACCGAAACGGTAAATTCGATCAATGCGATGAATGAGCAAATTGCAGTCGCGACAGAAGAACAACAAACGGTTTCACATTTGATGGTGGGTCATGTGAATGACATCCAAACACAAACCGATGAAACCGCCGCGTCCTCTACTCAATTGGCTGGTGTGGCTGAAAACCTCAACCAACTTGCCAGTAGTTTAGAGCAAATTGCTCGCTCATTCCGTGTTTAATGCACATTAAAAACCTGGAGACACACATGGCCCATAAGGCTCTTAAAAGCGCGATTGCCTGTAGCGCACTACTCAGTGGGGCTGCTTTGGCAGAAATAGAATTTAACGGATTCGCGACCCTAGCTGGTGGCACGACTAGCGATGATAGCGACCTTTTGCACGGCTACGATGGCGATTTTAGTTTTAGCCCTGATTCTCTGTTTGGGTTGCAAGCCAATGCAGACCTCGGTGATGGCCTGAGTGTTGTTGGTCAACTTATTGCTCGCGGAGAAGATGATTGGGATCTGGAATTAGAGTGGGGCTATGTTGGCTATGAGTTAACCGATGAAATCAAACTACTCGCCGGACGTCAGCGCGCTCCCTTCTTTGTTTATTCCGATTTTTTGGATGTTGGCTATGCCTATCATTGGGTGGCACCACCTGAAAGTGTGTACTCACTACCATTTAGTACTATCGATGGCGTAACAGCGGTTTACACCGACTACTTGGGTGAGTGGGAAAGCATCTTTCAAGTCAGCTACGGTAGTAATAATCAAGATGCCGTTATCAGTGGGCAGGAGGTTGAAACCGAAGCCAGTAATTTTATTACGGCAGCGTTAACGTTAAATTATGAGTGGTTGTCACTACGCGCTGGTTATGCACAAGCCGATATCACATTTGATATCGCACAATTTGATGATTTGGCTGCTGCTTGGACACAAGCCGGTTTTGCTGACCGCGCAGACAATATTGTTGTTGAGGAAGATAGAGGTGAGTTTCTCGGATTTGGCGCAACGGTTGATTACGAGAAGTTTCTGCTGATTGCGGAATACACGGTCGTTAAGCCGGGCGACAATATTTTGGCCGAAGAACAAACGTCTTGGTATGTGTCTGGTGGTTACCGTCTTAATGATGAGTTGATGCTTCATGCCACAGTCGGTGGTGACGAAGATGATGCGAACACCTTGGCAATTGATGGCTTACCCGCGCCTGCGTTCCCGCCGGAAGATGCCTTTGGTACCTTGTATTACACAACCGTTGGCGCTGCGGACAGTCAGAGAGAAGATTCCTCTTTCTGGCAGGTCGGTATCCGTTATGATTTCCATCCCGCTGCCGTATTCAAACTTGAGTACAAGCAGCAAGACGATGACATTACTAACACTGATGTTGGTCTTGTTCGATTCGCTGTTTCAACAGTTTTCTGAGGTAATTTTTCATGTTAAATAGCAAATTAATCCGTCTTCTTGCCGTTGTTGTTAGCTTGTTCTTTGCACAAAGTGCTTTTGCTGGCATTGCCGTTATCGTTAATCCTGGCGTGTCAGATTCGCCTAGCAAATCAGATATTGCTAAGCTGTTTCTCGGTAAAAAGAAAAAGTTTGGTGGTGGAAAAGCTGCGCCGCTAAACCAACCAGAATCGAGTGATATTACTGCATTGTTTAACGACCAAGTCATTGGTAAATCAAATAGCCAATTGAAATCTTACTGGTCGAAGTTAATTTTTACTGGCAAGGGTACCCCACCCAAAGAGATGGCATCGGATGACGCAGTAAAAGCTGAAGTGGCATCCAACCCATCTGCCATTGGGTATATCGATGAGGCGAGTGTTGATGATACGGTGAAAGTTATTTTGACTCTGTGATCGCTCTTCAATAACGAAAAAGGAGGACACCGTCCTCCTTTTTGTTGTTAACAACTTGTATTGTCCTCCCAGGAGGTCAGTATTTCCATTACATCGAGACTGTGTTGCCATGTAGCTTGTGGCGATGGCAACGATTTATCTTGTTGTTCAAGTGCTCGATGAATACCACTTACCTGATAGTCAAAGGCATCGCCTTGGGCGTTGATATCGATGATGGCACTTTGTGTTTCATATTCGGACAGTCGAATCTGATTGGTTACTCCGGGTAACCATGGGTTGGTAACGCACTCAACAATGCCTCTCTCAAAATGAATGACAAAACGAGCGTCCAAACCATAATCTTCCGCGCAATGCAGTGAAACGAACTGGCCATCTGTGGTTTGGAATAAGCCCAATGATTCGACAATGTTTCCATCTTTGTCGCGTCGACCTGTCGCGCTATGTATGGTTAGCGAGTTGTGCTCAGATGCTGAACACGCGTTGGCAATGATTGCTGCGAGTGAAGCCGGATAACAGCCGAGATTATAGATAGCGCCTTTGCCATTAGGGTTGGTAAATTCGCTGATAGCCGCACTGTAGCTCGCCTGTATTTTTTTCAATGCGCCAAGCTCGGAGTCTTGAACCAATTGAATGAGCTTTTCCGTTGCCGGGTGGTGCAAGTACATGAGACCTTCTGCGAAGAATACCTCATGCTTTTTGACGCAATCCAATGCTTGTTGTGTTGACGTCATATCGATGGACAAAGACTTTTCACACACGATGGCTTTTCCGGCGTTTGCTGCTTTGATAATCCAGTCAACGTGAATGTGATTTGGCAATGCGATATAGACGATATCAACATTGTTATCATTAATGAGTTGGTCAAAATCGGTAAACGCTTTAGAGCCACTAAATTTTTGAGTCATGGCCGACAATGCATCAGCGCTCCGGCCAGCAATGCCGTACACGTTGCCATTGGGGTTTTGTGAAATAGCTGTCGCCATGACGTCAGAAATAAAACTCGTTCCCAGGATTGCCCAGTTAAATTGTGTCATTACCCTGTCCTATGAAAGACTGCGATGCGAACTCAAGTGAGGTGATCGCTGATTTGATAAAGGCTTGAGTGTGGGGCGCGTCGAAGTGTGCTTGAATTGCGTCTTCATCTTTGTAGCTTTCCCATAAGATATAGCTTCTGTCAGACGTCAATGTTTGACTCATTATCGCAAAGTTACATCCAGGTTCTTGTTGCATTGCCTCGCAAAAACGAGCAATTGCTTGTTTGCCCTCTGACGTCTCTGTGTCTTCGCTAAGGGTCAGCTTGGCTGTAACCAGTATGCCGGTAGTGTCCATTTGTAAATAATCCTACTTTATATTTGTTGAGAGAAAAGCGACTTGAACGTCTCGGCACAATCGTGAGCAAGATCTTTATGCCATACCAGATGTAAGTCGTGTATCAAGGGATCAGACGCAATAGGGCGTTTTACAATACTTGCAGACGGTAAGGGTGAGTGACTTAGGGTTAAGCAAACCCCAAGTTGCGCGCTGACTAAACTGTACTGCGCTTGAAGTCCTGTCGCATTGGCTTTACTCAATGTTGGGTAGATCCCAACCTGTTTTAATGAATCAATAACGAAATGATGAAACCCTGGGTTATCGTCCTTTGATAGAAGAATAAGGTCGATGCCCGATAAAGACTGTGGTTGGATTACGTCCAATTTGGCAAGAGGGCTGTGGGCAGATAAACACAAAAACAAAGGTGTTTGCTCAATGCTGACGGACCGCAAAACATTTGTCTCGAAAGGGAACGGTTGGGCGATAAAACCGAAGTGAATATCGCCTTCTTCGAGTCCGCGTTGCATATCCGCGGCCATCATTTCTTTCGATAAAATCGCATCAGGGTGAGTCGCAGAAAATGTGCCTAATCCCGATGCCACCGAATCAAACATATGATAGTCGGGCAAACCAACTAGCAATGGCGTCGACTCTGCATAGGCCCTTGTCTGACTGACGATAGATTCCAGATCCTGTTGTATTGGCTTCGCTTGGTGATAAAAGAACTCGCCAGCTTTCGTTAGCGAAATATGTCCTCGTCCTCTGAAGAACAAGGGAGTACCGAGGATATCTTCAAGTTGGGCAATTTGTTGACTCAATGATGGTTGGCTAACAAATAGTGTGCTTGCCGCCTTGCTAAAGCTTTTCGCTTCAGCAATAGCAATAAAATAGTCAAGGTGTCGGCGTTGTAGCTTCATAGTGTTCTCATCGTCATCCTGTGAGATCTTAGCACTGGACACGACGGCTAGACCAATTAGATCTTCCTATGCTGCTATTGTTTTCACCTACTGAAGTGATGCATTAGCTCAGTGTAGCTGGCAACACTTTTTGTGAAACAACTTCTCCGTTTTTGAATAAAACAAATTCTCCAGGCTGCATGACGTGCCATTGCTCATCGTTAGTTAGCGGTCTCGTGGCAATAACGGTAACAATGTCATTTGGCGTCGTTTCTTTTTGGAAATCAATGATCCAGTCAGAGTCTATCAAGGTGGCTTTGCCAAATGGGGCACGACGCGTGATCCAGGTTAAATTGTTAGTGCAAAATGCGAGCACATAGACGCCATCGGATAGCAACATATTGAACACACCAAACTGGCGTAATTCATTGCCCAAGGTTGCGGCGTAGCGAAATGCACTAGCCATCGACTTTGGTTTTGTAGGAAATCGTTCAACAAGCTTCTCTAGTAGCCAGCAAAAGGCAAGCTCACTGTCAGTACTGCCAACGGGTAATTGGTGAGAGACATCTAACACTGACTTGTATTGGCTTAATTGACCGTTATGAGCAAATGTCCAATGTCTTCCCCACAACGGACGAATAAATGGGTGCGTATTTTCAAGACGGATCCCACCGCGATTTGCCTGTCTTATATGACTAATAACCGACTGAGATTTCATCGGATAGCGTTTCACTAGATTAGCAATTTCTGATTCGCAACTGGGTAACGAATCCTTGAAACTTCGACAACCTTTGCCCTCGTAAAATGAAATACCCCAACCATCGCGGTGAGGGCCGGTTCTGCCACCGCGCTCTAACAAACCGGCAAAACTAAAACAAATATCCGTAGGAACATTGGCAGACATGCCAAGTAGCTCACACAAAATCAATTACCATTACATCAATCATCATTGGATGCAGTATAAGTGGCAAACGCTTGTATGGGGTAGTGTTTATTCTTCGAAGTAGTGTAATTCTTGCGCGAGTGAGATAGCGTTGATTTGCCACCTGGCCATCAGTGCGTCGTAATACTCAGAGTCGATGACCTGAGTGAGTGCTTGTCGAATTTTTTGAGCGGTTTCCGAGGAAGTGTTTTTGCTCGTGATTGCATAGACTCGAATCAAGCTTTCGTTCTCAAACTCAAAAGCACCGCGAATTTGAGAAGGCGCTAGACCCGCATATTCGGCTTCAAAAGACGCTAGGTTCTTCGTTGAGAAAACATAGTCGACTCGACCAGTACGCAGGAGATCCCACATTTGTTGTGTGCTTGTCACTTCGACAACTTTTAACCGACTTTTAAGCGCTTTACTCAGCACGGCTAACGGGTAACCACGCACTACACCAAGTGTGTATTTAGTGAGGTCCTCTGGTGTTTCGATTTGTACATCGTCGCGAGTTTTGAGTGTAACGGCCATGTAGCTGTCGGTGTATATAGGCGTCAACCAACGGTATTGCTGTTCTCGGTTAGCATGACGACCAACCGATAGCATGACGACGTTCTTCTGCTGTTTGGCAGTTTTTAGCGCCCGAGCAAACGGCTGTTCCACGATATTGTATGAAATGCCGGCATTGTCGAAAGCGAACTTAGCAAGTTCGTACAGTGCACCCTTGGGTCTGCCTGACTCATCGAGAAAATGCATGGGGCGCCACTCATCCGCGACGATAGTGATATCCGTGTTGGCGTCTTGAGCGACAGCAAATTGTGAGCATCCGATTAGGATGGTGAGGTAAAGCCACTTCCATGCGCCAACCAGAAACTTGAATGGCATTACAGACCTACTTTTTTTATAACGGCGCAAGTCTATGTCAATGGCTTACCCGATCGCAATGGGGGAAGCGCAATTCGCTACGAAAGTTGAAGGTGTAAGCGCTTAATCCCCCAGAAATACTGGTGATCTTGTATCAGATACTAGATGTGTTTTGACTGAAACGGTTTTCAATGAGTACATCATTTAGTGGTAATTGACCGCCCCGCTGGTGAGCGGGTTGTTCGGCTCTACCAAGGGCAATCATCATGGTGATGATATGACTATCGGGTAGTTGAATCAGCTGTGCGACTTTTTGTGGATCGAAGCCTACCATTGGGCATGTATCTAACCCTAGGCTTTTCGCTTTGAGCATGAATGTCTGCGCAGCAATCCCACAGGATCGCATGGCTTCGTCTCGCTGTACTGCGGGTTTGTTGATGTAGAAATCACGCATCATGGACACTTGGGCCTCAGCGATCGCAATGGGCGCATTTTCAAAATATCGCATCGGTCGTGTTTGCCATGCATTGAGGTCAGCGCACAAAATGACAAGCTCCGCAGCCATAGACACCTGAGATTGTCCCCAAGCGGCTAACGTAATGTCATCACGCAGCTTTCTATCGGTTACACGTACAAATCGCCAGTTCTGCATGTTGTATGACGTCGGTGACAAAATAACTGCCTCCATCAATTCATTGAACAATACGTCGTCGATGGGACCTTCTGGAATAAAATGCTTTACGGCTCTGCGTTTTTCAATTGCGTCTTGTAATAACATGGTTAAATCTCCTATTGAATTAAACGGTATGACGTTGAGTAGGTATTGCGCGACTCAGTGTGGAATGTTTCGTTTGGCTAAAAATGACGGCGCCGCATAGGATCAAGGTGAGGCCGCAGATTTGAGCAACAGAAAGTGGTTCATCAAAGAAAAGTACGCCACTTATCCCGCCGAACAACATGGCGACACTGCCTATTTGACCAACAAAAACGGGGGAAGCGGAGCGCTGGAGCGAGAACAAAAACCATTGTCCCAATGCGGCTACGCTGATCAATGCGGCAAGTAAAAGCAGTAACTGCGGTTGGTTAGGCAGCGCACTGAGATCTTGAATAAACAGGCCGGGAGCCAATACCAAAGCTGAACACAAGTTGGTTTGAAAGGCTATGCGAGTACTACTTTGAGAGACGGGGTAGTAAAGTCCACGAAAGACGTTAGCTGCACCGACACTGATAGGGGAAAGCAGTAGTATGATTAACCAAAAGCTATTTGCTTGCCACTCAATGTGCTGGGACGTCCCTAAATAAATACCCGTACCACAGGTTAGGGTCAACACCGCCAGTGTTTTTTTCCATTGCAATTGACGCCTATCCATCATGATATTTAAGCTGTAAGTGACGAGTAATGGCAGCGCATAAGAGAGTGAAGATAACCCAACACCAACATGCGGGAGCGCACTTAACACCAACATCATGGGCAAGGTGTAGCCCAAAAAAGAAGACACAAAAGCATAGGGCCAAAAGTGATAAGGGTCCTTACTACTATCTGCGATAAACAGCAGCATTGCGCAGCCCGCCGCTTGAAAAAAGGCGATGACGGGGGCGTGTAATCCGCCTTCTGCCAAGACTTGAGAAAACGAAATTGTCGCGGCTAATGCAGCGCCCGTTGTCAGCAGTTTTAGGTAGTTTGTGCTCATCACTTCTCTCCTCAAATAAATCATGAGGGCATGCTAGTGAACAAGCTGACGAAAAAATAACGAATTAATTTATTATGAATGCGTCATTTTTTTCATAGGTACGGATAATCGTTTGAAATTAAATGGGTTCTTCTGTAGTTACCGTCGCATGTGACGCGAGACATTCATATAAAAAATGCACTTCTGGGAGAGTAGAAAACTTTTCTGCCATGCCCATCTGCAAATGCACTTGACGCTCTGCGCCTTGCTTCAAATTTACGTAGTGTAAGTCACCCACTTGTATAAAGCGGTCAGTTTTGAATGTGGGTAACCAAGCGTAACCGGCCCCAGACAAAACAAATTCAATGGCCGTTGATAAATGCGACACACTGTAGCGTTTGGTTGAGCCCAACCAGCCCGAATCAATGTTATCAGGCCCAGAGTCTTGCATGACAATTTGTACGTAATCCGTCAGTGCTTCTAGGGACAACTGCTGAGCGTTCGCAAGGGGGTGGGAAGGGGCACAGACACAGTGTTTTGTGACGGTATCAAAAGGTGAAATGGCCAACCCCGTAGGAAGTCTACTCGCGATACCAATAGCTACTGCACCATTTTCTAGTTTGTGTTGAGCGCCCGATAGCACGGTTTCATGGATGCGAACCGAGATATCTGGATAGGTTTGACTAAACGAGGCTAACGCCTTTAGTAGTATTTGCTGGTCAACCAAGATATCCACCGCAATGATGATTTCATTGACCTGACCCAGCTTAAAGTTGCGACCGAAGGTTTCAACGGTATCAGCTTCACCTAAAAGACGTTGAGCTTTAGGTAACAATACTTTGCCCAGCGGCGTTAAAACCAAATTGCGCCCCTGAACCTCAAATAACTGCTGCGCGAGTTCTCCTTCAATTTTTTTCAACGCATGGCTAATTGCAGACTGGGTTTTGTGCAGACGCGACGCGGCTTTAATAGTGCTGCCTTCGGTTGCAACGGCGACAAAGAC
The DNA here is from genome assembly GCA_963922845.1 of uncultured Alteromonas sp. Taxonomy (GTDB): domain Bacteria; phylum Pseudomonadota; class Gammaproteobacteria; order Enterobacterales; family Alteromonadaceae; genus Alteromonas. The sequence continues at coordinate 16,772 of CAWUJV010000062.1, forward strand.
TCGCCACATATCAATGCTTATTCTGGAGAACATCGTTCACTGCCCTAGTTAAATGGAGAGCGGACCGCTCTCCTTGTTAGTATTGCAATATATTAAGCCTTTTGAAACAGCGGTTGCCGTGTAAGTAATCTTGAAAAAATCATCACGTGGGTGACGAGTAACACGGGTACTAGGAAAGTTGGGATAAACCAGGTACCACCGAGTGTTGGAATGGCTTCAACAGTACTCAATGCCATGAGCAGGTCGCCAAAACCAAACACGTTGAAAAGCCACAAAAGGGGAACGCTAAATCGCCATTGATAACGCAGTGACACGATGACTAACATCGCTAAAACTGCACTGACCATATCTCCCCAAGCGGTGAAAAAGGCAAAGTCTGACGGTATGCCTGCTACGGTAACCGAGGGTACTAAAAACGTCAGGCCTATATGGCGGGTAGCGTGAGGCGCAACAAGTATCATCATGCTGGTGGCGTGAGATTTTTCATTGAGCCAAGGGGTAATGATCCATTTGGCAAAGGCGCTAAATACGATAATGCTAGTAATAAGTTGTGTGAGAAAAATGGTCGTTTGGTTCATGAGTTTACCTTTGGTGTATATACACCTATTTAGTTAAAAAAATTAATCGGCGATGCGTTCAGCCGTGGTAGCAATCGTTTCAAATTGCTGTTGCCAAATATCTTCGCCGATCAGTTTGATGAATTCAGTTTGTTGGCGGCTCCAAGCTTCTTGAGCCAAAGAGACGGTACGTTTTCCGTCATGTGTAATCGCAATGAGCTTTATTCGTTGGTCTTGACCCGACGTTTTGTCAATCCAGCCTTTTTGAACTAATGGTTTTAGATTGCGTGTGAGGGTAGTGCGTTCCATCATTAGCGTGTCAGCTAGTTGCGATAGCGGAAGTGGACCTGTCGCATCGAGTGTAACGAGCAGACTAAATTGAGTTGATTTAAGTCCAGTCTCTGCCAATGCGAGATCCATTTTCTGTGACATCACACGAGTGAGTCGTCTGAAATTATTAAGTATGCAAAGTGTGGGGTTAGTGGGCTGCATGGCTATGTCTCTCATCATTTTCACATCACTATAGTGTATATACACCTATTTGTGAATGTTTTTTTTGGACGTTTTGTGAATAGGGGCATTTTATACCCGACTGCCAAGTACATTATTCAGACCTAAAAGGATAATGTATCTGACTTTCCTGCGCGTTGCCGTGAGCAACGCAGAGCCTTGTTTGATAGACGCATGGGTTCTCTGAGCCTGCGGGTTGCTATTGCGCTTATTTTGGCTCTGCCGACCCAACAATTGAGATTTCTCTTTGTGGAAACGGGATAGTGAAGCCCTCGCGCTTAAGCGTTTCGAATACGAGCTGGTTCAGCGCATATTTATTTTGGTAATAGGACACGGTTGGTACCCAACAGCGAAAACCCAAGTTAATACTGCTATCGCCAAAATGATCGATACCAATCTGAGGAGCGCGACCATTATCGATAAGTCCTGATGTCAAAATGACCTGCTTTAAACAAGAAATAGCGCGCTCGGGCTCGTCTGTGTATGCGATACCGACTTCACCGCTCACGAGCGTATTCGCAAATGAGTTATGCAGAATTTCACCGACTATGTGACGGTTTGGGATTGTAATTTCTTGCTCATCTTCATTGGTTAACACTGTCATACCGAGATGGATATCTTTAACTACACCGGTTACGCCTTTGACTGAAATTGTGTGCCCGAGTTTGAATGGTGATGTGACGATAATGGTCATGCCTGCGCCGTAGTTTGACAACAACCCTTGAAAGGCCAACCCTGCACCTAGAGAAGCCGCACCGATAGCAGCTACGAATGGTGTGACGCTTATTCCAACTTTTCCTAGACTAATTATGGCGAACATCACGATGACGATCACTTTGACGGTACTGGCTAAAAACTTACTGAGCGTCTGGTCAATCTTGTTTTTTAGCAACAGGTTCTGCACAACCGAGGCTAACTTTTTAGCAACCCACAAGCCTGCGACAAAAATAAAAATTGCGCCCACAAGTTGGAAACTGTAGGTCACAAAGAACTCGACCAAAATGTCATAAATACGTTGAACTTGTTCTATCTCTTGTTCCATGAGTGTCTCTTTGTGTCGCGAGGAAAAAATAATTTGAATGCGGTGTGATTTTTATCACAACGTCTGCGAATAATAGAGTATCAACATTCACGATGTATCAACAATAGGAATGAGAAAACAAGGTGGAGTCTAAACAGGCGGCATTTGAAAACCTAATTAATCAGCACATTCGTTTGATTTACAAAGTGGCAGGCAATTACTTTTTCGATGAGGAAAGTCGTGCCGACGTCGCGCAAGAAATTATGCTCCAGTTGTGGCGGTCGTACGACCGTTATGACGACCGCTTTGCGCCGACAACATGGATTTACAAGGTCGCGCTAAATACGGCTATTAGCTTTGTACGAAAAGCGTCATCAAGGCCCAAGCTTGAAACCAACATGGAGCAAGCCGTATTTGAGTTTCAAGAGGCAGCGCATCAGTCAACGGATCAAGACATAGAGACGATTATGCAGTCGCTCAACAAATTTGAAAGAGCCGTCGTCTTGTTGCATCTCGATGGGTTGAATTACGAGCAAATTGGAGAGGTGCTATCACTGTCGGCCACAAATGTTGGTAGTCGATTGTCGCGCATCAAGAAAAAATTAAATCAAACCGTTAAACGGAGTCATTAATATGGATACCTTTGAATCATTGTCACGAAAATGGGCGTCACAGGACACGGCGTTAACACAATCGTTGACCCTAAACTCTCGCATTGTTGAGACACTTGTGCACGCACAGGCCAAGCAAACGGTGCAACCATTTATTTGGACAAATGTTATTGCGTTACTGTGCGGTATTGTTTTTACGAGTGCGATGGTGCAGTTCACACTTGAACACAGCCAAACAACACATTTGTTTGTCAGTGGCATCACTGTGTCTTTGTGGTCCGTCTTTGTTAGCATCAAAGCCATACAGTTGATCGCCAAAGCGGTTAAAATAGATTTTGCGGAACCCGTAGAGCGAGTGCAAAACGATTTGGCAAACGTCAGGTTGTCGGCATTAGCCTACTTTCGCTTATCACTGCTCATCGTGCCCTGCTATTTGGCGTTTACCCTAGTCGGTTTTATGTTTTTTTGGGGCATAGATTTAATCGCGGTCGCATCACATAGTTGGTTAATAGCTCAGGGTGTTTTTAGTGGGGTATTGGCCTTATGTACACTTGGGTTGTACCGCTTTTTAGCCCCGAAAAATATCGACCACCCTGTTGTAAAAAGGGTATTCGATGGTTTTGGAAGTCAAGCTGCAGAGGCCGCTGAGCTGCTTTCAGTACTCAGCGACAAAGCGCGTGATTAATTCGTCGAGAGGCTTAGCGTACCGCTAAGCCTGATTGAAGTGTTGTCCGATACGCCCCGATTGCAGGCATAGCGGCGACAACGGCAGAGAGTAAGAAAATGACTCCGGCAGCCACGCCAAGTGTTGGCGTAAATACACTGGCGCTGATAAAGACACCATAGTGTTCTATCAACCAATCACTGGATAGCCAAAGTAAGGTGGATACCAATCCAAACGACAACAAGATAGATATGGCTGTTAGCATCAAGGCTTCAATTTCAATCAAGAGAAAAACAGTGAGTGGCCCGGCACCTATTGCTCTGAGTACCGCAAGTTCTCCTCTGCGTTCGCGCATTGACGCAAGTAACATGGTGGATAGCCCAAGTAAGGACGATACCAAAATCAGCAGCGCGATGACGCGTAACACATTTTCGACACTGGCGAGCACTTGCCATAACTCCGCTAATGCCACACCAGGCAAAATGGCACTCATAGGCTCTTTTTTGTTGGTATTAATACTGCGTTGCAGCTTGAATGTGGCAAATTTTGATTTCAGACCAATGAGCACTGAGGTAACCGAATCTGGCCGTAAATTGGGGTAACTGCCAGATTCTCCTGCTTTGAGATACTGACTCAATGCACTCGGTTTGAGGTGCACCGCCTCTAGGCCTGACAAAGGAATATGTATTGTCTTGTCTACAGGGGTGCCTGTTGGGGCGAGAATGCCTGTAACGGTAAATGGCGCTTGGTCGTGTTTAGTAAAGCTTACTTGGCCTAAGCCATGGGCAATAGCAATACTGTCCCCTATTTTATAGTTTAACGCTTTAGCCACATCAGCACCTAAAACCGCATCAAATGGTGTGTTGAATTCAGTACCCTGTCGCAAAACAAGCTGTTGCTTCTGGCCATATTTATAGTGGGCGAAGTAGTCCCTTGACGTGCCCAGAACTCGGTAGCCGCGATGAGAGTCACCAAGTGAAATCGGTACGACCCAATCTACGAGTTTATTGCGCTCTAGTTCGTTTACCGCATCCCAGGAAATGTTAGTTGTGGGCGAACCAATTCTAAACACAGTGTACAAGAGTAGGTTTAATTGACCACTGCGGGCACCGACAATGAGGTCAACGCCTGACAGCGTGCGATTGAAGCTTTCTTTGGCTTGGTGTCGGATGTGTTCAACACTGATTAACACACTGATACTCACCACAAGGGAGAGCAGGGTGAGCATAACAGAGTGCTTTCGATTCACGAGGCTTTTAGTGGCAAGACGGAAAATCACTGTGCTTGCTCCTTCGCTTGGTTGAGTTCATCAATGAGCACCGTTTTATCTAGGTACTCGGCAAGGCTGGGATCGTGACTTACGAAGATCAGCGTGGTGTTAGTGGTTTGAACAACTTCCATGAGCAATGTCATAAAAGCATGCCTGGCGTCACTGTCCAATGCGGAAGTCGGCTCGTCGGCGATTAATATTTCAGGCTGGTTGACTAATGCCCTAGCAATGGCCACGCGTTGCTGTTGTCCTACACTGAGTTCACTTGCTGTTCGATTCAACAAGTCGGCATCCAATTTGAGGCGTGAGGTCAACTCAGTGAGTTCGTGGTCGCCTGATAATTTCGCTCCACCAAAATGCTGGGCAAGTTGAATGTTTTCTTTGACCGTGAGGTAGGGAATCAAATTAAATTGTTGAAAAACCACGCCAATATGTCGTGCTCTAAACGTGTCTCGCTTACTAGAGCGAAGGCTTGAAAAGGCTTCACCGAGCAGTTTTACTTCGCCTTCTACTGGCGACAATGTGCCGCAAAGCAAGTTGAGTAAGGTGGTCTTGCCTGAGCCGGATGCTCCCTTTAAAAAAATCTTTTCGCCCTGTTGAACGGTCCACTCGGGAACGTGCAGCGTGTAGCGGGTGGATTTTTTGTCGTAGCGAAAACTCAGGTTCTCTAATGAAATGGCCAGTGGAGTCATAAAGATAGCGCTTGGCTTTGATAAAGGCGTTTAACGTAAGAATAGGGTAATTCCTCTCGGCTGACTTTTGCAAGCCTCTGAAGTATTATAACATTCGTTCAAATCGTAATGTATCAGAGACACTAATGATAAACGCAAAGTACAATCTCTCTTCTGTGTGGCTAGCAGGCGTGTTCGCGCTAGTACTCGGCTGGAGCGTGCCGGCGATTGCCGAGACAAAAGAGTACAAAGATCTGGATTGGGTGGCCTTGATGCCGTCTACTGATCTTGACGCGTTAATGAATCGCCCTGAATTTATTGATGAAATCGTCGATGGGTCTGAGCAAGACAATCTTGAGTCGATTTATGGCAATCAACCAGATAAAGCGCTAGAAGAATATTACTCAGCGCTTCAATCGACCAAAGTTATTGAAGAGTTTGACGGTACCAATATACGACTACCCGGATTCATTGTGCCGCTCGAAATGACAGATGATCAAACGGTAACGGAGTTTTTCATCGTGCCGTATTTTGGCGCGTGTTTACACATGCCGCCTCCTCCGCCCAACCAGATTATTCACGTTGAGTTCAAAGATGGTGTAGAATTATACAGTCTGAGCGATGCGTACTGGTTTGAAGGCACCTTGGGTATTGCCCTTGAAAGCAATGAACTCGGTACCTCGGCTTACAAAATGACACTTGATAACTTGATGCCTTATTATGAATAAATTGTCTTTGATGGTTTCGGCGGCGTGCATGTCTGCCTCTTTTGCTACCTTGGCGTGTGATCTTCACGATGGTTACGGCTTTGGTGGTTTTTCTGCGAAGCATGGCCCAGGTGGTGGTATGCCAAACTTGTCGTTGGTAAAACCCGCTTCCCGGATAGAGATGTCACATCCTTTTGCCAAGTCAGTCAAGCAAGGAAAGGCAAATGATTTCAATGTGGGTTATTTCTTACCCGCGGGCTACACCGATGCGAAAATGAGTATTTCTGGCGACGATGCCATCACGCTTGAAGCACAGGACACGATTCAATTGGATGCCGCAAGAGGGGTCGTTAATATAGCGTTCGTTGCCGACGATACGGGTGTGAGCAAGATAACACTGAATATTGAAGCCTTGCACAAAGGCAAACCCGTTAGCCTTATCCGTACCGTGAAGATTCGCGTCTCTGCCTAATCTTGCTAGGGCGTGATCGCCATTATCACGCCCTCTATCAAGTATACATTGCCTACAACATGGCGTTTTGAATTATATCGGGCAAGCGATCGGCCAAGTCCTTGTCTGCGGTAATCAGCTCTATTCTCGATTCGTCAGCATCATCTAACTCGAAGTAATCGAATTCATTTCCCACCGCATTGATACCCACTATTCCTTCATCAGTAATCAGAACAGCTTTGAGTCGCTCGGCATTAATAGTTTGCAATGTGCTGAGCACCAGTCTGAGTGAAAATAGGTGCTCTGATGAAAATGCCCAACCATGGGAATAAAAACCTTCGCCCTCATTGCGCAGACTGATTTGTCCTTCTGTGGCTAACGCTGCTTTCACATCAGTCACCGCATCATGACCGTGATGGTGATGATGCGCAGTCGATTGGGACGGATTGTATTTAGAGGGACCGCGCATTAAATCAATAAGTCGTTGAGAGTCTGTGCTCAACAGTGTCACGGTATCTTCGATATTTAGATCTGCTTTGAAGTCGTCTAAATCATCCAACTCGGTTGCGGAATATAAATCACTTTTGGAGGCGTATAGTACGTCGGCGATAACCAATTGCTCACAAAACGTGTGGTGTGTTCGATATTTTTCATTCGCAAGGTTTCTTGCATCAACAAGGGTAACAGTCGATTGCAAATCCAACACGTCTTCATAATGAGCTTGCGTCAGCACTGATAACACTTCTTTAGGGTGTCCCAGACCCGTGGGTTCGATCAGCAATCGGTGAGGCCTCGCCTGCGCCAAAAGCTGATTCAGTGCAATCTGCATCGGCAAGCCTGAAGCACAACACATACAGCCGCCGGGCACTTCTCGCACAAACACATCGCCTTGTCGCTTGCCTTCGAAAAAAGCGCCATCTATACCAATCTCGCCAAACTCGTTCACCAAAATGGCCCAACGTTCATGAGGTGGCTTGTTTTTGAGTAATTGATGAATAAGCGTCGTTTTACCTGCTCCGAGAAAACCCGTGATCACATTCGTTGGTACGGACTGAATGGGAAGTTGTTTCGATGTCATAAGCGCCTTAATGCTTTCTTCAACACAAGTGTTATATTGTAACCTTTGTTGGGTTTCGAGTGGATTAGTTTTGAAAAAAATCGCCGCGATTGGGCTGGCAGTGGTGTGTATTGGTGCCTGGATGGCGTTGTTCACATTTTCCAGAACATGGGATACTTCGCATTTGTATCGTGCGCCAAACTTCGACTTTTCGGTAGATGATGCAAGTCGGATTGGTTGGGCTGATTTATTGCCCGACGCCGACAAAAACGTGTTATTGCGCACACAGAGTCAACCGAGCGGGTCATTGGAAGACCAAATGTTCGCAGCGATAAACAAAGCGTCAGACAGTACGTATCAACAGATGTCGATATCGATGGAGACCGTAGACGCGTTGCGCAATAAAATTGTTCAGATTCCGGGCTTCATTGTGCCCCTTGAGTATAATAAAGCGAAGAGAGCAACGGCTTTCTTTGTCGTGCCGTATTACGGTGCCTGTCTGCATTATCCCGCCCCCGCACCAAACCAAATGATCTACGTATTTGCGCGACAAGGTATTGATGTGCCTGACCTTGAGCAAGCTTATTTGTTTTCCGGTTTACTTACGCCCGATCCTTATGAAGACTTAATGGGCACGGCAGCCTATCATTTGGTTCTCTATCAGATGAATGAATTCCAAGCGGAGCCAGATGACCTCAGACAGCATTAACCCTGCCATTAGATTGTGTTATGTTGTAACAATAACTAGCGAAGACTAAATCAGAGATAAAAATATGAAACCATTTCCTCAACTTACCCATCCCATACTCGTTGGTACCATCGCACTCTGTTGTCATTCATCAATGGCACAAGAAGCCCATGTACACGGGGTTGCACAACTAGATGTGATACAAGATGGCAAGCAGTTAATGGTCTCTTTGGTATCGCCGCTAGCGGATATTGTTGGTTTTGAGCACGCTCCAGAAACAGATGCACAACACAATGCAGTAAAAAATGCTTACGGTAAATTAAATCAACAGATGATGGTGACACCGTTGGGAAGTCAATGTCGTCTTGATGAAAAACACATCGAGTTACCCGGCTTGGATATGCTTGCCGAAGATGATGAGCATCATCATGACGACCATGACGACCATGACGACCATGACGACCATGACGACCATGACGACC
>CAWUJV010000063.1:0-24467 GCA_963922845.1 uncultured Alteromonas sp.
TTTAGCCTTAAATTCGTCGCAGTAACTTATCCCAAAAGCATAGAAGGGAGAGTTGTCGAGCACATACGAGCCACTACTAGAGAGAATTGCGTACATTGTCTCGCTATCGTGGCTGCCTTCTTCAACGGCGAATTTTACTTTTTCTCTGTTGGTCATTGGTTTTGTTGCATTCTGCTTTTTTGGATTACTATGCACTATTTTTCCAGAGTTAGGCTACTGCGCTGAATATTGGTTTATTTGATGCTGAAAGAATCACAAGAACCTTGCCAAGCACACTGCACTCAAATAAAGGCCACAGCCAAAGATAAGATGAGTTATCGTACTTTTCAGTCTTGCATGTCTGGGATTGGGCGTTTTACTTGCAGCTATGCCCATACCGAAACAGGGTTGCATGATAAAAAACGGGAATACAACAGTAACCGCGCCGATTAGCAGTGCTGGTCCAAGTGTTGGGGAAGCTAACCATGCGTCGCCAACAATACCGATGAGTAGTGCCGCAAAGACAACACCTGTCACATAATGAATGAACCAACCCAATGGTCGTTCCATACGAATAGGTTTACTTTGTATTATCGAACGGTGTCGAAAGACACCATGTTTAAAATGGCCAACCCACCGCCCAACAAACCTAAAATCTAAGCCTTTTATCCCCCATAGAGTAGCCAGTAACAGAACCCAAATGTCCATGACGATGGTGGCACCAATACCAATAGTCAGGCTATGAATCATGTAGGTTGAAAAAGAGTAGTGAAGTTCTAGCATGCCTATACCTTTATACAGTTTTGATTTTAAGTTTGCGGTGTTTCCTATTTCATCATTCGTTGCTAAATAGCGCTGTAGAAACAGAATGTAAGGTATGCTACAACTTCAAGTTAACTTTAAGTCAATGGTTAATGTGAGATGAACATGCTAGATATCGGTGAGGTGTCGTCGCAGTCGGGCTTAACTCCCGCAACCTTGAGATTTTACGAAGAAAAAGGCCTTATTCAATCGGCTGGTCGCAAGGGCCTTAGACGTCTATTTGATACTCAAATTATTGAGCAATTACAGTTTATTGCTCTTGCAAGGGCGGCGGAATTTACATTGGATGAAATCAAGGCGATGTTTTCAAAAAATGGTAAATACCAGGTCGACCGTAATCAATTGGAGCAAAAAGCCGACGAGTTAGACAACAAAATTAAGCAACTGCAAGCCGTGAGTAAAGGGTTAAAACATGCGTCGGTTTGTGGTGCACCAAGCCACAGCGAATGCCCCAAGTTTCAACGATTATTGCGGGTGGCGCTGAAAACACAAATCAAGCAGCGAAAGTGAAAACAACAAAGCATGAAATGGACTCGTAAACAAGGACGCCAGCACCAACTAAATAGCACTGAATGGGTCGTTCAGTATGACCGCCTTACTACCGAATTCACGGTCCACGTGAAGGATGTTTGCCACGTAAGACGCTATTTACTGTTTTGGCCAATACATCGATTCTTGGTTGAAGTAGACAATTCAAAATACGTGCTCGATATTCGCTGGTTCTTGTTGTGGCGTTCTCGATTAAAGCACAATGACTCGGTGGTGGTTGATGAACTTTTGCCCCTGCGCCGCAGGCGCTCAATTGCTATGTTGGGCTATATCGCACTGGTGACCAGTTTAAAGTTAGGCTACGTTTTATTTGCTAGTTGAAGGTTACTGGCACTGATATCGATAGTGCAATCTTAAACCAGATGTCGTAAGCACATTGATAAATTGACACGCGCCAGTCGTGTCATCTATTCGATGCGGTTGAGATAGTGAAGTACCTGTATTGCTATTGGTGTTGGCGTGCTCGACGTCAAACAACCGCAACTGGTTTTGTTGAAACGCGGTTTCGATACGTCGATTAACACATTCGTTTTCTAGTGCTGCACCACCTTGGGTTAAGGTACTGAGGGGCATGCCAGCGATTCGACTGATTTGCTCATTCATCGTTAAGGTCAATGCAAAATTCGCGTCCTCTAAACTGTGGAAAACCACATCGAACGATAACCTATCCAAATCTTGTCTGTTGTTAGCTGACACGTCAGCTTCCGATTGTTGGTAGATAGCCGAGTAGGACAAAAGCGGTTGTCCAACATCCGTTAACGTCATCTTATACGTTGTGTTATTAACTGTGAGATTCAGTGTTTTCTTATCAAGCGAGAAACTGTCTTGTTGAAACCATTTGGCAAAGGTAGGTTGAACAACAAGCCGTTGATTGATGTTAACGATCAACTTTCTTTTTAGTGTCGCAAGGTCCTCACTGTTTAAGTAAGTGGTAAGGGCCGTGATATTGGGGCAAAGATAGCCACGTTTTGTTGTGACTGTGTTAGCGCGTAAGTCTGTATCAGTGGTGCCAATTGCGAGTGTTGGCTCTTCACTGAATACCTCGAACAGCTCGTGTCGCATCTTGTTTAGTATTGCTATGTATCGCTGTGTGTTTGAGTTGACATTAATTGATGCTGCAACCGGGTGCTTGGGTGAGGTAGAAGAGAGCCCAACGCGAAATCCATATACCGTATCGTCATAGGGAGTGGTGACGAAAATGGTGTTGGAGCGGGTTTGACAATCTATAACACTGACGGAGCAAGGTTGTGGCGCGGCCTTCTCAATGGCGAACGTTTGTCTGTCTGTTTCCGACGCACAGCTAGCACAATAAAAGGCTGTCTTTATATCGGCAACAGCGCCAACCGACACCAGCAACAACAGCCACAATAATTTCATGCATCTTCCATGGATAACACAGAGTGAGGACACCTCAACTCTACCGCAAAACACAGTGAAAGAGGAGCGGTTCGCTTTCACTGTCTTTGTTCAATGTCATAACCGACGAGTTACGGCAAATCCAACACCATAATGGTCTCGTCGAATTCATCTTGCTCAATGACATTAAAACCAAAACGTTCAAAAAAGCCTTTCATGGCATCGTGTCCCTCGACATAGCAAATGGATACTGCATTGCAGTTAGGGATGGCTTTGATTTCGTCTAGGACCAGAGTAACGGCCTGTGTACCATAACCCTTGCCTTGAAGAGATAAATCAATCATCAGCTGATCGATATATATTTCATTGGGTTTGTTCTCGGGATAGTTCGGAAAATATTGAATAAAACCAACAGGCTTATCACCGTCATAAATCCCACGATTTATGTAGTAGTCATGAAATTTTGATGCCGCGATGGATTCCGAATTGAGTGCGACATAGTTTTCTTGTTCTTTCGAAATCTCCAGCTCAATCATATCGACCCAATTATCGACGGTAATATCTCGTAGGTTGATGCTCATCGTTTTCCCTTCTCATTCTTCCGTTAGATTGATTTAGTGATTAACCCGCTGACTTCAATAGTAAATCACAACTTTTTGCTCAGCCGACAAACTTAGAAACACTCTTTTGCTGTCGCTGTGCGGCATTGGTGAACTAGAGTAAAAATCAAACAACGCAGGAGAAGCAATATGTGGCAATACGTTTTAGCGAGTTGCTTGATAGTTATGGCATATGGCAGTGAAGCGGCTGCACTTACGATTGAAGAGGTGAAATTTCAGAGCCAATCCACTTTGCTAGCGGGGTCTTTGGTTTTACCACAGTCTGCGCCTATTGATGCAGCGATCGTGTTTGTTCATGGCTCTGGCCCGCAGACGCGTAACCTGTCTCTTGCTGAATACTTTGCCAAACAAGGGATTGCTACTTTGGTGTACGACAAGCGAGGGGTTGGAGAATCCGCAGGCGAGTATGAGGGCAATCAAAGTGTCAGTGAAAAAAACATCAACACACTCGCAATTGATGCTATTGCTGCACTGAACGTATTGAGAAAGCACACTAAAACGCAGTCCGTTCCTCTTGGATTGACGGGAATCAGCCAAGCCGGCTGGATAGTGCCTATTGCCGCACAAAAAAGTGGCCACGCTGACTTTATGGTAATTTGGAGTGGTCCCGTATGCAAAGTGAGTGAGGAGGATATTTACAGCAAATATACCCGTGATTTGGATGGCGACACCGTCCCTAGTTACGAAGATGCGCTGTCCTCACGCAGGGACCCTTACATTTGGCCAGATTTTCTTGGCAAGGACTCTAATCCGGTTGACGCACTGAGTTTGCCGACTATTCCTGGGTTATGGATTTTTGGGGCTAAAGACGGCAGCGTACCTGTCGACCTGTCAATCACCCGCTTGTCTCGTCTTATCGCTAGCCAACATGAATATGACTATGTCCTGTTGCCCGATGCGGGTCACAACAACATACCTGAGTCTATCGATATGGCGATTGAATGGATGAAGCTTTTGTAAGGTAACTACTGATAATTGGTACTGTGATAATCACTTTTAAAGTTGTTTTGTATTGCAAGCGCCTTGGCAAAAACAGAGCGCGCTTTATGCGTATCGCCTTTGGCGTGATAGGCGTAGGCAAGACTGTCGTATACTTGAGGCGCGTCGGGAAACAAACTAACCAGATAATCAAACATAAACAACGCCTGTGACCAGTTTTGTTGTTTGACTAACTGCATGCCCAGTTCATTGACGGTACGGCCAATAAACTGGGTATACCCCTTGTCTTCGTAATAGGCTTTAAAGTCCTTTAAAAAGTCGGCTTCGCCCATGGTTTTGTAGGCACTGTAGGCAAAGTTAACCGCAGGTAATCGAGGTGAATCATAGCGGCCCGTTTGAATGTAACTGAGGATGCGACCACTGATTCGTTCTGCAACCAGTTGATCAGTGTTGGCAAGCACGACAATCTCGTACTGATGTTCAAGATCGAGCTCTACTGCGGTACTCACACCGGCACCACCGCCGTAGGCTCCCCAGTGTTCCCCATCCATGGCAAATTGTTTGCGGTTTTCATCGTTTTGGCGATCGAGCAATACATCGCTGTAGTAGAGCGCGCGATAAAAGGTCAACACATCTGAAACTGACGATTCTAGTCCGCCGTCAGGGCTAGTGTGTTCGAGCGCGTCGATAGCCGATCTTGAGCCATCGAAGTTGAAGGTGAACATCGTTGACTGTAGTGGCGAGCTCCTGTCAGCTGTGTACGTCGTATTGGTCATTTCAGCAGGAACTAAAATATGTGCTTTTAACAAAACCGGAAACGAGATACCGGTAACCTTTTGCAAAATCGCCCCCAATACAATGTACCCATAATTGGAATATCGAGAATCTGAGCCAGGTTCAAACAACAGCTCTGTATCCAGTAATAACTTGAGCTTTTTCTCGATCGAATCGAATTTTCTTGGGTTTTCACGGTAGGCGGCGTTGAAAATGTCAGGGAAGCCAGACGAGTGATCTAAGAGGTGACGGACTGTTATTTTATTCCCGATCGCCTCGGGAAACCCTAGGTGATACGTGCTGATTGGGTCATCTAAGTTGATTCTACCTTGTTGTGCCTGTTGCAGGACAAGCACCTTAGTGAAGTGCTTCATTATTGACCCAAGATTAAAGCGCGTCTCGCCAGAATTTGAATACTGCTGCTTGGCATCGGCGTAACCGTAAGACTTGATTAAGATTGGCTTCCCATTGTGGGCGACTAACAAAGAGCCAGTGAACCATCCCATGTCGTGATATTGAGAGGCAATCTGAATCGCGTTTTGGGCAATGGCTTTATTGGATGGCGTCGAATTTTTGAGTGCAGACGCGGTGTTCATACCACATAGATAAAGTAACGTGATACCAAATGTCGCAAACGTTAACGTCTTCAATGTGCGTCCTATTAACAAATCAGTAAACCAAGAAGATAAAAACAGCGACAACTCACGCTGCCGCCATTTTAGTTGGGAAATGGGTGTTATTGCAGGCCTGCTAAATAGAGTAGAGTGGCAAAAAAGCCACTGAAAAATAAAACGCCACCTAGCACCATTGCTGTGAGTACTCCACTTTCTTTATCACTACTTTAGAATGCGGGTGATTGCGTTGTATCTCAATGTGCAATGTGTAACCAAATTTGTACTGCTTGCTTACCAACGCCAATGCATTATTCGTTTGGACGAGTTGAGGTCGTCAAATTGTTCAGGTTCTCTGTAAATACCGCGGCGTCTTTATCATCTTGTGCTTTTGCCAAACGCACCGCCTTTTGCGCAAATGCGATAGCATTGGCGGTGTCATCCATCCTTGCGTAAATACGGCTAAGGTAATGATTTACCCACGTATTCTCAGGTAGCATTTGGTCAGCCCATTTCAATACCTCAATTGCCTGAGGCATTTTGTCATTGCGTGTTAAGGCCCGAGACAAGCCGAGAATAGAGTTGCCCATCCAATAGCCGTCTACGGTGGGATAAGTCGCAAACCCAACTTGTTCGGAAAGTTGATGGTAAAACTGTTTTAGATACGTTACCGGGTCTTCTGCATTGCGTAGCGATCGATAATCAGGACGCCATTGCGCCAAAGGGAACAATTTTTCTAGAGCAAAATCAATGGTGCTCAATGCCACTGAATAATGTTCAGTTTGTTCGGGGAGAAAGCCATAAACTCCCAAAGAATCGGCATTGGGGTAGTCGATTAGGTGCCGAAAAAAGGCTTCTCGAGTCGGATCATTTTGCAAATCTGTTGCAGCACGACTGGCGACAATAAAGCCGTCTTTGCGCAGCACTGCGCGCTGGGTTATCGCTGTATTCAGGGGTTTACCCTGTAGTGATTTCATCTGAAGATCCGCAGCGATGGCAACGTGTGCATCAAATATCGGGTTGTCTGAAAGGTAGTCATGCACGACATTGGTTGACGTGGGCGACATACCAATGATCACCTTAAAATCATTGGTACGGTATTGATTATCGATATAGCGGATTAATTCATGGTTTAAAAAAGCTGACATTTTTTCTGGCTTGGCGTTTTCAAATGCCACTACGCCGTCATCTCTTAGCATTGGCATCGCATAATCGAAACGTTCGTGGTTATTTCTGGCGTGGATTCCAACAATAATGGATTGAGGTGCCAAGTCACGAGACCATCTATTTTTGGCGATGGCGACGGTCATATCAAACAGGTAATCACTGTCCATGACATAAATCACTGGGTAATCCCTGTTACTGTGCTCATAGCCATCGGGTACGAAGATATCGAGCACCCGAGTCTCGTCAAAGGTAGCCGAGTGAACAACAACCTGTGTCCCCAGATTTCGAGACTCAGACTGAGTAATGGTGAGGTTGGCTTGGGCTGCAAAAAGGTTAAATGCGATAGCCAAAAGGCTACCAAAACCGAGTAATGATGTACGCATATCGTCTTCCTTATCGTTTTTATCAGTCTAAAGTTCACCGCGTAATTCATCATTACTGCCCAACGCAAAATCATTGCCACTGAACCCGAGCAGGATTCCGGAATCGGGAGAGCAGGGTTGGATGCGTCTCGTATTCGAAACTCGACCTCGAGGCCGTGATTTTTTCTTAAGCAAAACTACGTTTTGTAGACAATGTTGTCGGTATTTATCAAATAAATAATGGTTTTGGTTTTATTTAAGGTAAATTGTCGACAATTTTTAAGGTGAGTAGGATCATCACTATGTGGGTAAATTTCTTTGGCGCGGTTAATACGCTGTTTATATGCATTAGCTTGTTAGGGGTAGCCGCTCAGCTGCGCACTATTTGGCAACGCAAAACTATGCAAGAGGTCGACACGACAGGGGTCTTATCGCTGAATATGTTTACGACAAGCTTTTTGGCCTACTACGCGTTTTTTGTTTATGGCATGGCCATCACACCGTTCAACCATTGGATCGTTTGGCCAAGGCTTGCGGCATGCATTTTAGTGGGGCTTATCCTATGGGAGCTTTATCTGGATAGACGCACCCTAACGACGGGTATTGTCAGTGGGATGACTTTGCTCCTTCTACTTGCAGGTGTTGGGTTCGGTGTATTTGGGCAATCATACACCGATGAGGGTAAATCCGTGATGTCACTCTTGATGGTGTGCATTTCCGTAGCACTCGCTAGAGGGTATGGCTATCAAATCAAGCGAGTATTAGACGCCGGTGACACAGGGGCGCTCGATAAAAAAATGAGTCAATTTATCCTGATGATGGATGTATCGACCTTCGCGTTAGGGTGTAGCCTTGGTTTTGCCGACGGCTGGCCACTATTGCTTATTGCTACTACAAGCGGCGTGACTAAGGTGGCGGTCTTGTATTTATTCCATTGGGTTAATACCAGTCCGATAGCGGCCGAACGCAGAGCAGTTAATCAGTCTTAGCATTCTCTTTATCAGGCTGCATTGCGTAGGTTTTAATCGCGATGTGATTAAGCTGCGCCATTAAAGTTTGAGGTGCATCATCGCTATTGTTTGTGGCGTAGAATACGAACAGATCAAGGTCAGGAAAATAGTTAAAATCAGCAAACGTATAGCCGTTGGACCCATTGTGGTTAATGTGTGTATGGCCATTTAAATTGCCGATAGACCAGCCATAACCATAGTGAGATGTTTGCTCTGTATTTTCTGGAGCATACGGTGTAAATATCGCTTCCCATGACGCACTATTGAGCACAGAACCCGACCGAATGACTTGGTACCACGCAAACATATCGTCTAGCGTCGACAAAAAGCCGCCCGCTCCACGAATATACCAACGAGGTCCGGGGTCATCGAATTGATGTTGCAGTGAATGTCCCACAGATCGGCTTTTCGCGGTAATTGAAAACAAACGCTCAACAGGATTGGGGTCGCGGCCGTAGGCGACGGCCAAGTCTGCTTCCTGTCGCTCAACCAAGCGGTAGCCGGTTTGTTCTAGTTTTGCCGGTTTAAGAATGTTGTGTTGAATATAATGCTCATAATCCTCACCCGTCACCTTTTCAATGATCACGCCAAGTAGGTTGTAACCCAGATTCGAATATTGATAGGTCTTCCCGGGCTCGTGGTCTAAGTCACTCGCCATAGCTTTGGTTAGCAAGGTGTCTTTATCTATCTTGTCGTACAAGCCAAAGCCTTGCTGAAAACCCGAAGTATGCGTCATCAATTGATGAATGGTGATGTGTTGTTTGTCGGATGGTACGTTCTCAAAATACTGAGTGAGTGTGTCATCAACCGACAGCTTGCCTCTCTCCGCTAAGTGCAGGATAGCCGTATCAGTAAATTGTTTCGAAATGGAACCAATATCAAAAACGGTGGTTAGCCGAAACGGATAGTTTGCTTCGCGGTTAGCCATGCCAAAACTGGCTTGGTACTGGATTTGCCCCTGGTGCGCTATCATCACAACGCCAGAGAATTCACTGTGCTGAACAGCAGTGTCCCATTTCGCCAATGGCAATGTATCATCCGCTAAAACGGGTAAACAGAATAAAAAACAGAGTAAAAGGTAGCGATACATCGTCAACGCATCCATATGAGTTTATCTGCGCAGTATACGCCTTCGAGGATGCAGATTCAGGAGATGAAGTGTTTTGTAACATTTCAATGAACACAACCTAAGCCAAGGTACGGAGTAACAGCAGACTGACTTGCTTGAGTTGTTCGACTTCTTGTTTCAGGCCGAATGGTAACAAAGACTCACTGTTCAAGTAGTTGGCCAATATGCCACGAGCGACCAGTGTAATGTTGTCGTCTTGGGCGTTCGGGTAGTCATTTTTCAATTCGGTACGCAATGCCGTCATGGATTGATTCATTGACGTTATCTGATGGGCTCTTACGGCGTCTAAGCGTTTTGCTTGCGCGTATATGGCATCACCGACAATACTTTTTTCTACGTAGACTTGATTCCGTTCCCCAAACAAAATATCAATCATGGCGGGCATACGCTGGGAGTCAGGCAACCACGCGATGGTTTGTTTCCACTGGTCGTCATAATAGCCTAAGTATCGCTCACTTAGCGCAACAATGATGTCGTCCCTGTTGCCGATGTAATGACGCAAAATACTGCGTTTCATCCCTGCATGTTCGGCAAGTTTTTCTAAAGAGGTGGTCTCTAAACTGTCTTGAAGAATGCATTCTTCAAACGCATCCAATATTTCTTCTTTGCGCTGCGCGGCCATACTCGGTCTAGGCATAGGCGTCATTCCCTCAATACTACGTCGGTTAGTGGAAGCAGGTTATCAATAAATTTTCAGGTTGACAATTTAAGTCTAGTCTTTTTAAAATATAAATTGTCAATGTGACAATTTACTTTCGTACTATTGTTTTTACGAGCAACAAAAGGAATAAAACACATGATTCGCCATATGTTCGTTACGCTTCTCATTGTTATTGCCATCTATATAGGCTTACTTTTTATCATTGGGCATCCGATGGTAGCCGTGGCGAATGAAGACCTTAATGACCGAGCTTCAAACGTGGCACATCAACCAGACGTTGCGGCTAACACTGAGCCAAACAAAGAAACGGTTTTTTTCAACGGCCCCCAAGTTGTGGGTGTTGAGCAAGCAGTTGATTTGTCTGATGGTGGTGACAGTGTAGGGCAAGTTTGGCAGTTGCTTTTTGACAACACAGCACTGCTCAACAACGTTGATTGGACCAAAGAGACAATCCAAGCCTACGCATTTTATCGAAACTTTGATGCTGATATGTCACGCGCCACATTAGTTGTGGGATTTGATAAACGGGACTTATTGTTACAAAGCAGTACGAAGGAAACCAAGTTGCCTGAAGGGCACTATGATCAATTTTCGCTGGATAGACACAGTGGTGTTGCGCCGGACCGCGCTTGGTTAAAGGCCAATCAGCATGGCAATCTCATAGAACGCCATCAACTTAATCGCGATGGTGAGACAGTGACCGCTGACGCCATTGTTGTTTGGCAGTAAGAGGGAAGTTTGATGGAATTTTTAAATCTACCTATTTCAGAAGAAGCACTCTATTTTTGGGAAACGTTTATTCAAGATTGGGGGCTGGTGATCGCAACCGCGATATTGGGGTTAGAGCTGGTTGTATTGGCGTTTAAAAAACAGTTTACCCTGCGTGTGTTAGGCGATGCTTTCGCTAATTTCGGTACTTTGGCAATGTTCTATGCGGTGGGTTATGTGCTTGTTGGCGCGGCGTATGTTGCCGGCTTCTATTGGTTTTATCTCAACTTCAGCATTACCCAATTACCAATCAATGGCTGGGTTATCGCGGCGTGCGTGATTTTGGCAGACTTGGCTTATTACTGGGAGCACAGGTTCATGCATCGGTGTGGTATTGGCTGGGCAACGCATACCGTCCATCATTCATCGCCCTATTTCAATATATCGGTAGCATATCGATTCGGTCCTCTAGATGGCATTATGCCTTTCTTTTTCCACTTACCACTCGCGATACTCGGGTTTAATCCTATTGTGATTATTGCCGCGGAAGGGTTCGTTCAATTGTATCAAACGCTATTACACACTGAAGTAGTGAAGAAGCTACCTCGTCCGATTGAATGGATTTTCAATACCCCGTCACATCACCGTGTGCATCACGGTTCCAACCCAGAATACATTGATAAAAATTACGCAGGGATACTGATTATTTGGGACAAGCTGTTTGGTACGTTTGCAGAGGAAAAAGCCAAAGTGATCTATGGCATTACGGTACCCGTCGACACCATTAATCCGTTTAAAGTGTTTTTTGTTGGTTTAACTCGATTGGCCAAACAGGTGAGCAAAACTCCGGGATTGTTAAATAAAATCGGTGTCATCGTTATGCCGCCGGGTTGGTCGCCAGCGCAAACAGGTAAACCTCTGAGTAAAAAACACTAGGTCGGTAAAATCAGTGTGTTATGGCAGTTATGATGTGTTTAACCCGGCTGAGCACTACCACAACTCTTTAATCAATGAGATTTTACCGTTAGTGAAACCAAATATGGCCAAGTATTTGTCTGTGGCTTGCCAGTTGCCGTCGTCATCGAGAAGCCCGTGAGAATACTCGATGGCGATGTGATTCTTACCTGTAATGGAATTGATAATACGCGCTTCATTGCGGTCACTATTTTGATAATTTCCAAGTTCTAATTGTCGTTTGAATGCACGACGCCAACTCGCTTTGTCAAAGTCTGCCTGATATTCGACATGAATGTACTTAACACTGCTATCCATCAACGCGAGAAGTGCATCAATATCGGACATCGATGAACCTTGTCTGGCGACCTTATCCAGCGCCGTAAAATACGCGTTAACTTGGCTCAACTGGCAGGCTTCATCGCAGTCTTGTGCCATGGTATTATGTGCATTGATAGACATAAATAGTACAGTGAAAGCACGAACGAGTGTGTTCATCATCAGGTCCTTTTGAAGCGTTAGACCCAAACGCACAGATAAATGATCTCACTAAAAATGCGATACCTCGCGCGAATACTCGCTTTTACGGGTCATTTATCTATACGATTTGGTGTTATTAGAATTCAGGTGCGTTGGCCTGTATTGATAACGTGAAAGAGTGCAGCATGAAAGCGAACTAGGATGGACGGTGCACATATCACGTTTAGTGGCCTTTTCACTGATATTACTTTGATAGCCGCAGGGCAATTTCTCGGGCTGATGCCTGTGCCGATTTAGACGTGGTCTCTATGACGTGTGTTGTGGTGTGCGGGATGTTTTCTGCAAATTTGAATCGAGATAGGTAGTCCAGAAGATAGGCTTCGGTTTGTATTTTGTTCGTGTTGGCTCTTCCCTCGCTTGTGACACGGCGTAGGTGCTCTTTCAAAGCGCATTCCAGTCTGAAAAATTCGGCGTCAATAGCGAGCTCTTCAATGAGTTGCCGCAATCCGTTCATAAAAAGGTCGCTGGCTTTTTCAACATAACAGAACGTCAGGACAACACCGTCTGTCCCTCTTGCATGCATGGTTTTCAGTGCATTGTGCACGATATCCATTTGGTATTTTTCAAATCCCTGATGACCAAATCCGATAACCGAACTGGCCACGTCAAAAGCCAAATGCTGGGGAAACACTCGCCACCCTTTTTGCGCAGCGAGTTGCCGCGCTATGGTCTCTTTACCGATACCAGATGGTCC
Organism: uncultured Alteromonas sp.; assembly: GCA_963922845.1. Taxonomy (GTDB): domain Bacteria; phylum Pseudomonadota; class Gammaproteobacteria; order Enterobacterales; family Alteromonadaceae; genus Alteromonas. The sequence goes on from CAWUJV010000063.1 coordinate 12,876, forward strand.
ATAAATCATCACTAATTTCATACAAAACTAGCTTCCGTGTTTGTCGATATCATTGAACTGCCAAAGTACATTGATGACCTTCCAGTCGCCTTCATCGTTTTTATAAAGGTGCATGTAATCAATCCAATCATCGGCATGCAATTTAACTGATGCGACACGCTGATCGATATCATACACATCGATATCGATACGAGGCGGAGTTGGAAATTTGTCGCCTTTTTTATTGTAGTAGCCTGCTAAATCGACCATATCTTGATATGTGGTTTCTATTACACGCTCTTCGCCGCTTGAAGTGGCCCAATAAGTGCGTTTAGCAAGTTGAACATCAATGCCGCGCTTCATCATCTCGGGTAAGACCTTGTGTTGAGATTCGATGTAGTCTTTGACGGCGCGCTCTACTTTTACGTGTTCGGTATGGTGGCCAGCCAAACTGTAAAACGACAAGATCGCAGTAGCAAAAACGCATAACAGTAGTCTCATGTTCATTCCTTTCAGGTCGATTAGTCTGTGGTTAAAGCGTTAATTTAGTTCAATAAAATAGGCAAAAGTTCAGCAACAATCTGTCACTCATCGCAATTGGAAACATTTTGTAAATGTTCGATAGTTGTTTTCCAAGCATGCTGCCACCAACTTAATGACATAAGGCAATAAGCTGTCATGCAACGACAGTGTCAAAATGGAGAGTAAATAATGCTGAAGAAATTGTTAGCCAGTGTCGGTATTGGCAAAGCGACGGTTGATACGATTTTACTTGTCGATCATTTGCGTGCCGGGGACGCATTTCCAATCGAGGTGGTCATTCGCGGCGGAGACGTCGAGCAGCAAATTAATGGTTTAGAGTTTGCGATTATGGCCAGTGCCAAAGCCGAAACGGAGATCAATGATACGGATGTCACTTATGCCAAAAGCGTTATGCTTCAACATTGGGCGCAGCCTATGGATATCTTAATTCAACCGGGTGAAACCATCACCGAATCCTTTGAGTTAGATTTACATCCTGAAGTCCCTGCAACCTCGCTGTTTGGTCAGCAGATAAGTAAAGTCTGGCTGCAAACGGGGCTCGACATCAAAAGTGGTATTGATGGCTCGGACAAAGACCCTTTAGTTATTTTGCCGTCAGAGACACAGTTGGCCGTATTGGAGTTTATTTCAAACAGTGGTTACCGATTGTTTAAGTCAGACATCGAAGCGGGTGGTGTACAAACTCGAGAGTTCGTTTCTCACTTAAACTGTTATCAGGAATACGAATTCAAACCTGAGTCTCGTTCATTTTTTGGAGCCAGAGAATTAGAGGTTACCTTTGTGGATAATGGCCGTGAAACAGGCGTGTTGATCGAAATAGACCGCGCTTTTGTGGGCGACGGATACCGCAGCACGTCCATTCCCAATCACTGTACGACAGCAGAGTCTGTAAGACCTTACATTGAGCGATTACTTAGCTAATTGTTGAACCCAAGCCCACTGTGAGTCATTGATACCATAGTGGTTAAGCGCTAGGTGTATTGGACTCGCTTGGGTTGGAGCGTCGATGGTAATTACGCGCGATTTGTTGTCGGTCACTCGAATGTGCTGCCATTCGAAAGAGGAAAAGCCAGACATGTGTCCACCAAAACGCACTCCCTTGCTACTCATTTCTACCGACTTTTGTTCTTTAGTACCTATATTGATACTGGCGAACAGCGCCAGTATCGGCCCCATAAAGATGATAGCTGCAAGTTTACCCGCCCCTTTGTTGTCGGACGCGAGCAACTCGCTCATGAAATGGTAGCCGGTAAATGTCGCCACCCATATCACCAAATTGAGCAGAAGTACTTTCAAAATCTTGCGATTCGTACGCTGCGCAACTTCATTGAGTGTTATCTCCATGACTCTACCCCGTTGTATAATACAAACCCGCACAGATAAAACGTGTGCTGAACGAGTATTTTTGCACGGTTACTGATTTACTCACAAAGATTTTGACACACTGTAGTGTTTCTACTTGTTACATATTCACGCTATACAAATAACAGTATTGTTGGTACCTTTGCGTCGCGGCTGCACATATTTCCATCAATTAACGAGTAATTAATATGAACGTAGAAAATGTGCTTCCCAGTGACTATGCAGAACTGCTAGACGTTTGGGAAAATTCAGTCCGAGCCACTCATGACTTCTTAACAGAAGAGGATATTGAGTATTTTAAGCCGATCATTATCGAGCATGCGTTTCCCGCGGTTACACTTCGTTGTGTAAAGGGTAACTCAGGGGCCATTGTTGGATTCCTAGGGGTAAAAGACAGCAAAATCGAAATGCTGTTCATTCACGATGATGTGCGAGGGCAAGGTGTTGGCAAAGTATTGCTGCAATTTGCTATCGAACAGTTGAATGCAACCTTGGTTGACGTCAATGAGCAAAACCCTCAGGCCGTTGGTTTTTATCAACACATGGGGTTTAAACAGGTGGCACGTTCGCCGCTCGATGATATGGGCAAACCGTTTCCAATTCTGCATTTGAGTTTATAAGTCTCGGTTGTCGTAACCAGATTTGTTAGAAGAAACGCCCAAGGCTAATAACCTTGGGCGTTTCCGTTTGTGGTCGTTGAATAGACTGCGTTAAACGTTGCTGAGCGAAATGGACAAAGCAACAATCAACACACCCTAAGACATTAGATGTATATTCCTACTCAGATTGATGATTTTTAATACAAATTAGGTGTATGCTTAAACAATAATCAGTGTTGGTTTAGGTATTCAAATGAAGTACGGACGTAGTTCAGTGTCCTATCCGCTATCCAAACAGTTATTGGTAAAAGGCTTTTTACCTCTTATTGTTGTGATGCTTATTGCGTTAGCCATTAACGAGTTCTTTTATTTCAAAAGCCAATTACAATCTGAAAACCAAAAGCTGACTCTCCTGACGCAGCAAATTGCCACCAAAGTAGAAGCCAGTAACCAGCAAGCCGTTATTGTGGCGAATACCATGGCAGAAGCGCAGGTTAGCGGTATGTTTGGTCAGCGCGAGATGTCGTCTGATTACGCTCAAGCTGTGCTTGTTAACAATCCTCAATTTACCGGCGCCTACTTTGGTTACGAGGTGAATGCAGATGGTAATGATGCGAGTGAGCGCTATCTAATGGACGAGCCTCCCCCGGTTGTATGGGCAGCTCCAGAAGGGCGATTTATCCCTTATTGGTTTCGCGACCCAGAAAACTTGCAGGTAATCAAAGTCGAACCGCTCAAGGATATGGAGACGTCTTTATATTATCAGGGTGTCAAAGACCGTTTTTTGAGGGGCCATCAGCGTACGGCATTGATCACTGAGCCTTATGCTTATTACGGAAAGCTCATTGTTGAGCACAGTACGCCTATTGTCATTGATGGAGAGTTTAAAGGCATTGCAGGCGTTGACCGGTCACTTGATGATGTGCTGAATGTACTCAAAGAAGCGCGAGAATCTAACGATGTTGACGCCTTTTTGTTAAGTGGTTCAGGCCGCTTTATCGCGTCAACGACACTGCTAAACGACCAGTTAAGAACCCGTCCTGTTACTGATACCGTTTATCGGACTGTGGTTGCTGAATTGGCGTCTACGCCAGATGCTACATCGATTAAACTGGCCGACCCCGACGACGGAAAAGACTACTATTTTGTTGCATCGAAAATTGAAACAGGCAACTGGATGGTCGTGGTCAGAAAAGATGCTTTGTTGATTTCCCGACCATTGTGGCAAACACTCGGCTGGCTTTTGGGTAGCAGCTTGCTCGGTATTGGCGTTGCTTCGTTTTTACTAAATCGTTCGCTGCGTAGTTTAAAAGAGCGTATTGAGTCTGCTGTGACCAAAGTGAATTTTCTGTCGCTGGGTGAATTGCCGCCAAAACACATGGCTCACAAGGATGATATTGCTAATCGGGATGAAGTATCCGCGATTGCCGAGGCACTGGATCACGTCATTGAGTATTACATTGATATTGATGAATCGTGTAAAAAAATGGCCGAAGGGGATTTTGACATCTCAGTCGAACCTAAAAGCCAAAGCGACATATTAGCGCAGTCTATTAATACCCTTGCGCAAAAGCGCGCACAGGCTGAACGTGCCATCGTATTGGCCCGCCAACAAGCAGAGGATGCCAACATTGCCAAAGGTCAATTTTTGGCAAATATGAGTCATGAAATTCGTACGCCAATGAACGCTATCATGGGCTTGTCACGTTTGTGTTTGGGGACTGATATTGACGGGAAATCGCGAAATTACGTAGAGAAAATTTATTCCTCGGCAAACTTCTTACTGCAAATCATTAACGATATTTTGGACTTTTCAAAAATTGAAGCTGGCAAGCTAGAGCTAGAGCGCACTCCCTTTTTGTTATCTGATGTATTTGATCACTTGGTCGACGCAACCAAGGTTATCGCCAGTGAAAAGAGTTTGTTTCCCAAGATTGATCTACCTGACCGCAATATCGTGGTGTGGGGAGACCCGCTCAGGCTAGGGCAAGTTCTGCTTAACTTATTGAACAATGCGATTAAATTCACCTCGCAAGGCGATATTACCGTTCAAGTGGTGGCGGAAGACTGTGGCGAAGACAGAGTTAAGCTGAGCTTTTCAGTCAGTGATACTGGTATTGGCATTTCGGAGGAACAGCAGAAAAACTTATTCAACGTGTTTGGTCAGGCAGATAACTCAACAAGCCGTAAATTTGGTGGCTCAGGGTTGGGGTTGGTTATTTGCGAAACCTTAGTCAGTCGAATGGGCGGTAAGTTGAATGTCGACAGTGAGCTAGGCACAGGCACCAAGGTCAGTTTTAGTATTATTCTTGATTGTGCTCACATGGATGATGTTAAACACAAACGGCTACCAGAAGAGCTTGGGCACATGCATATTTTGTGGGCAGATGGTGACCCAGAAAATCGACGTATCGCTATGCAGCAACTACATCGTTTGGGCGTGGCCAATACAACGGTTCGCAACGGCCGTGAAGTGATCAATGCGCTAAGCGAAACCGAAAATGGCATTCATTATGACCTGTTGGTCTTAGAATCAGAACTGGTGGATATGAGCGCCGCGCATTTGATGGACCATATACGCATCAAAAATGATCTAGAGGAAGTGGCAGTTGTCATTGTCGCCAATGATACCGAATACAAGCCGCCTCAAACCGAAGGGTCACCTATTATCGGTGTGCTCACTCGGCCGGTCACCGATTCTGATTTGTTTGACGCACTGGTTAACTTTGTTTCGTCCACACCAGAGAGAGTACTACATAAAAGCTGGCAGATAGAGCATGACGATGCACTGGCAGACAAGCATGTACTGCTAGTTGAAGATAACCCAGTGAATCAATTGATTGCTCAAGATTTGATTGAGCAATTGGGCATGCAGGTTTCCACCGCTGAAAATGGCAAGGTCGCTATTGAGAAGCTCAATCAACAATCCTATGACGCGGTGTTGATGGATTTGCAAATGCCTGTGATGGATGGTTTGGAGGCCACAACGGTGATTCGCAAGAACACGGCATTCAATACCATGCCTATTATCGCAATGACTGCTAACGCGATGGAGCGCCAAAAGTCTGAGTGTTTGAGTTTAGGCATGAACGATTTTATTCCCAAGCCAATTGATTTTGATTTGTTTAAGAAAGTGATGAGAACTTGGTTAGCTGGACCGCTAAAAGGGGCCTCATTTGATGAGCCTGAACCACAGGAAAATCGCCCTTCGAATATCAATCTTGTCCACTTAGATGTTGATGATGCCTTGCAGCGAGCGGGGCATATCAAGTCGAAATTAACGCGACTACTCGATATTTTCCATCAACATCACAGCGCCGATGGGAATAAAATTTTGGCGGCAATCGATGCTGGTGAGTCTGACAGCGCTGCGAAAATCGCCCACTCATTGGCCGGTGTCGCGGCCTACATTGGGGCGCATCGTTTAGCTAAGTTTAGCCGAGACAGCGAAAAGCAATTGTCGGGTGTGCATGGTGCGATTGATAGTGAATTAAAAACACAACTGCTATCTGAAATTGAAGCGGTAAAACGCGAAGTTTCACAGCTCAAAACGTATCTCGACGAGACTTCCCAGGGACCTAGCGAGGATGAAGATGTTTATGTCTCGACGCTGATGTCTGATAGTAATCATCAAGCAACAGACGCCGAAAGCACGCCCTTGACCCTGCTGATTGTCGATGACGACAGATTGCAGCTTGATGTACTGCTCGATTTTTTCGAGGATAAGTATCGCGTGATCACCGCAGGAGATGGCAAAACATGTCTAGAAAAAGCCAAGCGCTATACCCCCGACCTTATTGTTTTAGACATGGCGTTACCTCTGATGAATGGCAATCAAATATGTGAATTGCTAAAAGCGGATGAGTCGACGTCTGATATCCCAATTATCTTTATTTCGTCAAAACCATCGATCGAAACAGAGTGTTTAACACTGGGAGCGGTAGACTTCATACTGAAGCCATTGGAGCGCGAGGTGGTGTTGGCTCGTGTTGGTCGACATATCGAAACAAAACGGCAAGCAGACAAACGAGCCCAACAAGCCGGAATCGATGAATTAACCAGTTTTGCCAATCTTGACTTGTATACCAAATTGGCAACAACCGAGTTGGCTCGGTGCGCGAGAGAACAAAAGCCGATTAGCTTCATCCTCTTGACGATACTGAACTTAGCTGACGTCAACACGTCTTATTCTAAACAGCAGGTCAACGATAGCCTAGTAGCGTTAGCCCAAGCCATTACCCAAACGTTTGGTCGACCCGGAGATATCTTGGCAAGAACCCATGCAAACCAATTTGTGTGTGTACTACCAGGTGCAAAAACAGCCGATGGAAGTATGCTGCTCAGAAGGTTGAATAATGCCATTATGGACAACGTAGTGAAGCAACACTTGCCACACCAGATGTTGTCTTTAGAATTTAAATGGGTGTCAGAGGATGGCACGACGTTAACGCAACAATCATTAGCGCAGGTCATGGCAAACGCTCGGGTTTACGACATTACATGACATTGAAAATGACGCGTTTTTAAAGGATTTTCACTCAATGAGTACATTATGAGTAAACGAATATTAATTATCGATGATAACCCAATGAGCGTGGAGACCATGTTCAGCTTACTACTTGATGAAGGGTTTGATGTTTGTGCTGCCTACAACGGTGAGCGAGGGTTTAAAACCGCATTGAGTTACTTGCCTGATGCCATCGTGCTCGATGTACTCTTGCCGGGCTGGAGTGGTATCGAAACATATGAGCAAATCAAAAGCGAACCGATCTTAGCCCACATCCCCGTTATCTTTATCACAGTAGATTTGGACGTAGTGCGCAACCAGTCGCTCGACATTCAAGACATCCCCATTTTGTATAAACCTATCAAGGGAGAAGACTTGGTTGCTCAAGTCAAAGCAGTGTTAAGCATGGATGACAAACAGGGAAGTAGCAGTGACAGTTAATGAACTAATGACATTTGTCGCAGCGCTATTTTCTATGATGAACCCGATTGGTGGTGTCGGTGTGTTTGCCGGGATGACGGCGAATAAGTCGGCCAAAGAAGCGACACAAATAGCGGGTAAGTGCGCCATTGCCGCAGCGATAACTTTGTTGGTCGTGGTGTGGGTTGGCAACATTATCCTCAACGTCTTTGGGATCAACGTGAATGAAATACGCGTAGCGGGAGGCCTTATTGTACTCATCATAGGTTTGAACATGTTGTTTGATAAACACGAACACAACTCAGCCCGAGATGACCAAACTGATGATGACGGTGCATCTATTGCTATCGTGCCCTTGGCGATTCCTATTCTTGCGGGGCCCGGAACTATGGCTGCCGTATTAGTCACCGCCCAGCATCACACTGGGGCTGTCGCCCATCTTGAAATGTCTGCTGTAATTATCGCTATTTGTATCGCAACAGGTATTCTTTTTTCCTTCGCTAAACCGATTGCTAATCGCATCGGAGACAATGGTATGGCAGTGGCCTCAAGGATTATGGGGTTGATTTTGATGGCCATTGGAGTAGGTATGCTAGGTGAAGGGCTAACCACTATGTTTCCTGTGTTAGGGAAGTGAGCCCGTTTTAGAAAAGAGAGGCAAAGCCTCTCTTGGTTAAAACTCGAATTTAACGCCAGCTTGTGTCATAGACAAATCGCCTATGTCGGTTTGCGTGTTGGCGTAAGATAACGACAATACAAAGCCACTGCTAAACGGGAATTCGGCGCTTAGCTTGTAGCTTAAGTCCGTACCATCGGCCTCGGCTTCAGCCTCTGGACCGGGATTGAGGAACGCGCCTTCCTGTATTTCTATATCCCAGCTACTGACACCGACCATAGGTACTAGCCTGAAGTGCTCGGCGACAGGAATCGTGTAGCCAACGAGCAACTTCGCTTCTGCCGTATCGTAGAAATCACCTAACCCAAAATTGAAGAACACGTTACCTGCGTAGTTTAAACTGCCCTCGACAACGATATTGTTGGACCAACGATAGGCCGCTGAGTACGTTGCGCTGACACCGTCGTCGTCGATATCGGCCGGGTCGATTTCGTCCAATAATTGTTTTTCTAAATCAAAACTACTGGTCCCAATCTCAATACCTAAAATCACTTTACCTTGAGACGTGTTCTGTTGTTCGTCAGCATGCAGTTCGGTGCTGATAAAGAATAAGGGGACTAACGCTAGCCATTGTTTGCTCATTGCTGTCATCTCCATTGCGAATGAGTATAAGAAAATCGACACAAAGTCTAAAACGTAGTTCGGATTTGCTCAATGGACATAGCCGGACATTTTTGCCAACGTTTCGTTACAAGTGAGCACATGCACGGCGCTTAAAAATAGTGAATAATCCTATTAACGATATCTGAAAACAGGTTGTACGCGGTGAGTTCAGCTAAGACTGCGGTGTTAGATCGGCAGCAATTGAATGCGCTTATTAGTGAACGAAACGTCAAACATGCGTGGTTGGCGCAGTCGATTCATGTGTCGGATAAAACACTGACACGTTGGCTTAATGGTGATGTCACACGTATCCGTCACAGCAATCTTAAAAAACTAGCACACACTCTAGGGTGCGATGTTTCACTGTTGATAGCCAAATCCGAGGTAGAGCAGTTCCCGAGCGAAAAGAACCGGGATATCTTGGTCAATGAGTTATACAACGATAGCTTGTTGTACGAGTTAATCATGAACAGCAAAGTCAGATTAGCCATTTCATTGATTAAATCGACATTTCATTCTATGTTGCCAAGCGCGATTACAGCCAGCTTTTACACCAAACTTGGTTACGCTGCATTGATTCATCGTAAACAAAAAACGGCAAAAAAGTACTTTCAAAAAGCGTACACCAAAGCGATCAATTCAGAACAAGCCGAGGTGGTATTTTCGGTCAATCTGGCACATGCCATCCTGTACTTTATTGATTGCGAATATGACAAGTGTTTGTCTTACCTGATGCGTTGCCAGGATACCATCTCACATGCAGGGCAGGAGTTAGCTCACTTCTATAATACTTTTGCCTTGTATCATCTGTACAAAGCCAACTTTAATGATGCCTTGTCTTTCTCTGAGAAATGCATTGAGGCCTGTGCACCGGGTACACCGTCAATAGAAAAACAGCTGTTTCTCTGCACCGCTTTGCAATTAAAAGGCGCTGCATATTTGTGTCTTGGCGATTATGAGCAGGGGCTGACACATTGTGAATCGTCGTTGGCGGTAGCGAAAAAATCGGGTTATCCGCGCTGTATTCGACTGTCTCAAGCTTACCTAAGTGCAGCGCTGGCATGTCTATCTAAATCAGAACAAAGCGTTGAGATGGTGCTGAATTGTCTTACCGGGGCGGATGAAGATGATGTGTCATTACCTACGCTGCTGTGTGCGGCGGTGTTTGTTTGCTATCGCGGGGGACAATACGACCAGATGCACACGTACTATTTGAAACTGGCGGCAATTTGCCCCGCCGGATCTGCTTCACTGACGTTTGCAAAAGCATTGATGTTAAAGACATCGCTACTCACACCTACAGAGCGCGGTTCTTACGAGCAAGACGTCGATGATGCGCTAAGCGCAATGAAACTCACCTCGTGGCGAGTATTTATTCGTTAGCATAAAGTGTGCGTATAACGTTTTAACTTATTGACCGTTAATAGCGCACAACTTGTTTGAATTCACGGTGCGGACGATAGCGAGCCAGTGATGACGATGTTTCACCTAATCCCACTTCTTGCGCGATGATCTTACCTGCGAGCGGACCCAAACTGATACCACTGTGCATAATGGCTAAGTAAACATTCGGTTCTACTATCGAATGACCTAGTACAGGGTGACCATCCAAAGGCAGCGGGCGCCAACCTATATAACTGTGTGCGATGACGCTTTGCTCGAGTGCCGGAAACAAAGGCTTGGCGGTAGCGAGAATGCGTTCGCCATGTGCTTTGGCAAGGGCCGGATCAGGGAAATCATTGGGGCGGCCTTTAAGCCGCATTTCGTGTGCTGCACCTTCTGGTGGCCCTGATTGTTCTCCCAGTACAACACGGCCATCTAGCCTTTGATGCAAATGAACGCCCGGAGCCGCGACTATGGTATTGAGAATCTTGGGTAAAGGCTCGGTGATGGAAATCACCCCCGGTGTTGTCCGCTGCGGAATCGGTATGCCAGAAAGTATTTCTGGTAGGGTAGGGTTGGCGCCGGTCGTGACGACAATGTCGTCTGCTGCGATAGCCCCTTGTGTCGTGTTAATGCCTGTTATTTTTCCATTGTGGCGAATCGGGGACAGTGCAGTACAAGGAAACACAACTTGAGCCCCCAAGTGTGTCGCTGCATCAATGAAGCATTGTGTCGCGAATATCGGGTCAACGGCGCCATCGTTTGCTGAGAATGCTGCGGTGACGTTGTCAGAGATGCGTATGTTGGGCTCTTTTTGACGTACAGAATTTGCATCTAACATTGATGCCGGCTCGCCCCATTCAATTTGTTCTGCAATTTGTTGCTCGAGCTTTTCGGTACGCGCTGCACTGCTGAACCATTCAATCGAACCATTCCAACGTACTGGAATTTTCAAAAGTGGTGCAATAGCGTGCCATTCACGCAGCCCCAGTTGATTCAGGTGATGATAATCTTGTGGTTGTTTAGCCCACGTTGCATTAAGCCACGCAAAGGTGCCTCTGGTGGCATGGCTCGCCGGACGAAGTTGATCAATCAGCGTCACCTTGCAACCGACTTGGCTCAAATAGTAAGCTGCACTGGCACCGATGAGGCCCGCACCAATAACGACGACTTTCTTCTGAGGTTTATTCGCCAAGACGGGGCCCGTTATCGATAACGCGCTCATGCTAGAAAAAAGTTTTAGCGCACTGCGTCTATCCACACTGTTCTCCGACTGTCGTATTCATCAATGATGGTAGCGTCTAGTGATTCACGTTTGCAATAACAATAAAAAAGGAGACTTGCGCCTCCTTTCTTAGTTATCGGTTAAATCAGTGTTTCCAATGATATTTATGGGCTTTGTTGTGAATTTCTACGGCAGTTTGTTGCGGCATAAATCTCACATTGTCTTTCTCAAAGAAGAAAGGCTGGCGTTGTTGCTTTGAACCCAGTTCATTCATCGTCGCCGCTTCATAAACACG
>CAWUJV010000064.1:0-24353 GCA_963922845.1 uncultured Alteromonas sp.
GTAGAAGCGGCTTACTATCCGTTGTCATTAGGCACTGGCGTGGGGATCCCTTCACTGATTATTACCACACTTGAAACCCGTGCTGCACTGCTTGGCCAAGAGGCTCAAATTGAGCAATCGGTAGATGACTATGCATTTATTAAAAATGCGTATTTCCAGAACCTAGAGTTCCGCGTGACAGATGGTAAGAGCGCAGAAGAGATTGACGAAGAAGATTTTGAAGGTTTTGAAGACTTCGAGGATTCACTAGACGACTTTGAAGACGACCCTCAAGATCAATAGTCTGGATTCGGACACAAAAAAAGCGTGCTGATGCACGCTTTTTTTATGTCTTTGATTTTTACTTTGGATAACCCATTGGATTATTTGATTGCCAGTGCCACGCATCTTGGCACATGTCATCCAAGGTTTTTTCCGCGTGCCAGTTAAGCTCTTTGGCCGCAAGCGTAGGGTCTGCATAACAAGACGCGACGTCACCACTGCGACGAGGCTTGATAGCGTAAGAGATAGGCTTTTCAGCGGCTTTCTCAAAGGCTTTTACCATTTCAAGTACACTATAACCTTGTCCAGTACCCAAGTTGTAAGTATCTAGGCCCATATTCAGTGCCAAGCGGTCTAACGCTTTCAAGTGACCGTTAGCTAAGTCTTCAACGTGAATATAATCGCGAACACCTGTACCGTCTGGTGTGTCGTAGTCATCACCGAATACGCCAAGTTGTTCTAGCTTGCCTGTTGCAACCTGAGAAATATAAGGCATGAGGTTGTTGGGAATACCGTTTGGATCTTCACCAATCTTACCTGACGGATGTGCACCAACAGGGTTGAAGTAACGCAGTAAAACAATATTCCACGCATCGTCAGACTGGTACAAATCAGTCAGTACATGTTCAACCATCAATTTCGACATGCCATATGGGTTAGTTGGCGTGCCGGTTGGTAGGTCTTCGCGAAGTGGCAACACCGTAGGGTCACCATAAACGGTCGCAGATGAACTAAATACGATGTTCTTCACGTTTGCGCGACGCATCGCTTGGCATAGCGTCAATGTGCCGTATACATTGTTCTCATAGTATTCCAACGGCTTTTCGACAGACTCACCAACCGCCTTTAAACCGGCAAAATGGATGACAGCTGAGATATCATGAGCGCCAAATACTTCATCTAACTTGGCTTCGTCACGAATATCCCCTTCGACAAAGGTCACGTCTTTACCGGTAATTTCACTTACGCGACGCAGTGATTCTGGCGACGCATTGCTGAGGTTATCCAGCACCACCACGCTATAATCTTGTTCCAATAACTGTAAGACCGTGTGACTACCGATATAGCCTGCGCCTCCGGTGACCAAAATGGTTTTCATTTTCACTCCTTGGTGATGTTAGCTGGCAAATGTTTTGCGCAAATAGAATACTGCATAGGTTTTACGAACACCGGGTAAAGAATAAACACACCCAGCGCCCATAGCAATGACGTCCAGTCCGTTGCGGTACGTAAAATGAAAGCAAAGGCAGGCACAAACACCAAAAGTTTAAGTACGTTTAACAAAGTCTTCTCTGGTACCGACATCTTCGCTGCCGCTTTATCCATTGCAGCAATGCGATCAGGTAGTGAGAGAGAAGCGAGTTGTGGTATTTGTTTAGTAGAAAAATACAATTTCATAACATGCCTAAAATATGAAAACGCCGCATTCAATCGAACACGGCGCTTATTCTAATTTAATTTGTCAGACAAATAAACGGTGTGGCTGGTAAGGCCACATAGTAATATTTACGACTGTTGCGTTTCTGTGTCTGCCGCTTTTTCCCATATACGAGATTTTAAGCTCATTAGTGCAATGACAATACCGATTGAAATGCTAAATAAGGCAATCTGCAAATACAGATTTGGCATTTCTTTCACGTTCTCAGGGTCAAAGTTACCTGACAACAGACCAGCAATAATGTTACCGATAGAGTAAGTCAAAACGAATACCCCCATCATCTGACCAGCAAAACGCTTAGGCGATAGTTTACTCACCGCGCTCAACGCGACTGGGCTCAAACACAGTTCACCAACGGTATGAAGGAAATAGGTTGCAACTAACCAAGTTGGGGCGACTTTTAGACCTTCTGCGGCATACTGTGACGCCATAAACATAACCAAGAAACCGCTGGCCATAATGACGATACCCACGGCGCACTTCAATGTATAAGAAGGATCAATCATTCGCTTGGCTAGGTTGATCCAAAGAGCGGCGAAGAAAGGCGATAAAATAATAATAAATAATGAATTTGATAGCTGGAACCAGACCGTTGGAATGGTCGTCATCCCAAACCATGAGGTTAGCAATGAACCGTCAGACAATAGTCTATCAGTGTAATCTTGCGCAAATAAGTTTAATGAAGAGCCGGCTTGCTCAAACCCAGACCAAAAGCAAGCAGAAGCCACACAAACAAGGAAAAGCGCCCACATACGTTTTTTCTCATTGTCACTTAGTGCGCCTTTGAAGTAAATAAAGCCAAAATACGCGAAGAATATGAGTGTAAAGAATACTGCGACTTGTTGTGCAAGCACGACTGGCTCGATGACAATGGTACCAGTATGTGCCAGAACGATTACGGTTATAGCGGCAACAAGCACGCCGATTACCCCTAGCCATGCTTTTTTACGAGCTTCGCCTTGATAGGCGTTGGCGGGTAGTACTGATTCTTGGGACAAAGAGCGATTGGAGAAATAGTATTGAATTAGACCAAGAGCCATACCAATAGCAGCAGCACCGAAGGCGTAGTGCCAGCCCCAATTTTCTTGGAGGTATCCAGTAACAAGGTAAGCAATCAAAGAGCCGATGTTGATTCCCATATAATACAATGCGTAGCCACTATCGCGTCTACCATCTGCATCACCATATTGCTGTCCAACCATAGCAGAAATGTTGGGTTTAAGTAGTCCTGTGCCTGTGGCGACAAGAATAAGACCGACAAAGAACAGATTTTGAAGATCGATGGCCAAGACAATGTGGCCTGCAAATATGATTAATCCACCATACCAGACAGCCTGTTTGCCACCGATCAGGCGATCCGCTAACCAACCTCCTGGAAGACCAAGAAAATACACGGCACCTGTGTACAAACCATAGATAGCGCCAGCAGTGGCAACTGTGAAACCAAGGCCTTCTTTTTGAAGACTTGCGGTCATAAAAAGTACGAGTAGTGCACGCATACCGTAGTAACTCATGCGTTCCCACATTTCGGTAAAGAAGAGTGTTCGAAGGCCCCCTGGATGGCCGAAGAAACTGGAATCGTTAGATGTATTAGTATTCACGATTGAATCCCGTTAATTATTATAGTTTGGGTGGTAATAGTGATACGCAGTACAAAGTACATGCAACAACATCACTATTATAAAGTTGCTTGGTTATACTAAAGCTTGTCCAATGAGACAAGGAGATTGGCGTTTTTAAACGCGGAAAGGCCGTACAGGTAACGAAAAAATAATTTTAAATCTTATTTATATGATTAATTGCGTTGTGGACATAAACGTAGCATGATACGGCGCTTTAAATATTAACACCTATTTTTCTCCCTTTGGGTTGTCGCTAAAGGGCAGGAGTGGCATCAGTGAACGTAAAAAACATAACACCAGAGTATTTGATTGAACACGGTTGGCGAGATCCTGAAGTGTTTAGTTGGAACAAGCAACCGGCCCATGCCAGCTTTTTTGGCTTTGATAAGGACCCTGGTCAATTTACCTCTATACCGTTTGATGACAGTCATTTTATGTTGTTAAACGGTACGTGGAAGTTTAACTGGAGCACATGCCCAGCAAAGCGCCCACTGGATTTTATGTCACCAGATTTTGATGTGTCGGCATGGGATGACATTCCTGTGCCGGGCAATTGGCAAATGCATGGCTATGAACAGCCTAATTACGTGAATCACCCTACCGACTTTGCGATTGGCCCCAAGGCCGGCGTTGTGCCTATCAAGTACAACCCAGTAGGGTCGTACAAGCGCACATTTGATTTGCCTGAGTCGTGGCAGCAAAAACAAGTGTTCCTACATTTGGGCGCAGTAAAGTCTGCCGTGTACGTGTGGGTTAATGGGCAGCTTGTTGGTTATTCCCAAGACAGCAAGACACCTGCCGAGTTCGATATATCGCCGTTCCTGCATGTTGGCGAAAATGATATATCGCTTCAAGTATACCGCTGGAGCGACGCCACTTACCTCGAAAACCAAGACATGTGGCGGTTGTGTGGAATCGAGCGAGATGTGTATTTGTTTGCAGCGCCTAAAGTACGCATCCGAGACTTTCATGCCAAAGCGACATTAGACGCGGGGTATAAACACGGTGTGTGGCAGTTTTCACTGGCATGCCAAAATCACTTGTCCAAAGCGCAAAGCGGTTATCGCGTTGAACTTGAATTGGCGTCACCGTCTGGTGAGTTAATTCATCAACATACGCTTGCCATAGACGAATTAGCCCCCACGTCAGAGCAAACCGTACTCGACAGTCAACTCTTCTCTGATGTGTTGGCGTGGACGGCTGAAACGCCTAATTTATACCAGTTAAAACTGCAACTGTTGGACGCCAACGACAAGGTCGTTCAAGTGGTTTACAGTCGCATCGGCTTTAGAACCAGTGAGCTTAAAAACGGCAATGTGTTGGTCAATGGGCAGCCAATTCTGTTTAAAGGCGTTAACCGGCATGAACACGATGCTACAACTGGACACGTGATCAGTCGTGAGTCGATGATAGAAGATGTACGCTTGATGAAAGCGTTGAATGTCAATGCGGTGCGCACCAGTCATTACCCCAATGACCCTTATTGGTATGAGCTTTGCGATGAATACGGCTTATATGTGGTGGATGAAGCCAATATCGAAAGTCACGGTCTGGGAGCGGCGAACCAAGAGCAATTCTACAAGCCGTCTAATCATATTGTGGACCGCCCAGAGTGGCATGATGCCTATATTGCGCGCTGCGAAAATATGTACGAACGCGATAAGAATTATCCGTCGATTGTGATTTGGTCTATCGGTAACGAAACCGGTGATGGCAAAAATATTGAAGCCATGTATGACTGGTTTAAGGCCAAAACCACTATGCCCATTATGTGTGAGCAGGCACAGACCAAACGCCACACAGACATGTATGCGCAAATGTACGCGCCGATCGATACCCTTATTCATTATGCGGAAGTGGGTGAAATGAGCGGCGAAACCCGTCCATTGATTTTGTGTGAATACGAGCATGCAATGGGTAATTCGATGGGTAACCTGCAAGACTATTGGCAGACGATCGAAAAATACGACCTACTGCAAGGTGGCTTTATTTGGGATTGGGTGGACCAAACCTTCTTGGTCCATGCCGAAGATGGTACGCCATACTGGGGTTATGGTGGTGATTTGGAATTGCCCCATCAGTATCACGACGGTAACTTTAGTGCCAACGGCGTGGTTGCCGCTGATCGTTCGTTGAACCCTCATGCCCATGAACTCAAGCAGGTATATCAGCACATTGAAGCTAGCTTGGCGTCGCCTTCGTGTATTCGCATTACCAACAAACGTTACTTTAGTGATTTGCATGACGTTAGCTTAGCGTGGTCATTACTCGAAAATGGCCAGGTTGTTGCGACAGGGCAGCAAGCGACGCTTAGCTGTGCGCCGCAGCATAGTGTCACAGTTGACCTTGATATCCAGCACACGTTTAGTCAAGACAGTGAATATTTCATTAATGTCAGTTTTGTGCAAAAACAGACGGCCTGTTTAGTCGAAGCCGGTCATATTGTCGCATTTAGTCAACTTGCGTTGGCGAAGCGTCCACTCATCAGCACCGTCGATAAAGGGCCGTTTGATGGCATGATTGCGCAACAACTAACGGACACGCATTTGTCGCTATTGATTGGCGATATGACGGTCGCATTTAACAAACAAACGGGTTGGCTCGAACACTATCAAGTGGGGGCGAACACCTTGTTAAATAGCCCAATGCACCCAGAGTTTTGGCGTGCGCCGACAGACAATGACTTTGGTGAACACTTTCCTGACAAGGCAGCGTGTTGGCATAAAGCATGGGAGCAAGCCGAGCTCACTTCACTGCAATGCGACGAAGGCAAAGGCCATGTCTTGGTGAAGACGGAACATTACTTGCCGTCGGTGCAAAGTCGATATTTATCAACATACACCTTAGACAATACGGGTAACTTGGCGATAGAGGTGTATTTCTATGCGGCACCTCATCACTTCTTTCCTGAACTTCCAAGGCTGGGACATCAGCTTACCTTGCCAGCGAATTACAATCAGGTGAATTGGTATGGTCGCGGGCCACATGAAAATTATGCAGATCGCAAGGCGTCGGCCCACGTTGGTGTGTATAAAGCCACGGTTGATGAATTGTATTTCCCCTATGTGAGACCACAAGAAAATGGTTATCACACAGAAGTACGATGGATGGCGCTCACCGATGAGGATAACCGCGGTATCAAAGTTACTGGCCAGCCCCTTGTCGGTTTTGGTGCACAGCACTTTGATAAGTATGATTATGACACGTTTAACAAAGCGGGTTTGCACCCTCATGAGCTGACTAAACAGCCTTATACGTACTTAAATGTCGACTTTCTACAACGGGGTATCGGCGGCACAGATTCATGGGGCTATTCGCCGCTTCATAAATACCGTGTCAATTGGCGAGACTATCGATATGCGTTTGTGATCACGCCAATCATTTAGCTACAACTTTAGTCTAATATGAAACAGGCCCACGTGGCCTGTTTTTTATTGCTTGATCAATAAATGACCTAACTTATTGACTTCGAAATACATTTGTCACTTTGCATTCATAAAAAACTAGGATAATGTAATCTTTACTGGCGAATATGCGTACAGTCTTTAAGAGATTCGTTCGCTTCCAAGAGAGAAGTTTCCATGACGCGATTTATTTCCAAATACCTTAGCCTCCTGATTGTCATTCCTGCTATTTTGTTGGTTATCGTATTGGCCGCAGAAAGCGGCATAGCGGTGAGCAACATCAAAAGTGCGAAGTCGCTCCAGCGTCATGTTAGCTTGGCACTCGTCACCAATCAGCTGGTTCATGAACTACAAAAAGAGCGAGGCATGTCGGCGGGTTTTATCGGGTCAAAAGGCGCAAGCTTTGTATCTGCTCTTCCAAAACAGCGGGCGTTAACTGATGGCGCTTTGGCGGACTTGAATGATGCACTAAAAGAAGACTCATACAGCGACCAAGTCACAGCGGAAATTAATAATCTACTTCGAGAGTTACGCCAACTCAAAAGTATTCGCGCGGAAGTGGATAGCCTGTCTATTTCACTTGGTGAGGCGTTAACCTACTACACTGGCCGCAACACACAAATATTAGAACTCAACGGGGCGTTGGCAGATTACGCGAAAGAAAGCGATATCAAACAAGCTCTCATTGTGGTGTTCAACTTTGCATTCGGTAAAGAGCAAGCTGGGATTGAACGTGCAGTATTAAGTAACGGCTTTGGGCAAGACGCGTTTAACGATGGTTTGTTCAGACGTTTTGTGGCATTGACCACCAAGCAGCAGTCCTACATCCATGAAGCAGACATTCTTAGCGATGAGGACGGCAAGGCAACGATTGCTCGTTTCCTTAATTCGCGTGAACACAAAGCTGTATTGGAATACCGAGCGTTATTGAGCAACCAGCGCGAAGGTTTTGGCGTCAACCCAGAAGACTGGTTCGCAGCCAGTACGGCGCGCATTAACATACTCAAGCAAACACAAGACACGCTACTTGGTGATGTACTTGAGGCCAGTGCAAGTGTCGTGACTAAATCCTACGGATATTTGATGTTGTACGCTGTAATGTTGGTCGTTTCTGTTGGCCTGACGCTGATGCTGTATCGCACGACTAGGCTCACCAAGATGCAGTCGGAAGAGATTGGCGAGGCGACCGAGCACGTTATCGGAGAACGTGATTTACGTGTTAGGGTCAAACAAATTAGCCAAGACCGTTTGGGAAAAACGTCTCATTACATCAATGAGATATTGTCGACGTTCCAAAAAGATTTGGTGACGTTTCAGGATTTTAGTCATCAAATTGCCTCAGCGACTCATGAGACCGCAGTATCCATCAGCCAAAGTGAGACCAATCTAGAAAACCAGCAAAAAGATGTCGCGACCATAGCTCAAGCAACAGAGCAAATGAATGCGAATGTCAGAGAAGTGACCGATGCGATGGAGTCGAGCTCTGAGAGCGTTAGTCGGGTGTCAAAAGACTTACATGCCGGAAACGATCGCGTGACGGCTTCGGTGACTCGGATTGAGTCGCTTGCTGAAGAGGTCGATGCTTTGGGCGGCACCATTGATGAGCTCAATCAGGGCACCGACAATATCGCGTCTATGGTGGACATGATCCAATCGGTTGCGGAGCAAACCAACTTATTAGCGTTAAATGCCGCAATTGAAGCTGCTCGCGCAGGTGAGCAGGGCAGGGGCTTTGCAGTTGTCGCCGATGAAGTCCGTGCCTTGGCGAGTAGAACAAAACAAGCGACTGAGGAAATCTCAGCTATTGTTGAGCAGCTTCAGATTGGTGCTGATAAAGCCAATCAGGTCATCGCCACCAGTAAAGAAAAAGCTGGCCAGGCGGTAGATGATTCTAACGAAATTAAGACGGTGCTAGATAACATCGTTTATAAAATGGAAGAGGTGGACGGTATTACGTCACAAGTCTTTACATCGGCGTCGGAACAATTGGCTGCGATTGGTGAAGTCACCAGACGGGTTACCGAAATTGACAACCAAGCTGCAGAGAACGTCGAAGGAGCGAAACAGGTTGGTGAAGCAGCATCGAGGCTGGCTGAAATCGCCATGGATATGCAAACTAAAGTGGATTCTTACCACACTCATTAATAAAAAAAACCGGCGTAACGCCGGTTTTTTATTGTCTTAGCCTTGCCGCTATTTAGTGCAGGATACGGGTTTTAATAGTACCGTCAATCTGGGTTAATTCTGCTAACGCGTCGTCGGCGCGGTCAACTTCTACATCAATGACCACATAACCAATGTCCGCATTGGTTTGCAAGTATTGGGCTTCAATGTTGATCCCTTTATCGGCAAACGCGTGGTTAATTTGGGTTAACACGCCCGGTTGGTTTTGGTGAATGTGTAGTAGACGCGAGCGCCCTGTGTGCTCTGGAAGAGAGACCTCTGGGAAGTTAACAGCCGAGAGCGTTGAACCATTGTCACTGTACTTAGCCAGTTTTCCAGCTACCTCGATTCCAATGTTCTCTTGAGCTTCTTGTGTACTACCACCAACGTGCGGCGTTAAGATCACATTGTCAAACTGGCGAAGGTCAGAAATAAACTCTTCATTGTTTGACTTAGGTTCGACAGGGAACACGTCAATGGCAGCGCCGTTGAGATGTCCACTTTCAAGTGACTTCACCAATGCATCGATGTCAATCACGGTACCGCGCGAGGCATTGATAAGAATACTACCAGGCTTCATCCAGCCAAGCTCTTTCTCGCCAATCATGTCTTTGGTTTGAGGTGTTTCTGGGACGTGAAGTGACACCACATCAGATGTTGCGAGTAATTTCTCTAACGATTTCACTTGAGCAGAGTTACCCAACACCAATTTGTCCTCGATATCGAAAAACTGCACGCGCATACCCAAATGCTCAGCAAGAATACTCAGCTGTGTGCCGATATGACCGTACCCGATGATCCCTAGTGTCTTGCCGCGTGCTTCATATGAACCCACTGCACTTTTTTCCCACTCACCGCGGTGAGCTTTGGCATTTTTCGACGGTACGCCACGAAGTAACAAGATGATTTGCCCCAATACTAACTCAGCGACCGAACGAGTATTCGAGAAGGGGGCGTTAAAAACAGGAATGCCGCGAAGCTGGGTGGCACTCAAGTTGACTTGGTTAGTACCAATACAGAAACAACCTACCGCTACCAGCTTAGTTGCCGCATCTACGACGTTTTGGGTGATCTGCGTACGCGAACGAATACCGATAAAGTGTACATCTTTAACCTTCTCAATGAGTTCCTCTTCAGGCAATGAGGACTTTAGGTACTCGATATTGGTGTAGCCGTTTTGCTTAAACGTTTCGAGGGCGCTTTGGTGCACACCTTCCAATAAAAGAATGCGAATTTTATCCTTTGGAAGTGAAATTTTGCTCATTGTTACGGTTCTCAAACTGACAGATAAAGAGTTTTAAAAAGACATCTGGACGTCTATATGGGTAAAGTAACAGAAGTTAGGCGACGAGAAAAGCGCTATTTCCCGTCGACTTCACCTGTTTTTCGACTTACTTCGAAGTCGTTACACCCTCGTTCGTTGCGGTTAGCACAACGTCGGCACCGCGCAATGCGAAAATACCATTGGTAACCACACCAGCGATATTGTTTATCGCCAGTTCTAATTCTCTTGGGTTAAGCATCTCTAAGTTGTGTACGTCCAGAATCACATTGCCGTTGTCGGTAACGACACCGTCGCGGTAAACGGGGTCACCGCCAAGCTTAACCAATTCTCTCGCGACATAAGAACGCGCCATGGGAATAACTTCGACTGGCAACGGGAACTTACCTAACACAGGCACGTGCTTGGTATCATCGACAATACACACAAAGGTTTCCGCTACAGCTGCGACGATTTTTTCTTGGGTAAGGGCTGCGCCACCACCTTTGATCATATGCTTGTGTTGTGTCACTTCATCTGCGCCGTCGATGTAAACGGATAATTGGTCCACACTGTTTAAGTCAAAGACCTCAATTCCCAAGTTTTTCATACGTTCAGTAGACGCTACCGAACTTGATACTGCACCTTCAATTTGGTCTTTCATCGACGCAAGGGCATCAATAAAGAAATTCACTGTCGATCCTGTGCCCACACCAACGATAGTATCCGGTTTAACGTATTGAATAGCGGCTTCGGCCACCGCTTTCTTCTTGGCATTCTGATCCATTTGGAGTCCTTGCATTCAGTAGTTTGTAGGCATGAGGAGCGGCCATTTTTGAAGTCGGGCCGTCATTTTTTGTGCAGTATATCAGGAAGCGATACAGAGTGTAGTTTATTCAGAACATAATCCGCTGTGATGGTGTGACAATACCATCCAGCGGAATATCCCAGCTTTCAATAGGTAGGGAGTCGACCTGTTGGCAATCGTGAGCAACACCAATCAATAAAGGGCGTGGTTGGCGATTGCGAAACGGTGCGAGTGAACGGTCGTAAAAACCGCCGCCCATCCCTAAGCGATTGCCTTTTGAGTCAAAGCCAACAAGGGGCAACAAAATCACGTCCAAGTTTGCCAAAGGACATACCGCACAAACATCGAGTTTGGGCTCTTTAATCCCAAAATGATTTTCGGTCATAGCCGTGTTAGCGTGGTAATGCAGCATCAATAAATGTTGTTTGGCGAAGGGGTGTAAAACCGGTAGATAGATGTATTGTCCAGCCTGCCAACGTTCTTGATGAAACTGAGATAAATCAATTTCACCATCGTTGGCTAGATAGCTAGCAATACGTTGCCTGTGTTTTAAGGCCTCTATTTGACTGAGCTGGCGGGCAATATCCAGCGCCGCGTTAGTTTGGGCACTCGCAGACAAATCGCGACGGTACTGGCGCAATTGCGCACGAATCTCACGTCGACTGAGAGCGTGGCTGATTAACATAGGCTTATGATATTTATGAAGCTAACTTTTGATTTAGCATACTGACCAATTCAGTTTGGTCAATCGGTTTTGTCACAACACCCGAAATACCACTTTTCGCTAGAGAATCTACCGAGGTAACCACGTCGGCGGTTAGCGCCACAATGGGTACAAGCGGATGTTTTTTATGGATTTGCTCTGCGGCTTCGGCACCACTGATACCGGGTAGTTCTAGATCCATAAAGATAATGTCATAGTGTTCTTGTGCAGCGGCTTTGACACCTGATTCTCCATCAATAGCCATATCGACGGGAAGCTTGAGCGAATCGAAAATAGATTTGACCACGACTCGATTTATCTCGTGATCTTCCACCACCAAAATCTTGGTATTGGAGGTAATAACGGGTGACAAGCCAAGGGCGGCAGGTAGCGCCTTTTTGAAGGCATCGGCGGGAGCGATATCAAGTGGAATGGTCACTTTGACCGTCGTGCCCACATTGGGCTTACTGGTAAAGTTGATCCTACCGTTCATCAATGAAACCAAGCCTTGCGTAATAACCAGCCCTAAGCCCGTGCCTTCGCTCTGATGTTTGTGCTCGACCCGTTGATACGCTTTGAACAGGCGCTCTTGGTCTTCTTCACTGATGCCAATACCTTTATCTTCCACCACGAAAATTAAATTGCCATTGTGATAATGGGCCTGCGCAGATACCCCTTTTCCTTTCGGCGTAAACTTTATCGCATTGGACAAAATGTTGAGCATAATTTGGCTGAGCTTAGTGTCGTCAGCAATCAAGCCTTCGGGGATGGTTTGTCCGATAGTGTAAGAAAAGGGGTTGCCTTGTTCACTGGCTTTGACATTAATTGAGGCGAATAGGTGCTCAAAAAAATCAAAAGCACTGACAGGTCGCAATGACAGCGTCATTTTACCTGCTTCGATTTTCTTGTAATCGAGTACGGCATTCACTACATCCAGTAGTCGGTCGCCACTGGTTTGAATATGTTTTAGCGATTGGATGTGGGTGTTTGACAAGCCATTGATTTCAGCATCCTTGACGAGTAGCCGACTAAACGTATTGATCGCATTTAATGGTGTTCTTAATTCGTGGCTAACGTAGGCTAAAAAGTCAGACTTGAATTGATTTGCCTTCTCGAGGGCTTTGTTTTTGCGCCTTAGCTCAAGAAGCGAGATAACACTGTTGCTAAGCGTTTTTATGGCAACGCGCTGGGCCTCGGTGAGCTTTTGCGGTTTGTTATTAATAACACAAAGCGTACCGATGGCTTGACCCAATGGCGTGATCAAAGGCGCACCAGCATAAAATCGGATATTGGGATCGCTCGTCACCAGTGGATTGTCGTGAAAACGAGGGTCTTTACTGGCGTCTTCAACTTCAAAGATATGTTCTTGATGAATAGCGTGCGAACAAAACGCAATTTCCCGTTCGGTTTGCTGTGCATCAAGCCCAACCTTGGACTTAAACCATTGCCTGTCGGGGTCAACAAGACTGATTAGTGCGATGGGCGTGCCGCAAATCTGGGACGCTAGCTGGGTTAGGTCGTCAAATTCGGCTTCTGCGTCGGTATCAAGAATGTCGTACCCAAACAATTGAGCGAGGCGTTCTTCTTCATCTGGCGTAGGTGGCGCAGGGATCATTCGACGTGAGCTTCCTTAGTAAAAACGAGCATGAGACACAATGGCTGCGTCTCATGCTATCACTATTACAAAGCGTATGTGTCGATAAATAATTGTTCAAGTTTTGGATGATCAACTTTCGTCGCAACTTTGATGACTTTCGCGTCTAACCAAAATGGACTGGCCGTTGAACCAATCGGTGCTACCGATGTTTGGCCTTTGTTTAAGGGGTCAGTTGCAACGCGAATGTGACCTTCAGTTAGCTCAAACAACTCAGGCTGAAGTAAGTGAGCTAATGGGAAGGCATCGTGGAAGAAACAAACCCGTTCTTCCTTTCCTTGCGAGTAAAAATCAGCGTAAAACTCAGATGACTGCTTAACGAAGCCGCCTAATTTGCTGTTCTTTTCTTCTAATGCATCCATAAAACTGGGCATGAAAGGCAAGTCATAGGTGACATCCAATCCAAACATGGTGATGTCCCAGTCTGCACCAAACACGATTTCAGCGGCAAAGGGGTCATTCCAAATATTGGCTTCGGCGACGGGAGTGACGTTACCAGGTACAAATGCCGCACCGCCCATAATATGCACACCTTTTACCAAGGTTGCGATATCTGGGTCTAGGCGAAGGGCCAATGCGAGGTTACCCAAAGGACCTATCGCGACAATCGTCACTTCACCTGGGTTTGCGCGAACCGTATCAATAATAAATTGAGCCGAGCTACGCGGGTCAAGTTCCCCATTTGAGGCAGGGTAATTAATGTTACCAAAGCCATCGTCACCATGAACAAAGTGAGCGTACGTTGACTCGGGACCAACCCAAGGCATGCCCACACCTTTGGTGACAGGAATATCCCTACCGGCAATGTCACACAAGGTGAGTGCGTTTTGTGCTGACATGGTCACAGGCACGTTACCAAAAGTGGTTGTTAACCCAAGTACTTCAAACTCTGGAGATTGAAATGCGAAGAAGATCGCCATTGCATCATCGATGCCTGGATCCGTGTCGATAATTATTTTATGTGTCATAGGAAACCCTATTAATCGTTGTTCGTTTACTAGCCTGCGTGCTCAGCTAAAAATGCGTCTACTTCTTCAGCACTTGGGATGGATTGTGCCGCGCCTTCTCGTGTTACCGAGATAGCCGAAGCCGCACATCCACGGGTTAACGCTTGCGTTGCATCGCTGTTGGCGTCATACGCTGATAAAAAGTATCCAATGAAAGTGTCACCGGCGGCAGTGGTATCAACCGCATCTACGACAAATGCGTCTACTTTGGTTTGTTCACCACCGCGCAACATCAATGCGCCGGCTTTACCCAAAGTGACAATAACCTCGGCGTGTTGCCATTCGGTGTTGAAATATTGAATGATATCGTCAAGCTCAGATTGGCCCGAGATTGCCTCTGCCTCGGTTTCGTTGACAATCAATAGGTCGACGCATTCATAAGGCAAAGATTTGACAGACTCGCTCATCGGCGCTGGGTTGAACGCGACTTTTAAGCCTTTGGTTTTTGATTGACGAAGTACGTCTTCAAGCGCGCTAGTCTCATTTTGAGTTAGCACCCAGTCACCCTCAGAAGCACTGTCCAATGCGCCTGCAACCGTGCTGGCCGTGATTTCGTGATTCGCTCCGCCAAATAGCACAATTGCATTTTCACCGCTTGGCGTGACTTGGATAATGGCATGGCCAGACGCTGTGGTTGAGCACTGCACGTGCTTGCAGTTTACGCCTTTCTTTATGAGTGCTTGTTTAAATGCCGCATCGGTTTCACAAATGCGACCGACGTGCTCGACGTCTGCGCCCGCTTGCGCGATAGCGATTGACTGGTTCGCCCCTTTTCCACCAAGCAGTTGTTGGTACTGTGAAGACGCGATGGTTTCACCGGGCGTGACAAAATGTTCTACGTGGTAGACATGGTCGATGTTAATAGACCCGAAATTGATAATTGCCATTGTATGTTCTCGTTGAAAAGGGGCGCCTCCCAAGATGCCGCTGTTCATCGTTCGCCCGTGAACCGAAAAGTTCAGGGCGGAAATATCATCATCACCGTAGGCTTCTCGATACGAGTCGAGCTTGCGCAATAGCAATGGAATCAATTTCCTAAGATTAAAGCATCGGCCAGGGACATGAATGAACTGGCAAACATCTCAGGAGACATACTTTTACATAAATACGTATGCAGAAGAGTATATCAAACATACGTCGAGGTGAAGCGGAATCCTTGTGTTTTGGCGTTTTTTTGTAAAAAAGCTGACCAAATGGTTAGTTTTTTAATGCATTCATTAATGCTGAAATTTCCATCACACGCGGATTGGCAATTGCTTCCGCTTCACGCCGGCGAGTGTACTGTAAAGTGTATAGCTAAGCCAGCGCTTGATTAAGTTTAGAGGGGAATTTTCGATTGTGTGCGGTTTTTCTATTCAACCTGATTAAGTTGTCTTCAATGTTGTGTTTTTGTTTACACAAATGCGCAGTATTTTCGCGGCGACTGGGTTTTATTTTGGCGGTTTGATATTATGTAAAGGTTATTAGCACTAATCCAGAGAGACCATTTCGGGTGAACTACGAACAGTTAAATAAACTACTAGGCGAACAAAACGTGCTTGTTGATGGCGCGGAAATCCACGGTTTAATTTGTGGCATGTTGGCTGGCGGGATGGCATTGAGCGATCAAAGCTGGAAAGAAGCCATCAGTGACGTCGCTAATCAGGGGGATGGTTTTGCTCCAAAATTAGCCGATGCGATTGAAGAGGTATTCAATCAAGTATGCCAGCAACTTATTGATTCTGAATTTGCGCTGGAAATGTTGCTACCGGATGATCAAGCGCCCATTAATGACCGTGGTCTTGCGCTTATCGGTTGGGTACAAGGCTTTATGACCGGGTTTGGTTTTCATCAGCAAGATTTAACGAAGTGCTCAGAGGATGTCAAAGAGGCGTTGGAAGATTTTGCCGACATCGCGCGCATGGAAGAACCGATGGACGAGGACGAGGAATCAGAAAAGGCCTTGTTCGAAGTGATTGAATACGTTCGCGTGTCAGCCATGCTGTGCTTTAATGAGCTAGGTCAGTCGTTAATTGAAGATCAAAAAGACAAGCCCTCAATTCACTAAGTAGGTCTGGTATGTTTTCACTGCAGGAATTTATTTGTCGACAGGATCGCCTTCTCAGTCAATGTAAACCCAATAGTGTCTGTGTCATCCCTGCTGCGTCACTGGTCACTCGCAGCAATGACACTGAATATGTATTTCGTCAAGACAGTGACTTTTGGTATCTGACTGGCTTTGGTGAACCCGATGCATGGTTGTTGTTGTCAAACCATGGCCGTCACCAAGGTCGCTTCACGGCAATGGTGGTGCAGGATAAAGATCCGACTGCTGAAATATGGACCGGAAGACGACTTGGTGCCCAAGCCGCTATTGGTCGCTTTGACTTAGACGAAGCCTACGAGCTCGCCGATATTGAAATGGTGCTGATGGAATGGCTCGAGGGCCATGATCACGTTTATTTTGCCCAAGGGCACAACGACAAAGCGGATGTTAAAGTCCTTGGGGCGTTGAAACACCTTCGGGCCCAGCCTAAACAGTTTCATACGCCTACCGTGATGCACGACATACGTCCTTTGCTTCACGAAATGCGCTTGTTTAAATCGACAACCGAAATTGCCGCGATGCGAGCGGCCGCACAAATCTCTTCGCGAGCCCATTGCCGCGCGATGACATTTGTATCGCCCGGTGCGTTTGAATACCAACTTGAAGCGGAAATTCACCATGAATTTGCGATGTCCGGTGCACGCTCACCCGCTTACGGTACTATCGTTGGCAGTGGCGACAATGCCTGTATTTTGCATTACACCGAAAACAGTGACGAGATTGCCGATGGCGACCTAATCCTGATTGATGCCGGCGCCGAATACTTAGGGTATGCCGCTGATATTACGCGTACGTTTCCTGCCAATGGTAAATTTAATGATGCGCAGACGGTGTTGTACAATCTCGTGTTGGAATCACAACAAAAAGTCTTGGATATGTTGTCACCCGGGGTGACACTGCCCGAGGCCATGACGGTTGCTAGCGAGATAATTTGTGCAGGGTTGGTTGAACTGGGTATTTTAAAAGGGTCGGTGGCTGACAATCTTGAGTCAAAATCCTGGCAACGTTTTTTGATGCATGGCATCGGTCACTATTTAGGTCTCGATGTTCACGATGCGGGGGCTTACCAACTTGATGGCGAACCAAGACCATTGAAGCCCGGTATGGTTATCACGATTGAGCCCGGAATCTACATCCCATGCGATGACGATATTCCTGATATGTATCAAGGCATTGGTATTCGTATTGAGGATAATGTAGTGATTACCGCAACGGGTATCGATATTCTTACAGCCGATGTTCCGAAAACTATCGCGGATATTGAAGCATTAATGGAGTCAGGCAACGCGTGAGAGAAGTAGAGGTCGATATCGCCATTCTTGGCGGTGGTGTGGTGGGTTCCGTATTGGCCACTTTGCTGATGCAACGCACGACGCACCGCGTAGCCGTTATTGACCACGCCCTTTTTTCTGACGACAAACGTCACCCGGGGTTCGATGCACGGGTCATTGCGCTAGCTAAAAATACGGTAGATGTATTAGCGCAAGCCGGTATTGCTGTTGAATCGGCAAGTGGATTACCGATTGAGCATATCCAAGTTAGCGAGCAAGGGCACCTTGGTTTATGTGAACTTCACGCTAACGATTATCGCATCGAAAGCTTTGGTCATGTGGTGGCACTCAATCAACTTGGCGTGACACTGCAAAGTGAATTGACCCACGAGCGCTTAACGTGGATTGCTCCTGCAGTAGTGAGTGACATTAAACGCGACACATCATCAGTAACACTCCACACCCAAGACGGTCAAACGATTAACGCTAAGCTCATTGTCATCGCCGATGGCGGACGCTCGCCCTGGGCCGAGACACTGGGTTTCGAACAACATCAAGACGACTATGAACAAACGGCGATAATCTGTAATGTGGAGACCTCAGAGCCCCATAATAATTGGGCCTATGAGCGTTTTACCCCAAATGGTCCGTTAGCGTTTTTGCCGTTTGACGGTGGTGAGGAAGGCTCGAAAACGCATGGCTACTCGGTGGTCTGGACCCTAGAACACGCGCGAGCAAAGCAATTAGTGAGTGCCAGTGATAGGGAGTTTATCCAAGCGCTACAGGCAACATTTGGCTATCGTCAGGGTATGATCACTAAATTGGGCGCACGCGAACATTATCCGTTAGCGCTGCAAACCAAAGCGCAGCTGCATACTCACCGAGCTGTTGTGGTTGGCAACGCTGCGCAAACCCTGCATCCTATTGCCGGGCAAGGGTTCAATTTAGGCTTGCGCGACGTTGCTGAGTTAGCCAGTGTACTCAGTAACAAGACAGACCCGGGTGAAACAACTGCATTGCGAGAGTATGCCGAGCACCGCTTACCCGACCGGCAGCGCACGGTCACGCTAACCGACGGTTTAGTGAGACTGTTTTCAAATGAAACGGTACCTCTGTTGATGGCCCGTAATGTGGGGCTAACAGCGATGGCACATCTACCCAGTATGAAACGGTTATTTGTCAAACAATCAATGGGTTTTTAATAGAGTGAAAGGACCAACACTATGATGCAGAATGTTGATATCGCGATTGTCGGTGGTGGCATGGTTGGCTTAACGCTAGCCAGAGCACTACGCGATACAGACTATCGCATTGCTATTATTAATCCTGCGTCTATCGCGCGACCGTTGAGCGAAAGCCCGGAAGCCCGAGTGTCGGCCATCAACCGTAAGAATCAGTCAGCATTTGACGCCATGGGCGTATGGCAATCTCTCGACGCAGCGCGTTTAGGTCCTTACACCCAGATGCAAGTGTGGGATCAAGACAGCTTTGGCAAAATCCAGTTCAATGCCGCCGATATTCCTGCACCTGAACTCGGTCATATCATTGAAAACCAAAACCTAGTGAATGCCTTGTATGAAAGCATAGCGTCACAAGACAATGTCACCGTGCTGGACGGCACCGCAATCGCCAAGTGTTTGTGGGGAGAAGACAATGCGGTATTGATGTTGGATAACGATACGGTATTGTCGGCAAAGTTGGTGGTAGGCGCGGATGGTGCTAACTCCTACATTCGCCAGCAAGCTAACTTTCCTATGACATTCAAAGACTATGAGCATGTCGCGATTGTCGCAACGATCCGCACAACCGAGCCGCATGGTGGCGTGGCACGGCAGGTGTTTACCCCAACGGGGCCATTGGCCTTGCTGCCATTGGCTGATCCTCATCAGTGCTCGATTGTTTGGTCGCAAGATACGGCGCAAGCCAATGCGCTGCTGGCAATGTCAGACAGTGATTTTGCGAATGCTTTAACCGCAGCGTCAAATGCGGTACTTGGGGTATTGTCACTTGATACAGCCAGAGCTCACTTCCCACTGACAATGCGTTACGCCCGTGAGTGGGCGAAAGATGCCGTCGTGATCATCGGTGATGCCGCCCATACCATTCATCCGTTAGCCGGGCAGGGCGCCAATTTGGGCATACAAGATGCCTTGGTGTTGGCTGAGGTTCTGACTGAGCTGGAATCACAGCAAGCTAATATTGGCCTATTGCGTCACTTGCGCCCATTTGAACGCGAACGCAAAACCGAAGCGATGAAAATGATTGCGGCGATGGAAGGGTTTAAACAGCTGTTTGCCGGCGATGACCCACTTAAAAAGTTAGTGCGTGGTATCGGCCTGACGGCAGCGGACAAGCTGCCGGGTATCAAACACCAATTTGTCGCGCAAGCGATGGGGCTGTAGTCAGCTCCGTCGTTTTGTAAACCGGGTCATTGGTCCATTCCTCTTCTTTTTCAAATCACTTTAGCGACTTTCTTTAGCTAAAAAATATCTATTTTATTCTTATCCAATACAACGAAAGTCTAATTTTAGGGTTGGTAAACCTTCTTGTCACCTCAACTTGTAATGATGAGCCCATAGGGCAATACCCAAGTGTCAGTTCACTTCGGGTATGTTTAGCATTAACGACACGGAGATAGCAATGAGTAACGACGCACTTTTCACACCGGCCACGTTTGCTGGTGACGCGCTCAAAAACAGAATGGTACTGGCTCCACTGACTCGAGGTAGAGCGGGCGATAGCCGCGTGCCTAATGATTTAATGGCAGATTATTATCGTCAGCGCGCAGGCGCTGGCTTGTTGATTACTGAAGCCACTGTGATTTCGGCGCAGGGCAATGGTTGGGTGGGATCACCTGGGATCTACACGGATGAAATGGCCGAAGGTTGGAAGAAAGTGACCTCAGCTGTTCATCAAGAAGGCAGTAAAATCGTCTTGCAACTATGGCACACAGGCCGTGCCTCTCACAGTGATTTCCACGATGGTGAACTGCCGGTTTCGGCGTCAGCGGTGAAGCTCAATGGAGATGAAATCCACACGCCAAAAGGTAAAAAAGAGTACGAAACGCCACGGGCACTTGAACTAGCAGAAATCAAGCAAGTGGTCGCTGATTATAAAGCGGCCGCCGAGCGTGCTAAAGCGGCGGGTTTTGACGGCGTTGAGGTGCATGGTGCCAATGGTTATTTGATTAACCAATTCCTTGATGGTCGCAGTAATCAACGTGATGATGAATACGGTGGCTCGGTTGAAAATCGTTTCCGGTTCTTCGCTGAAGTGTTGGATGCGGTGTTAGAAGTATGGCCAGCAAAAGCCGTTGGTGTGCGTATTTCACCGAACGGCGTATTTAACGATATGGGCGCTGACGATTTCAGAGAGACGTTCACCTACGCTGTAGAGCAATTTCAAGCTCGCCAGCTTGGGTATGTTCACGTGATGGACGGGTTAGCTTTTGGATTCCACGAGCGCGGCGAGGCCATGACGTTGGCTGACTTCCGCGGTATTTACACCGGTCTATTGATGGGCAACTGCGGTTATACGGCACAGCAAGGTGCGCAGGCGATTGAAAGTGGCAACGCCGATTTGATTGCTTACGGACGTCCTTTCATTACTAATCCAGATTTACCGGCTCGTTTTGAAAATGATTGGCCGTTGACAGCGTTCGATGATCCATCGACGTGGTACGGCGGTGGTGCAGAGGGTTACACGGACTTCGCTGTATACCAAGCATAATAAATTAAAAAACGCCCCGCATAAGGGGCGTTTTACGTTGTTTGACTGGAAGTTAAGGCCAGCAACCTTGTATCCAAGATAAATTGTTTTTAGTCTAAAGCGATAACAACAAAGACGACAGACACTTATGGATAAACGTACCTTTCTTCGACTTGCGTCGATTTCCGCCGCGTCGGCAGCATTACCCACTTCCGTTTTAGCGGCAGCTTCATCATCTGGAAATAACTCACTACCCAAAGTTGCGATGGATGCTGCGCCCATCACCATCGCGGAACGAATGGTACGTATTAAAAAAGCGCAAGATTTAATGGCAAAATCAGATATTGCGGCAATCGTATTAGAGCCGGGTGCGGCGATGGACTATTTCACGGGTATTCAGTGGTGGCGTAGTGAACGTCTAACCGGGGTTGTGATCCCCCGCGAAGGCGAGATTGCCGTGATTTGTCCATTTTTTGAAGAGCCAAGCATTCGTGAGTCATTGAAAGTTGGGGATGACGTAAGGGTCTGGCAGGAACATGAGAGTCCATTTACGTTGGTCGCGCAGGTTCTCAAAGATCGAGGTCTGACGAAAGGTGCCGTCGGTTTTGAGTCAAGTGTTCGCTACTTTGTGCTCGACGGTGTGATGAGTCAGCTGCCGAGTATGACGCATACGAGTGCTGAGCCTATCACACGAGGCTGTCGCATGTATAAAACGGCCAGTGAACTGGCTTTGATGCATAAGGCTAACGAAATCACACTTCGCGCATATGAATATGTATTTAGCCAATTAGCACTTGGCATGACGCAACAAGACGTTAAGAGCTTAATGAATCAAACTCAAGCCCAGCTTGGAGGCGGACGTCCGTGGTGTCTCGCATTATTTAACGAAGCCAGCGCCTATCCACATGGCACAAAGCAACCTCAGACTATCAAGCCAGGTTCGGTTGTCCTGCTGGATAGCGGCTGTAATGTGCATGGTTATCAATCGGATATTAGCCGCACGTTAGTATTCGGCGAGGCCAATAAAAAGCAACGAGCAGTATGGGACACCGTTCGAAAAGGTCAGCAAGTGGCGATGGAGGCTGCGCAAATTGGCGTACCAGCGGGTAACGTCGACGACGCCGTAAGAGCACTTTACGAACAGGCGGGATATGGGCCAGATTACGCCTTGCCAGGCCTGTCACACCGCACGGGTCACGGTATCGGGATGGAAGGCCACGAAAGTGTCAATTTTGTGCGCGGTGAGACAACGCCTTTGCAAAAAGGTATGTGTCTTTCCAATGAACCGGGTATTTACATTCCTGGCCAATTTGGTGTGCGTATAGAAGACTGTATCTATATGACAGACGCGGGGCCGCGTTGGTTTACTCAACCACCTGAAACTATTGATGCGCCTTTGGGCAAGCTGGTGGCGTTAAAACCATAGTCTAGCGCTCAAGCTGCTCGCCCGGATAACCCTTCTGACGAGGATGGTAGGCAATGAGGTTTCCATCCTTGTCAGTGTCAAACGCACAACATTGATCAAACTGGGCTTTCAACGCGTTGCGAGCCGATTGCAGTCGGGATTTGAAAGTCGAGTAATTAACGCCTAACTCCTCCGCTACCGCTTTTTGCGACTCTTTTTGCAAGTCGATTCGGCGCAAAAGCTCGGCGTCCTCATCCGCTAACAACGCAAGAAACGGCGTGATGCATATGGTCAGCTCTTGACCCACCGTATACGACTGAGACTCGTACCATTTTACTTTGTCGTCGATATCCCTAGACAAGGCGTTGGCCCGGTAAAAGTCGATCAAGGTATGGTTGGCAATCGTAAACAGCCAAGATTTTAGGTTTTGGATGTTGTCTATCTTATCGAGTTGTCGATGGGTTTTAATCAGCACGTCTTGCAGTAGGTCATCAGCATCCTGTGGCTCGGTGACGCGAGCCAAAAAGAATGAGCGAAGGTGATGGCGGTATTCGTTCCAGATGTCTTCAAGTTTCATAATCAGGTGTTGATCATTAAGGCCACGCCATTACAAAATTTAGCGTGGCACAGCATTGATATTAGCAACAAGCGTTGGCCGTTGCTGTATTTTCTTTTGCATCGACATGGGATGGATGCTCAGGCGGCTGTTCTATGATGGCTGTCAACGCCGGACTTTTGGGTATAGCTTTAGTGCGTTCACTGTAACGGTCAACCAATTGGTCTTTGATGTCGCTAGTGAGCAAGGTAAACCGCATCAACTCTTCCATTACATCAACGATTCGGTCTCGATAGGGTGAAGGTAACATATTGCCATCTTCATCGAATTCGTTGTAGGCCTTTGCGACGGAAGACTGATTGGGGATCGTTAGCATGCGCATCCAGCGTCCGAGTATGCGCATGTTGTTCACTGCATTGAAACTTTGCGATCCACCTGAGACTTGCATGACGGCCAAGACTTTTCCTTGCGTTGGACGCACTGCACCCAAGCTAAGAGGGATCCAATCAATTTGATTTTTCATCACCCCAGACATATTGCCGTGCAATTCGGGAGACGACCACACTTGCGCTTCAGACCAAGTGACAAGCTCCCTTAGAGCTTGAACTTTAGGGTGTGCTGACGACTCGCCATTATCGAACAAAGGCAAGCCCGCAGGGTCGAAGAAGCGCACCTGTGCTCCCATATGCTCCAGAATCCGGCCAGCTTCCTCTGCGGCTTTTCGGCTGTATGATTCAGGCCTTAACGAGCCATAAAGTATTAAAACCCTGGGCTTGTGTTGGCTTGGTTTTGCAGGGCTTAAGTCAAAATTGAAAGTGTGTTGATGTAAATACGACATGTGAATACCTCTTCAAAAAGTGTCTTTACTCAATAAGACGAAGTGGTATTGAAAAAGACGAAGCTAGTACTCAAAAACGTTTAAAAACGTCTGTTTTCAATGTTTATGGTGGATTAAGTTCACCATGCTCGGTTAAAAAGTTTAGAAAACAGCGCAGCTTAGGCGGCA
>CAWUJV010000065.1:0-24005 GCA_963922845.1 uncultured Alteromonas sp.
AGGTTTTTCGCAGTGTGCCCCCATATTCTTTTTCATGTTGAGTCGGCAGCGTATGTGCTGAGCGGTCTATACG
Organism: uncultured Alteromonas sp.; assembly: GCA_963922845.1. Classification (GTDB taxonomy): domain Bacteria; phylum Pseudomonadota; class Gammaproteobacteria; order Enterobacterales; family Alteromonadaceae; genus Alteromonas. The sequence goes on from CAWUJV010000065.1 coordinate 74, forward strand.
TGTCTCGACTTTATTTATAGCGAAGCGGTTAACATTGATAATTTGGAGATAGGTATGAGTGATTCAAGTTACACCCCACCGGATATTTGGACCTGGGATGCTGAAAATGGCGGCGAGTGGGCCAGTATTAATCGCCCCACAGCAGGCGCGCGATTCGAGCGAGAGTTGCCCAAGGGAACGCACCCTCTGCAGCTCTATTCTCTGGCGACACCCAATGGACAAAAAGTCACCATCTTATTGGAAGAGTTATTGGCTCTGGGGATCAGCGACGCTGAATATGATGCTCACATCATTCGGATAGGCGATAGCGATCAATTTTCCTCAGGCTTTGTTGCAGCTAATCCAAACTCAAAAATTCCTGCATTGCTGGATTATTCAGGTGACGAGCCTGTGAGAGTATTTGAATCTGGCTCAATCCTTGTGTATCTGGCCGAGAAGTTTAATGCTTTTATCCCAAGTGATCCGCTTGCTAGAGTGGAATGCATGAACTGGCTGTTCTGGCAGATGGGGTCGGCGCCTTATCTCGGCGGGGGCTTCGGACACTTCTATGCGTATGCACCATTTAAGATGGAATATCCCATAGACCGTTTCAGCATGGAAACCAAACGACAGCTTGATGTGCTTAATCAGCATCTTGCCAATAATGACTTCATGGCGGGTAGTGAATACTCTATTGCTGATATCGCAATATGGCCTTGGTACGGTGGCCTTGTTTTAGGGTATTTATACGACGCTGCGACGTTTTTGCAAGTTCATGAGTACGAACATGTTGTGCGCTGGGCAAAGCAGATTGAAAGCCGTCAGGCAGTGAAAAGAGGGCGTAGGGTAAATCGTACTTGGGGACCAGAGACTGAGCAGGTTGCTGAGCGACACAGTGCAGCCGATATCGACCGAACTTTCGACTAAGGCTTGTCGACACAGGCCAGCGTGCGCTCAAAGACCTGCGGGGTATTGAGCGCACGTAATTCTGAAGTGTTGGGTAGACATTTAACATCAACGTACTGCAACAGTGCTCGTTGTTGTGGGCAATAAATAATATCTAACGCAAGGCGGTCGCCGCCGTAAATCCCTCTGTGCAACATGTTTGCAGAAAACACGAGCAAATCACCGGCGGCTAGTGCCAATTCTTGACCTTCTTGCATCGCATCTGAAACGGTTTTGCCATTTTTAGCCAATCTGATGTCGAGTTGTTCCTCGCTATCCCATTGCCTGTGAGAGCCAGGTACAAGTTCGATTCCCGGTTCATCAAAAACGGGGAGCCTGAAATGCAACACATCCCATTGATGAAGGGCCTTTTGCTGTTCAGATAGAGACAAATGATACTGCCCGTCGCGGTGCCAGTAATTGTCTTGATTGCGGTTGTACGGGTTGAAAAACAACTGAGTATTCATGAACGCAGGGGCTTCGCCTAAACACGCTGCGGCAATATCAACCAGTTTTGGATCAGTGATTAACTCGAACAAGAATTGCCGCCCGGCTACATCCATTACCTCGAGGGAGGTTAGGTATGCAGCATTGACTGCTCGTTCGCGATAGAAGGTTCGATTAGCGTCTTTCCACCGTTCGAAATACGCTACCAAGTGTTCTCGCAAAGACTCAAGCTCTGCCGTTGACAGAAAGTTTGTCAGATGGAGGTATCCATTCTCTTGGTAGCTCATTGTCATTAAACCGCTTGTGTTTTCTCAGTACTGTGTTGCTCTAGCCAATCAGTCGCGAGTGGCCAAAGTGATTGGCACTGGCGACTGAAGAATTTCATATGTCCGATATCTTTTAGCCCCAGTGACGTCGGCTCTAAGCTTATTCGTTGCGCATTGACTTTAGTGTAGACACTGAGCATGTCATCAACGTTGATATCTAACGCAATAAAATCATCGCTCGCGTTCACCCAAAGCGCGGGAAGACTGAGTTTGTCATACAAGTGCGAGTCGATTGCGCGATTGAAATCTGTTTTAACATAGCCTTCACCATTGCACCATTTTTGCCACTGACGCGCGACCTTTTTGGGTAGCGGCTCGCCCATACCAAGCCACTGTGATTTAGTGTGTCCAAAAACCAGATTGCTCAGGGGAATAAAGGTGTTCATGAAAAAATGGGCTTTGAATTTAGATTTAAATGCCATATTGCGCAATTGCCCAGATGAACTGGCATAAGCAAACATAGAAGACAGGGATTCTGCGTTATCCATTAGGCCTACTAGCTGGCCTCCAGCACTGTGCCCGATTAGGTGATAAGACACAGAGGGAAACGTTGTTTGGAGAGTACTGAGAACCGCTGTCATATCGAGACGCCCCCATTGCACTAAATCGGCTTTGCTCTCATTAATCGGAACAGGCTGAGACTCACCGATGCCGCGATTATCGAATGTAATGACACCATATCCTAGCTGCGCTAGATGAGTTGCAAAGTTATGGTAAAACTGCCGCTTGATACCCGTCGCAGGCCCAATCATTACTGCGGCTTTGACGGGTGTTGATGGTGCATAAACACTGGCCGCTAAAGGGTGTCCATCGCTACACGTTATTGTCATGTGGTCGTTCATATTATCCCTCGACATCAATCTGGTATTACCAGTTAATGTGAGTGTAAGACAAAGTCGACTATTGAGTAAATTCATCATAGTGAATAGTGTTGAATAAACTAGGGTGTGTGGGTCTTAGTGGCTTGTTTTTGATAGTGAAAGGCGATGCCGACCACAAAGTAACGTCATCAAAGTCGAACAGGTGGCCCCAATTTGCGAAGGCCCCATACACCTCATTCGGTTTTTAAAACACCACGCACATTGCCAATATCAATCTATGCTTAACTGAATTGTTCGCTATCACCTAGGGAGTGCAAAATGAGAAAACCATCACTGACACTTTATTCCATGGCTACGCCCAACGGCCAGAAAATAGGAATCGCATTGGAGGAGATGGGCCTAGCGTATACACCGGTTTTAATCAATATTCGAGAGGGTCAACAAAAAACGCCCGAGTTTTTAGCCATGAACGCCAATGGCAAAATTCCCGTGCTGGTGGATTCTGATACGCCTGATGGTGAACCGTTAATACTGTCTGAATCTGGTGCGATTTTGATGTATTTAGCAGAAAAATCGGGCCAATTCTTATCGTCTGACTTCCACGGCAGAATGGCGACGATGCAATGGTTGTTCTTCCAAATGGCTGGGTTGGGCCCTATGTTCGGGCAGTTCGGCCATTTCACCGTCTTTGCCGATCAAAATTTAGAGCTGAGTTACCCGATAGAACGATTCAAAAATGAGTCGACACGGATTTTAGGCGTGTTGAACGATCAACTCGGCCACAGTGCTTACATCGCTGGAGAGGAAATGACCATTGCGGATATGGCGACCTTGCCATGGTTATTGTGCTTAGATCGTTTTTACAAAGCGAGCGATACATTAAATCTTGCGCAATATAAACACATTACCCATTGGCAAGAAAATTTGCTAGCGAGAGAGGGGGTACAGAAGGGGCTGACCGTAAACGCGTTACCTTAGCCCCTGATGTTGAGGGTGAAGACCTTCGAATTACGCTGAAAGTTATACAGTTCTTGTTTTTGCGAGGGCAGGGCTGTGACATCGGCTTGTTCAAAACCTTGCTCCAAAAACCAGTGAGCAGTGACGGTGGTTAGGACAAAAAGCTTGTTGATACCCGCACTCACTGCGCGTTGAGTTACCGCTTCCAATATGCGCTCACCGCGATTTTTACCGCGATAGTCAGGGTGCGTAGCGACGCAAGCAAGCTCTGCTAGGCCTTCGTCTTCGTATAGGTACAAGGCAGCACAGGCGATGATCATGCCATCCCTGACAATGACGATAAATTGATTGATTTCGCTTTCTAGCCGTTCCCTAGAACGCTTAACTAGAATGCCTCTCTCTTCTAACGGGTTGATGAGCTTCAGAATACCGCCTACATCGTCAATTGTGGCGCCGCGAAGTTGTTCGTAATGATGCTCCATGACCAAGGAGCCAGTGCCATCCCGGGTAAACAATTCTTGCAACAATGCGCCGTCTTTTACGAAACTGACGCAATGCGCACGAGGAATACCGGCTGCTACGCTGGTGGCAAGTGCTGTTGCTACCGTCGTTTCGGTTTGAATTGCCCCTTCTGCCACCATTCTTTGCAAGTCTGGTCGCACCAACGTCCTCAGTAGTTTACCGTCTTGGTTAAAAATACCATCGCGACTGGAAAACACGATAAGCTTGTCTGCTTTTAGGGCAACAGCGGCTTGCGTTGCGACGTCTTCGTGGGACAAGTTAAACACCTCACCCGTTGACGAATAGCCCATTGGAGATAGCAGTACGATAGAACCATCGTTGAGATGATCATTGATACCTGTAGTATCGATACGGCGCACCATGCCCGTGTTTTCATAATCAACACCATCTCTCACGCCCATAGGCTTAGCGACGACCATGTTACCCGAACAAACGCGGATCTGCGCACCATGCATAGGCGAATTGGGTAATCCCATTGTAAGCAGCGCTTCAACTTGAGAGCGTACCGACCCTGCGGCGTCTTTTACACATTCAAGGGTCTGTTTGTCCGTTATTCTGATGCCATCACTAAAACGAGGAACAAGATCACGCCAGGCTACTCGCGCGTCAATTTGTGGTCGTGCGCCGTGAACCAGTACTAATCTGACACCTAAACTATTCAAAAGGGCAATGTCGTGAATGATATTGGGGAAATTGGCATGTTCTATTGCCTCACCACCAAACATCAATACGAAAGTCTTGCCGCGGTGCGCATTAATATAAGGCGCACTGCTTCTGAAGAGTTTAATGCTGTCGTTTTGCGATAACACCATAATGACGACCTACCCCAACTTGTCCAACTGCTCAAGCTCTTGATACAGCGCTTTTGTCACTGTGTCGAAGCTGGTGCCACCCAGAATGTTGCGTTTGTTGATACCAAATTCCAACTGCAACACGTCATACACGTCGTCTTCAATTTGTGGACAAATAGCTTGTAGCGCCTCAAGAGGCATATCTTCTATAGGCACACCTTTCTCGAGTGCGGCAACCACTACCTGACCGGAAATATCGTGACCCGTTCTAAACGGAATCCCTTTATCCACCAGGTAGTCAGCAAGTTCGGTTGCATTGGCGTAACCCTGTGCAGCGGCCTCGCGGCAGCGTGCTTCATTGAGGCTCAAGCTATCGAGAACTTCAACGGCAATACAAAGGCAAATATGCCATTGGTTCACGCTGTCAATCGCTCCTTCTTTGTCTTCTTGCATGTCTTTGTTGTAGGCCAAAGGCAGACCTTTCATCGTGACCAATAGACCTTGTAAGTTGCCAAAGACACGTCCACATTTGCCGCGCATCAACTCCAGCGCATCGGGGTTTTTCTTCTGAGGCATCAGTGACGAGCCAGAGGTGACAGCATCACCAAGTTGCAAAAAGCCTGCTTCACCTGAATTGTAGAAGATCAAGTCTTCAGCAAGGCGAGAGACGTGCATCATGCTGGTGCTTGCACAGAACAATAACTCGAGCACAAAATCACGATCCGATACTGCATCTAAACTGTTGAGGCAGGGGCTAGAAAAACCAAGTGATTCGGCAATCTGGTGGCGGTCAACGGGGTAAGTTGTGCCTGCCAATGCACCGCTGCCCAGTGGGCACTGGTTCATACGAGCGAGTAAGTCGTCAAGACGTGACAAATCACGCTTAAACATTTCTACATACGCTAGGCACCAGTGGGCGAACAAAATGGGCTGCGCCCGTTGTAAATGCGTGTAACCGGGAATGATCGCTTGCTGGTGGCGGGACGCTGAATTCAATAAAGACTTGATAACTTGAATGACGTCTTGCTTCAGCGATTCAACATGGGTACGCACCCACAAGCGAAAGTCAGTGGCCACTTGGTCATTACGGCTACGCCCAGTATGGAGTTTCCGACCGATATCGCCAAGTTGTTCAATCAGGGCTGCTTCGACAAAACTGTGAATGTCCTCTTCTTGACTGTTGGCAAAGTCGAGTTCACCTGCAAGCGCTTTTTGTTTCAAGTCAGTCAGACACACTTCAAGTGCGGCTTGCTCGTCTTCAGTCAACACGCCCGCGCTGTGGATGGCGCGAGACCAGATAATAGAACCCTGAATATCTTCTGCAGCCATGACCTGATCAAATGGCAGCGAATCATTGACCTGACGGAACATATCACTGCTACCGCCAGCGAACCGACCTCCCCAAAGTGCCATGCTTAGTCTCCCTTCTTCATTGCTTCGATTCTGCTGGATAAGCTGAATAAACGGATAAAGCCTTCAGCATGAGATTGGTCGTAGACGTCGTCTGCGCCAAAGGTAGCAAAATCTTCAGAATACAAGCTGTTTGGAGATTGACGCTGGGTAACGGTTGCTTGGCCTTTGTACAGCTTAACTACGATTTCCCCTGTGATTTTCTGAGCAAACGCCTCTGCACCAGCAAGTAGTGCATCATTGAGAGCTGTGAACCAGCGGCCGTCATACATTACATGCGAAAACTCAAGGCCAAGTTGTTCACGGTGTTTAAGGGCAGCTTTGTCGAGGATAAGTGTTTCAAGGGCTTTATAGGCTTTCATCAGTACAGTGCCGCCAGGCGTTTCATAACAGCCTCTTGATTTCATACCAACTAAACGGTTTTCTACGATATCAATACGACCCACACCATGAGCTGCTGCAATGGTGTTGAGTTTTACTAGTGCTTGATAGGGTGACAAGGCTTCGCCATTCACTTGTGTAAGCTCGCCTTTTTCGAAACTAAGTGTTACGCGTTCAGCTTGATCCGGTGCATCTTCTGGGTCAACAGTCATCGTCCAAACTTGTTTGGTCGGCTCTTGCCATGGATCTTCTAACTCTCCACCCTCATGAGAGATATGCCAAGCGTTGGCATCGCGGCTATAAATCTTAGTGGCGGATGCGGTGGTGGGGATCTCTCGTTCGGCTAGGTAGGCCAATAGGTCCTCGCGAGATACCATATCCCATTCGCGCCATGGAGCAATAACCGTTAATTCCGGCGCCAATGCCGCAAATGTGCTTTCGAACCTGACTTGGTCGTTGCCTTTTCCTGTACAACCGTGACATAGGGCATCAGCACCTACTTTCTTCGCCACTTCAACTTGTGCTTTTGCGATGACAGGGCGCGCCATTGAGGTACCTAAGAGGTACTCACCTTCGTATACTGCGCCTGTTTTCAGCGTTGGGAATATGTAGTCTTTTACAAATTCTTCTTTCAGGTCAACGATATAACACTCGCTAGCGCCAGAAGCGATCGCTTTCTCGTGAAGACCTTCAAGTTCTTCATCGCCCTGACCGACATCAGCAGCAAAGGCGACAACTTCACATTCATAGTTCTCTTTTAGCCAAGGAATAATGGCCGATGTATCTAATCCGCCTGAGTAGGCGAGTACTACTTTGTTAATCTTCTTCATATTATCGGTTCCTAAGCGTTAAATAAGTGTGTAAGGATGGCGTTTTGTGCGTGCATGCGGTTTTCAGCTTGCTGCATGAGCAACGAAGCATCGCTATCCATCAATGTGCCAGAAATTTCTAGGTCACGGTGTGCTGGCTGACAGTGCATGACATGAGAGGCCCCTGTTAGGTTCATCATTGCTTCGTTGACTTGATAGGGCATAAAGGTCTCTTTGATCTCTGCCAGCGGGGTATCGTCACCCATGGATAACCATGTATCGGTATAGAGCACATTCGCGCCCTTGGCGAGTGCAATATCGTCAGTTACCGTAATTTCGGTGTTAGTTTTTGCCGCGATAGCCAAAGCTTTATCAACGATAGCTTTATCTGGCTCATGACCTTTAGGTGTTACAACGACCTGATGACAACCTAATAACGCCCCTACAATTAAGAGCGAATGGGTAACATTATTCCCGTCTCCAACATAGGCAAGCTTGAGCCCTTCAGTCCCACCAAAGGTTTCGAACAGCGTAAGGTAATCCGCCATTGCTTGACAGGGGTGATACATATCACACAGGGCATTCACCACGGGTACATTGGCTGCTTCAGCGAATTGTTCTAGCGTGTCGTGAGAAAAGACGCGAGCTACAATGGCATCTGCCCAGCATGCTAAGTTGGCGGCAACATCTACTGCATCTTCACGACCAGCGAGTTTTCCGGCTTGGCTGTCGAGATAAACCATATGGCCACCCAGTTTATTGATGCCAATATCAAAGCTCACTCGGGTTCGTAACGACGGTTTTTCGAAAAGTGCAACGACAGATTTGCCTGCCAAAACTTGACTGTATTGCGCCGGGTTTTGCTTGATATCTACCGCTTTTGATAACAAGGCGTGGGTTTCATCTGGAGACCAATTGGCGAAAGTGAGTAAATCCTGTTTTTTCATTTGATATGTAACCTATTTATTCGGGCAGGATCCGGGTTCCGGATTGGCCATCTAATATTTGCGATAATTCATCTGCCCAACTGGCGATGATGACTGAATGAGACATGGTTTGTGCTGCTTCAAGTGCCGCGTCCACTTTGACTGCCATACCGTCTTTGATCACATCTTGAGATTTCAGTGTGTCAATTTGATGGCTGTTCAAGCTCGGTAGTCTTTGTTTGTTTGCATCTAATACGCCGGGTACATTGGACAGCAACAGCAATTCGGCATTGAGTAATTGCGCGATTAGCGTAGCGGCAGTATCAGCATTAACATTGAGCAAGCGTCCGTCGTTATCACAACCGATTGAACTAATCACGGGGGTGTAACCCCCTTCCAGTAATTGGAGGAGCAAATCAGGTTGGCCTATCGCAGGCGTGCCTACCGCGCCGAGTTCCTCAGTGAGTGCAGTACAGGTCAACATGCCCCCATCTAACAATGATAAGCCGACCGAATTGAGGCCTGTTGCAACGGCTACACTGCACAGTTTTTTATTCGCCGTGCCGGCTAGTGCTCCGCAAATGTATGGCATGTGTTCATCGGGTGTCACGCGCAATCCATTGAGCTTGTGACTAGCCAATCCCAAGTCGCGCATCAGAGTTTCCACAAGGGGTCCACCGCCATGCACCAATACGACGGGACGCTCGGTTTTCAATTGGGCGATAAAAGTAAAGAGTGTCGAAGCTGCGGCGTTGTCATCAATTAACGCCCCCCCCACTTTAATGACGACAGGTTTAACCATTGTCTTGCCCCCATACCAAGCCTGTCAGTGGATTGAACCCCACTGCTAAGTTGGCGCATTGCATGGCTTGAGATGCGGCACCTTTCATCACATTGTCGATAGCCGATGAAATCACGGCATAACCCGATGTTTCGTCATATTTCCAATGCAAATCGCAATAAGGCGTATTGACCACGTCATCGAGTTTAGGGAAGCTATCGCGCAGCCTGACTAACGGGGCACTGGCATAAGCATTGTGGTATGCATCATCAATCTGTTGCAGTGTTGTATTGGTGCCTAGCTTAACGGTGATGGTTGCTAAAATACCGCGCTTAAAATTACCTAAATGCGGCGTGAAAATTACTTCAGTCCCCAAATGCGCTTCGATTTCCGGTGTATGTCTGTGACCTAAAACACCGTAAGCTTGCAGGCTTACTTCGCAAACACTGGTCGTAAGGTTGGCTTTTCTACCCGCGCCACTAACGCCGGATGTCGCGTTGATAACCGGGCGGTGTTGGTTGTCCAATAACTGGGCTTCGAATAAGGGTTTTAGTGCGAGCAACGAGGCGGTTGGATAACATCCAGGTACTGCAATTATCGATGCATTAGTTATCGCTGGTCCGTTCCATTCTGCTAACCCATACACAGCTTGTGATAAGCAACTTTGCGCCTTGTGCTCAAAGCCGTAGTACTGCGCAAATACCTCTGTATCTTGCAAGCGGAAAGCCCCTGACAAATCTAAAATTTTGGCATTTTTGTTGGTCAGCGTTGGCATCCAGTCATGACTTGCTTCGTGAGGCGTTGCAAGAAAAACCAAGTCCATTTCTTCTGCAATGGTTTGTAATGCTGATGTACTGATCGGTTCTAGGGTAATGTGTCTTTGATGTGCCAACTGGCCATGTAACGCCGAGATGGGTTTTCCTGCATCGGCACTGTTTTCGGACACAAAAGCCCGTACCAGCTGCATGTTTGGATGCTGACAAACCAATTGAACTAACTGTGCGCCTGTGTAGCCACTGGCACCAATAATAGAGACGTTAAGCATAGTAAAAATCAAATAGTGAGAAGATAAAAAAGCACTTTTTACCCTAGAATTTTGGTCGATGAATGACAAATAGCCAGACTAACCCAAATCCTCGGGTAAAAAGTGTGCTACTGAAATTGTTTCGCTAAGTCGACGTCGTCGAACTGATTGAGACAATGTGTAGCCAGCCCAGGGGAGAGCTAAACCGTTTAAACATGTAACCTGCTTTTGTGATGGGCAAGTCGAGAGTTTCATGAGTTTGTCCTGTAATTATCATCGTCTAACCACAAATTGAGATGGTTTGTGTTTTCGATGATGTCTAAACCGAGGTCAATAATACTGATAACGAATAAATATGCAATAATAATGTATAATTATTTTATTTTGATTCGTAAGATTTGTTATATGCACCTTTATGACAGTTTTATTAATCAGGAGTTTGCTCTGTTTTTTGGCGCCGCAGCCCCGCTTTTTTAAGATTGAATGATTTTGCGCGTTGGTAGATACTATTTGGTAACTAAAAATGTATGCGGAGTCGCAATGGCACAGTACACAGTGGCACTGGTAGCCCATGATCACAAAAAAGCAGAATTGTTGAGTTGGGTTGAGCAACACTTAGAAGTGATGAAAACCTGTACCTTAGTCGGCACAGGCACGACGGGCGGTATGATTGCCGATAAAACAGGGCTAGAGGTAAAACGTTTGAAAAGCGGGCCATTAGGTGGCGATCAGCAAATTGGCGCGATGATTGCGGAAGGGACGCTTGATGCCTTGTTCTTTTTCTGGGATCCACTCAATCCAGCGCCTCATGACCCTGATGTTAAGGCCCTATTGCGTTTGTGTTCGGTGTGGAACGTTCCTGTTGCATGCACCCCTGCGACCGCCGACTTAATTGTAACGTCTCCTTGGTTTAATGATGTGAGTGCGTATCAGCGCAGCGTGCCTTCATTTGATCGATAACGCACAGCGACGCCCAAGTTCGGATATCCCCCGCATTGGGTGTTATTCCATGGGAAGTACTAAGACCCCTTCTCTTACTCTTTGAGGATGGTCGCCTACGTCAATTCTCGCCACCTCCTTGGCTTGGCGGTAATTGATGACTGACACCTGATCAGTCTCACTCCACGAGACAAAGCAGTGCTCACCTGTTTTGTCTGTTACAACCCAGTAGGGCTTTTTACCCAAATCTGTCAGCAGGGTGTATTGTTGAGATGCGATATCAACAATGGCCGCATAGTCGTCCATGGTGCCTGCCACACACAACATACTGTCATCAGCACTTATGGCTAAACCATGATGTGCTGAGTCATTTACATATTGGGTTCTGGGTAGTGTGGTGACTTTCGGTAAGTCTATTTTGCGCGTTATTTTTCCACTGGGTCTGTGGTATTCCACCAAACCGTGTAAAAAAGAGAGTTGAAAGTAAAAATAGTTTTCATCACTAGTGTGCGCCATTGGTCGTACTGCCGGGCTAATATTGTGTAAGCCTGCGGAATCGAGTTTATCGCGCATATCAAATTGCTCTGTGATGCGATAGCCGTCAGTATCCACTACTTGGAATACACGCTTCCCTTTTAAAAAGCCACCACCGTCAAAATCAAACGGTGAAAATACGTTGCCGATACTGGCATGAAACAAATGTTTGCCATCTTTGGAGTAGATGTTTTCATGAGGCGAGTCACCACTGGGAAAACTGGCGTGTTCTTTACCCGTCATAATATCAATAATATGAACTTTATCGCCTGTTGATGCGGATACCGCAACGTATTTCCCGTCCGGTGAAAGCGCCATGTGATCTGATCTAAATCCGTCAACGGCAAAACGCCAAATAATATCGCCCGACAGGGTGTCGATGGCGACGACATCAGCGAAGCTTGGTCGAGATACGATAAGGCGTTTTCCATCCATCGAACTGTACATGTCGTCGACGAATTGATCATGTCCTTCGCCAACAAGATTTCGAACACCATAGAAAAACAGCCTGCCAATGAATTGCTCACGTATCGCTTTTAGGCGCGCTAATTTGTCAGGTGTTCCGTCGATGACACCCACTTTTTTATAGCCGTCTAGAGCAATTACGGTAATTGTACCTTGCCAGTTATTACCGACAAAAATCACTTCAACTGGCTTACCATCTGTTGTCAAATTCGACGTATCTATCTCATCATGCCAGCGCATCAACGGCCGGTTTTCGGTGGCGGTCTGTTTGATTAAGTCATCCATTGCCGATATGGCGAGGTACTGAATGACACCAAATAGCGCAATGAGCAACAGCACTAACCCAAGTAAGATATTGCGTATAACTGTCATAGGAGACTCCGCGGTCAAAGGGTAAATTCAATAACAATAGGCAAATGGTCTGACAGTGCGAGGGCGTCGCCTCTTAACACCGCTGCGTTTTGTTTCTGCAGGTTGTGGGAATGAAATAAGTAATCAATGGTACGGTTGGGACGACGTTGTGGATCGGAGGGTGACATATAGGTGTACCACGGCTCTGGGTCGATGTTGATGTCGTTAAGCGCGGGTACCGAAGGGTAGGTTGAAATCAACGGAATAAGCTCGCTACCCTGATCATTGTATTGACTGCGCAACTCTGTAAAGGCTTGAATGGCATCGTTGTTGGGAAGCAAATTAAAGTCGCCGCCAATAACCCACGAGGCGCGCGGCGGTATAGAGGCGAGTTGTTCCATTACCTTTTCGATTTGTCTTTCCATCGTATCGCTACCTTTGGCAAAGGCGCTGAGATGAGTATTCATTAATATCAAAGGCTCTCCTCCTTCTACAGGCAGATACACCTTCTGTATTGCGCGTTTAAGGTTGAATTGGCGCGTAATAATGTCATCTGTAGTAATCGCCGGAAGCGCGATACGCGTTGCACTATCAATTTTAAATTTGGACAAAATCACCAGTTTCATGCCTACTCGGCCAGCAATATCAGGATGAGGAAGATAATCGGCCTTCCAGTAAAAGCTCTCAGTAAAAACGGTATATTGAGGTAGTGCTGCTAACAGCATTTTAGTTTGATCCTGTAAATGCGTTCGGCTCGCGAGATCGTCAACTTCCTGCAACAGCACAACATCTGGATCTTGTTGCGCAATGAATCTAGCGACGTTCGAGGTCACGTTATCGACCGTTGCTTTATCTGGCCAGCCGTCAGGACCATCATCGTAGAAAAAGTGATTGTTAGTATTCCCCGCCATGAACTGCACATTCCAACTCAGTATTTTTACCGTTTGGCCAGACTGCAGCGCGGACGTCGCGTTAAGTTGATGAACGGGTTCATCCTGTATAGGAGCAGGGTGGAAGGTACTGAAATATACCCAACCACAAAAGAGTAAGGCGATAGAGAGGGTGATGGTTAGTAAGGCTTTTATTATTTTTTTCATATATTTACCTAAATAATGCGAAGCTGTATGCGGCACATAACAGGAGTGTTATTCATCTTACCGATCATTTAGAGGTCTGGCCACTGCCGTTGCACTGTTGCAGCTTTGATGTTTTTTTAGACTAATTGGTAATGGGGAAGGCCGAACTGTCGCCGATACTAGATGACAATAGATTATTACTCTTCAAGCACAATACATAATGGAGTCGCTCATGGCTGGCAAAAATCTCAATATACTGAATCTAATCTTGGCAATTTTCTTACCACCAATCGGGGCATTCTTGCAGGTTGGGTTGACGCTACATTTTTTTATCAACATTGTACTGACACTGATGGGCGGTATTCCCGGTGTTATTCACGCCATATGGTTGGTGGTCTCTGATAAAAAAGGATAGGACGAGTACTTGATGGTGTCGGTCAACGGCCAAGTGTGCTAATTTCAGAGTGCTTGCCGTCTATCTAAACGGCTTAACAACAATAAAAACAAGGATGATTTTATGAAAATCTCACCAGTGAGCACGTTGCTCAGCTCCATGCTATTGATGTCCTCTTTGGCATTGTCGACTGTTACACAAGCGCAAACTCAAGAAACGGTACCCGCAGAAACAGATGCTCAGTCTGCGGAAGAGTTAGAGCGTCAACGCTATGTTGAGTGGGCCAATACGTTTCTTGAATCGCTAACGCCTTCATCGGGTGAAATAACCTTGCCTGGCGGAAAGGCATCCTTGACTGTGCCTGAAGATTATTACTATTTGAATCCACAGGATACGAAACGTGTACTTGAGGAAGCTTGGGGAAATCCGGAAAGCGAATTAACGTTAGGTATGCTGTTTCCCGCAAAATATTCAGTGCTAGATAGAGCATCGTGGGGTGTCACCCTTGAATACGTTGAGGATGGTTATGTTTCCGATGAGGATGCACAAGATATCGACTATGCAGATTTGTTGTCACAAATGCAGCAAGATACCAAAGACAGCAACGAATGGCGTCTGGAGCAAGGTTATCCCCCAATCGAATTGATGGGGTGGGCTGAAACGCCTTTTTATGATGCGTCTACTCATAAATTGTACTGGGCAAAAGAGCTCAAGTTTGGCGATAGCGCTCAACATACTCTGAATTACAATGTTCGCGCTTTGGGTCGTCAGGGATATTTAGTGATGAATTTTATCGCCAATATGGATCAGTTAGAAGAAGTCAACGGCGCCCGTGACCAAGTGTTAGCAATGGCGTCTTTTAATGAAGGGCACACTTACGACGAGTTTGATCCAGACATCGATAATGTTGCTGCATACGGTATTGGTGGCCTTATTGCAGGTAAAGTGTTAGCAAAAACTGGCTTCTTTGCACTGGCGTTGGTCTTCCTCAAAAAATTCTGGTTTATTGTGTTAATTCCCTTGGTTTGGCTCAAAGGGAAATTGTTTCCTAAGAAAACAGAAGCGTAATTGGCAATCATTGCTAACCAAGTCGCTGTTCAGGCGACTTGGTTAGAACAGTGTGAAAGGGTGAACGTCCATGTTCTTCTCAGCACAAGAGATCAGTGTTGTCGGTCGCTACGGCGCTTAGTACGTTCTTTCATCTTAGCCCAACGAGACTGTTGCTTGTCTAATACCTGATTGACGAAAGCCACTTGCTGTTCTTCATCCAACGTATTAAAAAAAGCGGAATGAAGCGCACCCATGGCGATACCATGCTCAATCATCTGAGGCTTATAACTCTGAGCTAGCGCTTGCCACTGGGCTTGATCAAATGTCGATTGACGAACCAGTGCCAATTCTTCATTTCTGAACGATTCGCGAAGTGCTTTGCCTTCTGCGTGGAGAGTTTCTCGCTTCGCTTTTAGCTCCTCTAAGGCGAGTTGTTGTGCCTCAGTTAAATTCAGAGCCGTCAAATCGGGCTTGGGCATTTTTCCGCGACGCTTGCGTTCAACCGTGTCCATTTCACTTAGTTGAGCTTGTTGAGATTCGTCGAGTACTTGCCATATTTGATGACGCATTTGTGCCATTTCACTGTGCTTACTCAACATATTCTCTACTCGTGTTTGCACTTTCTGTTCTAATGCGTCGTCTGACAGTGGACCATTTTGCAGTAAGTTCAATAAGTCTGTTCGGCGCGCATTAAACCGTGCTTTTCTTTCGCCTTTTCTGGGGCCCGACGTTTTAACAATGTCTCTGATGTCGCTACGTTGCTCGCGGCTTAAATCGAGCTCTTTCAAGACCTCTATGCCTGGGAAACCAGCGTTGCCATTTGGTTTGGCAACAACCGCAAGACTTGTTGTCATCAATGTGGCGCTCAATACGGCGCTAATAAGTGTCTTTTTCATAACCGTTCTCCAAAGTAAATGCTAACGAGAGCTTTGGAATAATGGATAGGCCTAAGCTCTGAATTCAGTGTAGGCTTAAAGTGTGCAAAGAAACGCAAGTGCCGTGTAAAGCTTGTGTAAATCGATGTAACAGTTTGCAAAGAATGTGAGAGTATTGGCGCACGTGTAAAGAGTCTGTTGTAATTGAGAGAGGCTGTATGAATGACAACCCGCATAACATTCTGATCATTGATGATGATTCGGAGCTGACTGATATGCTGCAAACTTACTTGTCGACATTGGGTTATAACGTGCACGTGGAAAATGACAGTCTCATTGGAGTGAGAACAGCAACAACAGGTACAGGAGCCGATCTGATTTTGCTCGATGTTATGATGCCAAAAATGGATGGGTTCGACGCGCTAAAGAAAATTCGTCAGACTCATGCTACGCCCGTGCTAATGCTTACCGCTCGCGGAGATGATTACGACCGCATATTGGGATTGGAACTCGGTGCCGATGACTACTTGCCCAAACCGTTTAATCACCGAGAGCTTGCTGCGCGAATTAAAGCCATTTTTAGACGACTAGAGTTAGGTGCGAATCAGCACCAGCAAGTTGATCTGAGTCTCAATGACATTGTATTGAGCCCAAAAAGCCAAACCGTTACGTGTTGTGGTCACACGCTTAATCTCACCGGGACCGAATTTGGCCTGCTGAGGCTGCTCATGGTCAGTGCAGGTGAGCTTGTAACAAAAGAGGAAATTAGCCAGAAAATCCTTGGCCGCAGACTAATGGCGTTTGACCGAAGCATTGATATGCATGTGAGTAATATCCGCAAGAAAATAGCGGTATTTTCAGATTCTGAAAAAATCAAAACAGTTCGCGGCAGCGGCTATGTCTTTCACGATGCCTAGTAGAGCGGATACCGTTGAATTTATCTAAACTCAATCCTAATCGTCATTTATTCAGCCGTTTGTTTTTATGGTTTTGGGTAACATTGGTTATCAGTGTATTGACTGCTGGCTGGCTGGGTCGTTTGTTCGCCGATAATGTAGATGTGCGTGAGGCCCGAGGCAAAGAATTGGCTTGGCTTGAATCTGGGGCGAAGCGCATTCGCAAAGTACATGAAGTGAGACCTTCAATGCCACTCGATTCAGTGGTCAGAGTCGCCCATAAACGCGGTGCGACAGAGCGGTTTGTTACCTATGTTCTGTTCAATCCCGCCAGTGGCGATCTCGTCACGGGTCCCGGACGCGTGCCATTTGCACCGTTTGCCGAAGAGAACTTTAGATTTATCAAAGAGCAGGGGAAAGCGACCGTTGTTTCGCGGGGACTATCGGTGTTTATTGGTATTGAAACGATAACACTGGATGGGCAGGAATGGTGGTTTTTGGTGCAACGGCCAAGTGGTCGACCTATGCCATTACAAAAGCATTTTGGTTGGTTGATACTGGGGGCAGTGCTTATCTCTGGTCTCTTTTGCTTTTTGTTTGCTCGTTCTCTTGTCAAGCCGATTGAAAGGTTGCAAGACTCGACGAAAAAATTGGCTGAGGGTGGGTGGCAAACTCGCGTCGATGAACACAAGTTTCGACGTGATGAAATTGGACAATTAGTCAAAGATTTCAATGCGATGGCAGACCAATTAGAAAGGGCATGGCAGCGCCAGCAACGGCTACTTGCGGATGTGTCCCATGAACTTCGTTCGCCATTGGCCCGCCTTCAAATGGCAATAGGCTTAATTGAGCAAGAAGGGTCAACGGGTACGTCAATCAATCGGATTGAACGTGAAGCTGAACGTATGGAAATGCTGATAAATAGGCTACTGCAACTGACCCGTGTCGAAGGGGCTCAACCAGCGTTTGAGCGAATATCGGTTTCTGATTTATTGGCTGAAACATTCAATGATGCTGCATTTGAGGCACAGCAGAACAACAAAGTCTTACCAACTCCAGACTTTCCTGAGTGCACTGTTACGGTCAACCGCGAACTTTTCTTAAGTGGCGTTGAAAATATCATTCGAAACGCGATTCGTTACGCCAATGGTAACATCCAAGTCCAGTTGCGTTGTCTCACCACACATTGGCAAATCAGCATTGCAGATGATGGGCCGGGGCTTCAGGCGTCTGAATACGATGCTATTTTTCGACCTTTCTATCGACCTACTGAGGCTCGTGATCGCGCTTCAGGAGGTGCAGGTTTGGGGTTGGCGATTGCAAAAGCGGTTGTAGATCTGCATGATGGCGATATCCAAGCCGCTCAGTCATCCATGGGAGGCTTAATAATTAGAATAAGTTTACCCTTACATGGACCGCATCAATGCAGTGGAAAATTACCCGAGAAGACCAGCTAGACGCTGCGTATAAAGAGTCGATCAATCCCTTTTGGCATCACCAAGTCATTCAAGATGAAATGACGGCGAAAGATGGGGTGACATTGAAATATGCGTACACCATTCCGACCCATGCAACTGCAACCATTGTGTTGAGCAGCGGACGTATTGAAACCTATCTCAAATACAAAGAGATGATGTTCGATCTATGGCAAAACGGTTTTGCGGTGTTCATTGTCGACCACCGCGGACAAGGCTTGTCTGGGCGAATGGTAGATAACCAGCAATTGGGATATGTGGCAGACTTTGATGAGTACGTTGAAGATCTCAACGACTTTATCTCGCACGTTGTGACACCAAGGCAGATTGGCGATTTACACCTTGTCGCCCACTCTATGGGAAGCTGTATTGGCACGCTCACCTTGCTTAAATACCCTCAGCTGTTTAAAAAAGCGGTGTTGTGCGCTCCTATGTTCGGCATTAAGCCCGCTCTACCAAACTGGTTGGCCAACACACTCATTCGTACGGGGTTGTTTTGGAATGGAATTCGCAAAAAAGACGCAGGTTATTTTTTCGGGCAAACCGACTACATTGCTTACCCATTTAAAATAAATCCGCTCTGCCACAGTGAAGGACGTTATCGCGTGTTTCGAGATTTGTACGAGGAAATGCCTGAAGTACAGCTCGGTGGTGTGACTACGGAATGGTTGAAAGCCGCCCAGTACGCGATGAACTACATTCAAGATAATGCTGACAAAGTCCATACGCCTACGCTGGTATTTTGTGCAGACAGCGATCTGATTATTGACAACAAACGCCAGAGTGCAGCTGTACAGAAAATGCCAAATGCCGAGTACCGCATTGTGAAAAAAGGCTATCACGAACTATTCAACGAAGTGGATGAATACCGGCTACCCGTGATGAGCGAATTATTCGACTTCTTGTCGGCGGAGTAATCATGAAGCATATTCGATGGCAAAGTGTTGTTGGTTTAATCATGATGTGGAGCATTAGTGTGAATCAAGCAGTAGCGGAAAAACTCACTCAGGCGGACAGGGAAAAGGCGTATGCCGGTGCAAAGGCGGTTGTTGAGCAAATCTTTGAAGCGGCAAATAGCAAACGCTACCTCGCTGGCTTAGAGCATTACTCTGACGATGCTAACGCCTTTTTCGTTAGCGACGGGATTATCCAATCTTTGGACGAGTTAAAAAAAGCCTACGTTGTTGCAGGCGCTGGCGTTGAAGACTTACACAATGACATTCTCAAATGGAATGTACGTGTAATTCGTGCTGATTTGGTATCGTTTACGTTGCCCGTTTCCTTGAGACTGAAGTTGAAAGGGATACCCGAGTACACGGGAAAAATAATCTGGTCTGGGTTACTGCAGTATGTCGACGGGCAGTGGCTGGTTATTCAGAGCCACGAATCATGGCTCAATGCCGCTGAAGTTGCCGCGGCGTTGTCGGGACAATCGTGAACGCTCCCTATTGCTTGTTGGGGTGTTAAAACACGCCTCGACAATCCGCAATAGCGCTTGTTTCTGTTATCGCCTCGCGTAGCCGATTTACCGTGATTCCGTTATACTGTCCCACCTTTTAGTTCATAGTGTTTGATGTCATGCTAGATATCGTTTTATACCAACCTGAGATTCCACCCAATACTGGGAATATTATTCGCCTGTGCGCTAACACGGGGTATTCCCTTCATCTAATCGAGCCATTGGGCTTTGAATGGGATGATAAACGGGTGAGACGCGCAGGGTTAGATTATCACGAGTTTGCGGATGTCGAACGCCACGCAAATCTAGATGCATATATCAGTGCCCGCAAGCCCGGTAAAATCTACGCATGCACGACCAAAGGCAAAGCGTTTCATTCGGACGTGACATACCAAGCAGGTGATGCCTTGCTGTTTGGGCCGGAAACTCGAGGCTTACCGATGGATATCATCGACTCTTTGCCGCCAGCACAACGAGTGCGTATTCCCATGCTTCCGGACAGTCGCAGCATGAACTTATCCAACGCGGTATCGGTATTTGTCTATGAGAGTTGGCGACAATTTGGTTATGACGGCGCCCGATAGGTCGCTATTTATTTGAGTTAAAAAAAGGGGCCTTGGCCCCTTTTTTGTCATTCTTGTTTTAGGTCTCTTGATAAAAGTGCAATAGCCGCGTCTTTTGGCGATTTACCCTGGTACAACACTTGATAAATCTGCTCACTAATCGGCATCTCGACTTTCATTCGCTTAGCCAGTATGTGGACTTCTTCGGTATTGCGAAAGCCCTCTACCACTTGACCAATCTCTTCCATTGCTTGCTCGACTGACTTGCCTTGTCCAAGTGCCAAACCAAATCGGCGATTGCGCGATTGGTTGTCGGTACAAGTCAGTACCAAGTCACCAAGACCTGCCATGCCCATGAAGGTTTCTGGCGTAGCACCTAACGTCACGCCTAGTCGGCTTAACTCTACGAGCCCTCGAGTGATCAGTGCCGTTCTGGCATTTGCTCCAAACCCTAAACCATCGGCCAAACCAGCACCAATGGCGATGACGTTTTTCACCGCACCACCTAACTGCACACCAGTAAAATCTGGGTTTTTATACACTCTAAAAGACTTACTACAGTGGAGTTTTGAGGCGAAGTCGTCGGCGAATACTTCATCGTTTGATGATAAGGAAATCGCAGTCGGTAAACCTGCAGCCATCTCTTTTGCAAAGGTTGGGCCCGATAGCACGGCAAGGGAACGGTTGTCGCCAAGTACGTCAACGGCAACATCTTTTAGCAATCGGCCTGTGCCGGGCTCTAAACCCTTCGTCGCCCAAATAATACGATGCTCGGGTGTCAGTAAATCGGCAAGTTGTATCAACATCGCCTTAAACGCATGGCTTGGAACGACCACTAGAATATCTTTACTGCGCGAGACAACATCCGCAAGGTTTGTGTTGGGCTGTAAGCTATCTGGAAAAGTAAAGCCAGGAAGGTAGCGAGAATTTTGCCTTTCTTTCGCCAAAGCCTCTACATGAGCGGTGTCTCTTCCCCACAGATAGGTTTGAACCCCGTTTCTGGCGAGACAAAAAGCAAGGGCGGTGCCATATGACCCCGCCCCCAATACTGTCACTGATGACGTATCCATTTGCGATTATGCGTCTAGCTTAGGCGCTTGCTCTTGACCTTCAGCTTGTGCCTGTTGTGCGCGTTTTTGCATGTAAGCCGCGAAAATAGCGTCAAAGTTTACTGGCGCAAGGTTAAGCGCAGGGAAAGTACCGCGGTTAACTAGGTTTGAAATTGCTTCACGAGCATAAGGGAACAAGGTACTTGGGCAGAAAGAACCCAACATGTGAGCCTTGTTTTGATCAGGCATATCACCAATCGTAAATAGACCAGCTTGTTGTACTTCACACAAGAAGCCTGTCTCTTCACCAAGTTTGGCGGTAACTGTGATAGACAATACTACTTCAAAGACATTGTCTTGAATTTTTTGTGTGTTGGTATCAATGTCCAACTTCACTTCAGGCTTCCACTCTTTCGTGAAAATAGTCGGTGCGTTTGGCGACTCAAAAGAGATATCTTTTACGTAGATACGTTGAATGTGAAACTGAGGTGCTGCTGGTGCTTGGCCTTCTGCTTCTGCCGGATTATTTTGATGTTCTTCAGCCATGATACTTCCTAATTATGCGTTAATCTGCTGTGTAATTTTAAAATTTATGCGTTGAGCAAAGGATCGAGTTTACCGTGATATTCCAACTCCATCATATCATCGCATCCGCCAATGTGTTGGTTGTCGATGAAAATCTGGGGAACCGTATAACCACCGTTGGCGCGGTCAATCATGACATCACGCAGTTTGGGTTTGACGTCGATTGGATACTCCACATACTCTACCCCTTTTTGGTCGAGTAATGCTTTTGCTCGACGACAGTAAGGGCAGTGGCCTTTTGTATAAATTTCAACTTTGCTCATTCGCTTATTCTCTATTTTGCAACGGGAAGACTTGCGCCTTGCCATGCGCTCATCCCACCTTTGAGGATGCTAACTTGGTTGAAGCCTGCTTTTGTCATTGCATTGGCAATGCCACGAGCAGAGTGTCCCAAAGCACATACGACAATAATGGGTTTATCCTTGCTGTTTTCAAGCTTAGAAAAATCCTTAGTGCGAATTTCGTCTTCTTTTAGCTGTCTTGCGCCTAAGATATGGCCTGCTTTGAAGTCCTTGGCAGGACGCGTATCCAGAACAATGGCTTCGCTCTTATTGACGAGTTGAGTGAGTTCGTGGGTCGACAACTCCTTGATAGACGAGAAGAAAACGCTCACGTAACTAAATATCAACATGCCAAACAAGGCTATCCAAATGCCCGCAAGTATGATGTGGTTACTTGCAAACTCAATCAATTGGTCCATTCACTACAACCTTAGGTTTTTTGTGTGTACTTCAAAAAAGAGACGAGAGTATATAATACCAAAGCCAAATCTTGTACTGGTGTCTTAAAATTAGCCTTGCTGTGCGCCCATTTGATTAAAAGTGGCGGCGAAAGAGCGAAGACCGCAGGAATAGGGAATCGTCTATGCCATCGGTTCAGTTTTGTGTAGACTGACTGCTATAACATTGAATATAAGATGAATTTGTCAAAACGGTTTGACTTTTCGAGGACGTTTAGGACTAGGGTTTACCTCTAATTATGAATGCGTGGCACTGTGTAAGTATCTTAAAGCGAATAGTGGTAACAAGCCTACTTGTTAACCTGCTGGTGCTTGACGTTCAGGGCCAAACAACCGATGAAACGCAGCAGGAACTGCTGCAAATTCAGAATGAGTTGAAACAGCGTCAAAATGATTTGAAGGCCTCACAAGCGTCTGCGGAAGAAATCGAAGCCGTGTTAAAAGCGTCTGAAATTGAGATTGGTGCCGTTGCCCGCCAGCTAAACGAAACTCAACAACGACTCACGACAAATAAGCAAGAACAACACGCATTAACCCAAAGACAGGTAGAACTCGAAGACGCCATCGGGCAGCAACAAGGATTGCTATCGAGTCAACTTCGTAGTGCCTTTATGGCTGGGCATTATGATTACGCGAAGATGCTTTTCTACCAAGATGATGCCCGACATTTTGAGCGCGTGTTAACCTATTACCAATACGTCAACAAAGCCCGGCAGCAAAGTATTGAAAAGTTTCGCGATAGTGTAAACGAGCTCGTCGAAGTCAAAACGAGCCTAGAACAAAAGCAACAGGCACTATCAGCATTATTAGCTAACCAAACGCGTCAGCAAAGAGAGCTAACGGCACGGCAATCTGATCGTAAGATCACGCTCAGCGCGTTAAATAAAAAAATTGCCTCAGATGCGGCGAAAGTTGAGGCGTTACAAGCGAGTGAACAAGCGTTAAAACGCGCGCTAGAAGCGGCACAACTAGCGGCAGAGCGCGCAGCGCAGCAGGAAAATATTGTTCTCAGTGGTTTAGCCAAGTTTAAGGGACAGCTAGAAAAACCCGCAAGTGGTCGAGTGATGCGGTTATTCGGCAAGCGTCGGCAAGGCCAAGTGCGTTGGAAAGGCGTTGTGATTGAGGGGAACGAAGGCAGTGCTATTAGTGCAGTGTCGGCGGGTCGCGTGCTCTATGCGGATTGGCTGAAGGGGTTTGGCCTTGTGACTATTATTGACCATGGCGCCGGTTACATGAGCGTGTATGGTCACAGTCAAGCATTGCTCAAAAAAGTCGGGGACACGGTGGTGGCTGGTGAAACGATTGCGCTGGTTGGGCAAAGCGGTGGACAAAGTTACCCTAATTTGTACTTTGAAATCCGGCA
>CAWUJV010000066.1:0-23938 GCA_963922845.1 uncultured Alteromonas sp.
GATAACCCACTTCTAATTGAGCGGTTGGACTTAAATTATTGTTGTATAAGTCCAGTTGTGAAAGCGCGACATCCGCTCTTGTTCTCTGGTATGCCTCTGAGAGTAGCGGGAGTATTTGGTTGGCGTCGAACCCCATCTCTAGCGACTTGTTTAGTTCTTTTTCGGCTGATTCGAATTCGTGAACTAGCATGTAGGTTTTACCCAATTCAAATCGAAGAAGACTGTTTTTAGGTTCTTGTCGAATGGCGTTCTTTAACTCAAGGATTGCTGCCTGGTTTTCTCCGTTTTCTCTGTACTCAACTGCTTTCGCGAGATATTGATCTGATGATTGTCCAGTGCATCCAGCGAGTATGCAGACCGTCAGAATTGGCAATAAAAAAGAAACTAAATTTAACTTCATACGAATGTCTTATGGTTGGTTGGAGCTCAACTATTTGGTCATAGCCGATACTCATTTTTATTATAATTCGAGCTCTATTAGAGCATAGATTTGCAGAGTTTGGTGACTATTAATCATAAGTATAAAGTAATTTCTGTAATCGACCTTGTAAACCGTCAGTATTTTTTACAGTACTTTGGTCCAGTATTGTGCGACTAAAATTCAGTGTGCTTAATTTTTATAAAAATCAGTTACTTATGATTTATTGATCTTTTGGATCTTATTTTGCATATCAACTTGGCACAAGTAGAAAGGAAAACATAAAAATGAAAAAAGCGTTTAAAAACCAGGGGTTCTCAGCTGTACTACTCGCAGGCGGTTTGCTAGCAAGCCAACTCGCTGTTGCTGGCCCTTTGACTTATGAAGGTGCGGCGGTTAATCCTCGCGTCCTAGCTGGCAGTGAAAACAACTTTGTATCTGGTGGTGGTATCGAGGGCGGTGCGCCATTCGTACCTGCAGGTGAGTTTACTGGTGTTGTCAGTATCTTCATTGATGCCGATACAACGACGCCTGGCGGCGGTATTTGTACGGGTTCTGTTATTTCTAACAAACACATCATCACTGCAGCACACTGTGTAGACACGCCGGGGGGCGCAGCTATTGGGCTTGGTCCTACAAGTACAATCACTGCGGTTTTCAACGACGGTGGGGCTATTGTTGATTTAGGCAACGCTGTTGAGGTTATCAATCACCCTGATTATCTTGGCTTCGGCGTTTGTGGACCAACAGATCAGTCTGGTTTAGGTGGCGGTTGTTTGAACGACGACATCGCGATTATTACTCTAGATTCAGCTATTCCTGACGGTGTAGAAATCTATGATTTCTACGACGGTGATGTACAGCCCGGCGAAATGTTTACTATGGTTGGTCATGGTACGACAGGTAACGGTATCGACGGATTCAACCCTCAATCATCTGATTTCTTCAATAAGCGTTTCGGTTTCAACAATGCTGAAATCTTTACGTGTGATGATGCTGATGTAGGTGCAGCGTTCGGTTCTCCTGTTGCTTGTGACAACAATGGTTCAGAAACTGAAGTTTGGTATGCAGATTTCGACGGTACAGACTCTACTGGTGCTGACGTAGATTTCTTCTGTAATCTAGCTGCATTCCTTTGTGACGCTGGTCTAGGTGGCGACACCACTCAAGCGTTGTTTGAAGCGTCAATTGGTGGTGGCGACTCAGGTGGTCCATCTTTCATTTATGATGCAGTTGAAGACAAGTACCTACTAGTTGGTAACAACACATTTGGTACGGAAACAATCGGTGAAGCCATCGGTGGTTTCGGTAACTACTTCGGTGGTAACTTGTATCGTCCATACCTAGGTTGGATAAATGACGTTGTAGTCAACGCACCGTTGTCAATCGGCCTAATCCTTACAGGTCTAGCATTCATGGTTAGACGTCGTAGAATCAGCAAATAATTGTTGTTGATTTAGCAAATTGAAAACCGCGGCTTTGACCGCGGTTTTTTGTATCCAGTCAAAAACTATCGAAAATGCTATCACCTCAACTTTATACGCGATACATTTTACAACGTGATTGAATGGGCTTTCTCTTCGCTTTTTAGGACTTATCTTTAGTCAATATCATTAGTTTAGTACTGAAGGTATTTTGTCGATCTGCATAGATTAATAACTTAATCAGGGAGTGCATAGGCCTATCGTACAAGGTACCGCTGCAATGCTTAGTGCGTAGCCATCTAACTCTAATACTCGAGCTGAGCGATCACTTATCTATACGAATTGGTATGACAGTTAGAATTTCTAACTCGTTGATTTATATAGGTGACACAAACCTGACAGTCATGTCACTGACGTTAAATTGGTGAATTTGATTGCCAATAATGGCCTCAACTTTTCAGGAGGACATACCTATGGTTAAAACATTTAAAAACGACACAATTACATTTTCACTTCGCGATGGCATCTTTATGCCGTTCATGTACAAAGGCAAACAAATCGTTGTGCACAACGCCAGTTGGTCATTTAGAGAGAAGATTTGGGTCGATGATGCATTGATTCTCAATCGCAGCAATTGTGCAATGGCGTCGCATCACGACTTCGATGTGGATGGCGAAACCATGCACCTAGAATTTGGCTACCGCAATAGAATGACCGAATTGTTTTTAACTGCTACGGTGAACGGTGAGGTCGTACATTCACTGACAGAACAGCTATACGACAACAAACCTTGGTATCTGCGCGCGTTGTCCATTGCTGGCTTTTTCGCTTTAGGCATGGCGTTTGGTTATTTCGTTGTGAGCTTGTTGGTGTAGAACGATGTTACTCAATGCAAACAAGATTAAGCAGATTCGCCATCAACAAGGCTGGACGCAAGAGCAACTGGCGCAACTTTGCGATGTGTCAGTAAGAACCGTTCAACGAATCGAAAAAAGTGGCGTTGCCTCGATGGAAACCACCAATGCCCTTGCTGCTGTTATGAATGTAGAACGCGAGACATTGTTGATGACAGAAGGGGTAGCACCGGGGAGGACGGAATTACCCATCCGCCTGTTGATAATGGTCGGCAGTGCCGCGTTCGCCATTGGGATAAGTATTGGCCTAGCGTTTTAAAAAGAAATGCGGCGGCAATACAATTATTGACCGCCGATTTCTATCGAGGAACGGTTTACATGTTCGCTATCACAGTAGCTCTATGTATTTGTCTTTGGTGATAATACTGTTTCTTCCCGAGGCCTTCGCTAGATATAACGCGTCGTCGGCGGTTTGAAGTAAGGTTTGCGCGCATACAACACTCTGTGAAAAATTTTGTGTCATACCGATACTGACAGTTACCTGTACTTCTGGTCC
The DNA here is from genome assembly GCA_963922845.1 of uncultured Alteromonas sp. GTDB lineage: Bacteria > Pseudomonadota > Gammaproteobacteria > Enterobacterales > Alteromonadaceae > Alteromonas. The sequence continues at coordinate 3,253 of CAWUJV010000066.1, forward strand.
GATGCCTAATTCATCAAACTTCAATTCAGCCACCGCGCGATTAATTCTTATTGCAGTCAATTGAGCGATTTTGAGGGCGTTGTTCGGCAATAAAACTGCAAATTCCTCACCGCCGTAGCGAGCCGCTACACAGTCCCGCGTCGGAAGACACTGCACTATGGCATCGGCGATTTTCTTGAGACATTTGTCGCCCTTCAGATGTCCGTGCTTGTCGTTAAACTTTTTAAAATAATCAACGTCAATGAAAGCTAGGGTTAATGGTTGTTTTGTGTGAAAACACTCATCCCACATTTTGTTGAGCTGTTGTGCAAATGTGTGTCTATTGGCCAGTCCAGTGAGGTGATCAGTTTGTGCCAATTTTAGTAAACTTGTGTATTCCGCTTTATGGCTCGTTAAATCGTGAACCATACAGACGATCAGTTGCTCATCTCCTTCCTTGCATAGGGTCGATAAGCTCAAGTCTACGGGGACAAACTGGCTATCTACGTGAACGAGTAACGCTTCTCTTGGACCGTGTTTAAAATAAAGTGACGGGCTTTGCGAACATTGTTCAAGCAATTCATAGTACTCTCCCCGAAAACTATCGGCGATAAAGTTAAGTAGATTTCGCCCAATAAACTGTGACTCGGCGAAGCCTAATAAATCTTGTACTGCGGTATTCGCTCTCTCTATCGTGCCGTCTGGACGAAGTACAAACATACCAGTGGGTATCGCGTTAACAATACTAGCTAGACTATGGTCGATGTGAGCAATGGGCCAAGCTCGTCGGGTTGTTATTGGTGCTGACTTGGTGTCACCGTCTTGTAGCTTGGGTGTGTCGAGAGGGAATTGTTGTTTTATTTGCTCGCAGCGCTTGGCCCATACGCCTAAATCATTAGTCTGCAACATTGAGCGCTCCTCTCTTTTTGCCGCGGGTAAATGTCGCGACTAGACGCTCAACAAAGCTCGGCTGGCAAACGATAATCGGTTGGTGGCTTTTATATTTAACCCCCTTGTGTTCTATCGTCAGAAAAACCCGGATAGGCTGAATGTCTCGTCCATAGTTGATAAAGGTGATTGTTTGTCGATCGTTACTAATGATGCAATTCAGATCATGGAAACCTCTAGGTTCTTCCATGATTGGCTGTTGAAATACAAATCCTTTGTCCCTATTGGCTAAAGTAAATGTGATTTGTGTGCCAGGACGAAAGGACTGAAGTGGTAAGACGGTATCATAGATATCACCTGAGCGATGATTGAAAATGTCGTCTTCACTGTCGAAAATCACTTCGTCATTGTGAAGTGTGGCGTAGACGGTATAGGTTTGAATTAGCGCGTCAGCTCTCATTGTTGTTCCTGCATCCATCGAAATTGATGGGAAAAGCATACAAACCCGAGACTTGACTTACCTTCTGAAAACCTTCTATTTTATCTTGTTGATTTAAATGATTTTTTTGGCAGGGCAGGGCCCTGCCTGCTGAACTAGGTACGCTTACCGTTTCTAATTTGCGGATCAGGGCTGGTATAAACCGTCCCATCGAGTTCTGTTCGTAGGTAGAGTTTGATAATGCCCTCGTTCAGGTCGGAATCGACGAAGTAGATAGTTTTTTTGTCATCTGACAAGGTATAGCTCAGGTCACTATCAGTTGGATCAGTCTTAGGCGTGGTAAATGTCATCGCTGGGGGACTATTACTATCATTCAATGTGTAATTAATTTGAGTATTTGGCTCTTTCACTTCAATGGTGCTATCAAATACTTTACCTTCTGAATCATAGATTGTGAAAGATGCTTTGCCCTCACGAATCAATACGCGGACGGTGAAATTATATACAGGTGGCGTCGTTGACATGCTTTTCTCCTTTTTCAAAGCAATGTTAGTTAAATAGAGCTCAAGTAATGGGTCTTATCAAACTCTTCGTTGATACAATTTTCAATTTGGACTTGTTGCTTGACGAGCGCTGGACTGATACTTTTCTTTGATGACGATGATAAAAAGGCAATTGCCTCTTGGCATACTTTGTTGGCTTCGCTGGTTTGATTTGTCAGCATGAAGTCACCCCATTGCAAAACCAACCACTCTTGGTAATAGGTGTCGACGTATGTGCCGCCCGCCTTTTTATCGTCTAACCATGTTTTAAGTTGCTGTAGGCTTCGCTCACTCAAATCGAATCGTCTTAGTCGTTGTGCGGCAATAATAAAATCTAACGAGGCTTTTGGGATGTAGTCGTCGTGTGAAAGGAGTTTGTCGTTTAGTAAATCAATACTACTGATATCATCAGTATTATATTTACTCAGCGTTTTAACCGTTTGCGCTTCAACTTCAATCGCTAATTGTTGCCAATATTGGTTTTGAGAGTCTTGCGACAGCAAAGACTGACTTAATTGACGCTGAGAAGTTAGATATGATTTGTAGTCCAAAGCGTGTTTAGTATGGTAAAGAAATTCCATTTCCTGAAGGTGTAAGAGCAACAGGTTCTCAATGATGCTGGCGTTTAGCTGCTCGGTGTCATCGATAGACAATAGTAACGATCTGCTGTGTTGATAGTGTTGCGTCGTTTTTTCTATGGCATTGAGATGCAAGTTAACCGACGCTAACCAAGAGTGCGTGTCGGCAATATCAACAACAAGATCCGTATCTTGCGGCGCATGGCTTAGCAATGATTGCTTCGATAACAGTGAGAGATGAAAATAGTCTCGCGCTTGTTCATATTCTTGGTTTTCCAAGCTTAGCGTGCCCAACGTATTATGCGCGTAAGACAGCTCTAACAGCGCATCATGGTCGCCGGGTTTGAGTTCGACAAGCTGTTCTGCAAATGACTGATAAGAGCGAAATGATGCCAATGCTTGTTCGTATTCAAGTGTATCGTAAGCAATTTGGCCAACCCAAAAGTGATTGATTCCCAGTGCTTTTACGATTCCTGGCGAGTTTGGATATCGTATGGCTAACGCGTCCAATAAAGCGATCGCGTGATTAAAACCTTTATTGGCACCTTGTTCATCTCCTCGCGAATAATCGACCTCAGCAATAGCTTGTATGGTTAGGACTTGTTGTAAATCCATTTCGAGTGAGTCTGAAGGTTGAGGCAATAACCAAGGACGAACCGCCGACTCTTGTTCTGTAAAGTACTCGAGGGCTTTACTGCTAATTCCATCGAGTAAATCCATGCGCCGGACACTGCGCAATTTATCTGCAAAGTCGCCGACCATGTAACCCAGCAAATTCTCTGCATCTTGACGTTTTTGTTCTGCCAAACTATAGGCTTGTTGGCTACTGAACATGGCCATCACTGAGGTTAATGTCAATATCATCAGCAGCGCAACGGTCGCGCTTCGCCACCATTGAAGGGTTTTTACTCGGCGTTGGGAGCGTTTAATGAGATCAAGCTCATGCACGGTGAGTTCAATATTGGTCACATTCACCAGTTCCAAGGCATCGTCTAATGGCTTTCCCTTGGGAAGCAAGTAGGCAGTGTCTTTGCGTTGCTCTATCCATGCATTTGTCTGAATTAACAATTTTGCTTTGACAGTTAAACTGTGGCGGTGTTTTTCAATCCATTGCTCAATTCGAGACCAGCTTCGCAATAATGCTTCATGGGCCAGTCTAAAGCTGGGTTGATCATGGTTGATATCAGAAATAAAAAGTCGACTATCCACCATCGCTTGTACCAAACGATGTTGATAGTTGCTGGTTAATGAAGACCAATAGGCTATTTTGCTTGTGGTATTTGACCCATCAGCACTGTGAGAGATGAGCAAGCCTAATATATGGTTTAACGCCTCTTGGGCTTCTTCGCCCAGAGATAAAAATACGGTTTCTGCGCGATTGCCGAGTGCTCCTTCTATACCACCGAGTGTTTGATAGGCTTCAAACGTCAAAAGCTCACCTTGTTTTTTCTCGTACAACTCGCTCAACGTGTATTGCAACAATGGCAGTGCATCTCCATGGATACTGATGTCGTTGGCGATCGTTTCGTCCAAACGTGCGAGTGTTTTACTCTCCGTTTCCCACTTCAGTCCCGCTTTTTGAGCAGGTAGCTGGATCATCTTTATCAAGTCAGTGGCAGTTGGCTCGGTGAGGTCAAAGTGAGCGCCGTGGATTTTATCTCGCATCAAGGTTGGGTATTGGACGATTTGAGGGTAAAAATCGTTGCGACAGATGCCAAATGTCAGAATACATTTTGCATCGCTCAACATTTGGATCATCTCTAAAAAGCGATGTCGCGTTGTCTGCTCAAAGTCGGGAGAGTCAAGCAATACTTCCAGATGATCGAGAACCAATCCAAGTCTGGGGGTTGTTATATGTTGGTATTCTGCATAGGCGTCAAGCATGGTACGTATGCGTTCGACTAGTGCTTCCGGCGAGCTTTGCAGACGCTCTGACAAGGTTTGTGCACTAATATCGGAGAAGATTAATTCTTCGCCTAATTGCCAGTCTATAATATGGCTAGCAAAATCGAGCCAGAGTTGTTCTCCCCGTGTTTCTTTGAAGTTGAACGACACGCTATCGATAACAGCTAAGCCGTTTGCATTCTGCTTGTGCGCCAATTTGGGCAGCACGCCTGCGTGGATGAGTGATGACTTTCCACAACCGCTTGGGCCCAGTATTAATATCAATCCTCTCGCTTGCTTGATGGCTTGCTCAGATAGGTTTAACAGGGTATCAACTTGCCGGTCACGGCCAAAAAATACATCGTGTTGCTGGGCACTGAAAGCGCTCAAGCCAACATAGGGAGAGCCTCCTCGCCATTGTAAAACGGATGTTTTTTCATCAAGCTCGTCGACCAAATCGATGGGGGCTATCACGCGATAGCCACGTTTGCGTATCGTTTCAATGTAGGTCGGAGATGAGGCTTTGTCGCCGAGGGCCCGTCGTAACTGATTAATGGCTTTGTGAACGGGGTTATCACCGACGTCATAAGACGACCAACAGCTATCGATTATTTCGTCTGCACTGAGGACTTCGCCTTGCTGCTGGCACAACAGCAGAAGAACATCCATCGCTTTGGGTTCTATTATTTTTTGCGTTTTTCCACGCTGAAGTGTGTTTGATGATGGCGTGACCTGCCAATCACCAACAAAGAATCTGGTATTATTCAAAGACCTATTACTACTTTATAAACGAGACTCGCTTGGTCAATTAAAACACCGATTCCATGGTGCAAATGACATCCTTGTAAGTGAGTTATCGACCTTATAATCAAAAGGTGTAGGATTGCATCACAATATCTCGCTTTTAGGTCTAAAACGACAGATTTTTGCTAATCTATTCGCAAATGATGCGCTTCATGGGTTGTATGTGGTGTAACCTGAGCTTTAAAAGCGGAGCGAGTGTTTTTTGTTTACGGGGGTATCTGTCCCTGTGCAGGGCCACTGCAATTCAGATACGGTGTTGTGTATAAACAATGCATTGTCCGCAGCAAAACTGACGGACAACGACGAATACACCTTAATTGTCTCTCTTTTTTATGTTGAAAAGCGTGTTGAACACTACTATGCACAATCCAATATACCCACCTCTGTCCACAGACGCGATGACCCAAATGAGCACGTGGTTTGGTGCCTTGCCAAAACAAAAACAGCAAGAATTACTGGCTAAATCACGGGTACGTGACTTGGCCATTAGTGAAACCTTGTTTAGACGAGGCGATGCCTTTGATGGCATCTACTTTTTGGTTAGTGGCGGACTATGGATTAGTGGACTGGACATTTCGGGCGCCGAAATTGGATTGACGGTCATCGAGCCCGGTGAGTGGTTTGGCGAGATAGCCTTGTTTGACAAGCAAGACCGAACCCACGATGTTGTCGCGCTCAAGCCCACACAACTCATTCATATCTCGGCGGCGCAGCTAGCGTTGCTAACGGAGGAAGACCCGCTGTGGTGGCAGCATTTTGGGGGGTTACTTAGTCAAAAGATGCGCTTACTATTTCAAAACCTTGAAGACCGTAGTATGCCTTCGGCAAGGATTCGGCTGGCAAGACGCCTAATGCAGTTTGGTCATCAGCACGATAACGCAGATCCAGTAAAAGTTGCAATTCCGCAAGAACAACTGGGGCAGTTGTTGTCGTTGTCCCGTCAAAAAACTAATCAATTACTGAAAACATTCGAACAAGAGGGACTGCTCACGCTAGGATACGGAGAGTTTACCATCATTAACCTCAATAAAATTAAAGCGATAGCCTTTCCTGTTGATTAATTGTCACCTAAGTGACAGTTGAGCTATTCCGCGTCATTTACACTATGTAATAAAGGTGTTAACACGTCTGAGGTGACTATGAAGACCATTGAACAACATTTAGGACAATACGCGCAATATCACAGAGATCAGCGCAACATTATGACCCACTATTTTGGTATTCCCTTAATCGTATTCTCATTACTATGCCTGTTGAGTAAACCGGTTCTAGGTGAATTATCGTTACCCTTATTTGGTCACTTAGCGTTGAGTCCTGCAATTGGTGTTTGGCTCGTTGGTAACATTTTCTATTTAAAACTCGATGTAAAACTCGGCCTCGTCATGGCACTGATCACTGGCATTATGATCATTGCCGCGCAATCCGTAGCGGCATTAACCGTGATAGGGTGGTTAGTCGTATCTGTGGGCGTATTTGTGTTCGGCTGGGTGTTGCAGTTTATTGGTCATTACTATGAAGGCAAAAAGCCCGCATTTGTTGATGACTTGATGGGGTTAGCTATCGGTCCCTTGTTTGTGGTAGCTGAATTGGGGTTTGAGCTAGGGCTACGTAATGATTTAAAACAGGCCGTTGAAAAAACGGCCGGTCCTGTGCACTAGGCTTAATTAATTTGTTTGCGAAAGGGCGGCCACGCGTTTGTCGAGCTTATTTTGCTCGCTCTGAATCATGTCGGCTATCTCTTTCGCTTGGATTTCTTCTCTAACGTATTTACCGAGATAAAGCAGTGCGTTGTGATTGAGTTTAATCAATTCCCTAAACGTTTTCTTTTCTGCACTCAATAGTCGATTGATTGATGCCATATTTTTGATGCAGCAATCATTAAGGTCTTCATTAAACTCATTTAACGTTCGCTGCAATCCTTGTTTGGCAACGGTGTTGTCATAAACAGGTAGCGTTTCCACTTCCTCTTTCTGTTTTTTAAATGCTTTGGTTTTGTCGAGGGCGAGGCGTAAAGCATCAAGACTAGACTGCGCAAGTGTATTATTGAGGCCGATAATTTGCTCATCCAAAGTCGTCAAGGGAGCATTCTTCCAATTGAGAATACGCGCATCTTTGTACACCATTTTGGCTAAATACAATGATTCCTTTGCTAACAGCAGCTCGTCGAGGTGTTCATCGGGTGATGCCAAAACTTCAGTGGTGACCAATGCTTGGGCTTTTTTTACGAGCTCTAGCGAGGCGTGATCAGCTTTTTCACGTCGAATCATTGAATCCGTTTTTTCGGGTTCAGTGTTGCAGCCCGTCAATATGAGGCTGGCAATCAATGCTAACGCAGAAAACAAAAACGGTTTATTCATCCTTTTTACATTCCTTCCATGCAGACAATACTTTTCAAACACGTTCAATGGTAACTCATTATCGACAATGAGAGAATGACAAAACCAATTCATGCAGGAAATGGTCGCCATCTTGCAGTGTTTGTTCGTGAAGTATCAGTAAAGTTGCTTTCAGTTAACAAACTATATGCTGTGATTTACTACCTGTTTTCTATGTGCATTACAAAACGTTACATGCCAATACAGGACAAGACATGGCCCCTTGGCTAGGATGTGAATTACGTTTTCTTGTGGCGATATCTCTGTGATTCGACTTTTTGTTCCTATTTACTTACTAGCATTGTTGTATGGCATATTTGCCGAGAGCATTGCTGAAAAAATAGTAATCTATTTTCAGCCGAGTGTACTTGAACAAGACACCATCGATGACTTTAGCGGTATTTTCGAGTTATCAGAGGATTTACTTTTATCCAAACCACACGCTGAGTGGCCAGCATTTCTCAAACGTTTGTCGTCAAAAAATATCCCTGCAAAAATAACGCTCGTGTCGGACTATCATTTTGATGCTCATGCCATGGAACAAATGAAAAAAGGCGTGCCTTGGTATGACGGCGAGCGAGACATTATTTACAAACAATTGGGTGAGACTCAACATGTTTTGTCTTTTGGGCCAGTAGAGACGATAGAAGCGTTGCAGTTAAGTGAGGCAGTGGCGGCGCTCAGTGGTGGTGTCTTGCTAGTTGCTATTATTGTGGTTTGGACGCTTACAGTGCAGCGCCGTATCAAGATTCTTGAGGACTCAACTCGCCGGTTTGGGATGGGAGATTTATCTTCACGGGTGAGTGAGAATAATGACGTGAGGGTTTCCAACTTAAATCGCCATTTTAATCAAATGGCCAATCGTATCCAGAACTTAATTGAATCGAACAAGCATCTTACTAATGCGGTAGCACATGAATTACGCTCACCTTTGGGTCACATACGATTCGAGCTTGATTTTTTGAGGGAAGAAAACGATTTACTATCGGTAAAACAGTCCTGTGACAGTATCGAAGATGACTTGAATACGCTGGACGCTTTGCTTGATGAAATGCTGACTTATGCCAAATTTGACCGTGAGCATATGGAGATTTCTCTTACATCAGTCGATGTTGTGGCGTGGGTAAAAGGCTGGTTTGCGAGTAAAAAAGCGAAAGCCACGACAGCGGTAGAGTTAAGCTGTGAGCCGATAAACGCAGATATTGCTCTCGATTCATCAAGTTTTGCAAGGGCACTGGATAACATTTTTCAAAACGCGGTGAAGTATGGCAATCACCACGTTAAAATTTCAGTTGGTAGAGCAAAAGACAACATCGCCATTCGGTTTGAAGACGATGGTGACGGTATTTCTGTTGATGACCGCGATAGTTTGTTTGAGCCTTTTTATCGGCTGGACAGTAGCCGCACCCGCTCAACTGGTGGCTACGGGATGGGACTCGCCATCGTTAAGAAAATAATCGAGCAGCATCATGCCGTTATTGAAGTGGAGGATAGCAAGTTAGGCGGGGCCAGTTTCACTATTTTACTCCCCATTGACGTTAGTCGGCCTTAATGCTCCCATTCATCGGGCACCAGCATATAGCCTTTGCCTCTGACGGTGAGTATTTTCTTTGGTGACTTTGGATTATCGTCTAACTTTTTGCGCAATGAGGCGATTTTGACGTCGATAGAGCGGTCCATGCCATCGTACTCAATGCCACGCATTTTCAGTAATATTTCATCGCGGCTAAATATGTCCTCTGGCTGGCTTGCTAAGATAGCCAGCAGATCGAACTCAGAGTCGGTCATATCGATGTCGACCCCTAGCCAATTCACTACGCGTTTCTTCAAGTGAATAGTCAATTGCCCAAAACTGAGTGATTGATCTTGAGGAGACTGATTTGCTATGGCTGCAACGTCATTGTTGCGTCGCAATAACAGTTTAATACGAGCGAGAAGTACACGAGGATGGATTGGCTTGATAAGAAAGTCATCGGCGCCAATTTCGATACCCACTACGTGATCCATATCATCATCACTCGCCGTGAGCATGAGTATGACACCGTTGAAAAAAGGACGTATTGCCCGGCATATCTCGAATCCATCTAACCCGGGAAGCATGAGATCTAGGACGATCAAATCAGGTTCGACTTGCTTAATGGCGTCTACGGCTTGATTACCGTTGTGTATACTGCCAACGTCGTAATCGAATCGACGAAGAAATCGAGTAATTTGTTCGCAGAGTTTTTCGTCGTCATCGATAATTAATATCTTATTTGCCAAAGCGTGTTCCTTGCATTCCATCTTGCGTGGCGTTTCGCGTTGTAGTGTGACAAAAATTATAGTGCGCCAACAGTAAAAAAGTGTATCGATTGCGATACAACTTGGCCAGGCGTCATGCCTCCTAATACAGCCCACTTTTCGTCAATCTTGAGCAGACCGCGATGATCCATAGTGGGGAGATCATGTGTAGTTAGGTGCCACTGGTTGCTATCGAGGTCAAATTGCCAAATTTGGTTGCTGGGTTCAGATGGATTGCCGTCATAACCGATACCGTTGTAATTATAGGGATTGATTGACCCTCCAACGAATAAAATTTGGTTGTGCTGGTCATCCCCAGCAGCAGCCATTCTGTAGCGTGATTGCCCTGTAGGATGGTCGATAATCGTCCAGTCAATTTTCGTGTGGTCTTGCTGGTTTATCACACCTTTGTAGCACGCTGTTTCAGCAGCAAATGTGCGGCGTTTGTTGGCCCTTGGAACGGTTGCTACACCGTCACAGATCACCATAGTATTACCCACTATGCCACCTGCGTGGCCAAAAACTGGCGCACCTAAATAAGGGCTACCTTGTTGCCACGTATCATTTTGCGTGTCATAGATTTGGACCAAATTGACATTACCGTCGTTGTGCCATCCCGATATCAGATAGATATATCGGTTCATATATGTCACGGCGACAGCATCATCAACGGGTACTGGCATTGGGGTCAGTAACGAATAGGTAGACGTGGTGATATCATATCGGTAGACATCAGGCGTACTAATTTCCGTATGATCAGGCGCTACAGTGTAGCCCCCAAACAAGTAAATTGAGCTATTGAGTCCAGCGGCAACGCTGGCCAGTCGACCCTTCAGAGGAAGACTTGAAGGAACGTTGGGAATGGCTTTCCATTCTTTCGGGCCAGTGTTTTTGTCTAATTCCAGTTGCCATGCTTTGTTATGCACGGATGAGTGGTCTTTTTTTGCTCCGAGTCCCATCATGGTAACAATAACTTGTTTATTGCCAATCATGACGGACGCGACGGCATTGTTCGTCACTGGCTCTGGTAAAAGAGGTAAATCGCCGACTGCATTTTTGGCGACAACCATTGATGACAAAACAAGACTAAAAAACGCGACCAAGGGTTTCTGCATAACTGGAATAATAGGCAATGAAATAAATGTTAACGGCTACTATACCCGACCACCTAGCGATTGGCACGAGTTGGTGACGTCTAACTCTGTTGAACTCAGCGGTAAATGTGTAGCTTGTTAGACCCACCTATAATTGCGCCATCTGTTTTCTGACATAACCATTCTGTGTCAAAAACCAGTAGAAAAAGCGGGCGAGATAAGGATAAAACCTTGTGAAGAATGAGCGGCCTACTCTATATTGCGAGACAGTATCATAGTGGACACCAGCCGGAAACGTCAGACGAGTCCGGCTAGCGTATTGCGCGTTTTAGAACTGGTAACTTAAGCTAAAGGTCGCGTTACGAGGTAAAATGAAACGTCCATTTGGCGAGCTTGGATTACGTGGATCGCCTTCTGTCAGTGCATCTTCATCGGTGAGGTTTTGAAGGTTCAACTGAAGTTGAAGCTCTTCGGTAAGGTACATGTTTAGCCCCACATCAATTTGTTCATAGCCCTCTAGTACCACGGTATTTCCGTTATCACCGAACCTGTCATCGACAGCAATAATCGTCGCGTACAACGTAGACTCTATATTACTCACTTCAAAATCGTAGCTAGGTGTTAGGCGTACTTGCCAACCTGGTTGACGCTGAGCTTCATTACCAACGTTTGCAGGACTTGCTGTAATTTCGGTTTCTTGGAGAGTCGCGTTAAGCGTGATCGAAAAGCCATTGTCAGCATAGTAGGCCATATCCAATTCGACACCATAAGCTTCATTGGTCAGGATTTCGGCAGGTGCGCCGGGCCTAGCCACAAAGGTGTCGCCTTCCACTTCGTTGAAAAAGCCTGTCGCATAAACGCTGTAATTCTGTTCTGCGACTTTAAACCCTAATTCATACTGCGTAACTTGCTGTATTAGGTCCTCTCCATCACTAAACGCACCGAAGTTATCTCTAAAATCGTCGAAGTAAGGCATTTTAAACCCTTCACTCGCTCTAAAGAAAACCCCCATATTGCGCTGGAATTGCCAGTTAGCGCCGACTGTCCATGCCGTTTCACGCTCGTCATATTGCACGGCTTTCGTTATGACACCATCAAGCCCTTCGTCAACGGTATAGTTAATTTCGTGTTTTTCACTGCGAATACCGACATCGAGTGTTAGCGTATCGGTAATCTTGTGATCGAACGCCGCGTATAGAGCGTCAGTTGAGCCGTCGCCAGTACTGTTAATGTCATAATTCCATGTGCAACTGTCGTCGACGTCATTACAGGCGATACCCGTTAGACGTTCGCCGCCACTTTGTACGACGTGGTATGCTTGATTACCCAGAGACCACCAGTCATTGGCCGAGAATGAACTAGAGAAATATCCCACGGTAACTTTACTTTCACCCAGTTGCTTGGTTAGGGCTAAATCATTGGTGAAACCTTCGATTTCTTTGAGTACCACCCAGCGACCAAATTGCTGAACATCGGTGTCACCATCATATTCAGTACCCGTGACTGCACCTGTCGCACTGGTACCATTGTCTGCTACGGTGGACAATTTAACCGCACCGCCCTCAGGAACGAGCCCAAACGTATTCGCATCGCCCTCGGTATAAGCAAACTTGTCAACCAATGTCCAACCATCACCGAGGTCTAGCTGTAAATTTCCACCAGTGACAGAACCTTTCCAGCCACGACCATCACCGAGATCTATATCAAGGTTTTCACCGTCTGGACCAAACTGAATACTGGCTTGCCGATTCAGTGTGCCTAATTGGACATAACTGTTGTCGACACCTGCTGCATTGAGCGCACTGGGCAGGTACCACACACCATGGTCATCCGTGACACGGGTAAATATCGAGAACTTACCGTTATCTAACTCCTTGGTGATATTCACAGTGAATTGCTTGCCGTCTTCCGTGTCAAAACCCGTATCTCTGATACCCGGTGAGCGCGAGACATAACCGCCAGCCATAAAGTATAAATCTTCTGCTAGTTGCCCACTGATTAAGCCATCGATACGCTGTAAATCATAATCTGATCCCGTGTACTTGATGAGCCCTTCGGTTTCTTCACTGCCTTCTTTTAAAATAAAGTTTGTAGTCAGCCCCGGTTGACCATTAGATAAAACAGAGTTGGGACCGCCGCGAAGGCCATCCATGAATTCAATGGTTTCGTCCATTCTAAACAACGTGGAGTTTTCCAAGAAGCTCAGTGTAGGAGGCGTAAAAATGGGCACGCCTTGTAGTTGAACCGTGACAAATGGGGCGTCACCACCACCGGGGAAACCGCGCACAAAAATATTGGCACCTGATACGCCACCCGATGACTCAGCCCAGACTCCAGGTACCGCTTTAAAAATGTCAGCAGTGCTCTTGGGAGCAAGACGTTTAATGTCATCTTCAGACATATTGGTAATGGCGAAGCTCGTATCAACTTTCCGAATTGGCGTACCGCTTGGGGTACCTGTTACAACGATACGTTCAACTTCACTGCTTTGGTTTTCAGACGATTCTTGTGCGTAGGCGATGCTTTGTATTCCAAAGGCACTGACAATTGCGATACAAAGTGGCGTTAATCTGGTTTTCATGTTTGTGTCCCGTTATGACGCTATTTTAACTTGGTCGCGTTTACCTTTGCTGTGCAATCTAGTGTGCATCTTAGGTCAAACAGAAAGTTATCTCACCTAAGTGGGTTGCAAAGTAATACTCGACTCAGCAATTTGAGGTGTTTTTCACCTTCATTTTCAAAATATGTCAAAATGCAATCGATTGCAAAGTGTTTTTGCAATCGATTGCGATTTTTTTAGCATTTTGTTTACAAATTAAAGCGTTAGTTTGCCAATAAAAAAGACTAATCCATTGATTTATATGGTTTGGAGCGCAGTTTGAGGTGTGATTTTATCTTCGTATTTTGTAGGCAAATAAGACGAAAGACGATATAGTTTGGACATATTGTGTGTAAAGACTGTTAAATTTTGAAGCAAGACAAGAAACTGACCCTCTCTGATTTGGCAAAGCTAGCAGGCGTCTCGTCGTCAACGGCATCGCGGGCTTTAAATAACAACCCAATTATCAAGCAAGCCACGAGAGAGCGGGTTCAAGCGCTCGCAAAGGCCCATAATTTTAGCGTTAATGCCGCCGCAAGTAGGTTACGCACGCAACGCACCAACGTCGTTGCCGTCATTCTGAACTTAATCGAGCACACCGAGCAAAGTATAAATGACCCTTTCCTGTTAAAAGTCGTCGGTGATTTAAATCAGGCTTTGAATGATAATGGTTATGAGCTATTACTATCTAACTCCTTTATGGCATCTGACGATTGGCATCAGCACTTTATCAGTAGTGCCAGAGCGGACGGTCTGATTGTCGTTGGGCAGGGAAAAAGTGATGAAAAAGCCAAGAGAGCAGCAGAGTCAGGCGCACCGCTTGTTGTGTGGGGGGATCCCAGTACCTCTTCTACCTATCCCATTGTTGGGAGCGATAATAGGTTGGGTGGCTTCCTAGCAACCCAACATCTATTAGCGAAGGGTCATCGACGTTTGGTGTTTCTCGGTGATCCGGAACACGCAGAAATGGCAGAGCGTTTCAAGGGCTTCGAACAAGCTCATCGTGATGTAAATATCGAGGTCGACGAGAGGCTGATATTATCTATAGACATTACGAGCCAAGCGGCATACGACAAAATTAGCGACGTTATCCTAAAGTCAGGTTTAACCTTCGACGGCATCGTAGCGTCAAGTGACATGGTCGCATTGGGCGCGATGAAAGCACTGAAAGAACGTTATATTGCCATCCCCGGCGAAGTCGCAATCGTTGGGTTTGACGATATATCTATGGCAGAGTTGTTTCATCCAGCGCTGACGACAATTCGACAGAACACGCGTGAAGCCGCTAACATCATGGTCGACCAACTTCTTCTGCAATTAACCGGCAAACCAGCCACATCGCAAACCGTCGACATCGAACTCGTTGCTAGAAAATCGTCTTAGTTGACTAATGATACTGTCTTAAGGTGTCACTTAGTAATAGGTCTAAATATTTTATGCAAACGATTGCATAAATGTTAACGACACGTTAGACTCAAACGCAGTTAAGGTCTAGAGGCGAAGCTATGCCCCGTTTATTGATTATCAGTGCGATCGCTTTTTGCTATTTCGTGTTCGCCATTCTGCTCAACAGCGTGGGCACGGTTATCTTGCAATCGATCAATACATTCGACATCGCTAAAACTGATGCTGCTGCATTAGAGGGATTCAAGGACCTATCAATTGCATTGGTATCATTTGCGGTGGCGTCTTTTATTCCCAGAGTCGGATACAAAATTGCTTTATTGATGGCGTTGGTATCGGTTGCCATTGTTTGTGCTATTACGCCTTTTTGGAGCCAATTTATCGCGGTCAAAGTGTTGTTTGCAGTGATCGGGTCGGCTTTTGCTCTGGCCAAAGTCTCAGTGTATGCCTTGGTTGGGCAATTAAGTGACGGCACAAAACAACATTCAGCCCTGCTCAATACCATTGAGGGCATTTTTATGCTCGGCGTACTGAGTGGATATTGGGTGTTCAGCTACTTTATTGAAAAAGGTGAGCCGGGCAGTACGGATTGGATGTCGGTGTATTTTGCTTTAGCGGCGATTGTCACCCTTAGCAGTATCTTGGTAGTGTTTGCCCCAATCAAGCGAGAATCGTCGACTGCTTCGCAATCGTCGGCGCTAAGTGCGTTTACCGACATGCTCAAATTGACCTATCAACCCTTGGTATTGATTTTCGTCTTGTCTATTTTCCTTTATGTGTTGGTTGAGCAGGGGATTGGTAGCTGGCTGCCTACGTTCAACAACGAGGTCTTGGGTTTGCCTGTTGCGATAAGTGTGCAAATGACGAGCTTATTTGCCTTTTCTATTGCAATGGGTCGTTTGTGCGCGGGTCAGGTTCTTAAACGGGTAAATTGGTTCCCCTTTTTGCTAGTTAGCGCAGGATTAATGATGGGGCTTATTTTGTTGTCCCTACCGCTGGCGAGCGGCACTAGTGCTTCACACATCAATTCTCTTGCTCAAGCGCCTTTAGCCGCGTTTCTCTTACCTCTCATTGGTTTGTTAATGGCGCCAATTTATCCGATTTTGAATTCTGTCAT
Organism: uncultured Alteromonas sp.; assembly: GCA_963922845.1. Classification (GTDB taxonomy): domain Bacteria; phylum Pseudomonadota; class Gammaproteobacteria; order Enterobacterales; family Alteromonadaceae; genus Alteromonas. The sequence goes on from CAWUJV010000066.1 coordinate 19,236, forward strand.
GCTGAGCTCTCTTCACAAATCACAGCACGCGGCAATGACGGGACTCATTGTTATTTTCTCTGCGCTTGGGGGGACGACTGGTTCGCTGTTAATTGGCGTTCTATTCGAATTCTTTGGTGGGGAACAAGCGTTTTATACCCTACTTATTCCTATCATCGGCATCGTGCTTACTCTCTACGGGTTTAGAAAAGTGTCGCTGGCCGCTTCTGCAACACAACAGAGTTAACGTTTTATGCATCATCAAGTTATCCATAACCTCGAAGAAAGCCGTTTGTTTTTTGAGAGTCAGCTTTTTCATGATGTGCAGATGTCTGGTATCTACGCCGACAGCAAAACGTTTGCTGACGCGATCCCCAACCGGGCTATAAATGAGATAATTGCAGACTATGCTGACCAATCGTTTGACCATCCTCAAGCGTTGCAATGCTTTGTTGAGCAACATTTCACTCTACCCAAACCCGTATCTGAGCCTGAGGTCTCGAGGGGGACGTCAGTACCGGATTATATCGAGTCACTGTGGCCCTTGCTAACGCGCAAAAGTAGCGATGAAAATGCGGGCTCATTGCTGGCGCTATGCAAAGATTATGTGGTACCGGGAGGGCGCTTTCGAGAAATATATTATTGGGATAGTTACTTCACAGCAGTGGGGTTGATGAAGTCAGGGCGTGCAGCGCTTGTTGATAATCTTTTTGATAATTTCGCCCATTTACAACAACTTATCGGTCATATTCCCAATGGCAATCGCAGCTATTACAACACGCGTTCTCAACCGCCGATTTTAGCGCTGATCGTTCGACTCCTGCTTGAAAACAACCCAGATATGGACAGAGTACGCGCTTTTATTGATGCACTTGAAACGGAATACGCGTTTTGGATGCGTGGAGGCGACACGTTATCGAGTGTTGGTGAACACAAGCGAGTCGTTCGGATGTCTGGTGGGGAGCTACTCAACCGATATTGGGACGACAGCGCTACTCCCCGACCCGAGTCGTATAAAGAGGATGTCGACGCGACAGCCAAAATGGATGAAGCGAGCAAGCGGGAATTTTATGTCAATATACGCGCGGCGTGTGAATCCGGATGGGACTTTAGTACCCGGTGGCTGCAAGCCCCAGATGAACTTAACTCAATAAAAACCACGCAAATTGTACCGGTAGATCTTAACTGTTTGCTGTATGCGCTCGAAGAAACGTTATGCGAGCTCTATCATATTATCAATTACGATATCGCCGTTACCCTGTGGGCCAATCGAGCTCTTGAACGAAAAGAGGCTATTCAAAAATACTGTTGGTCTAAATCTAAGTCTGCGTATTTCGACTATGACATCAGTCAACAAGGGTTGTCTGATGTCATGTCGCTTGCCATGGTTTTACCCCTTTATGTTGGGATTGCTGATGACAAACAAGCTGAACTAGTCGCCGCGAGCCTTCACTCGCATTTTCTGAAAAGTGGTGGACTTGTGACAACATTGTCAACGAGTGAACAGCAATGGGATGCGCCAAACGGATGGGCACCACTTCATTGGTTTGCTGTTGAGGGATTAAAGCGCTACGGAATGGATACGTTGAGCGATGACATCGTCATTCGTTGGTTATCCACGGTAGAGAGTTATTTTGCCGCAAATGGCACGTTAATGGAAAAATATAACGTTGTCAGTGCAACTCAAGTAGCGAAAGGCGGCGAGTACGATGTCCAACATGGGTTTGGTTGGACCAACGGTGTGACCCAAGCTTTTTATCGCCAACTTTCTCAATAGTCGCAGCCCTTTATAGCGTGTCTGCCCACTTTTATCATTTATTCTAGATGCGCGCCAAACTGATAGACGTTGTGTTCATTTGATACGCACTGACATTGGTTATTGGCGGTTTTACAATCCAAAGTGACCGTGGCTGACAAGAATTATTGCATTTGCAGTCTTCCCTCATTTGATGGCCTTGGTGTATCTTCTTTACGTTATCACCAGTTCGGTGAGGCGATTGATGCGCCTCGATAGCCTGACTGTGTCCTACAATTCTAAAAAATGAATCCAATAACAAAGGAACTGCTATGAACCGGTTACCAAAGCTGGCAATAGGATTAGTCTCTGCCTTGGGAATGATGTCTATGAATATTAATGCGGCTGTTGAATACCAAACACCCTCAGAAGAAATACGTCAGCTTGTCGATGTGAAATTGGCGCCGTATTTCTTGTTAAATGAAAAACAAGATACTGCATTGTTGTTGTTTCGCGACAACTATAAAACCATTGAGGAGTTATCCGAAAAAGAACTGCGCTTAGGTGGATTACGGATTGACCCTAAAACGAATATCGGTAGCCGAGTGACGTTCTACAATGATGTCAAAATCAGACGAGTAGAGACCAATAAAACGGTCGAAATAGATGGACTTCCCGATTCCCCACGATTGTCTGGGTTTACGTGGTCACCCGATCAACGCTACATGGCGATGACCAATAAAACGCCAAAAGGTGTCGAAGTTTGGGTTGTCGATTTGGCTAAAGCCAAAGCGAAAAAATTAACCAAAGCCAACGTTAACGCGAATATGCGTGACGCAATCAATTGGTTTGCCGATGGCGAGTCGCTTCTGGTTAAACTGGTTCCAAAAGACCGCCAGTCTCTGATCGACAATGCGTTAGCGACGCCAACCGGACCAACGGTATCAGTAAGTGACGGTAAGAAGGCGCAAAACCGCACGTATCAAGACCTACTTAAAAATAAGAATGACGAGTTCAATTTTGAGCAACTCACGCGTTCTGAATTAGTGAAAGTCTCGCTAAAAGGAAAGCAAAAAATCTGGCTTAAAGCGGGTATGTTTGGCAACGTAAGCGTGTCACCTGATGGCAAGTATGTGTTGGTTACCGAATATAAGAAGCCATTTAGTTACTTAGTACAATACAACCGCTTCCCCTCTAGCACGACCGTTTATACTGCCAAAGGTAAAAAAGTCGAGACCATTGTTGATGTGTCACTAATCGAAGATTTACCAAAGGGCTTTATGGCGGTACGAGAGGGGCGTCGCAGTGTGCAATGGCGCAATGATAAGCCTGCTACAGTTATTTTTGCAGAAGCCTTGGATGCAGGTGATCCTGCGAATGAAGTCGATTTTCGTGACGAGGTATTTGAATTATCTGCGCCATTTGATGGCAAGCCACGGTCATTGCTTAAAACCATTAATCGTTTCTATCGCGTAGATTGGGCAGATGATACCCATGCGATAGCACAAGATTATTGGTGGAATACACGAAACACTAAATCGTATGTTTTCAACCCTTCAGATAACACCGAAGTGCCAATCGTATTGCACGATAGAAACTATCAAGATGCGTACAATGACCCCGGTAGCTTTGTTACTGAGCGCAATGAATATGGCATGAGCGTATTGTCATTGGACGAAGGCAACGTGTTCCTTATCGGCGATGGTTTTTCTGATGAAGGACAGTTTCCATTCTTAGATAGCTTGAATTTAGCGACGCAAAAAACACAGCGCCTCTATCAGTCTGCCTATACGGATAAGTTGGAGCGTTTGAGTGATTACAATGCAGATAACGGCCGATTGACGGTGCGCATTGAATCGAAAAGCGAATTCCCTAACCGCTATTTCAGAGATATTGCCAAGAACGAACTGACTCAAATTACGTTCTTCGACAATCCTTTCAAAGCGATTCAGAACGTCAAAAAAGAAGTTATCAATTACACGCGAGAAGATGGCTTAGCCTTGTCAGGTACGCTTTATCTACCCGTTGATTATCAAGAGGGTAAAAAGTACCCCATGATCTTGTGGGCTTACCCGCGAGAGTTCAAAGATCAAAGCAGTGCATCGCAGAATACTCAAAACCCCAACGAGTTTACTTACCCATTTTGGGGAAGCCCCATCTATTGGGTAAATAAGGGATATGTGGTACTTGATGATGCTGCCTTTCCTATCGTTGGAGAAGGCGATGAGCAACCCAATGATACATTCCGCACTCAGCTGGTGGCGAATGCCAAAGCGGCAATCGATGCTGTCGATGCACGTGGCTTGATTGATTCTGAACGCGTTGCGGTGGGTGGTCACAGTTATGGTGCCTTTATGGTTGCAAATTTGTTGTCACACTCTGATCTATTCGCCGCGGGTATTGCGCGAAGTGGCGCTTACAACCGCACATTGACGCCGTTCGGGTTCCAATCAGAGGAACGGTCTTATTGGGATGCGCCGGATGTGTATTACACCATGTCACCATTCATGCATGCCGATAAAATGAAAACACCATTGCTGTTGATTCACGGTGAAGCGGACAACAACAGCGGCACATACCCGATGCAAAGTGAACGCTACTTCAATGCCTTAAAAGGGTTGGGCGCGACGGCGCGATTGGTAATGCTACCTAAAGAGTCCCATGGCTATCGAGCAAAAGAGAGTATTTTGCACATGCTTTGGGAACAAGATGAATGGCTTGAAAAGCATGTAAAAAACAAGCAAAAGTAATCTATAATCATTGCGTCTTAAAGCCGGGTTTCCCCCGGCTTTTTTTATATGTTGAGCGTCCTGATTTATCTGTGCGACTCGATATTTTTATAAAAATAAAGAAATGAGCAATTATTGTTGGCAATTCATTTTGTTATGTTATAACATTTTTATTGTCAGTGTGTGACTGACATTGCGATGAAGAAAAAGGACCTAAGGATGGGTAGGAGGACGATGGATTCGTCCTCCCTTTTACTCTT
>CAWUJV010000067.1:0-23687 GCA_963922845.1 uncultured Alteromonas sp.
GGCAGCGGGTTTTGATCCCGCCATTCGTAGGTTCGAGTCCTGCTACCCCAGCCATATTCAAACGCCAGTCCATGACTGGCGTTTTTTGTTTCTGCCCTCAAACGCTTATTTCAAACTATTTCAACGTATTGCACTTTACTCTGTGTGGAAACAGGGGCAGACTCTTAATCTTTTGCGCAAAAACAGGATCGTATCGTGGTAAATGAGATTGTTGCAGCGATCAACAATATTCTTTGGGGTAACGGCCAAGTCTTAATTTTTATGTTACTTGGTTGTGGTATTTGGTTTTCTGTTGGCCTCAAAGGTGTCCAAATTCGTCATTTCGGACACATGTTCAAATTATTAAAAGGCAGTAACAAAAGTACAGATGAAGGGATAAGTTCTTTCCAAGCCTTGTGTACCTCCCTATCCGCCCGCGTCGGCACCGGGAATCTAGCGGGTGTCGCCGTCGCCATTTCACTGGGTGGGGCGGGAGCCATTTTTTGGATGTGGGTCATCGCTTTACTTGGAATGGCAACAGGCTTCGCAGAGAGTGTATTGGGTCAGTTGTACAAAGTAAAAGACCACAATGGTGAATTTCGTGGTGGCCCAGCCTATTATATTAAACAAGGGCTAAACCAAACTTGGCTCGCTGTTTTATTTTCATTGTGCCTGTTTTTGGGTTACGGATTTATCTTTAGTGCCGTGCAAGCTAATACCATTACCGATGCACTAAACAACGCTTACGATATACCGACAACTTATTCGGGTTTAGTCATTATCGGGCTGGCCGCCTTAATTGTTATTGGTGGCCTTAGAGGAATTGCTCGTTTTGCTGAGTGGATTGTACCTTTTATGGGTGTCGGTTATGTCATCGCCGCGTTAGCGATTACCGTTCTAAACTTCGCAGAGGTCCCTGCCATGTTGTGGGATATCATCGCGTCGGCCTTTGGTTTACAAGAAGCGGGAGCTGGCGCACTTGGCGCTGCGATAAAAAATGGTATTCAACGCGGCTTGTATTCTAACGAAGCAGGTTCGGGTAGTGTACCTCATGCAGCCGCAAGTGCCGCACCTCGTCCCAATCACCCCGTCTCTCAAGGTTACATTCAAATGCTTGGGGTTTTCCTAGACACTATGGTGCTGTGTACCTGTACCGCCTTTATTATCTTGCTGGCAGGCGGTTCTAGTTCAGAACAAATGGAGGGGATCAGGCTGACGCAAAATGCCATGAGCACCCACATTGGCACAGGCGGAACAGATTTTGTCGCCGCGGCCATCAGCTTATTCGCTTTCACCTCGGTTGTTGCTAACTACGCTTATGGTGAAAGTAATCTACATATGTTCAAGCTCGACAATAAGGTTGGCCGCGGGCTCTACACTGCTGGCTATTTGTTAATGATATTTTGGGGCGCACAAGCTGACTTACCCAAGGTATGGGCGATGGCAGACATGGCCTTGGGGCTGATGACCGTTATCAACATTATCGCGATTGTCTGGATGACGCCGACCATTGTCTCCATCAGCAAAGACTACTTCAAAAAACACGATAATGGTGAGCAGCCAGAATATAAAACCGGTGACTGTGAGATACAAGGACAGTCAGAAAAAGGGGTGTGGGATTAATTCAAGAAAAAGCCAGCGAAACGCTGGCTTTTTTGTGCTCATCCATTGGGTATTGTCTAGCCGTATTTATTTTAACTCAACGCAGCTAGATACACTGGGCGTGAGGCAAGACTACGCGAATTGTTGAAATGGTGCATCTAACGGCGTATCAGCCACGTGATTTACATAGTTACTCATGACTTTTTGGGCCAAAACCAAAATAATCTCTAAGACCTGTTGATTGCTGTAACCTGCAGCAAAAAATTCGCTCTGTGCCTCGGCACTCACTTGACCCCGCTGGCGCACAACTGAAAGCGTAAACTGGCGCAATGCTGCCAACTTGGTGTCCGCTGGATCGCGTTTTTCGCGAATAGCCGTCACAATGTCATCATCAACCCCCATGCTTTTTGCGATAGCAGTATGTGCAGGTACACAATAGTGACATTCGTGCTCGACATTGATGGTTTGCCACACAACGGTCAACTCTTCTTTATTGAAACTCGTTTGTTGCGCCAGATTGTGAAGGACTTGGTACCCTTCTAATAAGGTCGGCGCTTGCGCCATCACTGCGTGCAGATTTGGGATCATACCAAAAGCTTTTACAGAATTATCCAGCAACGGTTTTGCATCTTCTGGTGCGGTTTCTTTATCGAACAAAGTATAAGTAGACATCAGTCTCTCCTTAATGATTGATTAAATTGTCAAATCACAGCTGTAAAACACGTCGAATAATTCGTAGTGACAGCGGCGTCAAAACCCATATTTATAAATTCGAAACAGAATATAGCTTCACCTGAACGATCGTTCAAGCTACAATTGAACAATTGTTCAAGCCAAATGCTCATAGGTTAGATAGATATGAAATATGAACGCGCAGAAATTGTTGAAAAAGCCGCTCAAGTGTTTTGGGAGAAAGGCTATTTGGGCGTTGGAATGCGGGACTTACAAGTCGCTTTAGACATGCGACCTGGGTCTATTTACGCTGCATTTGGAAGCAAAGACGGTCTGTTTTGTGAGGCGTTAGACGTATACGCTCAACAGTCTTTTCGTCGGTTTGAAGACATTGCTAACAGCGACAGTGTTTTGGTTCAACTGCGTCGCTTCTTTGAACACGTTCTGTTTAACGACGAGCAGCCCGATTATCAACAGCGTTGTTTTCTGGTTAATACGCTAGGTATTAGTCACGCGCTATCACGTGAGTTAGCAGAACAAGCGGATGTGTTGATGAAGCAAACGCTGACGCATTTTGTCGCTATGCTATCCGCCGCCCATCAAAACGGGGAAATCACGGAAGACAAAGTCAATATTCATTGGGCAAAGTGGCTTCAAGCACAGTTTATTGGCTTGAGAGTCATTAACAGTGCTTCTCCACAATCAACCGATGTGACGTGGCAACTCAACGCGCTGTTCGATGCACTATCGTCACCTGCCACAGCAAGTTCAAATTAGTCGAATCAGCTGAATAAGCAGTAGTACTGCAACCAATGGCAATATCCAACGAGATATTTTACCGACGTCTTGTTCAGACATTCGATATTTCGATTTTTCGATGAGCGGGATTACGATGAATAGTGCGGCAAATAAAACGGCCAATATTATCAGTACTGTCATTTAGTCATTCCTATCGCGTAGCGCAACACACTGTGTTTGATTGGCCCAGCATGTTGTGCCACCTTTAATGCGGTATTTCTCAAAAGTGATGCAATAGCGTTGTCGTTGCTAAATAGCGAATAGAAACCGTCCATTGCCGACATCATAAGCGTGTTATCGCGTTGTCTTGGTTTTTCATAGTCCCCTTGAAGTGCTGATAACATCGCTGCACTATCAAGCGTATCCTTGTTTTGGTTTGCTGTAACCTTTAATAGTGCGTCTACATCCCTAAAACCGAGGTTAACACCCTGCCCTGCAAGCGGGTTAATGGTATGCGCCGCGTCACCTATCAAAATCACGCCATCGGTAACATACTGACTCGCGTGCTGCCGAGTCAATGGAAATGACGCCAGATCAATAATATCGAAATCCACTAAATCAGAGGGGAAATGCGCTCGTATCTCCTCGCGCAGCTGTTTGTGATTAAGGGCTTTTAACTGCTTAATCCTTTGTTCGCTATCATACCAAACAATAGAGCCATAATTATCGAACATTGGCAAAAACGCTCGGGGTCCAGACGGATTAAACTGCTGCCAAGTTCTGTCTTCTACGCGGGTATGCGTCTTTATCGTTATTCCTAGAGCCTGCTGTTGATATTGCCAGCCAGACACCCCAAGATTAACTAAGCGTCTCACCTGTGACTGCGCACCATCTGCACCAATTACCCATCGACACGCAATCTGTGAGCCGTCTGATAGCACCACCTCATTGTGATGTTTGTGACGGGTGATCGTTCTGATACTGGCATCATTGTACCAAGTCAGCTCGTTTTGATGGGTTAAAGCCTGATGACATGCCAACTGCAAAATGCGATTTTCGACGAAATAGCCCAATTGCGATAAACCAATATCGCTGGCGTTAAAATCAGTACGGCTATCGGCTTGTTCCCATACCGACAGGCCTGAGTATGGTCTTGCGCGCATGGATAAGACGTGTTGCCACGCGCCCAGTTTTTCGAGCAATTCAATCGACGCTAAACTAATTGCCGAGACTCTGAGGTCAGGGCCTTGCTGAGATTGGAACGGCGTAGGCATGCGCGTCTCAACCACGGCCACCTTGAACCCTTGATTCAACAACCCCAGTGCAACGGCACTCCCAACCATACCTGCGCCATTTACACAAAAATCAAACATCGATATGCCCTTTACCTCGAAAACACCTGCATAGCGTTGATACTTACAGCAAGGTATTTACTTTAAACTCACAGACTTGGCTGCATTATGACGTATTCTTAAGGCTGACTCCATGATCTCGATCACTCGGTGAACGGCGTGAGCCCGAAAAAATACCAAGCCGTACAAGATACGTCACACTTAGTAAGTGAATGTCACTCATTTATCGCTGGGGTGCATTGACCTTTGCGGTTTGCTTTTTGTTCTTCTCAAATAAACAACGGACATAATACTCAGAATTTGCTTGGATAAAGCTAACAGATAACGACTGTGTCGCATACCTATCTAACGCTCTAGGTGTCACTACAAAACGGAATAGCGGCACATTGGTTGAGCTTCGCACACTGTGCGCAGGTCATTTAGAGATGCAAAGCCGTATAATTTATACGGCGTCGTCGCTCGCGTGGCGCGATGACGACAAGGCACGAGCATGCGCTTGTCTTAATGACCAACATTTCGCTGCAAAAATGTACATCAAAGTTCAACACGCCCTAGGATTTGACCGTGATTCGCGTTAAAATACACGGCTATTTTGAACATCAATGACTGGGCTAGTGAAGCCGTCTCAATAGTGATTAATGAGATGCCACCATCAGTCTACAACAGGCAAGTATTTACGTTACCATGACCAAAAAGCTGTTTATTAAAACTTGGGGTTGCCAAATGAACGAGTATGACTCGGAAAAAATGGCCGACCTACTCGATTCAACCCACGGTTATAGCCTGGCTGAAGAAGCAGAAGACGCAGATGTCATCCTGCTGAATACCTGCTCTATTCGCGAAAAAGCACAGGAAAAAGTATTCCATCAACTGGGTCGTTGGAAGAACCTAAAACAAACTAACCCTGAGCTTATCATTGGCGTCGGTGGCTGTGTTGCATCGCAGGAAGGCGACATGATTCGTCAACGCGCCCCCTATGTTGATTTGGTATTTGGCCCACAAACGCTACATCGTTTGCCAGAAATGATCAATCAAATCAAAGGTGGCGAAAAATCTGTCGTTGATGTGAGCTTCCCAGAAATTGAAAAATTTGACCGTTTACCTGAACCTCGTGCTGAAGGGCCGACAGCGTTTGTCTCTATCATGGAAGGTTGTTCGAAATACTGCACCTTCTGCGTGGTACCTTACACTCGTGGTGAAGAAGTCAGTCGTCCAGTGGATGACGTATTGCTTGAAATTGCGCAATTAGCAGAGCAAGGGGTAAGAGAAGTTAACTTGCTTGGTCAAAACGTTAACGCGTTTCGCGGTGAACACCATGACGGCACGATTTGCCGCTTTGCCGAACTGCTCGAAATGGTGGCGGCAATTGATGGTATTGACCGCATTCGCTATACCACGTCACATCCTGTCGAGTTTACCGATGACATCATTGAGGCGTACGCCACGATTCCTGAGTTGGTTGACCACCTTCATTTACCGGTGCAAAGCGGATCGGACCGCATCTTGAATTTGATGAAGCGCGGACACACAGCGCTAGAATACAAATCCAAAATTCGTCGACTGCGCAAGGTTCGTCCTAACATTTGTATGTCGTCTGACTTTATCATTGGCTTCCCCGGCGAAACCGATGCTGACTTTGAGGCGACGATGGACTTAATCCAAGCGGTGGATTATGACTTGAGCTTCAGTTTTATCTACAGCGCGCGTCCTGGCACACCTGCCGCAGATGCGGTTGACGATGTCGACGAGGAAGTGAAAAAACAACGTTTGTACTTGCTACAACAACGTATCAATCAGCAAGCACTGCGCATCGCCAGAAATATGCAAGGCACAGAACAACGCATCCTTGTTGAGGGTCTATCTAAAAAGAACGTAATGGAGTTGTCGGGCCGAACCGAAAACAACCGTGTCGTTAACTTCGAAGGCAGCCCTGACATGATTGGCGAGTTTGTCGATGTTGAAATCACCGATGTGTACGCTAATTCACTGCGCGGCAATGTGATTCGCCGCGAGCAAGATATGGGCTTGCGCGTCGCCGTATCACCACAAAGTATTGTTGGTCGTCAACGTGTCAATCAGCCAGACGAATTGGGCGTTACCCAATTCAACCCTAACCTGTGAGGAAAATAGCAGTTTGAGTAATATAACCAGTAACGAAATTGTCCTAGAGCCTGAAGACAACAAACGTTTATCCAGCTTATGCGGTCCTTTTGACGACAATATTAAGCAGATTGAACGTCGTCTTGGGGTCGAGATAAGCTATCGCAACAATGCGTTTAAAGTGATGGGCGAGTCTCAACAGGCCAGTGGCGCCAGTGAATTACTCAAGCTGCTGTATATTGAAACACAACCTGTTAAAGGTATCGTGCCAGATCTCGATTCTGAGCAAGTTCACTTGGCAATACAAGAAGCCAAGTGCTTAGAAAAAGCAGAGGCGGGACATTATGGCAAAGAAGTTCATATTCGCACTAAACGCGGCGTCATCAAACCGCGCAACCCGAATCAATCGCAATATGTCGCCAATATTATCAATCACGACATTGCATTTGGCATCGGGCCAGCGGGAACCGGTAAAACGTATCTTGCGGTTGCTGCAGCTGTTGACGCGCTCGAGCGTCAAGAAATCAGGCGAATATTGTTAACTCGTCCTGCAGTAGAAGCCGGTGAAAAACTGGGATTCTTGCCCGGTGATTTGTCGCAAAAAGTCGACCCATATCTACGCCCACTTTACGATGCGTTGTTCGAGATGTTAGGTTTTGAAAAAGTCGAAAAGCTCATGGAGCGCAATGTCATTGAGGTGGCCCCACTTGCTTACATGCGTGGTCGTACATTAAATGATGCCTTTATCATTTTGGATGAAAGTCAAAATACCACAACGGAACAAATGAAAATGTTCCTCACTCGTATCGGCTTCAATTCTAAAGCGGTGATTACGGGTGATATCACTCAGGTCGACTTACCGCGTGGTGTGCGCTCTGGTCTGCGCCACGGCATTGACGTCCTTCAAGATGTTCAAGGTATCTCGTTTAATTTCTTCAATGCCAATGACGTAGTGCGTCATCCGGTTGTGGCCCGCATAGTCAGAGCCTATGAAGAACACGATGCCGAACAAGACCGCATCAGAGCCGAAAAGAAAGCACAAGCGTTAGCCGAAAAAGAAAACAAAGAGGATGATGCATGAGCATCGTCCTCGATTTTCAACAAGCATACGACACAAACGACAGTATCCAGCGCGACATCCCCAGTGAACAAGATTTCACAACATGGGCGAATGCCGTTATGGCTCATCAAGGATTGGTTGACAAAGAAATGACCATTCGCATCGTAGATGAGCAAGAGTCACATGACCTCAACTATGAATATCGCGGCAAAGATAAATCGACCAACGTCTTGTCATTTCCTTTTGAATGCCCACCTGAAGTGCCGATTCCGTTGCTTGGCGATCTGGTCATTTGTGCACCTGTGATCGCACGCGAGGCGAAAGAACAACACAAAACCATACACGATCATTATGCGCATATGGTCATTCATGGCACATTGCATTTATTGGGCTTTGACCACATTGATGACGGTGAGGCCGAAGCAATGGAAGCCATTGAAATACACATTTTGAATCAATTAGACATTGACGATCCCTACCAAGAGATTTAACGTTGAGATCGGAAAGCTAGAAACACGGATATTATGAACGACGACAACCCCCACTCTACCAACGGCGCTTCGAATAAAAGTTGGTTAGAAAAATTAAAACTGACTTTTTCCGGAGAGCCGAAAAACAAGGAAGAGCTTGTTGATGTCATCACGGAAGCCCAACAACGTGAAGTCATCGACCCACAAACCCGAGAAATGATCGAAGGCGTCATCGGCGTTAACGAAATTCGGGTTAGAGATATCATGATTCCCCGCAATCAAATGATTACCATCGATATCGAGCAATCTGTAGAAGAGTTTCTACCCGTTATGCTTGAGTCTGCCCACTCGCGTTTCCCTGTCATTAGCGAAGACAAAGACCATATCGAGGGCATACTGCTAGCCAAAGATCTATTGGAATACGCCTTTGTTCCAGGAAAAGAATTTAAATTGAGTGAAGTTCTGCGTCCTGCGGTTATTGTGCCAGAAAGTAAACGCGTTGATGTCCTCCTCAAGGAGTTTCGCCAAGAGCGTTATCACATGTCGATTGTGGTTGACGAATACGGCGGTGTATCGGGACTGGTTACTATCGAAGATATTCTCGAGCTTATCGTCGGCGAAATTGAAGACGAACACGATGCTGAGGAAGACGGAACAGATGATATTCGTCCGCTAAACAAGCATACGTATTCGGTAAAAGCACTCACCCCTGTCGATGAGTTCAATCGCTTTTTTGAGTCCAATTTAAGCGAAGAAGAGGCGGACACTATTGGCGGTATCGTCTTAAAAGCCTTCGGTCACATGCCATCTACCCATGATGAAATCGAAATTGGCAATATCCACTTCAAAATTACCCATTCAAACAAGCGCCGTCTGGTGCAGTTAAAGGTCACCTTGCCATCATAGGAACTTGAGCATTGAAACCCTTGTTGCCTTTACTTCTGGCGCTGCTGAGCGGCGTCAGCTTAACCTTTGCGTTTGCTCCGTTTAACGTATGGATTATCACTCCGATTGCGCTTATCGTCGCCATACGACAAATACTTCGTATCGAACGTAAACGTGTGTTTTTAACCGGCTGGTTATTTGGTCTGGGTTGGTTTGGTGCAGGCGTAAGCTGGGTCCATGTCAGCATTGCCGATTTCGGAGGATTGCCACTGGCAGGCTCAATCGGCTTAATGGGCTTGCTATGCGCGTATCTCGCGTTGTTCCCAGCAACAGTATTTTACTTGCTCAAGCGTTTTGCGTCAGTCAAAGTCTGGCCACTTTTATTGCCTGCTGCGTGGTTTATCGCTGAATGGGTTAGAAGCTGGCTTTTATCGGGTTTTCCTTGGCTATCTTTAGGTTACAGCCAACTCAACAGTCCACTGGCAGGATGGCTCCCTATCATTGGTGAAACAGGCGTCACCTTGTTGTTGTTAATGCTCTCCACGAGTTTAGCGGTCGCAACGACATCGACGTTGTCGCCTAAACGCATCGTTTTACCGAGTTTGTTGGTAGTGGTGATAGGCGTGTCGGGGCTGGTACTCAACACAATTGAGTGGACATCACGGCATCAAGCTCACCGTATTGCTATGGTACAAGGTAACATCGCGCAGTCTTTGCGATGGACACCTGAAGAAGATTGGCCAACTATGGAAAAGTACTTGTCGTTAACAGATCCGTTATGGCAAAGCGACCTGATTATTTGGCCTGAAGGCGCTATTCCCAAAATTGAACCTCTAGCGGGAGAATTTTTGGCTTACGTCGATCATTTGTCAGGCCAAAACAATACCGCGCTTATCACGGGTATTACCAATTACAATTTAGAAACCGATGAAGCGTGGAATAACTTAGTTGTTTTAGGTAACAAAAATAAAGATGATGGCGTCGGTCATTATCGCTATTTACACACTAATCGCTACTCCAAGCACCATTTACTCCCCATCGGTGAAGTGGTTCCTTTTGAGGATTGGTTACGACCGCTCGCCCCTATTTTCGACTTGCCTATGTCGTCATTCTCCCGAGGCGATTATCAACAAACCAATTTGTCAGCAAATGGGATTCGTTTGGCGCCCGCTATTTGTTTCGAAATCGCCTTCCCTCGATTGGTTAACGCGAATCTACATCAAGACACCGACTTCATTATTACTGTGAGTAATGACGCATGGTTTGGCGCATCACACGGCCCCGATCAGCATCTTGAGATTGCTCAGGTACGAGCAAAGGAATTCGGTATTGCGGTACTACGTGCGACCAATAATGGTATTACGGCTTATATCGATGAGTCAGGACAGATCATCTCTCGCCTACCTCAATTTGAGGCTGGCAGTTTGACGGCGAGCGTCTATTCAACTCGAGGGGCAACGCCCTATCGCCAATTTGGTGATACATTTGGATGGATGACCACCGTGCTAATGATAATAGTCGCGCTTAAATTGAACTCGCGCTCTCCCTCATCCGAAAAAAAATAGCATTTATCCGTTACTTTTCAGCGTAGACTTAGTGTCAGTGCTAGCTGAGCGTCGAACACAACGCTCAGCGCACTATCGCAAACATCAAGAAACGATATTTAGGAACGTCATAGTTAACGTGCGATTGATGAAAATTCGATTGATCATAATGGCTAGGGAAAACATGTTTAACTTTCTCAAGTGAATCCTATTGTCTCACTATTCGGGTACTAACCTTGGGTACTGCCCACGCTGAACGTATTGAATTGATTGAGGCTCCGTTAAAACATTCTTCTCGTTATATAGGGCGTGTAGAGCTATCGTCACCGAGGCAACAAAGTGCTACTCCGGTTAATTTGCCAAAACATCCAGCCCGCAAAAGACAATTCAATATAAGCGCCTAGAAACGCCGTTAAACCCGCTGATAACGTCAAACTATAAGCAACAGTACTTGCCACAATAAGCCCGCCCCCCAATAGCCAATAGACTTTTAATCCATACACCGTCTGCAAAATAAGATAGCGAGCTCCGAAGACAAACAATGCAATAGGGAAAAACGGGCTATAGCTTTCCTGACTGGCGATAACGGCAACTGCGAGCCCTGCAACAAGGAATATATTGGCATCGCTGGTCAGCCTGGGTAATGGATTACGCTTATCGTGCCGACCTGTTGCCAGCAATTCTCGCATTAACGTGATGCCAAGTGGATGACACAGTAACATCGCACACATAAATATCATTAATGCATGCTGTGTCCCTTGAACGATTTGAACCCATCCGGCAACGAACCATATAAGGCCTGAAGCACACACTATGGGCGCTCCACCAAAATAGGCGCGGCGCATGTCCAATTGAGCGGTCTCTAATGTCATGGCGTTTTTGGAATTTATTGTTTTGGGTAAGGGGTAAGTGACACGATTGGCGAAAATCCCTCACCGTCCTCAATTTTTTTATTGGTTTTAAGCCTTTATCAGGTACTAAGACTTGCGAAAAACACTTTCTTGAACAAATCTCAATACATGCCTTATTAAGTTGTTGCGTAGAAGGGTAAACAACAATGCATGTGGTTAAGGACTGAATGTGTGGATGCCAATCTACTAAAGCAGAACCCCATAACGTTAAAAACGCTCTTATTTACGATATTACTTTGCTTCGCCGTTACGAAAGTAGGCGCCAATTCGCCTCCCATTCCACAATTTTTACACTATGGCGTTGAAGATGGCCTATCCCAAATAACGGTCCACGACTTTGTTGAAGATAAACAAGGATTCATATGGGTGGGCACACAGCGAGGCGTTGACCGATTCGATGGCCACCGCTTTGTGCATATATCCAGCGGAGAAGCGCCTTTCAGTTTACCAGGCTCGTCAGTGTACGACTTAGAACTCGATCCAATAACGGGAGTGATCTGGGCGGCAACAATCGGTGGGCTGGCGTTTTTTGATCCCATTTCGCTTCATGTTACTCACGTCCCCCTTATCGACCATGGAGGTTATCGCCATCAAATTGCCAAATCATTGCACTTCGATGGTGACAATCGTCTTTGGGTTGGAACAGAAAACAGCTTATTTGTTTACCACCAAGAGACTGGGCGTTTTATCCCTGCACCCGCATTTTCACTGCGTTTAAAAAACATCAATGATATCGAGCAAGACAATAATAATCGATTCTGGTTAGCCACGGGACAAGGTCTATATGTATATGATGGTAAAACAACGCAAGCGGTTTTAGCACAAGAATTGTCTATTGAACTCAATAGTCTTTTATTTGATGAAGAGGAGTATCTATGGGTGGCCACATCTGGATTGGGGCTAGTAAAAGCCAACGTCAATGATACTACACCATCCATAACCCGAGCCTTCACCCCGGAAAATAGTCCAATTGACTCATTGGTATTCGATATATTGCCTCGACCTGATGGCAGTAAGCTGGTCGCCTCTTTTGAAAAGTTGGTATCGATAGATGAATCCAGCAGCCTACCTGTTGCTGATTTCACTACTGGTTTAATACGTGACCTTCGTCAAAAATCGGCACGTGTGTACAGTTTATTTGAGAGTTCACAGGGCATTATCTTTATTGGCTCGTGGGATAGTGGGCTGTTTACCCATGATCCCGATAGTATCAAGTTCAAAAGATTAGATTACAGCGATGAAATCAAAACGTACAATGTCGGCGTAGGTCCTGACAATTCAATCCTACTCAGCAACAACAAAGGTCTCTGGATACGACATGCCAATAACGTCGTTGAAGGCCCCTACAATCTTCAAGACGAATATCGAGCACTCGCCGAACGCGGTTACATTTCACGCATACTATACGACGGTACCAGAAACGTTTCTTGGTTGGCGGGTCGATTCGGACTGGCTTATTTTGATCACAACGACAATACCTTCACCCTTTCTGCACATGACGACAAACAAGGCTATTCCCTACTGCTCAGTGATCAAGGTAAAACACTCTGGATGGGAACATACAATCAGGGATTGTTTAAGCTCGATGCCGATACCTTAACGGTGCTGAGTAAATGGGACATGTCTTTAGTGATCGACCTATTTCAGTTTTCTGACGAGCGCGTGTGGGCCGCCACGCTTGGGGGGCTGTATCGCGTTTTCCCTGAAAACGACACCATTCAAATGTTTGAACATGATGTAAGCAATTACACTAGTTTAAGTCACAGTGTTGTCACCTCAATGTACCCATTGTCACCAAACCGTTTTTTAGTGACGACACAAGCAGGCGGAACGAATGTAATGGAGGTGTCAGGCGACGGACACAATGATGTGTTATTCAAGCGAGTGTTTGAAGACACGGTTTTAAATAATCTATCTGTAGGGGGTATTGCAGCCGATCGTTCAGGGCATTTATGGATGAGTACGACACAAGGTGTCGTACAACTCAACCCAGAAACTGGAAAAACGACCGAGTATAACTCTCGTCATGGCGCGTTTGATTCGGGCTACTATATTGGCTCGTCTGCCCAAGATAATGACGGTGCAATTTATTTCACTGGGGTCGAGGGTACGACAGTCTTTCATCCGGACGACATAGGGATATCAGCGTTTCAACCACAGGTGTTATTCACTGGCTTTTCCGTTATGGGGACTCCCTATGGCGTTTTTCCTTTCCCCACCACAGGTAAAGGTCTCAACCAAGCGCCACTGAAAATCAGCCTTGACTATGACACCTTGTTCCTCAAAACCGATTTTGTTGCGATTGATTACGCTAATCCCAAATCAAATCAATACGCTTACCGACTATTGGGCCTCAACGATTCGTGGCAACCCATCCCAGAACAGCAGCACTCGCTTACGTTGACCAACCTAAATCCCGGCACCTATACACTAGAAATAAAGGCATCAAATATCGATGGGGTTTGGAGCCCAAATATCGCGAGTATGCAAATTGAAATTCGACCTCCTTGGTGGAAGACGCTGCCCGCCATCGCATTACTTTTTATTTCTGCCAGCTTGACCGTATTTGCAATTTTCCGCTGGCGTGTGTCTATATTGAAATCTCAATCGGCGAATTTAAGTCAATTGGTCGAAGCCCGTACACAAGAACTGGAACAAGCCATTCAGAAGCTTACGATTCTATCGTCAACCGATCCATTGACGAGCTTATTGAATCGTCGAGCCTTCTCTGAGCGTGCAGACCAAGAAATGACGCGTTTCCGGCGCGGTGGCAACACCTTCAGTCTTTTACTCATAGATATCGATTACTTCAAGGCCATCAACGATAACTATGGCCACGATACTGGAGATACAGTACTCACACAGCTGGCGACGGTAATGAAACGCCATTCTCGTACCCATGACATTGTCGCTCGATGGGGAGGAGAAGAATTTATTGTCTTACTGCCTGACACCATAGAAGCGCAGGCTATTGCCGCAGCACAAGAGATACGCCGACAAGCATCCACTATACTGGTAGACAATCAGGCTAATCGCTTGTGTTTGACCATTGGTGTTTGTGAGGTGTCGCCTCAATTCGATAGCATCGAAGCCTGCATCAAAGAAGCAGACCGTCGTCTTTATGTTGGTAAAGACAATGGACGCAATTCCATTGTCGCCAGTAACGGTATCATCCACGACAGCGTGGATTGATCACTTTATAACTGTTTAACGTATCACCAATCCGCAGAAGATAATTAATCGTTAAGCTCGCGTCTTCGGGCACAATGGCTAGGCCGCGCCAAACAAAGAGAAAGGCATGCACAAAAAGCTCAACTTACCCTCAAAAATTTGCCCCGTTTGTAACCGTCCTTTCAATTGGCGCAAAAAGTGGGAACGAAATTGGGATGACATCAAATATTGCTCACAGCGATGCCGGCAACAACGCAGCAAGCAACACTAGGACGGTACCAACCAGTCACCGTAGTTGACCCAAAGTAGCCGAAAGGCAAGCAAGGTTAGCACTGCGCGAAACACGCGCTTAAATACACGCTGCGGGATCTTATCCAGAACAGTAAGGCCACACTTTGTCCCTATATATCCGCATAAAATCATGGCCGCTACCAGCAGCAACCATTTACCAAAGACGAAACCTGCACTACCAAAAACCAACATTTTCACGCCGTGCTGAGAGGTCATACTCGCCGCAAAGTTTGCCGTGTAGTGCCAGCGATCGGCTTTGTGGACACTCAGCCAGGCTGCGACAAGCGGACCTGATGCGCCCACAAATACACTTGCAGTTGTCGTGAGCAAACCGCCAATCAACATGCCAACACGAGTCTCGCCGAATCCAACATTGGGGATCTTACCCCAACACAACCACAAAATGAAAAGACTGACTATTAGCGGTAGCCACTCGAACTGCATATTAGTAATGAACATCACGCCGATACAGGCCGCCACGAACGCGCCGAGTAAAAACGGGCCGACTTTAGCTAATTGCACGTGCTGACGGGTTAGCCAAAATCGAAAACTGTTGGATCCCAGTTGCACTAAACCGTGAACGGGAATCAATGCCGCAGGCGGAAGAATACTCGCCATGACTACCAGTACCAATGCCCCACCACCCACTCCGGCGGCAGCCGTCAACATCGAGCCGAAAAAACTGGTTATCAATAAAATACTAAACTCAGCAAAAGAGACAGGTAGCTCAAACATAGTCCATTCCAATGACCAATCACGAGGTCAATCTGACACGATAACAGGTATTCGTAAAATCAAATAATCGAATACTTGCTATAGGCCTTCAACACAGGGCACCGTTAGATGTGGTAGACTCTTAATTTTTGATAAGGCCCGTCTTACTATGCAATCACAACCGAATAACCCTTTACACGGACTCACTCTGGAAAAGATAGTCACGCGTTTGGTCGACCACTATGGTTGGGACGGGTTATATGACTTAATCAAAGTCAATTGCTTTAATAATGAGCCTTCGATTAAAAGCTCGTTAAAGTTTTTGAGAAAAACACAGTGGGCAAGAGACAAAGTTGAAGCCTTGTATATCAAGACATTTGATTGAATTTAAGGCGCAGTGCCCTTATTGCCAACAGTACGATGAATAACGAGTAGGCCATTATAAATACGCCAATAACAATGACGCCGATAGCAAAATCGTGTGTCACCGCCTTAACGATCCCTATTACGCTAATAAGTGCGCCGGTCAACGCTGTCCCAATAACCAAAACGGGCATAAAGAGGGGATAATCTGCGGCCCAACGAGAAAACAGGAACAAGATTCCGATATAGGCTATCAATACCGTCATTATCTCTAATGTGGCTGTTGACGCACCTACCCCCAACACTAGCCCTGTAGACAGCATAAGGGGAACCCCCAAAAACCCTACCGCTGCGCTTAAGTTACTCGCGCCTTTATCTGCTTTGTTGAACTCTCTCTGTCGAGGCCACTTTAACCCTAAATAATCAAACATATTATTCCTTTTCGTCCGCGGGTAAGCATCGACAACAACACTGATGCACGTGCAAGACTCAGTGGCCTTGCTCGTATCAACAGAGCGTATTGCCCAATACAGTACGCCCTCAAATACTATGACGACTTATCGTGCAATGGAATACCCAGGAATGTCTTTAGCGTCAATATCAAAGCACAGGCCTTGACGCTCGATACAAAAATGATGAGGTCCTACTATTGACGCTAAATCATTATAGGCTGACAAAGACAGGCTATCGGCGTTCATGCCGTCAATTGCAGTAACGACGTCTCCTACCTTCACATCAAGCTCACTTGCTGGTAAGGCGGGAAACACATGTCGTACAACAAAGTCTCCACTGCGCAATTTTCGCAATTCCAATCCCAGCAAATTAAAGTCAGTCACATAATCTTTTTGTGGCACTAAATAAAATGCCTCACTTTGATAATCAATAACCGTTTTAAATTGATTAAGTAAAGCGTTACCCAAAATCCACCAGTCATCCTCATCATCACTTGGGATCAAATTAACTTTCACACGGTCAAGCTTAATGTCGCCCAGCTTTAACCAAGGTACGACAACCCTGTCGTGTTCGACTTTTCCACTTAAACCAAAGTCTGCCGCTCTTACACGGGTGGAATCAATCGCGATATCGTTTCCTTCTGGATACGCCGCGCTCAATTTCACGTAGTGTCGACTGCCCGTATCGATGATGAAGTCGCCTTCGACCGTGTCGGTTTGATTAAACGCTAGTTCACCTTTTACGCGAATTTTGTTGAAGAAATTATCCATTTCGAGGCGCTGAGCGTTTTCTTCGGGAATGTAAGCGGATTTAGACAAGTAAATGGCGTTATTACTTGCATCAAATTCCCATGTAAAATGCTTCATCATGTCGTGACCGATAACACCATCGTAAACCGCTTCGTCTTCTCTTTTGTAGTAGCGGCTTTTTGAAACGGGAATAACAGCCGCCTTCATCCCTTTAAACGAGACACCGCCAAGGTCTATGGAAACAATATCAGTCTGGAATGCTTTGGTATCCTCTTCCTCTCCCCATCCACCGAGTGCAAGATCAAAGCCGCGATTCAACGACAATTGTTTTACTTTTGGAGAATCCATCAGGATTAAAAAACGGGCCCCAGTGTCGAGAAGAAAAAGCAACCGCTGGCCATCAACGTCGGCGTAAACATAGGGCTTTTCTCCTAGATACACGGCGTCGAGCGCAAGGGTATCTGGTCCGGTCCAATTAGGCTCGACATCAGAATTAATTTGCATCATTCGAATAGAATTCAAGGTATCGCATCCGCTCAGTGCCAAGACACATAGTGCAACTAACACACCCCTGATAAATTTAGACTTCAACATTAATAAACGAACCTACTGTAGTTAAGATATCGCCAACGTACGCGACCCGCTGTGAAATGAATGTGAAACGCCCACCCTCAATTATATTCAAAAAGCAAAAACTGTTTAAATAAACAGCCAATTTATCAATTTATTTTATTCAATTACACTGACTGCACTGAATAAATTATTGCTAGGAGTCACAATCATGACGGCTAACCACTTAGAACGTGCACGAGCTCTACCTCTTCCGACACGCGAAGCGATGCTACATCGCGCTCCCTCAGTTCAAGCATTTTGGCTCGACAATAAATCGTTGTTGGCCAATGCTTGGCAAGAGTGGGAAGCGTTATTGCCTGAGTCGATTACGCTCGATGAATCTTTGATTGACAGTAGGCTACGAGAGGCAATTAGCTTGGCTTGGGACACCCCTGAAACCGAGAATGCAGTGAGAGATTTGTGGGAAGAAGTGGCCCCTGGCGTTTACCAATGTCAGTTTTTTGATGTAGATAAATTAGCCTCGTTGAGTGACTATTTCGATAAGGTAGCAGACGCTCAGATTCCGCTTCGCCCGCCTTATGGTATTGTATTGAACCGACGAGGCATGATGCTAGACAAACGCTCAGAAGGCTACCTAGCAACACCAGAATTTCAACAGTTTTATCGCGTAATAATTGATACCTATATGCGTCCTATCTCGCGACTCTTGTTTCCTGAGATCACGGGCCATGACACGCAAAGCTTTGGCTTTTCAATTGCCTACCAACCGAGCACGGATACCTCTATTCGTCCTCATACGGATGCATCGGCTGTAACGTTAAATATCAATATGAATAAGCCCTCAGAGCGCTTTTCAGGCAGTACCGTTGATTTTTATGACAGTGAGACAGGTCAAACCCAAGCGTTGACGTTTAAGCCCGGCGTTGCCGTTATTCACAGAGGCAATGTGCCACACGCCGCCCAACCTATTACCAGTGGTGAGCGGGCCAATATGGTACTGTGGCTTTATGGCGAACGTGGATTTGTACCGCGCTTTGAAGCAGCTCAAAAAGAAATCGACGCAAAAACGCGCTGGATACTACCCTCGACGCCGCTCGATACCTTTGCGCCTTTCTAGCGGAAAGTCCCTTGATGTTAAAGCAGGCTCAGTGCCTGTTTTAACCCACTAGCACACTTACTCCTGTTCCCCTAAGTTGTCATTTTCAATAGTACGTCCGCCAAATAATTACCGCTTTGAATTAGGTCATCGACAATGTCTCTCTGCGAGTATTCCTGTTCGATAAAGCAACGCGAAATGCCCAATGCTTGAGCCTTAACCACAATATTCTCTATATCTACTATGCCGGTTCCCAGAGGATAACTTTGCATGGCAGGTGTCAGCGATTGGTCGTCAAACACAGGAGACGCTGAGGTTATACCCGTTTTTAAATGCAACTGCTTTACTCGCGTGTCATATCGTTCCATCACATCAAGCGCCTTAACACCCGCGACTTGAGACCAAAATACATCGAGCTCGATGCCAAGTAATGACGGATCTATTTGGTCAAGCATATAGTGATATGGCACCACTCCTTCTAAGGACTGAAACTCGAATGCATGGTTGTGATAAAGCAGCCTAATGTCCGCTTGTTTGCACTGCTGCGCAGCCTGTTGAATCAGGTCAATATTTCGTTTGAATTGATCTAACGTTTGGCGTTCCTCGGGTAACATATAACCCATGACTAACGTATCGAGCCCGAGTGAATGAGCCCGTTCAACTTCGTATTCTACGCCCCATTTGTCTGGCATATACGGATAATCGATGGCGCCCGCTAATGCATAATTTTTTGTGACATGAGGCCAAAAGAGAAACGCGCTATTTAC
Organism: uncultured Alteromonas sp.; assembly: GCA_963922845.1. Classification (GTDB taxonomy): domain Bacteria; phylum Pseudomonadota; class Gammaproteobacteria; order Enterobacterales; family Alteromonadaceae; genus Alteromonas. The sequence continues at coordinate 19,491 of CAWUJV010000067.1, forward strand.
ATCGATATGAAAATCATCGAGTAACGGTTTGATTTTCCTCAATAAGATAAGGTCGAAGCATTCAGCCTCTTGAAAGCCCGCAATCGCTAGCTTGTATAGTGTTGATTCAAGTGAATCGCTGAGAGTGTCACGAATGGAGTAAAGCTGTAACGCTTTGCGAATTGCTACATCCACTGTCTGTCCTCACAAAATATCAACGGCGAAAGTAAGAACAGACTATGCCAGCACTGACGACCTGTCAGTGCTTAAACGTAAAAACGCAATCTCGTTAAAAACAAAAGTAAGTCACTGGCATTAACAATCACCACCGCCACCGCCGTCACCACCAGAGTCACCTGTTGACGTAAAAATGCCTGCGCCTGCGGTTGAATCTGCCGATTTACTGCGGCTGCCTTTTTCGGCTGCCATTGTGAATTTAATAAACACAACCAACCCTAACAGCGTACCAGTAATGGGCAATATATGACTGTAAAGTTTATCGCTTGAGTCCAAATCTGCGAATACCCAACACGCCACTACGGCAACTATCATAACTAACCATTTAAGCATAGTGTTCTCCTTACCTCTTTCGTCCACAAACCTTAAATTAAGCCTTTCAAGCGCGCCAGGCCAAAAGCGTTACAAGTTGTTGCATCTGTAATTTCACCCTCGGCAATCATAGATTCTAATTCCGTCAGACGAATTTTTTTCATCACTAGGCCTTCTTCTTCCGGTTCTAGTGCTTGCTCTCCAAAAGACAAATCTTTGGCGACATAGACATTGTAACCTTGGTCACAAAAGCCATAGGCCAGCCATTGATAGGCTACATGAGTCCAACTTTCTGCCTGTATGCCGGTTTCTTCACGTAATTCTTGTTGAGCTAGGGCTATTGGCGAAATACCGTGATCATCTTCATTCGCCCCCTGTGGAAACTCCAAGTGACGCTCGCCTGTCGTATAACGATACTGCTCAACCATAAATACATGTTCACCATCGGTGGCGATAATGATGGCAAATGTAGGCTTTTCTACGACCGTATAAATGCCTTTTTGACCGCTAGCACGCTCAATTTCATCTTCTCTCAATCGCATCCAGCGGTTTTTATACACTTCTCTGCTGGCCAACGTCGTATATTCAGGCTTACCCATTTACGTTTCCGTCCTTGCATCAATCACTTCACTCTACATCATTTTAAGCTATAAATGCGAAGTTTGATTTTTATAAACAAAAAAGCCAGGCAAAGGCCTGGCTTTTTAGCAATATTTTCAAGAAGTTAGACATATTCAACTTCTGAAATTTCATATTCAACGACGCCTGCTGGCGTTTGAACGTTAACAACATCATCAAGCTCTTTACCAATCAGGCCTCGAGCAATAGGTGAGTTAACTGAAATCAGGTTGTTTTTGATGTCTGCTTCATCGTCACCCACGATTCGATATGTCGTTTCTTCGTCGGTATCAAGATTAATAATGGTTACTGTCGTACCAAAAATAACCTTGCCATTATTTGGCATCTTCGTGACATCGATAATCTGTGCATTCGATAACTTGCCTTCAATATCTTGAATTCGGCCTTCACAGAAGCTTTGCTGTTCACGCGCTGCATGGTATTCGGCATTCTCTTTCAAATCACCGTGTTCACGTGCTTCAGCAATGGCTTCGATAATACGAGGGCGCACCACCGACTTTAGTTCATTTAGTTCTTCACGCAGCATTTCAGCACCGCGCGCAGTCATTGGATACTGACTCATTTATCCTTCTCGCTTGCTCTTTTGAATTCTAGAAACAAAAATGCGCCTCATTGGGCGCATATCTAGCCTAATACGGCAGGATACAATGTATCCCGCCTTATGTCATTACTGTTTAATGCGAGCGTGCAATTCCTGAACAGAAGTGACGCGTCCGCGATCATCAGCTGACTTGGCACGTACCGTCGCAAATGCCGCATTCATCGTTGTCGTATAGGTGGCTTTGTTCACCAAAGCTTCACGTCGAATATACGTTGAATCGGTAATTGCTTGGCGACCTTCAGTGGTATTGACCACGTAGTTGTACTCGCCATTTTTCAAACCATCAACCAGGTTAGGACGACCTTCTGATAGTTTATTTACGACCGTGCTCATGATGCCTGCATCGTATAAGACGGTTGCTGTTCCGCGTGTTGCGACAATTTCGAATCCACTGTCATCGAGTAACTTAGCCAACTCAACAACGCGGGCTTTGTCCGTTTGACGCACTGAAATCAACGCTTTACCGTCTTTTGGCAATGGTGCACCAGCGCCCAAATTCGCCTTAGCATAGGCTTCTTCAAACGTATCGCCAACGCCCATAACCTCACCTGTAGAACGCATCTCAGGACCAAGTAATGGGTCCACACCTTGGAATTTAGCGAAAGGCAGAACGACTTCTTTCACCGAGTAGAACGGTGGGATGACTTCTTCAGTGAAGCCTTGTTCTGCCAATGTCTTACCCGCCATTGCACGAGCGGCAACTTTAGCCAAAGGCACGCCAGTTGCTTTCGATACGAACGGCACAGTACGCGCTCCACGCGGGTTGACTTCGATGAGGTACACTTCACCATCTTTTATCGCAAACTGGGTATTCATCAAGCCGACGACACCGAGTTCCAGTGCCATCGCCTTCACCTGCTCACGCATGGTGTCTTGGATGTCAGCAGATAAAGAATGTGGAGGCAAAGAACACGCTGAGTCACCAGAGTGGACACCTGCTTGTTCGATGTGTTCCATGATACCACCGATAACAACGGTTTCACCGTCACTGACGGCATCAATGTCAACTTCAATCGCGTCATCAAGAAAACGATCAAGCAGTACTGGCGAGTCATTGGAGACTTTGACCGCTTCGTTTAGGTAACGCTTCAGGTCTTTCATGTCATAGACAATTTCCATCGCTCGACCACCTAAGACGTATGATGGACGAACCACAAGTGGGAAACCTATCTCTTCAGCGCGGGCCAACGCCTCTTCCATATTACTTACTGTGGCATTAGCAGGCTGTTTAAGGCCAAGCTTGTTCACCATTTGTTGGAAGCGTTCACGGTCTTCTGCGCGGTCGATTGCATCCGGCGACGTACCAATGATGTTGACGCCGTTAGCTTCAAGTGCGCGTGCCAGCTTCAATGGTGTCTGCCCACCGTACTGAACGATGACGCCTTTGGGCTTTTCAACCTCAACAATTTCCAATACGTCTTCTAACGTGACTGGCTCGAAGTACAAGCGATCCGATGTGTCGTAATCCGTAGAAACGGTTTCAGGGTTACAGTTAACCATAATGGTTTCGTAACCATCTTCACGCATTGACAGCGCGGCGTGAACACAGCAGTAATCAAACTCGATACCTTGACCGATACGGTTAGGGCCACCGCCAAGTACCATAATTTTATCTTTGTCGGACGGCTGAGCTTCACACTCTTCATCGTACGTTGAGTACATATAAGCCGTACTTGTCGAGAATTCTGCCGCACAGGTATCGACGCGTTTGTATACCGGACTAACATTGAATCCACGACGAACGTCGCGAATGTCTGACTCAGCTACATTGATAAGCTCGGCTAGGCGTGCATCAGAAAAACCTTTGCGCTTTAACGTGCGCATGAAGCTTTCGTCTAGGCCACTGATACCAAGTTCGGCGACCGTGTTTTCTAGCGCGACAAGCTCTTCCAGTTGTACCAGATACCAACGATCAACGTTCGTCAGTTCAAATACTTCCTCAACTGTCATCCCCATCCGGAATGCATCAGCGATATACCAAATACGCTCCGCGCCAGGCTCGCGTAATTCGTAGACAATTTTGCTTCGTGCATCTGGGTCGTCAAGGTCGACGATTGGGTTTAGGCCGTTAGCGCCAACTTCAAGACCGCGTAAGGCTTTTTGCAATGATTCTTGTTGGTTACGACCAATCGCCATAACCTCACCGACAGATTTCATCTGAGTCGTAAGACGGTCGTTTGCACCCGCAAATTTTTCAAAGTTAAAGCGAGGAATCTTAGTCACAACATAGTCGATAGCTGGCTCGAACGACGCAGGTGTCAAACCACCAGTAATATCGTTAGCCAGTTCATCTAGCGTAAAGCCAACGGCTAGCTTAGCTGCGACTTTCGCAATAGGGAACCCCGTCGCTTTAGACGCCAGTGCTGACGAACGTGAAACACGCGGGTTCATTTCGATGATGACCATGCGTCCTGTATCAGGGCAAATAC
>CAWUJV010000068.1:0-23664 GCA_963922845.1 uncultured Alteromonas sp.
AAACAGTGATGCAGAAGTATCAGGTGATACGACTCAGTCATTTGCACTAGAAGGCCTAGGTGATTCACAGAACTTAATCTTGTTCTATGAAAAAGATGCGTTCCAAGCTCGTATCGCGTTCAACAACCGTGAAGCATTCCTACTTGCACTGGACAACACGTCAGTGGGTGGTGCGACAGGTGAGCCTGTCACAACAGAAACATACGGTCAGTGGGATGTGAGCGCAAGCTACGACATCAATGAAAACCTAACCGTGTTCTTCGAAGGTATTAACGTTACTGAAGAAGAACTGCGTCAACACGGTCGTTTTGCCGACCAAGTTTATGCAATTGAAGACAATGGTTCACGTTACGCAATCGGTGTACGTGCCAAGTTCTAAGACCTAAATGCAGGGGCCCAGCCCCTGCTTTTATCTATGGGCTTGATAAAATTTGTCAGTACTAGACAATCAAGCCTATAGATAAAAGACGCAAAGCAACAAGATGTTCCCATGAATATGAATACGAGCCCAAGCGAAAGACAACGTATTATCATCGTTGGCGGTGGCACTGCAGGCTGGCTATCTGCGGCAATCATCGCAGCCAAACACAAAGTCGCCGACAATCAATGCGCTATTGATATTACCGTTATCGAATCATCTGATATTCCAACAGTGGGTGTGGGTGAGGGCACGTGGCCAACGATGCGTAATACTCTGAAAGATATAGGTCTATCAGAAAAAGACGTGTTCAAACGTTGCTCTGCCGCTTTTAAGCAAGGCGGAAAATTTGTGAATTGGGTGACAGGCAAAGACCAGTATTATCATCCTTTTACCGTTCCTCTTGGCTATGGTCGAATGGACCTTGCGCCTTACATTGATGATATTGCCGGTTACGCCAGTGCCGTGAACTTTCAAGAAGCAGTGTGCGAGCACAACCTTGCACCTCGCGAGATCAGCGATGCGGAATACAATAGTGCCCAATCCAATTACGCATATCATCTCGATGCTGGCGCGTTTGCTGATATGTTGCGCGAGTTCTGCACACAAAAACTCGGCGTACAACACAAGGTCGCAACCGTTAGCAATATCGACGCGCCCCATCACACGCATATTCAATCTATAACACTACAGAGTGGTGAAACCCTCACTGCCGACTTGTTTGTTGATTGTACGGGCTTCAAGTCGATGCTTCTTGGCAATGCATTGCAGGTGCCTTCAACGTCAACAGACCATGTTTTGTTTAACAACTCAGCACTAGCCTTGCATGTGCCATATGGTGACGATTATGAAATCAAACCATACACACAAGCCACAGCGCAAGAAGCAGGATGGATTTGGGACATTGGCCTATCATCTCGTCGCGGCGTAGGCCATGTTTATTCAAACGACTATATATCTGATGATCGCGCATTAGACATTTTGCGCCAATACGTCGGTCCGGGTGGGGAAAAATTAGAGCCTAAACTTATCCGGTTTGACTCTGGGTATAAAACCCAATTTTGGAAATCCAATTGTGTGGCTGTAGGTTTATCTGCTGGCTTTGTCGAGCCACTTGAGGCAACCGCTTTAATGCTTATCGAAATTTCTGCTCGCTATATCGCTGAGCAAATGCCAGCGCCTAGCCAAGCCATGACGATTATCAGTGATCGGTTTAACAAACAAATGGCCTACCGTTGGACGCGGATCATCGACTTTTTGAAACTGCACTACATTCTTAATCAACGTGATGAGCCTTATTGGAAAGCCAATAAAGACTCAGAGACTATCCCAGATTCACTGAAGCAAGATTTAGAAATCTGGGGATATCGCGGCCCTCAAATTGAAGACTTTTCGTCGGCAATTGAGTTGTTTCCTGCTGCCAGTTACCAATACGTTCTCTATGGAATGGGCTTCAAACCTGACTTCAGTCTTCAGCAACATCGTTACCGCGAAACCGATATGGCCCAGTCTTTGATTCGTCAGAGCCAGCTTATCACACAGCAAAAGCTAAACAACTTACCTAACCATCGGGACTACATTGCCCATTGGTTGGAAAACTAACGGACCAGTCCATGCCCAATTTCGAAGTACTCGCAGCCGACAATCATCAATCGCTAAAGATTGATGAACCCAAACTCGTCGCCACCTTTGCCAAACAACACATGTTGAATGTTGAAATCACGGAGTGCGTTAATGCGGCGACAGAGTTCCCGTTATTCTTCAGCCGAGTCGCTCAAGGCAACAGCTGGACCGTTTCAGCGCTATGCAGTTTTATGCCAGGCCAAAACATGTTCTGTCCAACACAAACAGAATGGACGGCTCATTACACGCCGATGAGTTTAAGAACGCTGCCGTTATCCGTCCAATACAACGGTGGTCAACAAACGACTATGGTTGATATTGATAATCCTGCGGTCAATCAGGAAACGGGGGAGTCGCTGTACAATAGTGCTTCGCGCCCGACGCCCTACCTGAGTAGCAAACTCAAACAGCTCGACGAACGTCTATCTGCTTTCAACCAGACTCAGAGCGTACTCAAGCATGTCGAGTCTTTAGGGTTGATTCAAGCTGTCGACCTCATCATCGAATTTGCATCAGGTGAACATCAACGTATTAATGGATTAGCAACCGTTAACGAGAATCAACTAAAAAGCTTATCAGCCGACGTATTGTTCGAGTTGAATAATCAAGGTGTACTTGCACCACTATACAGTCTTCTTGGGTCGATTTTGCAAGTGAATCGTTTGATTCGTTTACACAATCAACGATACACAGAAAGCCAAATTAAGAACATTAAGTTCGAAACCAGCAAGTCCTAATTACCGTTTATAGGAGCAGTAGATGTCTTCCAGCACTATCCAAGTGTCTGTCTTTCTTTTTGTTACAGCAGCCATAGGTTTACTCACCTATCTCAGTTGCCGCGGCCAAAACCGTGGTGGCACAAACCAAAATCGTGAGTATTTCCTCGCTGGCGGTGGCCTGGCGTGGTATTTCGTCGCGGGTAGTATCACGCTAACAAACTTGAGTACAGACCAGCTTGTAGGAATGAATGGCAACCAAATGGCGCTATTAGCCCTGTGGGAATTGTCTGCCGTTGTTGGCCTTTTTGTACTGGCAAAGGTCTTTTTGCCCGTCTACTACAAATTCAACTGTACCACGACCACTGAATTACTTGAGCAACGCTACCACAACAAGCACATCCGAGCGGTCATCAGTGCCTTATTTTTCGCAGGTAGTGCGCTAATATTCTGTCCTGCTGTGATTTATTCTGGCTCATTGTTCATGCAATCCATGTTTAACGTGGAAATGCCACTGATGTACATCGCCGTTATCTTTGTTATTGTTGGCGCGCTCTACGCTATCTTCGGCGGGTTACGAGCTGTTGCCGTATCAGATACCTATTCAGGTGTATTGCTGCTTACCATGGCCGTGTTAGTCGTGATCCTTGCGTTGCAAGCCATTGATTACAATTTTGATGGTATTCCCAAAGAGCGCTTAACGCTTATTGGTGACGATAGCTCGCCAATTCCATGGCATACGTTGCTCACTGGTATGATATTTATTCAAATGTTCTACTGGGGTACAAACCAAGTTATCACCCAGCGAGCGATGGCTGCACCTTCACTAAAAGAGGCACAGAAAGGGGTGTTTGCAGCGGCCGGCATTCGCCTTTTAATCGTACCAGCGATTATTGTGGTGCCGGGTATTATTTCATTCAAACTGTTTGGCGATGTCGGCGATAGTGCGTACGGTATGATTGTTGCCGAAGTATTACCGGATTGGTTAGCAGGCGTTTTTGCTGCGGCAATGGCAGCAGCAGTATTGACCACGTTCAACAGTAACCTCAACTCCGCCACAGCCTTATACGTGTGTGATATTCACGAGAGCTACGTAAATAAATCTCCCAATGTACCTAAGCTCAGTGGGCTGGTTACGGTGTTGTTGTGCTTTGTTTCATTGGCGTTAATTCCGGTCTATCAGCAAGCAGATAGTATTATCAACCTTATCCAGCAGTTGTATGGTCTATTGAGCATGCCCATTCTGTCAGTATTTGTTGTGGGCTTATTGTTTAAGAACGTGAATGCTAATGCCGGTATATTCTCGGTGATCTTCGGTGTTGCCTTGTATGCGTTGTTGAGCTTTGAGTTCTCGCCTATCTACGCGCCATTTGGCTTACACTACATCCACTTGATGTTTTTTACTTTGTTTGCCTGTGTCACTTTTGCGTTAACGGTAAATCGGGTGTTCTTTGGACAAAAAGCCGAATTCTCCCTAGATGTATACAAAAAATAATCACTGAAAAGGCGCCGATATTCGGCGCTTTTTTTTGTGCTTTTTTACTGCCGATTGCCGACTACTCCGTCACTTTGTCTATTAACAAATAATACCGATTCTTAACAACTGCTCCGTCCAGCTCGATAAACGCGAAAAGCGCTTAATTTGCAAGAGTAAAACGTTTTCCCTTCCAGTATTTTGTTGTACACTCCAGCGTAGATACCGAGCTAAATTCACGAACGTTTTGTGAATTGGCTACAATTTTAACAATTAGTCCTCTTGGAGATGTCAATGTCTTCTATTCCATCTTATGTTCGACTCGAGAACGAACACGTTAGCTTAATCATCGATTGCCAAACGCGTGTCCCAAGTATGCTGTACTACGGCCGTAAACTCAGTGCTGGTACAACACCTGAGATGCTGTCGTTATTGAGCACCCGTCAAGAGGCTAAATGTGCGCCAGTGGATGAACCTCCTATCGCTATTGTACCGAGTTATGGAGATGGCTTTACTGGTGCGCCAGGGTTAGAGCTTTCAGGCGCCTCTGAATTGTGGTCAACAGGCGCTACACTTTGTGACGTCAAACAAGATGCATTAACCGCCACCCTTACCTGTGTTGATTCTCACCGACAAGTTAAACTGGTAATAGTCGTAAGCTTGGATGAGAAAACCAGCGTCGTAACCTTACAAACTGAATTGACTAATCTGTCTGATTCGGCGATGAATTTGCAGTGGTTGAATGCTGCAACGATTTCACTGGGTACCAAATTCACACAATTGAAAACGTTTGAAGGACGTTGGTCGAGTGAATTTCAAACCCAAGATATTGATCTGTTTATGGGCAGCTATGTGCGTGAAAACCGCCGAGGTAAAACATCACATGATACCTTCCCGGGCTTAATCTCATTTGAAACCGGGGCCAGTGAACAATCAGGTCAGTGTATCGGGTTCCATCTAGGTATCAGTGGAAACCACCGAATGCGCGCAGAACTCATGGCCGATGGACGTGCTTACACCCAATTTGGCGAACTATTGTTGCCGGGTGAAGTCACGTTGACACAAGGCGAGTCTTATCAATCTCCCGTGCTTTACATGGGATATAGTGCGGACGGTTTCAGCGCATTGTCGAATCAATTTCACAATTATATTCGCACTAACATACTCACTCATTCTGTTGATTCAAAAGCCCGTCCAGTGCACTACAACACATGGGAAGGGATCTATTTTGATCACGACGTTGACACATTGAAGTCTCTGGCTGATAAAGTTGCGCCATTGGGTATTGAGCGTTTTGTTCTTGACGACGGTTGGTTTAAAGGTCGACGTTCTGACCGAGCGGGCCTGGGTGATTGGGTTATCGACGAAACTATCTACCCCGAAGGGCTGACGCCGCTAATTGAGCATGTGAACAAGCTCGGAATGGAATTTGGCCTTTGGTTTGAGCCAGAGATGGTTAATCCGGATAGTGACCTATATCGCGCTCATCCAGAATGGGTGTTGCAAACAACCAACAATCCTCAAATCCCATTTAGACATCAATATGTATTAGATTTAAGTAATCCAGAAGTCGTGGAATACCTATTTAATGCAGTTAATGACGTGCTCTCGGCCCACCCACAAATCAAGTATGTAAAATGGGACATGAATCGCGATGTGAATCATCAAGGTGGATTGCATGGACAACCGGCTATGCACAAGCAGATTCAAGCGCTATACGCACTTATCGCCAGAATTAAAGCAGAACACCCCGGTCTTGAAATAGAAAGTTGTTGTTCTGGCGGTGGCCGTGTTGATCTGGGCATTTTGCTCACCACTGACCGTTTCTGGACTTCGGATTCAAATGACGCCCTTGATCGCTTAAGTATCCAACGCGGCTTCTCTTTCTTCTTCCCAGCAGAGGTTATGGGGGCGCATGTTGGACCTACGGACTGTCATATTACGGGACGTCATATTCCAATTGCTATGCGCGCAGCCGTGGCGATGTTTGGTCATATGGGTATTGAAATGGACCCAAGAGAACTAACAGAAGAAGAAACATCAGAGCTTACGCAAGCCATTGCGATACACAAACAACACAGACACCTGATTCACAGTGGTAACCTGGTACGCCTGGACAATGACGGTTTGAATATTAATTTTGGCATTGTCAGCCAAGATAAAAACGAGGCGCTTTTCGCTTACAACAGTATCAATGAAACCATCAGAACAAACCCCAATAGGCTTTTATTTGCGGGATTAGATGGTGATACCCATTATCGAATTGACTTGCTGTGGCCTACCAATTTATTTGAGTATAGCCCTTCAATCTGGAATAAGATTGATGGTCAGGTAGTATCTGGTGATGCACTAATGGAATTTGGAATGCAAATGCCTGTGGTATTCCCACAAACCTCACTTGTATTTAAGCTAACGGCAGTCTAATCAGTACAGGCAGCTGCTTTGTGGCAAAGTAGCTGTCTTTTCAGGCCCCTTTCAACCACCATCCGTTTAACAGCTGTACTACGCACTTCTTGCAACACTAAAGAGAATGAAACTAACTCGGTCAGACAGCTCGAAGGCAATGTTCAAATGGAGAGTCCATAAACCTTTACCTCCGAGTTACGGTTTTTTATCCGGCACCAAGCATTGCTGTATCGCTGCGCCAAAATAGCGTCCTTGTCACTTGAGCCTATTGAACTCTATCGTGTCTATTAGTCTCTACAAGACCACCCTAAGCTGATAATCCGACCTAACCTACAGTGGTCTGTGCGGTCAATATATGTCGCTGTAGGGTCAATATTTTACATCGTTATAGCAGTAATCTATCCCAGTGCATGTTCAACACACTTGCGATGTTGTTTATTACGCTAGGCTGCTGCGCCCCTTTTTTGAGGTCGTTACAATACAACAAAAGAGCAGAACGAAAGACAGCAAGGCTATTTGTAATAAACCACAAGTGTATTAAACGCATGAAGCTCAGTTTAGATAGCACGATAATTGGAGATGTCCGTGGCATTTATCATTGCAGCAATTCCGTTTTTCTTTTTACTTATCGCCATTGAACTTATCGTTGATAAAGTCAGAAAAACCGGCTATTACCAATTCAACGACGCCATCAATTCGTTGAATTTAGGCGTTTTCAGCAGAGTGACCGGTATTTTGAAAGCCATGTTGCCATTATCGGTCTACGTCTGGCTGTATAATGAGCATCGCCTAATCGAATTGCCAAATGACCACTGGGCAGTGTGGATAGTCGCTTTTGTTGTCTATGACTTGGGCTATTACTGGGTACACCGATTAAGCCACCGTATCTCCATCATGTGGGCCTCTCATGTAGTCCATCATTCAAGCGAGGAATTTAATCTGACAACGGCGCTTAGACAAACCAGTACGCCGGCGTTGTTTGCATGGGTCATCTATCTGCCAATGGCGGTACTTGGTGTTTCACCAGAGCTCGCCGTGGCGTGCGGCTCACTCAACCTGATCTATCAATTTTGGGTTCACACTCGTCATGTTGATAAAATGCCCCAATGGTTTGAAGACCTCTTTGTCACGCCTAGTCATCATAGGGTGCACCACGCGCTCAATGGGCCTTACATCGATAAAAACTATGGCGGTGTGTTTATATTGTGGGACAAGTGGTTTGACTCGTTTAAAGCCGAACAAGACGATATCAAAACGGTTTATGGCGTAAGCTATCAGCTCAATAGCTGGAACCCGTTTTGGGCCAACTTGCAAGTGTATAAGAACATCATACTCGACGCCTGGCGCACGCAACACTGGATGGACAAACTAAAAACGTTCGTCATGCCGCCGGGCTTTCGCGCAGCAGATTTAAAACAACACTACCCGAGAAAATACGCCAATAGCAAAACGCTGGTTAAGTATGATGTGCAAATAAGTCATAGCATGAAAAGTTACGTGCTAGCCCAATTTGCCATACTTATCGGTATTGTATTTATCTACATAATAAATATCGGCAATCTCAGCTTGATAAACAACATCGCACTGTGTGTCTTTGCCATGTATCACTGTTGGGTAATCAGTGCATTACAAGAATCAAAACTTTACGCCGTTGCAGTAGAGGTGTTGCGCCTTCTATCAACATGCGCAGTACTATTTTGGATGCTTGGTAACCACCCTTTGTTTATCGGCATTGCGACCATCAATATCGCAAGTTTAGGCTGGATTTATTTACTCAAGTCCACGTCAGTGTCCGATTTACCCTCAACTTCTGCATAAAATGCGTCAGCCGAGGGAGGTGAAAGTCTAAATTCTCTCGGCGTTACCCCATAGCGGCGTTTAAATGCGCGTTGGAAGGCGCTTTGCTCTGAATAACCCAGCGCAGCAGATATATACAATAACTTGTGCTCGGTTTGGGTAAGGTAAGCCACAGCAAGATCGAGCCTGACTTTGTCACAAAATGCCGTACAGTTAGTATTGTAGCGTTGAAACAGCCGTTGAAGCTGACGTTCACTCAGTTTTAAATAGCTGGCAATATGCGTCAGGTCTGGGACGTTATTTGGCAATTGCTCAATTACAAACTGGCGTATGATATCCAAGGGCCTTGAACGTTGTTGCTCGTGCAACGCTTGCTCTGCATGATGACAAAGCACATTCAACACTTCAGCATTGGATGTACAGATAGGCAAATCAAAAAGCGGCGAAGACACACGAACGCCATTAAAATCTGAGTCAAAATGTACCGGGCAACGAAAAAACGCTTCGTAATCCGATAACTGCCCTTCCAAACTATGGGTAAAATAAACACCATTCGGACGCGCTTCAGATCGAGTGTGGGTAAACGCAAACGCCAACCAAGCGGTAATAACTTGCTCAGTAGTATTGGCACTAGCACCATACTCAGACAACCATCGCATTGTGATTGTGTTTTCATCTTGCTCGAAATACGCAAGACCTGAATTGCCAAGCAAACATTGATATCGCTGCTGGTAGCCTAAGGCATCTTTCAGTGTCGGCGCTGCCGCTACGATGTAGCCTAGTATGCCCCAAAAGCCAATATCAAACATTTTGCCGTGTTGAAATCCCACATTGGCTATCCCCAGTTCATCTCGACCGAGTGCCATTACTGATTCATACTGACGGGTGGTGTAGGTACCTTGGCTATTATTTAAAGATGACTCATCGGTTTGTAAAAAGTGTAACAACGCCTCTCTCGACATACCTCGATAAACCAAAAAATTCACCAATGCGCGTATAGAGTATGCGGGTAATGTAGGAGTCATTATGCCATTTGACCTGTGATATTAGGGCGTTAATTTTTTGTTAAAGTGTATAAATTTGAACACTTTATGTCGACACTAAATCACCGTTATTTACAGGCTTCGTTGACGATAGTTGCAAGTCTTTGTGTCATTGTATCGATGACATCATGTCGATCATCAATGCCGTGTTTTTCTGCAATCGAACTCGGCGCGGTATAACACGCGTTAACCTCACTCGAATGGTCTTTGTAAACCAATACCTTTAGCGGCAAATCCAGTCCAGCCGTAAGCTGAGATTGCATCAATAAAGTTCCGACTTTGGGGTTACCAAACAGAATTAAGACTGCTTCATTTAGCGCCAGACCAACGTTTGTGGCCGCTTTGCTATGAGGGACCGTGGCAACCACAGTAAACCCCTTTTCTTCGACCAAACTAATCACTCTCTCAACCGTCTGTGAAACCGAATATTGGCTGATGAATGATGTTATTCCCGTTGTCATAATCTCTCCTGTGTCATTGAGAACCGGTTAATCTATGAGGTACTTATCATCGCAAGGGTTGAACAATCGCACTATTTCAAATAATGCGTTGCGGCAATTCGAAAAATAGGATGTATCGCATAAAGATATAGTATGCTCTCTCTTCTTGTCCCTAACGACCGAAACGGAATACGTTAACGTGATACCCACGCTAGAAACTGAGCGCTTGACCCTGTTACCGCCGACACTGTTGCACTTCGATATGTATCAGGCGTTTTATACTGATGGACATGCGTCGGCATTGTATGGCGGCCCGATTTCAAATGAGCAAGTGTGGGCTCGCTTAAAAGCCGACGTTGGCTCTTGGGCTTTGTTGGGTTTTGGCGTTTGGGTTATTCAAGTGAAAGACACTCAGCAATTCGTCGGCACATGTGGATTCTGGCAAGGCAAAGCGTGGCCACGAGAACTCACGTGGTGGATAACGCCCGAGGCACGAGGCAAAGGTATAGCAGTAGAGGCGTCACGTGCGGCTATTCACTATGCCTACAATTCGTTTGGTTGGGAGAACGTACAAACCTATATGAATGACGACAATATCGCCGCACGCAATCTTGTTTTGAAACTCGGCGGAGAGAAAATCGACCGACAGCAGTTTGACGATGGACAAACTCGGGACATTTATCGCCTACCCAACGGGTAATACCTTTTTACAAGGCAGTAAGCATTGCAGCAAAGCGGCGCCTTGATCTAAAGGCCTATGCGCTCTCTGAGTAGTTCATTTATCTATGCGGATGGGTATAATACCGATCCGCATAAATAAATAGTGAATTTGACTCATAAAAAAACCGCCCTATCAGGCGGTTCTTTCTTGGTGATTTATCGAAAGAACACCAATAAAATCGGTGTTTTTGACGATTATTTTTTCTTACCTTCCAAGGTGATACCCGTACCGTAGCGATTATCAAAACCTTTCCACGCTGGCGCAGGTTGGCCATTCACAGGTAACTGATTATTGTCACCTCGAGGACCTAAATAGTCACAAGCACTGGCCTTGTCTTTGACATAACAATCCATCATCGCCAGCGTAAAGTGCTCGTTGATCATATTGAGCGCTTGAGAACTCCATGCCGGCTCATAGTAATGACCCACATCTAGTTCATTGCCCATGGCCTCCATCGGTGCTGGATGCGGCGCAATATTGTGTCTAGCATTGGCGTACGTGAGTAAGTAGGTGTCGGGTGATCCCGATTTTTCGTACAACCAACGGATGCCATCATAGCCAGATACATCGTCAAGATCGCCTGACACATAGAGCGCAGGCACAGTAACCTTAGCAAGTGAGTCGGCGTCAAACAATTGATGCTGCCCACCCCATGGCGCCAGTGCCACCATTGCCTTCCAGCGAGGATCGACATCACTTACACTGGCTTTACCACCGGCACAAGAATTCAGCAACGCTTGCACAGCACCCATTGCAGCGGGGTCTTGAGTACCTGTGAACATACCCGCTTGCTCTGGCGTGAAGGCGTAGCAACCACCTATGGTATTCACCGCTCCAAAGCCACCCATGGAGTAACCTACAACGCCCGCTTTATCAGCATCAACGATAGAAGATAACGCTTCATCGTTTATCACCGCATCAAGGGCAAAATGCTGGTCTCGCGAGCGGTTGTAAAGCGTACTTGGGAAGCCATTATACGGGCCATTAATGATATCGACATCAGCATTAGTAGAGTCAGTGTGATCGATACCCACCACAATATAACCATGTGATGCTAGGTGCTCGCCAAGGTAATACATGATGGTTCTATATCCTGTGTAGCCGTGGGATAACACAACAACGGGATACCGCTCTTCTCCAACGAGTACCTCAGCACCTCGTTGAGCATCCCCTAAAATCGAGAAGGCCTTGCCCGAGCGCGTCTCATTTTCATACGACGCGGATGGTTGTTGCCCCGGCTTTGCGGGATACCAGACTTCGAGGGTTAGCGGTCGGTCATATGGCTGCTGGGTGTAGACATTAAACTGCTGTGGATTCACCACATTGAGCTGCTTTACACCGACATTAAGTTGCCCGGTTTGACTCAACTCAGGTGTGACATCGTCAGGCAATGGAAGATAAAGGGATTGAGGCGTAAGTTGTGGTTCTTGGGCATAACTAAAGGCCGCGCTCGCAGATGCAACCACAGTGGCTAACACTGCCAGCTTTTTAGTTAACTTAGGCATAGATACTCCGTATTGTCAGTCGCTTTAATACCCATCCGCATAGATAAATGATCTACTCATACAGCGCATAGGTGTTCCACTACCAACGAACATTTATATGATAAATAGGATGATATACGAAAAAAAACGAACGTGTGTTTAATGTGGTGATTCGTCGCGATAAATAGCTTGAATAATGGCTTATTCAGCAGCAACTACCGCAGCCATGAGTTGCGTCAAAGACTGCTTCATAATTGAAGATGCTTTATCACTATCGCCTTTTGCGATGGCTTTGTATAACTGCTCATACATCTGAGCCGAGGGAGTTTCGATGTCAGGAATTTTGTGACTATATCGAATAGTGACTCTGAGTGCAGTGGTGACAAAATCTATCAGTTGTAAAAAGAACCGATTGCCCGTGGCATTGAACAACGCATCATGAAAAGCAATATCCGCTTCAAGTGGGTCGTCTAAGCCAGTATCCGCTTCACGAAACCGCTCCATGGCATCACTGAGTTGCTGCAAGCTTACTGCATCCGCATTACTGGCAGCTAGCGCGGCCGCTTGTGGCTCTACCACGATGCGTACTTCTAAGAATTCTCTCAATAAACCTAATGTAGGTTTACTAACCAAAATCCATTTTAGTACTTCGCTGTCGAACATGTTCCAGAATCGTTCTGGTTGAATGCGAATACCTTGTTTGGGTCTCGACCGAATAAGCCCCTTCGCAGATAGCATTTTAACTGCTTCTCGAGTCGAGCTGCGGCTAACGCCGTATTCATTGCAAATCTCTGCTTCAGACGGTAAGGCCCCTTCATATTCTCCTCGGACAATCGCGAGTCCAAGGGTATTGGTGAGGTTTTGCGTAATATTGAGAGACAGCGAATTAGGCATACAGAGCGTCGATAGATTTTTATTATTGGTTACTAGCTATTAGGTGTGATGATTGAGATACCAACAGCGCGAAGACTGAGCTATGGTGTCACCACAATTTACAGGTCAACACATTGCAATAACACGCCGTCAAATGCAAGAACTAACTGAACAGGGAAGAAAAGGGAAAGGTAGCAGCACAAAGGGCATTTGTGCTGCTCAAACAAACTAAGCGAAGGCGCCTTGTTCGGCACTGCAAACGTAAATAGTGGGCTGAATACCCGTCTCGGCTTCATAGCGATCGTTGACGACTTGCTTCACTGAGTCCACTTTGTCTTGAGGAACCAAGGCTACAACACATCCACCGAATCCACCGCCGGTCATTCTAACACCACCCGTTTCGCCAATGACCTCACCGATAATCTCAACCAGGTAGTCAATTGGCGGCACGGTAATTTCAAAGTCATCTCGCATTGATACATGTGATTCAGCCATCGCATGACTGACAGTCGCAATATCACCTTCTTGCAGGGCACGATACATATTCAGCGTGCGCGCATTTTCTGTGACGATATGATGTGCTCGTTTATATGCCGCTTCAGGTAACTGAGGCTGATACGCCTCTAGCATTTCCAGCGTGGCCAAACGCAAGCTTTTCACGCCCATAATTTCCGCCGCTTCTTCGCATTGCTCTCGGCGTAAATTGTATTCACTGTCGACCAAACCGCGTTTGACGTTAGAGTTGATAATGACAATCTGAAGGTCGTCAGGCAGCGGGGAATGCTCAATATGCAGCGATTCGCAATCGAGTAACATGGCCATGTGCTCCTTACCCATGGCTGAAATCAACTGGTCCATAATACCGCATGAGCAGCCAACAAATTCGTTCTCTGCTTTTTGCCCCATCAACGCCGCTTTCACGCCGTCTAACGGTAAGTCAAACAACTCGGTGAAGGCACGTAAAATGGCGATTTCAAATGACGCAGATGAGCTTAGCCCAGCGCCTTGAGGGACATTTCCAGTGACGACCATGTCGGCACCCGTGACTTGTGGATACTCAGCGACCAACACTTGCGCAACGCCGCGAACATAGTTCGCCCAGCCTTGGGATTCATCAAACTGGATGTCATCCAACCCAAATTGATTGGACTCTTGATTGTAATCCAACGCAGTGATATTCACTTGACCGTCTTGGCGTTTTGACGCAGCGATCCAAGTACCAAAATTAATCGCCGCAGGAAACACAAAACCTTCGTTATAATCGGTATGTTCACCAATCAGGTTCACACGTCCGGGCGCATGCACTACCGTTTCTGGAGTGCTGCCAAAGTGGCTTTCAAACGCCTGATTCATCTCGGTGTTACTTGGCATCAGAGGAAAGCTCCTTGTAATGGAATTCTGAAAGATTTTTAAGACGGTGCGCCGCTTGCTCTGGTGTTAAATCACGCTGTGCTTCGGCCATCATCTCATAGCCCACCATAAATTTGCGAACGCTTGCTGAGCGCAGCAACGGCGGGAAGAAGTGAGCATGCAAACCCCATTCAGGATGTTGCTCACCATCATTAGGCGCACTGTGCCACCCCATTGAGTAAGGGAAGGACGTCATAAACAAATTGTCATATCGAACCGTAATCTTACCAATAATATCTGCTAACGTTGACTCTTGGCTTTCCGTTAACTGGATTAACGAGTTCGCCTCAAATCTCGGTAACACTAAGGTTTCAAAAGGCCAAGCCGCCCAATACGGTACAACCACTACCCAGTCTTCATTAGCACACACAACGCGCTCATCAAGGTCAATTTCACGACGCACATAGTCAAGCAACAAGCTGCTACCGTGCTTCTGGTAATAGTCATTGAAGTTGGTTTGTTTTTTTTGCGCTAAGGTAGGAAGGTGCTGCTGAGCCCAAACTTGCCCGTGTGGATGCGGATTGGAGCACCCCATCACTGCGCCTTTGTTTTCAAACACTTGCACCCAGCGATAAGTTTGACCGAGCTCTTCAGTTTGCTCTTTCCAGCATTGCACTACTGCAACGCGCTCTTCATGGGTCAACTCAGGCAAAGTTTTACTGTGATCGGGAGAGAAACAAATGACGCGGCTGCATCCTTGCTCAGTACTGAACGTGAACAAAGGATCGTCGCTGCTCGCCTCTGGCGTATCATCTCGCAATGCAGCAAAGTCGTTTGGAAACACGAACGTCCCCTTATAATCGGGATTTTTTTCACCGTTCACACGAGTATTGCCTGCACACAAGTAGCAGGTTGGATCATGCGAAGGGCGACGATCTTCTGCCGTTGCTTCGGACTGGCCTTGCCAAGGTCGCTTCGCTCTGTGTGGCGAAACTAAAATCCATTCACCTGTAAGCGGGTTGTACCGCCTATGAGGATGATCTGCCGGGTCAAATTGTTGTTGCATAATCGGTCTCTCAACTCGGGCTAATTAATAGCAATTATACTGGATGTTTACTTTTACAGCAGGTAAAACGTTTAACCCAGTGTTAAAAAAAGTGGCGCTCAGTCAGCGCCTCAGTAGGTTCCAAATTCGTAAACGAATGTCACTTCGCAACGTTCACCTGGGGCAAGCCATGGTGAAGGGAATGTCCCATTATTTGGGGCATTCGGATAGTGTTGTGGCTCTAAGCACACAGCACCTCTAGGTATCATTACCACCTCTGAGGACTGAGAAGTCACCGCACTATCTAGGTTCACTGAATACACCTGCATCCCAGGCGAATTTGTACTCAATGTCATCCATCGACCGCTGCTAGGGTCTTTCAACTCGGCTTGCTTGATCAATGACGCGCCATCGCAAGCGACGACAAAATTATGGTCATATCCACCCGCCAACGCGAGTTGTGGATGATCGTCATTGATATGTTGACCTATCGGCTTTAACGATGAGAAGTCAAACGGTGTATCCACTGTAGGTAGAAACGCGCCGGTTGGATTGATATCGTTATCGACTGGCGTAATCGCATCACTCGCTAACCACAATTCGTGATTTAGCACACTGCCCTTGCCCGCCAAGTTAAAATACGCATGTTGCGTGTAGCTAACCGGTGTTAAGGCATCTGTCGTCCCATCAAAAATCAAGGTAAGACGATTGTGATCGTCCAGTCGATATTCTGCGGTTGTCGTCAAATTCCCCGGGAATCCAGCCGCCCCATCAGGGCTGATACAACGCAGCTTTACACCAACATACCCTGAACCTTGTGTCGCCTCGGCACCCCACACCATTTTGTGAAAACCTGCTGCACCACCGTGCAAACAGTTGGGGCCATTGTTGATGTCGAGTTGAAACACCTGGTTATCAATCTCAATCCGACCTTTTGCGATGCGATTGGCATAGCGACCAACAATTGCGCCAATGTAAAAGGGGT
Source organism: uncultured Alteromonas sp. (assembly GCA_963922845.1). Classification (GTDB taxonomy): domain Bacteria; phylum Pseudomonadota; class Gammaproteobacteria; order Enterobacterales; family Alteromonadaceae; genus Alteromonas. The sequence continues at coordinate 16,376 of CAWUJV010000068.1, forward strand.
CATTCTCGTAGTCTGCCAACGTCGGGTAGCCGACGACGACATTGTCCAACTGACCATGTTGGTCTGGGACCTGCAACTCGGTGATAATACCACCGTAATTTACAATTTTTACCTGCATACCCGCTGCATTTTGCAACGTAAACAAGCGAACCGCTTCGCCAGCTTGTGTCGTACCAAAGCTTGATTCTTCGATACTCAGGGCAGCGTGATTGGACATTGATGACCTCGTAATCTGATTAACACGAGCAATACGTTATCAGTTATACTAAAATAATGATAAAGGGTATACGTTTTCCCTTCATTTGGAAAGTTTTTTCGCGCAAAAAATAGCCAAACAAACCGTTTTTTTTTATAAAAATGTCAATAAGGTTATTTTTATGTAAGATTAGGCAATATTAAGGAAAATGTTTTCCTGATTGTTTTCCCTGCTAGGGAAAACAAGGGTAACGGAAAATCAGCGAAAGAAAAAAGAACAACAATGGCAACAATAAAAGATATCGCAAAAGCGGCAGGCGTTTCTCTTGCAACCGTGTCACGAGTCATTAATGACGGACCAAAGGTTGGTGACGAAACGCGTAAGCGAGTGAAACAAATTATGGCCGACATGGGCTATCGCCCTAATGCCAACGCTAGGGCTTTAGTTTCACAACAAAGCGCATCCTTAGGCGTGGTGCTTGCGGAACTGCGTGACCCCTTCTTTGCTACATTGGCTCATGGTATCCAGACTGTTGCTCTTGATAAAAATGTACAAATCCTGATGAGCTGTGGTTCTATCGAAGAAGACACCGAGCGCAAAGCCATCGAGACATTACTAGAACACCGCTGCCGCGCCATGGTCGTTCACAGTAAGACGTTACCCGATCAAGAATTAATTGATATCTCTAAACAGGTACCAGGTTTTGTTTTGATTAACCGGTATATTCCCGAAATCGGCCATCGCTGTGTTTGGCTTGATAACGTTGCTGGCGGCAAAATCATGGCCGAATACATGCTTCAGCAAGGTCACAGAGATATTGCCGTAATCTCAAGTAAATACCATATCGATGATCCTGAGCATCGATTAGCGGGCATTCGAGCAGCCCTTGAAGATCACGGTATCGAACTTCCCGATGCCAATATTGAATTTGGTGTGCCTGACCAAGAAGGCGGGGAACTCGCCATGCAAAACCTGCTGGCCAAAGGGGTTAAAGCGTCTGCGGTGCTGACGTACAACGATGCAATGGCATCTGGTGCCATGACGACCCTACTCGATCATAACATCGATATTCCGGGTCAAATGTCAGTGATTGGCTACGATGACATTTTACTTGCTAAGTATTGTCGTCCAAAACTTACCACCCTGCGTTACCCCATCGAAATGATGGCGACAAAGGCTGCTGAACTGGCATTGAATTATGCTTTTGGCAAAGCACCGAGCAATGAAGGGACGTATAAATACACCCCTACGATTATTCGACGTGAATCAGTCAGTCGGCCTTAGTCTTATCAAGGCCGCACTTCTGTATCGTTGGAGTTGTTCTTGTAAACTGTATAAGGTAAAACGTTCTCGGTTTTGAGGGGATGCGTAGTCTTGGTACGTTCTTTAAAACGCCGAAATTATTCGCAGGGCGGACCACGGTATCGTCGACGTTACCAACGATACCAAGCACCCAATGAATTGCGCGAGACATCCTAAGTGGCAAAGTAGTGCCCTTCGAAATTGAATTTAAGGACGTTTAGCACATGCCGAGGTTCTCAAGGCAAAATATTCATACCGGCTGTTTATAGAACGTCTTACTCATCGCGAGGGAAAATCCTGCTGTTAACAATGCGCTCGCCAAAATAAACACTATACCTACCGCAAAGAATTTGGATTCTCCCACTATTACACTTAAACCAGCATATTGCCCAAGCACACAACCCAAAAAGCAGCTGATAAAAAAGTAGCGAGCGATAAGTCCGGTCAGAGCAAGGCTAAGGAAATAAACAGAGGGTGAATCCCACAATTCAACGTGTCCGCTTATGTCTTTTGAGAAAAACCACATTAAAAAATTAAATGTAAAAATAATTGAAAACGTAATTAAAGAACCGATCTTCATAGAGTTACTCCATAAATATATGCTGTGTCGAATGGATCTATTCAGAAATTAGCTAAATCTAGCGTCTTTGATACGTACAATCGCGAGGCTGAGTAAAATCAATTCCATCTGAAAATCTCCATATTTCACAGCTCACACTCAGCGAGCGCCAAGGTCCTGGACTCGCATTGCTGTGGGGGTTAGGGCCAACATTAATTTTTAATTTGGCTTATCTAGCGACTACACCACCAGTTGAGCTGTCATTTGAATCACTTACACTATTGAATGTGCTCTCAAAAATGACTTGGTCACATTCATCCAATGCGTGTGACCTTGTCTTAAAAGCACAAATAGCTTTCAATGTCTTATTAAGACAATAAAATCAGTGTAGTACGTTTGAGCTCATCCGACAATAATCAAGCAGACTATCGAGCGAACCGTATACGCTTGGCCCTGCTTTGCTTGTGATGTTGTGCCTAAAAGACCAAGCATGAGTCATCACTTGATCTCAATATGGCCACCCTCAAATATCGATGTTAAGCAATGCTGCCGTAACACCTACACCACCCGCCTTTAATCCTTGTATGCCATTTTCATCCCGATTGAGTACCACTTCAATGCAGCCTGGTGACGGTAACGTCATGGCATACCCCTGCTCAATAAGAAATGTTGCTTTGTTTAGTTGCAACCTATCATGTAGGAAGCAAGCGAGTGGTCCGGCTGCCATTCCCGTCGCGGACTCCTCTTCAATACCATATCTAGGGGCAAACATTCTGGTACTGGCATCTCGATTGTCTTGATTGGTCTCGCGAGTAAATACATAAAATCCTATCAGGTCATACTGCTCGGATATCGATTCAATATCCGCTAAATTTGGTTTGAGATCTGCCAACGTCTCAATTGAGTCAACCCCGAGAATCATGAAACCATTGCCTGTATTCACAATTTCGGGGGGAGCTATCACGTTTCGCTGGTCCACACCGACTGCTTCATAGACTTTGGTGAATTCCTTTACCTCTTCGTATTGGGGCGCCGTCTGCCCCATGTAAGCAAAATCGCCTATCACTTCAATATCCCGGTTACCATCTATGGTTTCTTTCGATGTATCGCGCGTTGTGATTGCTCCACGTTGAGAAAGCAGACTAAAGGTCGCAATGGTTGCATGACCGCAATGGGCGATTTGCCTCTGCGGTGTAAAAAAATCGAGTTTAAAATCTGCCGTAGTTGAACGAGAAACGAATGCAGTTTCCGACACCCCTACCGCTTTTGCTACCGCTAGTTTTTGCTCAGATGTCAACGCATCCGCATCCAACACCACGCCCGCCGGATTACCACCACTATTGTTGTCAACGAACGCGTTAACAATTGCCACTTTTACTTTCATGAGAGAGCCCTCTGTTGATATGTAAAAGTGAGGGTAGCAACCTAGACCATGGTCTAGGTCAAGGGTTTTTGAAGCGAAAGATTTTATTTTTGGTCACTTCAATGTAGTGCTGAATGTCATCTTGTTTAGAGACTAGATAGTCAAGATGAGTCTCGAGTAATGCGGTACACGCTTGCACATCATTCGCATAGTAGGCTTTGGTGTAGTCTTTAATTTTATTCAGCGGCATGCCCGAGTTCTTCATGCACACAATCCAGTTTAGTACTTCTACATCAACTCGACTGTAGGCACGATGTCCACTTTCATCTTTCATCGGTTTGTTCAGCAAACCTTGTTTCTCATAGTAACGGATGGTGTGAATACCTAAACCCGTTTGCTCGCTTACCATACCAATTTTCATGACTATTCCTTTTTAAGCACCCTGCCCACATATTACCGTGGAATAAAAGTGCAATGGATGCAAGGCTATATTGCGCTGCATTAGTTTGACGTTGTCTACCGGCAGCGAGGCGACACTTGCAAGAGGTAATTACATGTGTAATTCTAAGTATTGACTACACGTGTAATTATTTTTGAAAGGCCCATGACGACAAACAGTGACAAACCCGAGATTTCTAACGCCGAATTTGACGTACTCGATGTGATTTGGGACGGCTACCCCGTAACTGCAAACGACGTGATTGTCAGGCTTAATACCCGTAAATCATGGCATGAAAAAACCGTTAAAACGCTCCTTGGTCGATTGGTCAAAAAGGGCGTTTTAGGGTTTGAGAAGCAGCAGCGCCAATATTTGTATTCTCCCCTGATTGAACGCGACGATTACACTAAAAAAGAAGCGGATAGTTTTATTAGTCGTCTATTCAAAGGTAAATTGGCGCCATTGGTCGCGGGTTTTGCAAATCAAAACGACTTGTCTAAGCAAGATGTTGAAGAATTAAAATTGCTAATCAAACAATGGGAAGAAAACAATGATTGATTGGCTAATTCAGCAACAGTATGCCCTATCATTGGTGCTGCTAGCGCTAATCGTGATGGAGCAATTTTTCACTCGTAAGCTGGGCATTTCGATGGCTTACAAACTTTGGGCATTGGTGCCCATCACGCTGTTGCTGAATAACTTGCCACAACGCGCCGTCCCCATCGCAGTTGAAAGCTACAGTCGATTTATCGTTGGTCTGTCCCCCTCAATTGAAGTGGAACAAACGGATGTTGGCTTGATAGTATGGGCCTTAGGTGCAGCACTGTTATCGTGTTGTATCATCGCGAGCCATGTTCACTTACACCTGTCAGTAAAAGCAACCGACAACAAACAGCAAGATGTGTATTACGCCAAGGCAGCGACATCCCCCATGTTGTTTGGGCTAATTCATCCCAAAATTGTAGTACCAATTAACTTCTCTTCTTTGTTTAACCCAGCTCAACAAGCCTTGATTGTTGAGCATGAAAACGTTCATCGACAACACGCAGACCACCTTTGGAACGCTATCGCCATTGGACTACTTGTGATGTTTTGGTTCAATCCGTTGGTCTGGTTAGCGCTGCGCGCGTTTCGAGTTAACCAAGAACTAGCGTGTGATCAAACGGTGCTTCGACAAAAAAACGAAGCTGATAAACTCAGCTATGCCAAAGCATTGGTTCAGTGTGCTGAGCATGCGTCTGCACACAATAGTTTGTATCCAGTGTTTGGTGGCAAAAGTACCCTGCTAAAACGATTGCACTCGATCAAACAGCCCAACCCTATTAACACCGTCATTCGCGCGATATCCGTTGGGATAGCAGCGCTGATTGCCTTTTCCACATTAGCAGGCAACCAATACAGTAGCGTCCCTATTTCTATGGATAAGGTTAACTTGGCTACCCCGATTCTGCGCGTTGAACCACGTTATCCCGAAAAAGCGATACAAGAGAATTTACAAGGATTTGTTCTACTCGAATTTGATATAGATGAAGAGGGCGCAACCGATAACATTACCGTAGTGCGCTCTAAACCTAGTGACGTTTTTGACGATAGTGCCATCACGGCGCTTAAGCAGTGGCAGTACAAACCCGCTCAGAAAAACGGAAAGCGCTTACGCCAACACGGTCTGCTAGTTCAATTGGATTACAAGTTAGACAAAGACTCGCTAGAGCCACATTACAATGACATAGAAAAGATTGTTATCGCGCAGTAAGTGTTAAATCAGGGCCGACGCAGTGGCCCTGTTTCAATTTAGGGCGCTTTTTGCTCAAGTACACTCATTTGTCGTTTGTTCGCCCCACTCAGATACACGTGCGTGCCCAATAGCGATACCAAACAATAAGCTGTGAAATAGTAAAACCCCATCCCCACAGCCGACAAGGTTTGCGAACTAATTTCAACCGCAAAAGAAAAGCCAAAAACACTCACATCGTGAGTGGTTGAGGTCTCTGCATGGTTCGTCGACAAAATGGCCAAGAACACAGCGACAACAAAGACATCCGCCATAGACCACTTCCCTATATTCGACACAAACCGAATCAATGCATGCTCTCGCTGTGGATTGCGCTGGAGATAGGCAACACTCACAATTAGCGTTTTCACAACCGGTATACAAACAGAAAAGGCGAAGATTAATGCCGCCACTAGTATGCGCTCATCTGCTATTAAGTCCTGCACTGTGGCGATAATGCTTAACTCTTTATCCACTAAAGAAGAGACAAATGAAGAGCGACTGATCGTCGCGGCCATTTCCATATTTAAGTTAAACATAGGCAGCAATATACCAGGAAAAAACAGCCCTAATGCGGCTAGGTTCAAACCAAATCCAATATGTCGTCTTAGCACCGGCACTCCTTTTTTAAGCCCTTTTATATTTCAGTCGCTTACTAGCTAAAAATAGTTCATTTTTCGGGGAACTAACGAGCATTAAATACCACTTCGGCCACTTCTTTTTTGGCAGAAACACGACTGGATATCAGTATTTTTTCTTCGTCCGCATAGGTAATAAAATCCGTTTTGTGAGGCAGCGTTGTAATCATATTGAGTTCACCGCTATCAATATCGTATGACCATAGTTCGCTATCATCACTCAATCCTACAAGCCTGCGATTGTCGATAACAAATCCCCTGTCGCTTCCCAACTCAGCAATCGGTTCGATTAAACTGTCTTCCATCGTTCCTTGCTGCCAAAAACGGTCGAGGGAGTCTTGATAGATTAATTCACCATCCGTCGTCAAGGCAGCAAACTTGGCGTGAGTGTGTTCATCAACCGTCAGCAACCCCGTCTGCGTGTCGAGCTTGGCAAATTTGGTGACGCCTTTATCGCGGACATTAACATAAGCGATTTGATTATCGCTGTCCCAGGTAAGTAATTGACCTACCGGTAGCCGTGCGTCAATGGCTTGCGTTTGACCATCCAACCCAACTAGGTGGAGTTGACGGTTGGCGTTAACCAAGATTGTACGGCCGTCCCTTGACCACGCAATCCCATCGATAAACGTATCCTTTGGAAACCTTGTCAGCGGCTTAATTTGACCCGCTTCGTCAACCCACAACTGCATGCCACCCGCGCGACCTGAAGTAAACGCCATCACATCCCCATTAGGTTGAATCTTGCCGTTGTAATCCCCTACGTTCGAACGCACTAGGGTCTTCATCATAGTGACGTTGAGATCATCTGGACCTCGAGTGACTTGCACTATATCGCTGTCGTAATGGCCGGATATTACGAGCATTCTCAGCGCATGCGGGTGAAACATGGGCGAACCAACCGGCGTATCTAACGGCAATGCCAAGGGGGTAATTTCGCCTTCGGACGTAAGCCAAAAAAGCTGTCTTCCTGTGCTAAATACCATGTGGTCGTTGGCATGAGTAAATCGCGGGCCAATAA
>CAWUJV010000069.1:0-22408 GCA_963922845.1 uncultured Alteromonas sp.
TTATTGTGAGTGACCCATATAGCACTGATTCTATGATAAAAATTCGAAACTCTGCGCAAGCGCTCACCCACTATTACAGAAAAAACGCATCGGAATGACAGTAAATTGTCGACAATACCAATCAAATGACATTGAAAAAACCTCAATTTAGGCTATATTGTCGACACTTCGATATAAAACAGGATGCCGTGTGTTGGATAATGCAATCACAAATGCTGACCGGACCTTTCTGCAAATGCGCCGAGACATTGTAGAAGGAGAGATACCGCCGGGATCGAAACTGAGTGAAGTCGAATTGTCGACAAAGTACCAGGTAAGCCGTGCGGTGATTCGCGAAGCCATTAACCGCTTAACCAGCTGTCACCTTATTGAACGCAAGGCCAACGTTGGCGCTCGTGTTATTTCTTTGTCTCCTGAGGGGTTAGTCGAACTTTATCAGGTTCGAGAAGCACTCGAAGGGATGGCAGCAAGGTTAGCAGCAAAAAATATGACAGACGAAGAAGTAGAGGATTTACTTGCTCTGCTTGATTACCACTTTGATACGGTAAAAACCGGCGAGTCATATTATCAAGAAGCCGGTGATGTCGATTTTCATTATCGAATTATTCAAGGTAGTAAGAATAGCCACCTTATCAGTATGTTAACTGATGGCTTATACCACCTTATCAGAATGTATCGCGTCCAATTAGGTATGGCTGGGCCTCGGGTTTCCACAGCCTACGATGAACACAGACATATTGCTCAAGCAATTTCTAACCGAGATGAAGAGTTGGCGGAAATTCTCATGCGTCGACACATCTTATATTCCAAAAACAGTATCGCTACTAAGTTACAAAGCGATGACTAAGCCCTACAGAGAATGAAAATGAGTCCAGGTAAAAAATTTCGTCAAGCACTGATTGATAATAAACCGCTTCAAGTTGTCGGCACGATCAATGCCTACACGGCCATAATGGCAAAATCTATCGGCCATCAAGCTATCTATTTGTCGGGTGGCGGTGTCGCGAATGCTTCATACGGTCTCCCCGATTTGGGAATGACCTCGCTTAATGACGTCATCGCCGACGTCCAGCGTATTACTGCGGCGTGTGATCTCCCACTTCTGGTTGATATCGATACTGGCTGGGGCGGCGCATTTAACATCGCTAAAACGATTCGAGATATGGAAAAAGCGGGCGCAGCTGCCGTGCATATTGAAGACCAAGTGGCACAGAAACGTTGTGGTCACCGTCCCAATAAAGAAATTGTATCGACAGAAGAAATGGTTGACAGAATCAAAGCAGCAGTTGATGCGCGTACTGATCCAGACTTTTTCATCATGGCCCGTACAGACTCTTTCGCCCAAGAAGGTTTAGACGCTGCCATTGCAAGAGCAAAAGCCTACGTGGCTGCAGGTGCCGATGGCATTTTCGCAGAGGCAGTACAAACCCAAGAACACTATCGCGCGTTTTCAGAAGCACTCGACGTTCCTATTCTCGCCAATATCACTGAATTCGGTAAAACCGAATTGTGGAATAAAGCTGACCTAGGCGATTGGGGTGCTGCAATGGTGCTATATCCCTTGAGCGCGTTCAGAGCAATGAACAAAGCCGCGGAAAACGTGTATCAAAGTATCTTGTCCAACGGTGACCAAAAAGCAGTGATAGACACAATGCAAACGCGCATGGAGCTTTACGACTACTTGGGTTACCACGACTATGAAAACAAACTTGACGCGTTGTTTGCCGAAGGCAAAAACAAATAAATTCCAATAATACCTTTGTACCCTATTTAAAGATTCAGGAGATATCCCATGGCTAAAGTACTAAGTGGCGCAGGATTGCGTGGCCAAGTAGCAGGAAAAACCGCACTATCCACCGTTGGTGTCAGTGGTTCAGGGCTGACTTATCGAGGCTACGATGTTAAAGACCTTGCAGAAAATTGCGAATTCGAAGAAGTCGCGTTCCTATTGCTAAAAGGTCATTTACCCACCGCAACAGAATTAGCTGAGTACAAAACACAATTGAAGTCTATGCGCGGTCTGCCGCAGTCGCTAAAAGATGTGCTAGAGCGAATTCCGCAAAATGCTCACCCTATGGATGTGTTACGTACGGGTTGTTCTATGCTGGGCAACTTGGAAATGGAAGTGAGTTTTGAGCAGCAAGACGCCATCACTGATCGCATGTTGGCCTGTTTCCCGTCGATTATCTGCTATTGGTATCGATTCAGTCATGACGGTGTGCGCATCGACGTCGAAACCGATGACAACTCTATTGGTGCCCATTTCCTGCATATGTTGCACGGTAAAGCGCCAAGCGAACTCCATGAAAAAGTCATGCACGTATCCCTGATTTTATACGCAGAGCATGAATTTAACGCCTCGACATTCACTGCGAGAGTATGTGCATCCACATTGTCTGACATGCATTCTTGTATTACTGGCGCAATCGGTTCGTTGCGTGGACCTCTGCATGGTGGTGCGAACGAAGCAGCAATGGACATGATTGAGCAGTTTACCTCTCCCGATGACGCTGAAGAAAAAATGATGGGCATGTTAGCGCGCAAAGATAAAATCATGGGGTTTGGTCACGCTATCTACTCCGAATCAGATCCGCGCAATGAAATCATCAAAGGATGGTCAGAAAAGCTCGCTGACGAAGTGGGTGATACTGTACTTTATCCTGTCTCAGTGCGTTGTGAAGAAGTCATGTGGCGTGAGAAAAAACTGTTTTGTAACGCCGATTTCTTCCATGCATCAACCTACAACTTTATGGGTATTCCAACCAAATTATTCACCCCAATTTTCGTGATGTCTCGTTTGACAGGCTGGGCTGCTCATGTAATGGAGCAACGTGCGGATAACCGCATTATCCGACCTTCCGCTGACTACACTGGTGAAGATCTGCGTCCTGTAACTCCTATCGCTGAGCGTTAAGGTTGCATCATGAATACAAACTTTAGAAAGCCACTTCCGGGCACTGCCCTTGAGTATTTTGATACTCGAGAAGCGGTAGAAGCCATTGAGCCTGGTAGTTATGACCGCTTGCCTTACACATCAAAAGTGTTGGCAGAAAACTTAGTGCGCAAATGTGAACCTGCGCGCTTAACCGATAGCTTACGTCAGTTGATCGAACGCAAACGCGAGCTCGATTTTCCGTGGTTTCCATCGCGGGTCGTGTGCCACGACATTTTAGGACAAACGGCGTTGGTCGATCTGGCTGGTCTAAGAGACGCCATAGCAGAAAAAGGCGGTGACCCAGCAAAAGTGAATCCTGTCGTACCTACACAGCTGATTGTCGATCACTCGCTGGCAGTTGAGCACGCGGGCTTCGAAAAAGACGCGTTTGAAAAAAACCGCGCGATTGAAGACCGCCGCAATGACGACCGCTTCCACTTTATCAATTGGTGTAAAACCGCATTCAAAAATGTCGACGTAATACCGCCGGGCAACGGCATCATGCATCAAATCAATTTGGAAAGAATGTCACCGGTGATTCACGCCGACCAAGGGATAGCCTATCCGGACACGTTAGTCGGTACGGATAGCCACACGCCCCACGTTGATGCCTTGGGCGTTATTGCTATCGGTGTGGGTGGACTAGAAGCCGAAAACGTGATGCTTGGTCGGGCGTCATATATGCGCCTTCCCGATATTGTTGGCGTTGAGCTAACAGGTAAACCACAACCTGGCATTACGGCGACCGATATTGTCTTATCGCTGACAGCATTCTTGCGCGAAGCTCGCGTGGTTTCGTCTTATTTAGAGTTTTTCGGCGAAGGAGCAAGCCACCTCACGTTAGGGGACCGAGCGACCATTTCGAATATGACACCTGAGTATGGTGCAACCGCAGCGATGTTCTACATCGACCAGCAAACCGTTGATTACCTTCGTCTTACAGGCCGCAGTGAAGAGAATATTGCCTTGGTTGAGCACTATGCCAAAACGACTGGGCTGTGGGCAGACACAATGCAACAAGCCGAGTACGAGCGCGTGCTGACTTTCGATTTAAGTCAGGTCCAACGCACGATGGCAGGACCATCTAACCCTCACGCTCAACTTCCTACAACAGATCTTGCGGCGCGAGGCATCGCTACCGGCGTGGAAGAAACCGAGGGCGAAATGCCAGACGGCGCCGTTATTATCGCAGCGATTACCAGTTGTACGAATACCAGCAACCCAAGAAATGTCATCGCCGCCGGTTTATTAGCTAAAAATGCGAATGCGAAAGGGTTGACTCGAAAGCCTTGGGTAAAAACATCGCTGGCACCGGGCTCAAAAGTAGTTAAGTCGTACCTACAAGAATCTCAACTACTTCCCGAACTTGAAGCCTTAGGCTTTGGCGTGGTGGCGTTCGCATGTACCACGTGTAATGGAATGAGTGGCGCGCTTGATCCGGCAATTCAACAAGAGATTATTGATAGGGACCTCTACTCAACCGCGGTGTTATCCGGAAACCGAAATTTTGACGGTCGAATTCACCCTCATGCTAAGCAAGCGTTTCTAGCCTCTCCTCCGCTTGTTGTGGCATACGCGATTGCAGGCTCTATTCGATTTGACATTGAAAAGGACGTGCTGGGACACGATGTCTTGGGCAATCCTGTTACCTTGAAGGATATTTGGCCGAGTGATGAGGAGATCGATGCCGTTCTGGCGAAAGCGGTCAAACCCGAGCAATTTACGCGTGTGTACGACCCAATGTTCGACATAAAAGTAGATTACTCTGCGGCGGTCTCACCACTATACGATTGGCGAGCACAAAGTACCTATATCCGCAGGCCTCCCTATTGGGAAGGCGCATTGGCAGCACCGCGAACTTTGTCAGGAATGCGTCCTCTGGCCATTTTGGGCGATAACATCACCACGGATCACTTGTCACCGTCAAACGCCATATTGGCGACCAGTGCCGCCGGTGAGTACTTAGCGAAAATGGGACTGCCAGAAGAAGACTTTAACTCATACGCCACACACCGCGGCGATCACTTGACGGCGCAGCGGGCGACATTAGCTAACCCGAAACTCTTCAATGAGATGGTGCAAGAAAACGGTCAGGTCAAACAAGGCTCGTTAGCGCGCATTGAACCCGAAGGTAAAGTCGTTCGGATGTGGGAGGCGATAGAAACCTATATGAATCGCCGTCAGCCGCTTATCGTGGTCGCCGGTGCTGACTATGGCCAAGGCTCATCCCGCGACTGGGCAGCAAAAGGCGTGCGCTTGGCTGGTGTAGAGACGATTGTTGCTGAAGGATTTGAACGTATTCACAGAACCAACCTGATCGGTATGGGCGTACTGCCACTTCAGTTTAAGCAAGGAGAAAATCGTCTTACTCTTGGCCTCGATGGAACGGAAACGTTTGACGTTATCGGTACACCTTCTCCGGGTTGCGAGTTGACGTTAGTCATCAATCGCACCAATCAAGAACGCGTTGAAGTCACTGTCGACTGTCGTTTAGACACCGCAGAAGAAGTATCGATTTATCAAGCTGGCGGTGTTCTACAACGGTTTGCCGAGGATTTCTTAAGCAACCAAGCGGAGGCCTAATGACATTTAAACCACAGCGTAAGGTCAAAGCGACTTACATGCGAGGTGGCACCAGTAAGGGCGTGTTTTTCGCTCTTACTGATTTACCACCTGAAGCGCAGCAACCTGGCGAAGCTAGAGATCAGTTGTTGCTTAGGGTGATAGGCAGCCCAGATCCATATGGAAAACAAACCGACGGTATGGGCGGCGCGACGTCCAGTACCAGTAAGACAGTTATCCTCAGTAAAAGTAACAAATCTGATTACGATGTCGACTACCTATTTGGTCAAGTGGCGATCGACAAGGCGTTTGTTGACTGGAGTGGAAATTGTGGCAACTTGACAGCAGCGGTAGGCGCATTTGCCATCAGCAATGGTCTGGTTGACGCGACGCGCATTCCACCTAATGGCATTGCCGAAGTCAGAATTTGGCAAGCCAATATTAACAAGGCCATCATTGCGCGTGTCCCTATGACTGACGGTTACGTGCAAGAGACGGGCGATTTTGAACTCGATGGCGTCACCTTTCCAGCGGCCGAAGTCAAAATTGATTTCATCAATCCAGTCGACGCCGATGAAGCGATGTTTCCAACGGGGAATCTAACGGATACCTTATCGGTACCCGACGTAGGTGAGTTCACCGCTACGTTTATCAACGCAGGTATTCCTACTATTTTCATCGACGCGGACGCGTTAGGTTACGATGGTACCGAATTGCAAGACGCCATTAATAGTGATACCGACGCATTAGCGCGTTTTGAGACGATACGTGCTCATGGTGCACTTCAAATGGGGCTGATCTCATCACTTGCGGAAGCGCAAAATCGTCAGCATACCCCGAAAATTGCAATTGTAGGTAAACCTAAAACCTATAATGCTTCAAGTGGTAAGCAGATTGACGCCAGCGATATCGATTTGAATGTCAGAGCCTTGTCTATGGGAAAACTCCATCATGCCATGATGGGTACAGCGGCCGTAGCCATTGGTACAGCGGCGTCAATTCCGGGCACGCTAGTCAATAGTGCAGCCGGCGGTCAAGCTAGAGAAGACGTCGTGTTTGGGCATCCATCAGGCACACTCAAAGTGGGCGCCCAAACGACTCAACAAGACGGTCGTTGGCAAGTAAATAGCGTAAGTATGAGTCGAAGTGCTCGTATCCTAATGGATGGCTTCGTGTACATTCCAGACCTCACCTAACGCGATACACTTTGATCAGCGGGCATTATCGTTGCCCGCTTTTCTCAAAAATGGATGGAGTTGACAGCGTTATACGATTCATTCACCTGAAAAACGATCCAAATCAGTGACGATTATTTATACTACACAATAGATAATTTTATCGTTTGGTCTTATTTGAGTGGGGAGGCGTCTTTGCATCATCAACTGGTTGAAGACAAGCTTGTTGGCGACGCTGCACTACTGAGCGCACGTAAATTTGCCTACGCAGGGTTGTTTTGTCCCATTTCCGGCAAAGCATTGCTTAATCGCCCGAAATCAGCCGCTGCCATCGTTAGCCAGTTCAGTCATTTACGCTCGTTAGTTGTTGCAACATGGCTGCACTACCCTTTGCGTTTTGGTCTAGCGACACGTAATGAACTTGCGCCCCTTCTAAGTAGCCAGGCCAGTGCAATCATAGACGACCTTACGTCCATTCATTTATCTGTCGATCATCAACAACAAGACCTCACCCATCCACTTGGAGACATCGAAGCATTATCCGATGAAAGCCAGCTTATTGTCCTTGCAGACTTGTACTACTTACTCGATTTACGCTTGGCGTTTCAAACAGATGATCGATTCGATTATGCCAAGTGGTTAGCCCAACAGTTACCGCTATTTAGTGCCCAAAACGAACACTTGCTAAAACGTCTGTCTAGACTCATCGACAATGTCGCTACAAACCAGCGTGCGTGGTAGTGTTACATCCATTTAGGCTTTTCTGACTCGACTCGATACAGGCCTTTGTTAAGAATGTTACTCGCGAGTGATTGTGGTAAAAACGGTACTCTGGCCTTGCCGCTCGCCAACACAAAATATGGCGTTGCAAGCTGTTTTCGGCGCATAAAAATACTTTGTTTAAATCTCACTTGCTGGATTTTGTCATAAGGAAAACACGCGTATTCAACGCCTAACAATCCCTTTCTGACATAGATATAGTTATCGTCAAAGGCTATCCCCCAGCGTTTCCAACGAATATATGCAGCGGTCACGGCAAGTGTGATGATACCTACACTCAACGGCACCCCCAACCACGCATTACTCTCTATCAGAACAACAAAGGCAGCAAGGTAAAACGGCAACAATTTCAACCACAGTACGTGGATTAAATAACGAGGACTAATACTGTTAAACTCGATTTCGCGCGTTTGATGAGCGGGAAAAACATCCTGAGTAATCTTATTGGCTTCATCAATTTTAACCGACGGAACAAGTAGCTTGTTGCTGGCTTTAAGGTCGTTGCGCTCAAATTCATTTCCTGTGACATTCTGCTCTAAATACAAGTTGATACGTTTTAAAATGACATCTAACCAATCTTGCTTCATTTTGACCATCTGCACTCGCGAGCGCTTCATACCAACTTCTTGTTTGTTGATCAAACCACTGCGTCGAATGTATCTGTCTCCCTCTTTTGACAGCGTGTAGCCATAAAAAATGAAGATACTGCCAGCAATCGAAAGCAATGCCATCGCCACAATGATCAACAAAGCAAAAAAGAGTCCCAGCACACTGACATACCAAAACTGACTAGAGCCAGCGCCAAGCATTTGCTCGATTTCGGGCTGCATCGATTCAATCCAACCGAATACCGCACCGTAAACGTCATCATAGAACGGCGCAGCGGCACCAATTAAAATCCATACACGGTTGTTGGTAATGCCATGCAAAACCAAGTCTTTTAGAGACCGTCGATTTAATACCTTTTCATCTGATTCGGCATGCGATATTTCGGTGTCGCCACTTGCGCTTTCTAGCTCAACGCTTTGCTTGCGCTGCATCACCTGTTGTTTGAGGTCTTGGGCATAATCTCGTGTAACGGCAACAATGGAGGCTTCTTCTTTCGACGAGCCAGCCGTATCTAATGTAACAATAACGAGTTTCAGCCAACGATAGTAAAATGGCTGATCAATTTTAACGTTCTGTATGCGCTCAAAAGGCAAGTCGGTGTATTTACGCTCAAAGATACCGGTTTTGATCTCAATCCGGCTAGCATGCAATTGAAAGCGATAAAACCAATACCGCAGAAAGCCTCCAAGCACGATATAAATCGTTAGACCGGCGAGAATCTTGACAAGAACATGGTTGGTCTCTACCCACTTATTGATGCCAACTGCAAATACCGGGAGAGCGTAAACTGCCGAACTGGCTAGTTCGCGCAATTGTTTCGATACAAAATGTAAAATCGACCATGCTGACAAACGTTGCCATTTTTCGTCGTTATTGACATCCATTTCCGTCTGACTGTCCACTGGCTACCCCAACGTCAAGTCTTTGTGATTGAGAACAAACTGACGCATGGTTTCTGCTTGTTCAACGGGCAATCCATGAATGGCTAACGTGTGCGCACTACCGCCTGCAGAGTAAACCTGCAACGTCGCAAGACCCGCCATACGTTGAATGGGACCGCGGTTGATGTCGATGTGTTGAATACGTAATATTGGCTGGCAAATGACCTGTTTGAATACTAGCCCTTTGTGCAGCACCAAATCCTGCTCTCGCAACGTAAAACGAATCAACACGTCCGCGAGTAAGTGATAAACAAATATCGCCGTACCGACAAAGCCAATAGCTAACATAATAAAAGGAAAGGCAAACGCGAGATCCTCGGGTAAGGGTTTCCACGGTTGGACGTAAGCAAAGGTCATCACCCCAAGAATGATGGTGAAAATCACCCCCGTTATAACAAGATTAAGGGTGCGATACTTTGGCGAAATTGGCTCTGACGGCAAAGCCACAATTGCCGGTAACGCGTCAGTCTCAATTACATCATTAGACATCATAAAAACACATCCTGTAGTTCAAATGTTTTGGCGTTAGTCGTCAATAGTTTGTTGATTCAACCAATCCTGCATCGACAACATATCCTGTTGAATAGCCATTTGTAATTCTTCGACCCAATCATGGACGTTCTGCCACCATGCGGGATGGTCACCTTGTTGAATCTGGTTGGCAATACGCTGAACTCGAGCGAGGCCGACAGAACTTGCCGCGCCCTTAATCTTGTGCGCTTGTGAGCACACTTCCGATTTCTCATCCGCGCTTAGGCTCAATTGCAATATTTCCATGTACTCAGGTATTTTTTCTTGAAACACCTTAATACTCATGCGAATCATCTCTTCACCTATGGTGTCGACCAACATTTGCAGCATTTCCATATCAAGAATATTGGTCAATGACTTAACGGTTGATTCTTCCTTTGGTATCGGTTCAATTTCCACTGCTTCTTCCTCCGTGAATAGCTCGTTAAAGACTTCGATCACTCGACTTTTCTTGATGGGTTTGGCGATAATGTCGTCCATACCATTTTGCAAATACTCTTCGCGTTTTTTGATCACATTCGCCGTCAAGGCGACAATGGGCGTTCCCATGACTAAATCCTCAGCGTGAAGCGTACTGGCAACATCAAACCCAGTCATATCGGGTAACTGAATATCGAGTAAAATTAAGTCGTATTGATGCTCACGTACTTTGTCAATCGCTTCTTGACCCGTCATCGCCACATCGACATGTTGGCCCAGTTTCTCAAGTAATGCTTTGGCCACCATAACATTCAGCTCGATGTCTTCAACCAGTAAAATGTTAAGACCTGTTACATTGAGCTCTGCTACGCGCATGGGTTGCTGCGAGATATGCACTGGCAGCTCAATAACAAACCGAGTGCCTTTGCCGACCGTACTAGAAACGTGTATTTGTCCCTGCATCAAATCGACCATTTGTTTACAAATGGCCAAGCCGATACCGGTGCCTGTTGCGGACTGATGATCGGGATGATCCACTTGGTAATACATCGCGAAGATCTTATCAATTGCTTCTTCAGGAATCCCCACCCCGGTATCTTCAATCTCAAACGTCACCATACATTTGCCTTCGTTAGGCTTGGACGCGCGAACCGACAAATCAATGTGCCCTTTCTGCGTAAATTTGACCGCGTTGAATAGAATATTCCAGAGGATTTGACGCAGTCTCGTCCCATCGACCTCAACTAATTTTGGCAATGGTTGATGAATAGTGGTGCGCAATTCTAGAGATTTGTCAGCAGCAAGTAATCGAATGATACTGCTGAGCTCTTCTGTAAAGTCTTTCAGCGATACCGTTTTCAGAGACAATTCCAATTTGTCACGATCTAATTTATCTAAGTCGATAATATCGTTGAAAATGTTACCCAGTGTAATCGCACTTGCGTAAATGGTGCTGACCCAATTAAATTGCTCTTCGGACAGTTCCGTATCACGCAACATGCGGCTCAAACCGACAATACCATTAAGCGGCGTTCTGAGCTCATGACTTATAGTCGCGATAAACCGCGTTTTATCGGTCGACGCTTTCGCCGCCGCATTTTCCGCTTGTTTTCGCTCCGTCATATCCCGCCCGAAAGCGAGTAATCCCAAGCGGTTACCCTCTTTATCGAAAAAAGGCACTTTACGCATTTCGAAATAGCGGCGACGGCCATCCGCAAATCGCAACCAAAGTTCTTCTGTAATACTGGCGTTGGTTTCAAGTACCTCGTGATCACTGGCAACCACTTGTCGAGCCAGATCTTCTTCGTATACATCATGTGGGGTCAGCCCCAAAAGCTCTTCTTGTGTCTTACCTGTCATTTGCTCAGCGACACGGTTGCATCCGGCAAAACGTCCCTCTTCATTGCGGTAGTAAATCAAATCAGGCGACGCATCGATAATAGAACGCAACAGCGTCGACAGACGTCTGGCTTGAATTTCTTGCTCTGATTTATCTTGAATTTCTTTTTCCAACTCTTTAAACACGGTTTCACGCTCTTCTTGAGCATACTTGCGTTGTTCAATTTCGTGATTGAGTTGTCGAATATTGCTTTGAAGTTCGCGATTCAAAAATACGTCTTCTTCACGTAGGCGCTCAAGCTGACTCACCACTTCTTTAAGGTTGGTGCGCGAGTTTTCGAGTTGTTTTACAAGTTCGCTGAAAAAGTACAATACCCATGGTGCAGACAACACAACTAAGATAATGGCGCTAATGAAATCATCCGGTTCGACTTGACTACCCAAACTCACGCGAATCACATAGGACCCACCGAGTGTGAATGCGAGCGTAAAAAGAACAAATACGACGCTAAGTTTGATGGTGCCGAAGCGCTTTACGAATTGTGCGAATCGAATCGCCCAAGAGTCGAGAGGGGTATCGTCATGCATTGAGGTGAGCCCTGAAATATAGCTTTTATTTGAGGCGTTATCGTATCAGGGTTTGATAGTCACTCCAAACCAGCAAAGGCATCGCTAGCTTGTTGTGGGAAATAAATCAGTTATATTGAATAAGTGTGCAACTATATTCATTCATCAAAACACCCAATAAATGCATAATTAAGCAAATTAGAAGAATTTAAATTCACTTTTAACATTTTATTAAAAAATAGACTTTAGTATAAACGTTTCGATATTGCGCACTGTAGCCAAGGTCACCCTCGCCAAAGAAATCAATTAAATAATTGATTTATATAAATAAAACGACTTATATGCATTTTCCTCACATAGAGGAAGATTTTATCATTTGATTTTATCTATCATAATGGGTATTTTGTACGGCCCGCATATCCTATATGCATAAAAATGCGGTAAACGACTGGTACCCTCTAATAATAATTAACGACAATAATGGTGCCGTGACTGGATGGTAAATCCGTTCACAGCGAGAAGCGCCGAACAGATGTTGTGGTACGCATTACCTCAGCGTATCCAAACAACGCTTACCTTGCCCAGTCAAAGGTTGAAGGAGTTAAGAGATGAGTTTATATAATCCCACTGATTCTCGGGACAACTGTGGTTTTGGGCTTATCGCTCATACCCATGGGGAAGCCAGTCATACATTGGTGAAAACTGCTATTCAAGGCCTGGATAGAATGCAGCACCGTGGTGGCATCGCAGCCGACGGTAAGACCGGCGATGGCTGTGGCTTGTTATTACAAAAACCTGATGCGTTCTTCCAAACCATTGCTCAAGAGAATGGCTGGAAGCTCAGTAAGAAATATGCCGTTGGCATGATCTTCTTGAGCCAAGACGAAGCACTCGCCAAAATGGCTAGAGATGTCTTGAATGAAGAACTAGAAAAAGAAACGCTCAACGTTGTTGGCTGGCGTGAAGTGCCGGTGAACAGAGACGTTCTTGGTGAGTTAGCACTTACTGGCGTCCCTCAAATCGAACAGGTTTTTGTCAACGCCCCTGCAGGTTGGCGTAAACGCGATGTCGAGCGTCGACTTTATATGGTTAGACGTCGAGCTGAAAAGCGTTTAGAGCAAGACCACGACTTTTATGTTGCGTGCCTATCTGGGCTTGTTACTATTTATAAAGGCCTTGTCATGCCTAAAGATCTGCCAGAATTTTATGCAGATCTTGCTGACGAACGCCTGCAAAGCGCAATTTGTGTCTTCCACCAGCGCTTCTCTACCAACACGCTGCCGCGCTGGCCATTGGCTCAGCCTTTCAGATTCCTTGCTCACAATGGTGAAATCAACACGATTAAAGGCAACCGTGATTGGGCGATGGCGAGGACAGGCAAATTTGCTACGCCTCTGATCCCTGACCTAAAAGATGCCGCGCCTTTTGTAAATACATCTGGGTCTGACTCATCTTCACTAGACAATATGCTGGAATTGTTCTTGGCAGGCGGTATGGATTTATTCCGTGCCATGCGTCTACTCGTGCCACCAGCATATCAAAACAACGAAACAATGGACCCTGAGCTTCGCGCGTTCTACGAGTTTAACTCAATGCACATGGAGCCTTGGGACGGTCCGGCGGGTATTGTACTGACAAATGGCCGTCACGTTGCGTGTAACCTTGACCGCAACGGATTACGTCCTGCCCGTTATGTTATTACGAAAAATGGGTTTATCACACTTGCCTCTGAAGTGGGCATTTGGGATTACGATGCCGCTGACGTTGTCGAAAAAGGCCGTGTGGGCCCGGGTGAAATGCTCGCGGTGGATACCTACACTGGCAAAATCTGGCGTTCAACTGAAATTGATGATGACTTAAAAGAACGTCATCCTTACCGTGAATGGTTAGATAAACATATCCGTCACTTAACACCGATTGAAAAATTGGACGCAGCACTGATCGGACAGCGCGTATTTGACGATGAGACCATGGCGGTTTATCACAAGCTGTTCAACTACAGCTATGAAGAAATTCAGCAAGTCGTCAAAGTATTGGCCAAAGATGGTCAAGAAGCTGTCGGCTCTATGGGTGATGATACGCCTATGGCAGTGATGTCATCGAAACAGCGTACTGTGTATGACTATTTCAGACAGCAGTTTGCACAGGTCACAAACCCGCCAATTGATCCGCTTCGTGAAAATCACGTGATGTCGTTAGCAACGTGTATCGGTCGAGAGCAAAACGTCTTTAGCGAAACGTCAGGTTACGCTGATCGGGTGTTATTTGACTCGCCTATTTTAATGTACACGGACTTGAAACAATTACGTGAATTCAACCCTGAAAACTACTACTCAGAAGTTGTTGAGCTGCAATATGCTGCAGATGAAGGTCTGAAGAAAGCGATTGAGCGCGTTTGTAACGAAGTCGAATACTTGGTCAAACAAAAGCGAGCCGCTTTCGTTATTTTGTCAGACCGCAACATCAAAGAAAACCGATTGCCTATCCCTGCGGCGATGGCAGTGGGTGCCGTACAGCGTCGCTTGGTAGACAAGCAATTGCGTTGCGATGCCAATATTGTCGTCGAAACGGCCTCAGCGCGTGACCCGCATCACTTTGCAGTGTTATTGGGACTCGGCGCGACAGCGGTTTACCCGTTCTTAGCTTATGAAACTATCGAACAAATGGCTGACAAGGGTGAATTAGACATCTCACCACTTCAAGCCGTTTTGAACTATCGCAAAGGCATAAACAAAGGTCTTTATAAGATCATGTCGAAAATGGGTATTTCGACCATCGCCAGTTACCGTAGCTCTAAGCTGTTTGAAGCCGTTGGCGTCAACGAAGAGGTAGTTGAACTTTGCTTTAAGGGTGTTCCCGCGCGCATACAAGGTGCAGGGTTTGACGACTTCCAGCAAGACATTATTAACTCAGCTCGCGTCGCATGGATCAAACGCAAGTCGCTTTCTCATGGCGGTTTGTTGAAATACGTTCATGGCGGTGAATATCACGCCTACAACCCTGATGTCGTCAAAACACTACAAACTGCTGTGGTGTCTGGCAACTACACTGACTATCAAAAGTATGCAGAACTGGTAAACGAACGTTCGCCCTCGCATCTGCGCGATTTGTTGGGCTTGAAACAAGATACAACGCCAATTGACATAGATGATGTCGAATCAGCCGAAAACTTGTTCCCGCGTTTCGACACTGCTGCAATGTCAATCGGTGCCTTGAGCCCTGAAGCACACGAAGCCTTGGCGATCGCCATGAACCGTTTGGGTGGTCAATCTAACTCAGGCGAAGGTGGTGAAGATCCAGCGCGATTCAACACAGAGAAAAATTCGAAGATTAAACAGGTTGCGTCTGGTCGCTTCGGTGTAACACCGCATTACCTTGTTAATGCAGAAGTCATTCAGATTAAAGTCGCGCAAGGTGCGAAGCCCGGTGAAGGGGGTCAGCTACCTGGCGACAAAGTCAACAAGTATATCGCGACACTACGCTTCTCGGTGCCTGGTGTAACCTTGATCTCTCCGCCTCCGCATCACGACATCTATTCAATTGAAGATTTGGCGCAACTGATTTTTGATTTGAAACAAGTCAATCCACGCGCATTGATCTCAGTTAAATTAGTATCTGAACCGGGTGTGGGGACGATTGCAACGGGTGTGGCAAAAGCGTATGCCGACCTTATCACCGTATCTGGATATGACGGCGGTACAGGGGCGAGCCCACTTACCTCCGTTAAGTATGCGGGTAGCCCGTTCGAATTGGGACTATCAGAGACTCAACAAGCCCTAGTCGAAAACGGCTTGCGCCACAAAGTTCGCGTTCAAACCGATGGCGGTTTAAAAACCGGCTTGGATGTAGTGAAAGCCGCATTGCTTGGCGCAGAAAGCTTTGGTTTTGGCACCGGTCCTATGGTCGCCTTAGGATGTAAGTACCTTAGAATTTGCCACCTTAATAACTGTGCAACAGGTGTCGCAACCCAAGACCAAAAGTTGCGTGATGATCACTTTATCGGCTTGCCCGAAATGGTAATGAACTACTTCAAGTTCATCGCACAAGAAGTAAGAGAAATCATGGCAGCGCTGGGTGTGGCCAAATTCGAAGACCTCGTTGGTCGCACTGAACTGTTGGAATTACTCGATGGTCAAACGGCGAAACAAAACCGCTTAGACTTGAGTCCGCTACTCGAGAAGCCCACAGCAGGCGAACACACTAAGTTGTTCTGCAGCGAAACCACTAACGCACCATTGGACAAAGGTGAGTTGAATGCCCAAATGTTAGCGGATGGCAAAGCCGCGGTCGCGTCGGCAAGTGGTGCAGATCTTAGCTACGATATTCGCAACACAGACCGTTCTGTAGGGGCATTGTTGTCAGGTGAAATTGCTAAGCACCACGGCAACCACGATATGGAAGATACGCCAATAAAAGTGACGTTCAAGGGTACATCCGGGCAGAGCTTTGGTGTTTGGAATGCAGGCGGTCTTCACATGCACCTCATTGGCGATGCTAATGATTACGTGGGTAAAGGTATGACGGGTGGTAAACTGACCATCAACCCTCCAGCCAATATCTCATACAATGCGCATGACAGTGCCATCATGGGTAACACATGTTTATACGGTGCAACAGGCGGTAAATTGTTTGCCGCGGGCCGTGCTGGCGAGCGTTTTGGCGTGCGAAATTCAGGTGCAATTGCCGTTGTAGAAGGCATCGGTGATAACGGCTGTGAGTATATGACTGGCGGTATTGTTGCTGTACTTGGTCCAATTGGCGTTAACTTCGGTGCGGGCATGACGGGTGGATTCGCTTATGTCATGGACGATAGTGACGATCTAGATCGTCGGGTTAATGCTGAATTAGTCGAGATCATGCCAATCGAAGATAAAGTTATCCTAGCGGAACATCTACGCGGCCTCATTAACCAACACTATGAAGAAACCGGCAGTGAGCATTCATTGTCACTATTGACCGATTTCAACAAGACATTGGCGCGATTCAAGTTGATCAAGCCCAAGACAAGTGATGTGAAAAACCTATTGGGTCACATTAGCCGCTCTAGCGCTGAACTGCGCGTGCAGGCTCAATAGGAAGAGGTAGGAAAGATTATGGCAAAGAACGTTTATCAATTTGTTGACGTTGAACGAATCGACCCGCCTAAGAAACCGATTCAAGTTCGAAAAGAAGAGTTTGGTGAAATATACCAACCTTTGAGTCAATCACAGACAGAAGGTCAAGCTGATCGCTGTCTGGATTGCGGTAACCCTTACTGTGAGTGGAAATGCCCAGTGCATAACTACATCCCACAGTGGTTGAGTTTAGCTAATGAAGGCCGAATCTTAGAGGCGGCCGAGTTATCACATAAAACTAACAGCCTACCAGAGGTATGCGGTCGCGTTTGCCCGCAAGACCGATTGTGTGAGGGTGCGTGTACACTGAACGACGAATTCGGCGCAGTAACCATTGGTAGTATCGAAAAGTACATTACAGATACAGCCTTTAAAATGGGCTGGCGCCCAGATATGTCTGGGGTAACCTGGACTGATAAGAAGGTCGCTATTGTTGGCGCAGGTCCAGCAGGCCTTGCTTGTGCGGATATCCTTGTTCGAAACGGTGTTAAGCCTGTTGTGTTCGATAAGTACGAAGAAATAGGTGGCCTTCTCACTTTTGGTATTCCATCGTTCAAATTAGAGAAAGACGTTGTGAAATTGCGTCGTGAAATCTTCACAGAGATGGGCGTTGAATTTGTACTGAATACCGAAATTGGTAAAGACATTCAGTTTGAGCAATTACTCGCGGATTACGATGCTGTGTTCCTTGGTATGGGCACCTATAAGTACATGAAAGGCGGATTTGACAATGAATCTGCGCCGGGCGTCTATGAGGCACTACCTTTCTTAATTGCCAACACTAATCGATTGATGGGGCTTGAAAAAGATCCAGCCGACTATATCGATATGCGTGGTAAAAAGGTGGTCGTCCTTGGCGGTGGTGATACAACGATGGACTGTGTAAGAACGTCAATCAGACAAGGGGCCGAGAGTGTCACCTGTGCATACCGTCGAGATGAAGAAAGCATGCCTGGTTCACGTCGAGAAGTCGTCAATGCACGAGAAGAAGGCGTGAAGTTTGACTTTAACGTGCAACCGCTTGATATTGCAGTTGATGACAACGGCAATACTATTGGCGTGCGCGTGGTTAGAACAGAAATGGGCGAACCTGACGCAGCCGGTCGCCGTCAAGCGATTGCCGTGGAAGGCTCTGAACACGTGATTGAAGCAGATGCGGTCATCATTGCATTTGGTTTCCAACCGAGTCCAGCGCCATGGTTTGCTGATTACGGCATCATCTTGGACCAAAAAGGTCGAGTTATTGCGCCGGCCAATGGCAAGTTCGCGTTCCAGACATCCCATCCTAAAATCTTTGCTGGCGGCGATATGGTTCGCGGCAGTGACTTAGTGGTGACGGCGATTGATGAAGGTCGCAAAGCGGCGGACGGAATCATGGATTACTTGGGCGTTTAAGCCTCAAAAAAACCGGGCGTCAGCCCGGTTTTTTATTACCCCTGCATTTTTATACTGGTTTGCGAGTAAGTATACCCAAAGTCAGTATCTGCCCATTGCAATAACCTTGCGCCAACTCTATATTTAAGACATTGAATCGTTTCAGGTAAACCCTATGGCATCCGTGCAATACAAGGTGGGCGCTGCGCTCAAGTCATCAGCAAGAGCACTGTTAAGTGTTGCAACTATTGTTGGATTTTCTACCCTTTCGGTTGCCCATGCGACTCAGGGTCCTACACTGTCAGATTGCCCTAGTGCCTTTTACTCAGTTCCGTTAACCGAACAAGCCAAACAGTGCCAATTGTTTGAAGATGACTTTCCAGCTTCGATGATTTATCACGACAAACGAGCGCCCGAATCGTTAATCGCCTACTACCAAGCGACTCAACCAGAATTTGAGATTCATTCCGCATTCAATGAAAGAACATTACTGATTGATGAATCACAAAACCTCAGAGTCGTTATTTCACCGGATGGACAAGGGAGTCAAATAGACATATTAGTCCTCACACAATAGCGTCGCGACAAAATACAACTTGGCATTGCCTTTGCTCTAATCGTATAGCCGATGTGTGTTGAACACATCGAGTCAAAAAATTGACATGTTTTACGAGAAAGTTTGCGAGGTTAACAATGGAAATTGCCATTATCTTAATGATGTTGTTACTTTTGGTTTCTGTCGGCGCCATTAAATTGGCAGACAACGGGGTGGCCTATCCATTTCGAAAGCGCCAACAACTTTTCACCCCTGTTGAACACTCATTTTTAAATCTGTTAGAACAGGCAGTGGGAAGAGAATTTCGCATTGTTTGTCGAGTCAAACTTAACGACTTAGTCCAAGTCCGTAAAGCGAGTAACAAAAAACAGGCATCTGCTGCATTGTCGCGTGCGACAGGAAAGCAACTCGATTTCGTATTGTGCGACCGAAGTGACATGACGCCGGTTTTAGCTATTGACCTTGTCCACAAAAATGCCAATGGTGGTTACAAAACCCAGCGAGACTGGTTCCTCTCTGGAGCGCTGGATGCGGCTGGCGTCCCTCATGCTCGAATCAAAGTAAAATCAGGTTACTCGGCAGAGGAAATTCGCGAATGTGTCGAAGCAAAGCTCGTCGCCTATCGCAAGCAACAGACACGAGAAGCACAACCCGGTATCCACAACCCAACGCCTAACACGCGTCCTACTCGTCCTTTGCGATCTAGCCGCGCAGCTGCAGCCTGATCAATAACATCGCGGGAAACATCTCCCCTTCCCGCGATATGGCCTTTGCAGTACACTACCGCCTCTATCACATTACAGAAGTTTCCTCATGAAAATAGGTATTTTAGGCGCGATGGACCAAGAGGTCGCGCTACTCAAATCTTCTCTCTCTCAATGTCAAACACACACGTGGAAACACCTAACCTTTTACACTGGCGTGCTGCATGATGTAGACGTCGTATTGGTCAAGTGTGGAATTGGTAAAGTTGCCGCAGCAGTTGCAACTACAGCGTTAATTGATCAGTTTACGCCTGACTATGTCGTGAATACGGGTTCTGCGGGCGGATTTGATACTGATCTCGATATAGGCGATCTCGTGATTGGCGAAAAAGTCATTCATCACGACGCCAACCTTACTCACTTTGGCTATGCACTGGGTCAGATGGCCGGTATGCCTGCCCACTATGCCAGTGATGAGACGCTAATTGCCGCAGCAGAACAAGCGGCGGCGCGTTTGACCGATATTAACTGCAAACGCGGTTTGATTTGTACCGGCGATGCGTTTATCGGAAGTGATGAAGCTGCCGCCCTGCTTCGAGAGCAATTTCCCGAAATGAAGGCCGCAGAGATGGAAGGCTCAGCCATTGGCCAAACTTGTCATATGTTAAATGTGCCCTTCCTCGTTATCCGTTCACTATCAGATATTGCGGGCAAGACATCATCAGTATCGTTCAATGAATACCTTGAAGTGGCTGCGAAGCACTCGGCGGAGTTAGTCATGGATATGATTGCGACGTTGAGCAACAAAGCGTAATCTGATGACCGAGCTATCGCTCAGTGGATTTGAGCCAGTCTTCGTTATTTTACTGGTGTCACTGTTAAACGCCATTTGGGTGTGGCCAGTAAAGCTGCACCCGATGACACTTGTTCGTATACTTGCCATAAAAATGGGCGACAAAGTTTTGCCCAATCATTCGCAACCAGTTCTCCAACATTACATTTCGAGTTCTCTGGGCTTTTGCGTATTGATTATTCCCAGTGTTATTGCGTTATACATCGTGCTGGGGCTTGCCGAATTTCCTTGGTTCTTTGATGCGTTGTTACTTCTCATTGCCTTGGACTTTAACCAGTCCTCGAGGCAATTCACCCTTGTACGTAAAGCACTGGGGCGCGACAAAAAACTCCTTGCGCGAGAAATGCTCACCCCCATGGTTGCAAGAGAAACCGCGTCCTTATCACAGGTTGGTATAGCAAAAGCGGCGATTGAATCCTTGCTGCTTCGCTATTACAAACAGTTCTGTGCAGTGATGTTTTGGTATGTTGTGGCGGGGCCGGTTATGGCGCTTTTATATCGCATCACATTGGAATTTGCATGGGTCTGGAATACCCGCCGCCCCGGCTATCGGCATTTTGGTTTGATCCATAAAAAAGCTGCCAATGCCATGGCATTGATACCATGCATTCTCGCGGCCTTCTGTATGCTCATTGTCACATCGCCAGTCGGCGCATGGCAGGCCATGCGAAGAAGTCCACATCAAGATACCTGCTCTATTTTACTCTCGCTTTTTGGCGGAGGTCTTAATATTCAACTCGGTGGGCCAGCAATTTACGGCGGAAAAAAGCGTCGCTATCGCCGTGTGGGTGGTACCCGATTGGTCAAGTTCTCAGATATGACCTACTGCTTTAACGCCATTCAACGTAATATGATACTTTGGATTGTTTTTTTAGTGTTGTTCAGCTTACTCAAAGTCGCAACATTAGCGACATAAGATTCGAACGTGTGAGTGTTATCTTGTCAGAAGGTCATGCATTTTGCTAAAAAGTGCGCCTCAGAGTTCAACACTTCATGACTACTATTGAATAACCCATACCTTGTATTACACTTGGATGGTCATCCGAAAGAGGGCAATATCGTGCCATTAAAACGCTTTTTTTCTTTTTGCCTGATGTGTTTAATGTTGCCAAGCGCGAACGCCGCCACAACGCAACAGGCATCATTAGATATTGTTGACCAAGCCAAGAGTGGCGATATTCTGATCATAGATGTCAGAACTGAAGATGAATACAAAGCGGGACATGTGCCAGGCGCGATTAATATTCCACACGACGTTATCGCACAGAAATTGTCGGAAATAAGCGCTTTCAAAGACAAGCCCGTCGTGGTCTATTGTCGCTCAGGTTATCGAGCGACAAAGGCGATGAAAGTGTTAGCCAACAATGCCTTTTCGGATATTCGTCATCTAGAAGGCGACATGTTAGGTTGGCGTAAAGCCGCACTACCAGAAGAGAAATAGTCAGTCCTATAGGGTTTTTGATACTATGGCAGCTAGACTCATGTTTACTTGCAAAAATTACCAATGATTATTGATCTTGCTACGCCAGCTATGCTGTTTCCCGCTATCTCGTTATTGTTGTTGGCGTATACTAATCGGTTCCTGACACTTGCCACGATAATCCGTAACTTCGATGACGACGACAAAGACAAAGAAGCCCAAATTAAAAACTTGCGCTTACGCATTCAATTGATAAAACGGATGCAGGAAGCGGGCGTGTTGAGTTTTTTTCTGTGCGTGGTTGCAATGTTAGCCATTTACCTTGGTTACCAAACAGCGGGGAGCTGGATTTTTGCCACTAGCCTTGTCTTTTTGCTGTATTCGTTATGGATGTCAGTAAGAGAAATTCGGATTTCCGTCGAAGCACTAGACGTGCATCTCAATGGGATGCATCAATGTGATAATGATTGAGCGATAAAAAAGCCGCTTTGAAAGCGGCTTTTTAGTTTGCGTTTGGCTAGGTCATGCT
>CAWUJV010000070.1:0-22247 GCA_963922845.1 uncultured Alteromonas sp.
ACCGAAGATGAAAGGCTTCATCTTTGGGTTCCAGTAACGAGTTTGGTGACCGAAGTGTACGCCAGCTTTCAGCATGTCACGCATAGAAACGTTTGCCATTATTTTTTCCTCTATTGGGGTTAGGCCTCCATACATCCCTTCTGTCGATCCACGACCGATTTCTCGTCCCGCAGACACCCCGACAGTAAGTGTCGATGTATGTGTGTTTTAAATTAATGTTTACTGATTCTTCCCGCCTTTAAAAGTGGGTCAATGAATCGAGCGCGCGCTTTATACCACGATTGTCTCAGTGACTCAAGAAAATGGCGAAAATTAGTGCGAATATCTACCGAAGCGGGACGTCAAATCAACTGATAAAGATTAATACAATAGAT
This sequence comes from uncultured Alteromonas sp., assembly GCA_963922845.1. Classification (GTDB taxonomy): domain Bacteria; phylum Pseudomonadota; class Gammaproteobacteria; order Enterobacterales; family Alteromonadaceae; genus Alteromonas. The sequence continues at coordinate 375 of CAWUJV010000070.1, forward strand.
TAAGTGTTAGTTGCCCAAACTATACATAACGGCGCATAGTCGTTACTATAGCGGGTATCTTCGACGCCCCTGCTTTTATGAATCAGGTGATGTTGATATCTTTTTCAATTGAATTTAGAGGACGACAGTGGCTGCAATAATTAAAACCGCTGAAGAGATAGAAAAAATGCGCATCGCTGGCAAATTAGCGGCGGACGTATTGATGATGATTGGAGAGCACGTCAAAAAAGGCGTAACGACCGACGAGTTAAATACTTTGTGTCACAACTACATCGTCGATGTTCAAGGTGGGATCCCTGCGCCGTTGAATTACGGTCATCCACCTTTCCCAAAATCGGTGTGCACGTCAGTCAATCACGTGATATGTCATGGTATTCCGTCTGATAAAAAGTTAAAGGACGGCGATATCGTCAACATTGATGTGACTGTCATTAAAGATGGTTATCACGGTGATACCTCTAAAATGTTTGTCGTAGGCAAGCCAACAATCCTTGCCGACAGACTTATCCGAGTCACACAAGAGTGTTTGTATAAAGCGATTGAAATTGTCAAGCCAGGCGCCCGTCTGGGTGATATTGGCCATATCTGCCAAACGCACGCAGAAGCGCATAACTATTCAATCGTGAGAGAATATTGTGGTCATGGTATTGGCTCAACATTCCACGAGGAACCGCAAATTGTTCATTACGGCAGACCGGGCACCGGGGAAGAATTGGTTCCCGGGATGTGCTTTACCATCGAGCCTATGGTCAATGCCGGAAAACGCTATTCAAAGCTGCTACCAGATCAATGGACAGTCGTTACGAAAGACCGAAGCCTGAGTGCTCAGTGGGAACACACGCTGCTGGTTACAGAGACTGGCGTTGAAATCCTAACCTTGCGAGATGATGAAACGATTCCTCGTGTCATCAATCACGCCTAACGAGAATAGGCGTTTAGCCTGTCGATGCGCGCTCGCCGTCGTCAGGCTAAACTTTAGCTATAAGTATGCAGAAATTCGACTAAATATGCATATATTTTAAGCTGCGTAGTAATCGACTTCATGCTATGGTGCGCAGCATCCTATCTTTAGTTTTTGTTTTCCAATGCCAACGCTACAATCTCTAATCGCATCTGCAGGAGCACTTGGCTCCGTCAATGATATTGGCGAGATTAAATCGCTCGTAAAACAATCCTATGATTGGATCGAGTCCGAATTTGATAACGCGCCAGTGCAAGACTTGGTAATGGGTCGAGCATCGTTTGTCGATGCATTATTGCAACGACTGTGGACGTTGGTTGGACTGGCGAAAGACAGTAACCTTGCACTGTGCGCCGTCGGTGGCTACGGGCGGGGCCATCTCCAACCTCATTCTGATATAGATTTATTAATTGTCAGTCAAAAGACATTGAGTAAGTCTACTCAAGAGCTGGTTAGCCAATTTATCACCTTGCTTTGGGATATTAAGCTTGACGTTGGTCAGTCAGTACGGACAGTCAAAGAAACGACCAAACTGGCGAAGGGCGATATCACCATCGCAACCAATCTTGTTGAAAGTCGTTTGTTGATAGGCAGTGAAAAGGTGTTCTCTGCGCTTTGGAATGCCGTTAATGTCAAAGATACATGGTCGAGTAAATCGTTTTTCATGGCCAAATATGACGAACAACTCGCCAGACACGCAAAATTTCACGGTACATCCTACAATCTAGAGCCAAACATTAAAGAAAATCCCGGGTGTTTAAGGGATATTCAATCTATTGGTTGGGTTGCCAAAAAGCACTTTAAAGAATATGACGGTTGGAACTTAGTTGGTCACGGCTATTTTACCGAACACGAACACGCCGAACTCATTGAATGTCGTATGCACCTTTGGCGCATGCGTTGCGCGCTGCACTTAATATCTGGACGAAGTGAAAACCGCTTGCTATTTGATTACCAAACCGACGTGGCGAAAAAGTTGGGTTATGGTGAAGAGGGCAAAGCCTCTGTTGAAAAAATGATGAAGGCACTGTTCAGAATCATCCGGCGAGTCACTGAACTCAATCAAATGCTCTTGCAACGTTTCCGTTACGACATGCTAAACCAATCAGTACAAAAAACGCTGCAAATCAATGATGATTACTGTTTACTGGATGGCAATATCGCTCCAACCAAAGACAATGTATTCAAAGCGCCTGAAGATATCCTAGACTTTTTGAGAGTAGTCGCGGATACGCCAACCGTCAGCGGACTGGATACTGTCTGTATTCGACAACTGCGTAACGCACGACGGGCGTTTCAAGCTCAGTACTATGTTGAACGTCCAGCCTGTAGGCAAAAACTAATGGACTTATTTCGCCACCCGCGCTTTTTTGATTTCGCGTGGGATGTTATGCACAAATTCGGTATTTTACAAAGCTACTTACCTCAGTGGGATAACATAGTCGGTATGATGCAGTTTGATCTCTTCCACGCCTATACGGTGGACGAGCATACGCATCGATTGGTCAAGCACGTCAATCACTACTTTTCAGAGGCTAGCACCGAGTTTCCTCGTTGCAGACGAATAGTCAAAAATCTAGACAAGCCTGAGCTTCTCTACATTGCAGCCATATTCCATGATATTGCAAAAGGAAGACAAGGCGACCATTCGACACTTGGCGCAAAGGACGTATTAGACTTTTGTGCGAACCACGACATTTGCGAGAAAGACGCAAAGCTTGTCAGCTGGCTTGTGGAGCAACACCTGTTAATGTCAGTCGTCGCTCAGCGCCGTGATATTTATGACCCAGAAGTCATTAGCGAGTTTGCCACCAGCATCAGAAGTCACAACCACCTAAATATGCTCTACGCACTAACGTTAGCTGATATTCGTGCGACCAACGACAATCTGTGGAACGACTGGAAAGCGTCGCTGCTCAGAGAACTCTATCTGATGACTCAAAAGGCCTTAGACAACGGCTTACAATGTGAGATAACCCTGAGTGAAAGAGTGAGCACTCACAAACAGCAAGCTAAAGCTCTGTTGGTAGATAGCAAAGTAACCGACGCACAACGTGAAGCCCTGTGGAATCGATTGGACAATGATTACTTTGTCCGATTCAAACCCCAACAAATCGCTTGGCATACACAGGTGATTGTTGCGCAACAAGACGATATCCTCGACGGGGAATCAATTATCGTTAAAGCGAATGACAACAGTGCCAAAGGCGGCACTGAGGTACTGATTTACGGCAAGGACCGCCCTGCTCTTTTTGCTCAAGTCGCGTCAGTATTAGACAGCAGAAACTGTTCGATTCATGATGCACACATCACGGTGACACAAGACGGTTACGTCTTCGATAGTTTGTTAGTGTTGGAAAACGACGGCACGCGATTATCGAGTCAGTCTCGCATAAACAGCTTGGAAACGGCGATTGTCACGCAAATTGCTAAGCCTGGCCGTTCTCATGATAATAAGCGCAAAATGCCTCGCCAAATGCGCCAACTTGATGTACCCACAAAAATAAGATTCTATTCGGCTCAAGAGGATTCTACACTAGTAGAGCTTGAAGCACTGGACGCGCCGGGTATTCTGGCTAAAATTGGCCATGCCTTTGTCGATTGTAATCTCACTTTGAGACTCGCAAAAATCTCAACCATAGGTGAACGCGCTGAGGATATATTTATCGTCAGTAACAGTGAGGGCCATGCTCTGACTCAAGATCAGCAGATCGAACTGAAAAAGCGCATTCTATTTAAATTAGATCAACTTGAAGATATCAACATCACATGACTGAATTAAAAGCAATTATCGAAGATGCTTTCGAAAATCGTGACGCCATTTCTCCAACATCAGCGCCTCAAGAAGTGCGTGATGCAGTCGAGCAATCAATGGCAATGCTCAATACTGGCGAAGCGCGAGTAGCAGAAAAAATTGACGGCGAGTGGGTCGTTCACCAATGGCTCAAGAAAGCGGTTCTATTGAATTTCCGCTTGTATAACAATGACGTTATTGATGGTGCAGAAAGCAAATACTTCGATAAAGTCGCCCTTAAATATGCTGATTATACGGCCGAACAGTTTGCCGCTGATGGTGTACGTGTCGTGCCCCCTGCGACAGTGAGAACCGGTACGTTCATTGGTAAGAACGCTGTGTTGATGCCTTCTTACGTTAATATTGGCGCTTACGTTGGCGAAGGTACAATGGTAGATACGTGGGCAACTGTTGGCTCATGTGCACAAATTGGTAAAAACGTTCATCTTTCAGGTGGCGTAGGCATTGGGGGTGTATTAGAACCTCTTCAAGCTAACCCGACAATTATTGAAGACAACTGCTTTATCGGTGCACGTTCTGAAATCGTGGAAGGTGTGATCGTAGAGGAAGGCGCGGTAATTTCTATGGGCGTCTATATTGGCCAGAGCACACGAATTTACGATCGCGAAACAGGCGAAGTACATTACGGCAGAGTACCCGCTGGCGCAGTCGTCGTACCTGGTAATCTACCTTCTGCTGATGGTAAATATAGCTTGTACGCTGCGATTATTGTAAAAAAAGTCGATGCAAAAACACGTGCTAAAGTCGGTATCAACGAACTACTTCGCAGTGCGGACTAAGCGTTTGAAAAGTAGACACAAAAAAGCCGCTTAACGCGGCTTTTTTTATACCAAATCAGCTTGTATCGATTCGACCCAGTCAATCACCACCTGCTCTGGCTCCAATGTTTCAATTGCATCAACCTCCAACATAGGTGCCACGGCCTTACCTTGTAATTCGGACAACAACTCAAAAAATTGTTTACCAGCACCACAATAAGAGTCGCCGTAACTGCTATCTCCAAGGGCCGCCACGGCAAAAGGCTTGTCTGTTAACAATGGGAATCGGTCTTTCAATTCATCAAACGTAAACTCTAAGTTTGGCGGAATATCACCTTGACCCGTAGTTGAAGTCACCACCAGAATGGCTTCTGCGCTAGTAAAATCATCAACACTTGCATCAGTATATACTTCGCTATCAACCGATTTTGAAGATAAGCTGTCTTGAACCTGCTCAGCAACGTTTTGTGCGTTGCCGTATACCGATCCAACGAAGATACTCAGTTTTGCCATAGTTAAATCACCTATATTTGATAGCGTTGCCATTGTTCCAATAGCATTTGAATTGAGTTACTCACCGGACAATTGATTTGCACGACGTGCTTTGTCTCCGGGTGAATAAATTGCATTTGAGTACAACTTAAGGCCAAATTTTTAAAATCAAATGCCTGTTGTGCAAATTTATTTTGTTTTCCATCCCCGTGAGTCGTGTCCCCTAAGATAGGATTGCGAATATGCACCATGTGGCGTCTCAACTGATGTTTACGCCCAGAGACCGGATTCAGATTGACCAAGGTAAATCTAGCTTGCTCATATCGCCCTACGGGCATTGGAATTAAAAAGCGACGTATCGGCGAATATTGCGTAAAAGCAGGTTGGGGTGGAACCTGTTGTCGTCTTGACGCATCAGCGTACTTATCCCACTTATATTTCAATGCATAATCTATAACGCCATCTCCGTACAACCATCCGCGCACAATCGCGGTGTATTGCTTCTTCACTTGACGACTCGTGAAGTCTTGGCCCACTTTACTGGCTACGTCAGAGCTTAATGCAAACAACAAGATCCCTGAAGTTGGGCGATCTAAGCGGTGAAGCGGAAAGACATGCTGTCCAATCTGATCGCGTAGCGTCTGGACGGCAAATCGCGTTTCGTGTTTGTCGATAGGACTTCGATGGACCAATAAACCATGTGGCTTCTCTATGGCAATAATACTCTCGTCGCGATAAAGAATTGGAAGAGATTGGTCATCGCTGGGCGTTTTTTGAGTAAGCATCAAGTTTGGTTATCACGGTATCAAGTAAAGGATATCGACCACCATAGGTCAATTCAGACATCGGCATTAACGCCATTTGGGGTAAAGGATCGCCGTGGTCAGCAATCCTTCGCATTTTTGGTTCAAAAATAAACTGTAACCACTGCGCAAATGTAATGGTATCGCAACAGAAAGGGGCATCACTCAATAAAGCGGACTCGCTTGGCTTTGCATCAGACCAAAGCTGCTCAACCTTAAGAGCCTGAATTAACGCATCTAATAACTTAATTAAGTGAACGTCACCCATGGGAATGCCGATGTCTCTATACCCTAAAAGCGGGCGAGTATAACAATCAGTGAATGAAAAGTAACGGTTTTGGAATTGCCATTGGGCCAGCCCGTCGTGATATACTCGCCGCCTGTTTATCCATTCAAAAGTGCTATGTCAGAGCAAACTATTCAGACCATCAGCGAATTCTTACTTCACGGTAATGCAAACTATGTCTTGATTGATATGGGCCGCGACCTACAAGAAATCGACAGTCAAACGTTCCTTGATATTGAAAATGGCATACTTACCTTACCCCGTCCTCGTCAACAACATGGCTGGTTTGGCATCGTATTTTGGCACGGAAATATCAAACAACAGCATTACATTTGGTTTTTAAAGCTACCGACCGACGAACAAGGGTTACTGATCCAAGCTTCTCGCAATCACTTTTTGCAAATCATAGTCGATGCACTTGGCTCCAGTGTGATTGAGGGAGCACAAAAGCAAGATAAACTGCCTGATAACCCCTATACGTTTGTGCCTAGCCAATCTCAAATGGCACAGTTTAGTGCGTTGGTAAAACAAAAGCTCAGTATTGATTCCGCTAGTTCAGTAAAGGCGGCAATGGACTTTTTCAAAGCCCCTACAGTAGTAGATTGGCGTCAGCTCTCGTATCAAAACCTAGCGGACTGTGCGACTCAATGCGACGACGCTAACATCGCCGATGTAGTTTTTAGCAACCTTATACAATGGCCAAAAGACGTCGCGTTGCCGTTTCTCAATGCATGTGAAAGTGTTCAGTTATGTGATGAAGTACTCGCGAAGCTCATCAGTGCAGCACAAGCGTTACCTCAGGATGCAGAAGACATGAGGTTGGCATATATGCGCGCTGTCGCATTGCCACATCACCATCCTCTTACCTATTCCTATTTGCACGCCAGACTACTGGAAAACGACAACTTTTCATTGGATGAGTTGAGCGTTTTTGCAGGCAGGCACTACACGCAGATGGATACGCCGCTTCTGTTGGCATTTTTTGAGAAAGTGGCCGAAACCGATAGTAAAGGCCAATACCAATGGGCATTGTTTAAAGGCTTCTTCAGTGACCTAGGTCAAATTCCGGCACTCAGAGAACAAGTACTCGGCTTATTGAGAAGCCCAGACAGGAGTGAATTATTGTCTAAAGCGATTGGTTCATTATTTAACGCAGGTGACAAGCTATGACACTAGGCAACTTGATTCTCATTGTTCTCATTACAGTAGTTGGCATCCTATTTTGGCGTACAAGAGCAATGGCAGAAAAAGCCAACGATTATCTTACTCACTATTGCGAACAACAGGGTATTCAGCTGATTAGCGTCGCACGTAAAAACTTGAAAATAGGTACCAACAAGGGAAAACTGGATTGGCGAGCGACGTTCAATTTCGAATTTTCGGGTAACAGAGAAGACAAATATACGGGTTCACTGCAAATGATTGGGCTAAGTGTTGTGTCGGTAGATCTCCCCCCTTTCAGAGTGAGCTAATCTGCACTTTCTCGTGGCCAATAAAAAAGCGGTGGCCAAGGCCACCGCTTCGTACGAATTTTGAGTATCCATCTCTGCAGTCCGTCGCAACTGGGTCTCCTAGACCCCTATCCTATTACCCTTTCCATCTTCTCGCACGTCCTATGAGAGCTACTCGTCCTGAGTAGGTCCCTTTCCATTTTTCCTTTTACCACTACACATCCTACGTGTAGTATTCTTCATCCTGAAGTTGTCCTTGCAGCGTCCTTCGCTGTATCCATTTCCTTAATCATTCATCCGGAATGATAACCCGCGTCCTCGGGCGTCCTCAGTTCATCCTTGGTGTCTTCCTGACTCGTCGTGTTTCCCTGTGACATGTTCATAATAGTACTTTGGTATAACTTTACGACCATGAATTTTGAAAAAAATAGGCGCGAGCATAAGACTTACAACACCAAAAAAAATAAAAGTGTTATTTTTCAATAACTTTATACTAAAGTCTAAATTTCCACTGACAAAAATTACCGAAAAATCTTACATGTTTGTACGAAATGTCTTACAAAGAGAATAGGCGAATCGGAAGTACTGTCGGCCCAGTGGTTATTTTCACTCATTTTGAGAACCTTATTAAAGCTACACTCCATACTTTAACGGTGAAGCACCCACAGAAAATTGGGCTTTATGAGTGCTAAGATTAACCGAGCACTGTGCAACTTTTCTTCATGCTCTTTATTATCATGGCTTCATTAATGCACTTGTTGTCTTGTTTAGCTATCAACATCTAACTTTTAATCCAATATCAAAAGTTTAATTAGGTAATCTTTGACAACGCCATGCCTAAAGCGCACCGAATGCCCACACCTGAAAAACAGCAAAAAACTATTTACTTCATCTAAATTTGATGATGACTACACTTTTTTAAAATGCGCTGAGTGCGGCATCATTTACCATGACCCAGAAATGTCCCAAGATGTACTTGATGAATTTTTTACGGGTTATGGCAATTACTCTGATCGTGATTACTTCAAAACGCAAATCAGCCTAAGAAAAAATCTTTACCTCACGCTAGCCGAGGCATTAAAAACCCATTTACCCAATGTCGATAGTCCGAGAGTATTAGAAATTGGCTGCTCCAATGGCATATTGCTTCACTGGTTTAAACACTATGGATATGAATGTTACGGTTTGGATGTGGATGAGTATTCCACGTCACTGGCAAGGGAGTTAATTGGTGATGGCCGAATATTTACCGGACAACTCAATGATTCACCTTTTATCAACGAAAAATTTGATGTCATTATTCTCGATCAAACCATCGAGCACCTGCCTAACCCATTTGAAGTATTGAAGCAGGCCAGTTTAATGCAGAACCAAGGGGGTGTTTTATCGATTAGTACGCCTAATTTTGATGGTTTTTCATTTAAACTTCTCCGTGATCGTTGGAAAAATGTCATGCCAAGCGACCACATTAGTATGTTCACACCCGACTCAATTGATAAGTTTATCGCGCCTTTGAACTATAAAATTGTTTATAAAAAAATGATTGGTAGTTCCTTTGACGCCCGCCGAGAAAATCACCGAGAGTTCAAAAAATACAATGGAAAACTCTCTTCCATTTTTATGAAAAAACTCAGTAAATATCTGACGCGAAAAAACCTTGGCGACAACATAGTAGTAACGTGCATTAAAAACGAGTAGAGACACGATTTCCCCACCACAACTGAGCTCTTGGTTATGCGGTGTAAAACTTTAGGTAGTACAAAAAGGTGAGACAAGCGCCACGTGGAATATTCCATTAGAAGATTCACTTACACTCTTTTTTAGCAACGTAAAAATTGCACGTGTAATGTAGAAAAGATGCATAACAAACAGGTTCAAAAGATTAATTTTTAATCTCTACACTTTGGCACAATGGCGGTGAATAGCCACCAAACTTCGCTCTACAAAGAGCGACCAAGCTGCTCAAAATAAAGACAACGCCCCTTGTAATCATTGTCGACACCTTTTAATCTTTTAGTAGAAGGACATGTGGTGACTCAAGGTATAAGGGGCGACTATGAAAACGGAAAAAGGTGTGGGTTTCTTAGTACTAGCACTAGGAATGAGTGTTAGCAGCTTTGTTCAGGCTTCAACTACAAGTAATCAAGACTGGTCCAAGGGTGAACAATGGGCGCTAACACTAGAACTAGACCGTATTAAACAGTCACACCGAAAACAGAATTTTCGATGCCAGCTAAGAAACCGTCCTACATTCAATAATTATCTAATTCGTATCAATGATGAAAACGAGGAATATCGTACCAATCGCGTTCACCACGACATCCCTACCGAACGCGCTTTAACTGCCGAAGCCTGTGCTCGAAACACAGCAGACAATACGCTTGCACAAATCGAACAAGCAAAGCGTCGTTTTACTCAAATGACAAAGGAAAATCCTCAATCAGAGGCATTGACGTTTTCTGAGGCTGAACAACAACAGATGTTAAAGGCGTATACTCAACTAACGCAGACTGACAGTGTAAAAGCTTTCCTTGACGCTTCACCTGATTGACAACACTGATTTTTCTCAGATAACGACGCTTAGTCTTATTCAGTAGGTGCTAACTTTTTGCTGCAGAATTCACCATGGCCGACATCAACATAAAACCAGTACTTTTTGATGTGACGGCTGTTATTTTGGGTACCCTAGTCGCATACGTTAGTCTGCTCGAAATAGGTGGATACGAAGCTGTATTTATGCACAATACTTCACCTACGCTAGTCTTCGGCGTATCGCTTATTCTCATATTTATGTGTAGTCATCGTTTTCTGCAGTCCTTAGCCAATCACTTTATTCCAAGTACTAGTGTATTTCATTGCGATGTGGCGCAATTACTCGGACTTGACCCAGGCCAAGCACCCTACTTAACCTCACTGGGGTACATTGCAGTGGGTATGGTCATCTCAACATTTGGCGCGCCATACATGAATCAACTCCACGAGATGCAAGGCACGCAGTTTATATGGTTATCACTATTTTTCTTCTGTGGAATCGCTTGTGTGATTTGGGGGTTGTTATTGGCCTTTCTAACAGCAATTCGCCTTCCAAACGACGACTAAGCCTTGCAAGCAAATTTGTCCTGTTTGTCTTCGCTTGCTGCTGGCAGTGAGTTCGAAATGCACACTAACGTTGAGCCTACGATAAACAAAGCATTGCGTTTACTCCTCATGAAGTGCAATACAATTGCCCTCACTGTCTTCAAATTCGGCAACCCACCCATATTCTCCGATGCTTGTTTTTGGATAGAGCACCTTGCCCCCCACAGCTATGACTTTTTGTAGCGTATTATCGATATTGGTAGTGTTGAAGTACAAGCGTGCACCTGCTTTGGAGGGGACGTAACTTTCTCCTTGGACTAATGCACCTGTCGCACCTGCCCATTGACTGTCAAAAGAAAACATCGCCATATCATTTCCATCGACGTGTGTTCGCTCAAACTCACTATCAAAAACATGCGTGTAGAAGGCCTCTGCGCACGCAAGATCATTGACGGGAATTTCAAAATAACTTACGGGATTCTTCATAGTACTCATCCAATCCTATTCGCAAGGAACGCCCGACACGATTAGGCATCTTAACAACGTAGACACGCATCAAAATGCCAATATACCTAAATTGAATAAATTGATGAGTTTAAACAGGACGACTGCGAAACATAACTTGCCCAACGATCTTTCCAATCGATAGATTATCAACAACGGCGTAGTCTCCGTCAGCGAAGAAAGTTTGATATTTAGGCACGGTCACAAATACAGCCACTCCTTCACTGTCTTCGCTTTCGAGCAATAAGCTGTCAATTGCTCCCATTAATACATGGCCTAGTCCCAAATGTTGATGATCGGGGTGGACGGCAATAAATCCAATCATATGAAAATGCGAAGCAGGAATCAGATCCCTCACCCTCTCTTCCTTTTCTAGCATCTGACGTGTTCCAAACAAACCGGCGGTTAAAAGCATTTTGAGCCGCCAGTGCCAAAACCGTCCCGCACTTGGATCATCTGTCGGCTCACTCAAACACGCCACAGCCAACAAGCGTTCATTGTCAAACAGGCCGATCATTGGATGACCCGCATCCCAAAAGATATTGAGTTCTTCTCTTATTGCGGAACGTAGACGGCTCTCATAGCCATCTTTATGTGACTGGAAAATGTCGACAAATAGCGGGTCATCAAAATAAGCATTATACAGAAGTGACGCGGCAACATTGATGTCGTCATGCCCAAGGTGCATGGCTTTTATTGTAGAGGGGTCAATGAGCTCTTGTGTCTGCACAGTAATCTCCTGTCAACGTACATTGCGTAGAATTGAACATTTACTGTACAGCAAAAAAACACCCCTGTTAACACAATGTTAACAGGGGTATTTAAAAACTATCCTTCGGTTTAGAACTGACTGTAAGCTTGCTCTCCCCAGCCAACAAGCGCGCCATCTTTGAAAACAAGTGGGGTACACTCATCTTTAGTCGTGACACCGTCACCTTTTAGCTTTTGTGTACGATAAAACAAAACTCTGTAGTCAGACTCTTCTTTTTGGTAACGCTCACTGAAATCAGCTACACCCATGCGCTTTACCACTGACTCAAAGGTCATGTCTGGCTCTAAACGAGATATATGCTTGCGATTGTTATATTCACGGTCTTGCCAATCAGAGCTGTAATGACTATCACCATCACCACCTACCGAAATAACGCAACCAGATAAAAATGCGGGAGAGACTAAAGCTAGGGCTAATACTGCGTGTTTCATGATTTTCCTTTTTTGAAATTATTAAAGCTTTACCTCTGTGTTTCAAAAATAAGGCCAACTTTTAAATTATTGATATAAATGGCTTTTTAAAAAATCGATTAAAATTTAGCAGTGCCAAAACAGTAAAAAATGCTATAAATTAGCGAGATTGACTAACAATAGCGAAAAATTATGAGTACAAACCAACACACGCAAGCATTAATACTTCTATGTCAATCACTTGCGGCCGAGGGCAAGAAGCCGTCTGTCGGTTTATTGAGAAGCAAGGCTACTTTCAAGGTGTCGGTGACTGATGCTATCGAAGCTATCAAATACTATAACGCTCAACAGCCAAAAGACGTTACCAATGAACGCGCCAAGGTTGCGGAGCAAAGATCTACAGTTTCGTTGGAAGAAAGAGTTGTGGCGTTAGAAAACCGTAATAAGCAATTAGAGGAACGCCTCGCTCTCGTCGAAGCCTTGATTAAAAATAATACGCATATCGCCGAATAAGCGGTTTGCCGTCAACCTTGTATGATTCCGACTCACCGCAGTCGTATTGAAAGCAAACCAAAAATAACGAGCTATCTAGACTCAAATGTCATTAACGCTAGCTTATTCAATGGGAGCGATAGGCGTCAGTCCCTCTATGAACGCAGCGAGACTAGAAGCAATAACTTGTGTTGCAGGCTTACCTACTGGTTCTAGCACTACTTCTCCGGTTTCGTTATCTACACTTAAGATAAAGTTTTCATCGTCGGTCAAGGCAAAAAATAACGTGACAGGCTGTCGCAGTCTGCGCTTCATCATCACATGACCGATAATATTTTCCTTTAACCTATCAAAATCTTCTTCATTCCAAACAAACAGTAGTTCGCATTCGCCTTGTTCGGCTTTAGCACGCCACCCCAGGCTCCAAAACGAAGAAAAATAGGCTTTAAAATCCTTGTGTAACGTTAATTCGAGCGCATCTTCTAACGCTTCGTAATCTGTAATACCACGCTGCGGTACAGGTTGCCATTCAAGCAGATCGCCTGAATCGCCTGCCTCTTGGTAACACGCTGATGGCCAATCCGCCTCAAAAACAATGGGTTCAATGGTATGAGTTTGCGCGGCACGTTCAAAAAATGTCTGTAAAGCGCTTTCAACAGTATTCTGCATGTCGATTTTATCTACGTTTGAGTTACAATGTGCGCCTAGTCGGCGCGAAGCGCTCAGTGTACGTTCAAATTGGTAAATATGACAGACAAACAACCCGACTCTATTCAGCTTTCAAAAGACCTGACTTTGGGAAAACACGTTTCCTATGTTGAAACTTATTCACCCGAGTTGCTCCAACCTGTTCCTCGTTCTGTGGGCCGTGAAGCCATTTCACTACCGTATGTGTTGCCGTTTGATGGTGTCGATATTTGGAATGGTTACGAGTTGTCTTGGCTGAATGAAAAAGGCAAGCCGGTTATTGCGATTTTGCAATGTGAAGTGCCAATCGATTCGCCCAACTTGATTGAGTCAAAATCATTTAAGTTATACCTCAATAGCTTTAACCAATCGACTATGTCTGGCATTGAACATGTTCAATCGGCTATCGAAAAAGACTTATCGAAATGCGCGGGGGCGCCTGTCGTTGTTAAGCTGTACTCAGTTGCTGAGTTCAATCAACTGCATATTGGCGAATTTGACGGAACCGTTATTGATGATCTGGATGTTGAAATAACGGATTATCAGCCGAATGCAGATACCTTGGCAGTATCGCCAAAAGCGGTTTCTGAAACACTTGTCAGTCACTTATTGAAATCAAACTGTTTGATCACAAGCCAACCGGACTGGGCGAGTGTCATCATTCGTTATTCTGGCAACAAAATTTGCCACGAAAGTTTACTCAAATACATAGTGTCTTTCAGGCAACACAATGAATTCCACGAACAGTGCGTAGAACGGTTATACTACGATATAATGACTCAGTGTAAGCCGACGGAATTAACGGTTTATGCTCGCTATACACGACGCGGCGGGTTAGATATCAACCCATTTCGGTCAAATTTCGAAAAACCGTATAGCAATTGTCGACTTGCTAGGCAATAATCTGTAACGAAGGGATAATACTCGCGATTCGTTTTTTTTCGTATTATGTGGTGATAGTCCTTTCGAGTTTAAGGGTTTCTAAGGAAGATAATGTCGTCAAAACAACTTCAAACGCTGAAACAACATGGTGAGCAACTAGCGCAATTCATCATTCGGATATCAGCATTCTATGAGGGTTTCTCTAAGGAAATTGATGAGGAACTCCACGTCCTAAGGGGGCATTTAGCAGGTCAACCGAATATCACCCTGTCTACGTTGAGCATCAACAAACTCAACGGCATCCTGATGTCGACCTCTACGTCGTTAAAGCAATATCGTAGCGCTACTGTAAAAGAACTCGAAGAAACCATTAAACATATTCAGCAAGTGGCAGAGGCGTTTCCTGACGCATACAAAGAATCCACTCAGTATCTGAACGAAATCAGTGCACCTACACAGTCCATTTTTACGCTTGTGAACCACTGTCTTAAGGCGCTAGAACTCTACAGAAAAGCCACGGCTAATGGTTTGCCAAAGCCAGATACCGCGAAAAAGCCAGCACCAACGGCACCATTTGCTGGGATAGAGAAAGAAAAAGAGCTTGTTAAAGCTTCTGTATCTGAGTTACAAGGCGACATCGTTGACGAACTCAATCAGCTTGTCGATACCTACGCAATGCGAGCGCCAAACGACGAACAACTTATTCACGTGAGAAGTAAACTTCACAATGGCATTACCGAAGAAGAGCTACTCCAATGCTGTGTATTTTTAATCCGGTTGATTGTTCGCGATACCCTTGGTGAAGTCAATGTGACAGGTAAGGTTATCAATGGTCTTCACAAAGCGATTGGTGAAGTAAACCAGTCGGTAACCGAAACCATTGAAACCAGCAAACATAGTTTAGAAGTTAAACTAAAGAGCAACCAAGAGCTACGAGACCAGATTGATGATATGGGTGACGCTGTCAGCCAGAGTGAATCGTTGGAAAAACTCAAGCAAGACGCACAAAACTATCTGACTAAGATGGCATCAACGATCAGTGAACAAGAAGCATCAGATAGAGCGGAACAAGAAGCCTTGGTGACGCTGCTTGACCAAATGCAAAAGCAGCTTACACAACTACAAAAGCAAACACACAATTATCGCCGCAAGTTGGCAGAACAACGCATTTCAACCTACACGGACTCATTGACGAAAATACCCAATCGTGTGGCTTACAACGAACGTGTACAACGTGAATGGGAAGTCAGTCGTAGCACTCAGGCACCATTGTGTATGGCGCTAGTAGACATAGACCACTTTAAAACAATCAATGACAAATATGGCCACGCGGCAGGTGACAAAACCCTTCAAGTCATCGCGCGGCATCTCAAAAAGCACGCAGGTGCCAATGACTTCCTGGCCCGTTGGGGAGGCGAAGAGTTTGTTATGCTATTCCCGGGGATTTCAATCGAAGAATTGAGCGATAAGTTGGAAGCAATTCGTTCAACACTTGAAGCACTACCTTTCAAATTCAAACAGGAGAAGGTAACGATCACTGCATCTATCGGCGCGGCATGTTGTATTGATGGCGAGCAGATAGATAAGACGTTCGACCGTGCAGACAAAAACCTCTATGAAGCCAAAAATTCAGGTCGAAACAAGGTAGTCGTGACCGCATAACGTCATGAATAAAATCCAGATAAATCCGGTGGGCTGGATGAGCCAGCTCTCCCAATCTGAAGTTTCTCAGCTACAAGACTCTACCGACAGCCCGCTATATGACATGTTTCGGAACTGTTGTTTAGCGGTACTCAATAGCGGCGTCGACGAAGACAATTTTGAGTTACTGTTTGCCCCTTACCACGATTTCGATATCAAATTAGTGCGCCGTGAACGCGGCGTGAAAATTGAACTCGTCAACCCCCCTCAAGTAGGCTTTGTCGATGGCAAACTCGTCAACGGTTTAAGAGAACACCTTTTCTCCGTCCTACGTGATCTACTCTTTATGGGAACTAAGCACAATTCTCAACAAAGCAGCGAAGGCGATACCACTGACATGGTTTTCGACATGTTACGCCACGCCAATGCGTTGGAGGGGAATGACGACCTAAACACAGTGGTGTGTTGGGGTGGTCACTCTATCAAACAGCACGAGTATAAATACACCAAAGAAGTAGGATATCAACTGGGCCTACGAGAAATGAATATTTGTACGGGCTGCGGACCGGGCGCCATGAAGGGGCCGATGAAGGGGGCTACCATTGGTCACGCGAAACAACGTTATGGTAGTGGCCGTTATATTGGTATTTCTGAGCCTAGTATTATCGCAGCAGAGCCACCCAATGCGATAGTCAACGAACTAATTATCATGCCCGATATTGAAAAGCGCCTAGAAGCGTTTGTTAGATTTGCGCATGGCATCATTATTTTCCCCGGTGGCGTAGGAACAGCAGAAGAGCTCTTGTACTTGTTGGGAATCTTGCTCAATGAGCGAAACAGCCAACAACCCATTCCGGTTATCCTTACGGGTCCAAAGGGATCTGAAGCCTATTTCAACGCCATCGACGAGTTTGTTGGCGCGACCTTGGGTAAAGCGGCACAGGCAAAATACCAAATCATCATCGATAATCCCGTCGAAGTCGCTCAAACCATGCGCACTGGTATTGCGAAGGTTGAGCAGTTCAGGCGTGCGATGGGCGATGCTTTTAGCTTTAATTGGTCTTTAAAAATAGACGAAGCATTTCAACATCCATTCATCCCGACTCACGACAACATGGCAGCCCTCTCTTTACATCTCGATCAAGATGTAAGTAGTTTAGCCAGTAACCTTCGTCAGGCATTTTCCGGCATTGTAGCGGGCAACGTAAAAGCCGAAGGAATAGCTGAAATCAAGCAACATGGACCGTTTGAATTATCAGGTGATCCTTCGTTGATGGCTCGCATTGATACATTGCTAAAATCGTTTGTCGAGCAACAACGAATGAAGCTACCGGGCTCTGCATATGTACCTTGCTACACTATTAAATAGTGGGTAAAAACGACCAATGGCGAATGTGCAACGGTTAGTTACGTTTTTTTCATGTGTTTTGCAAAAAAATTAGGATAGACTCATGTCTATACTTTTCAATTTAGTGTAGGGAAAATGAACAGCAAAGTGGTACGCCTCATTGTCTTAGGAATTCTTGCATATGCGGGATTCGTCTTTATGGTGATGTCTTTTTATCCAGACAAGCCTGAAGATATGGATTGGCAAGACCGAGAGGAGTACAACAAAGTTCAAATTACCAAACTTAAACTCGGCACAACGCTAGAAGAAGTCATTGCGCTGTTAGGTTCACCTGACATTACTGAGGCAAAATTCAAAGCGGACGATAAAATCCAAGTCATGTTCTACCGTACACAGCATGTCCAAGCTGATGGTTTGACTACTGAAGACGAATGTACGCCGCTACTTTTTGAAAATGACCACCTTGTCGCTTGGGGACAGGGTGCCTATCAGAGCTTCCTCAGCAGTTAAACGACTGTGGGAGCCTCGTCTCTGTACGCCGACAAGGCGCACTATCAACAATTTCATCACTGTCACAGAGCCTTGCTCGCCATCAGTCAAACGTCAGCGAGCGTCACATCAGACGAGGTAGCCGACAAGGTAAAACAGCTTGCCAACAATATTGTATCTTTGACGAAGGACGCCCCTCAAATTAGTATAGCGGCGAGTTTAAATGCGTGGCGAAAAGATCAAAAAACGGTCACTCGGGGCCTACAAATCGCGGTGTTTACTACCTACATCGGACTACACAACCGGTGGAATAGTCTGTACACCCAACAGGTCGTTTGTGGTGTACTTACAGTCTACATCAATGAGTTTGCCAGCCTAAACAAAGGGTTAGGTAAACCGGGCGTATCAGTAGAGACTAAACAAAGTTTGTCCTTCCTCGCGTCATCTCATTTAGAGGTCTGGCGGAGTATAGTCGCGTTGTCTCACTACGCACATGTGCCTCACCGTGTCGATACTGTCGATAAAAAGTCGCTCAGTATGGCACAAGCGGTGGTCTTGTCCGCCCAGTTTTTGGTTACTCAAACACAAAAGCCATTCTATCAACGTCTGCGTGTGTGTTTTCAGTACTTAGCACCTGTCAGCAGGCACTATTTATTTCCTCTTTGCCACGCGCTCAACTCTCTACCTGTGGGCAGTATGTTCCATCATAATGGAAAACGACTGATTGTCGTTTCAAACATGAGAGACCACTGCGTTTGTTTAGATATTGAAGATCGACAAAAGCCGATTCAACTGGAATATGACAAGGTCGCTGCCAAAGCAGTAAAACACGTGGACTTCGAGCAATGGTGGCAGTTAGCTGCACCAAGTTTTGAAAGTAAAGATAACGATTACGCTGTTACCAAATTATTCGAGAGAACGTTTAATATCAATACGCCTCCTTCCGCGCTTAAGACATTGCTCGCTAAACTCCAAGATCCCAATGTCGAGCTGAGCAGCATCGTCGAGGTCATGGAAAACGAACCACTGTTTGGTGAATACATCACCCAATCAGCCAGCCAAGACAATCGCTTGAAGCTTCCTGTGTCCAGTATAAAACAAGGCGTAATGACTTATGGGCTGGAGCGGATTGGGGATATGCTCACGCAACAAGCACTGTATAAAAGACTTACTCAGCACTATTTTCCACTGCTTGATACGTGTTCGAGATTGACACTATTAACAACGTCTATCGCGTCTTACATTGCGCTTGAAACCGGTATAATGACGCCGCAGCATGCAGGCTTGTTAGCGACCGTGGCGTTGTCTCCTCTGTTTACCGTACCCGCATTGAAAATATTGCTTCGCTTCCACCACACCGAAACTCACTACTATTCGATCAACTCTCTGATCAGTGTAACGGGCAACAACACATTGGCAGATTTCGCCTCACAATTGGTCGAGAAATGGCAGTTACCACGCGAATTCCTAACACTTTTATCATTACAAGGAAAAATGCCAAATACCGTCCCCATTCGTTATAGGAAAACTTACTGCTTGTTGAGTTTAAGTGTTTTACTCGCAAGGAAATGGCAATTTGGTATCTATTCAACCTGTAATGACTCAGAAACCTTTTATATTCAAGGGCGTGAGATCCTTGGGCTGACAAATCAATCCATTGAAGCCCTACGCGCTCAAACCAGTCACTTGGTTTATTGCACATTCCCACGTTAGTTAACCCAACGTAAGTAACGCAAATACGAATCAATTGTCGCTATGCGAAAGCGCTCCACTCATGTAGAATATGCGCCCTGACGAAAGGGGTATAGTACAACACGCCTTTATTGACCTAAAAATCAGGTCTGCGCATATAAGACTAATCGCGCATAGTTGTATATCGAACAACATCGTAAAATCCGAGTCGTTCGACTATCATTTTCGCTATATTTCTAAGAACCTAACGAAACCAGTATTACCAGAGGATTTTTCCCATGACGCAGCAACGTATAACTGTCATTCGCGGAGATGGTATCGGCCCAGATATTATTGATGCAGCTACTCAAATTCTTGACAAAGTTGGATGTGATTTCGCTTATGACTATGCTGATGCAGGCTTAGTAGCTCTGGAAAATCACGGTGAATTGCTACCTCAAGAAACGCTAGAACTTATCGAAAAGAACAAAGTTGCATTAAAAGGCCCGCTAACCACACCAGTAGGTGAAGGCTTTACATCAATTAATGTAAGTTTGCGTAAGCAGTTCAAACTATACGCTAATTTGCGTCCAGTCTTTTCATTTAAAGGCACACAGGCCCGTTACGAAGACATCGACATCATTACTGTTCGAGAAAATACCCAAGGTATGTACTCAGGCCTTGGTCAAGTTGTTTCTGAAGACGGTACTGAAGCGGAAGCAATGAGTAAAATCACCCGTGAAGGCGCAGAACAAATTGTCGAGTTTGCGTATGAACTGGCTCGCAGAGAAGGTCGTAAGAAAGTCACCGCCGTTCACAAAGCCAATATCCTAAAGTCAACCTCTGGCTTATTCTTGAAGGTAGCTCGTGAAGTAGGTGAGCGTTACCCAGACATCGAATCAAGCGAAATGATCGTTGACAATACCTGTATGCAGCTTGTCATGAACCCGCATCAGTTCGACGTGATTGTCACTACTAACCTATTCGGTGACATTCTGTCAGACTTATGTGCAGGCCTTGTCGGTGGTCTAGGAATGGCGCCAGGCGCTAACATTGGTAAAGACTGCGCGATTTTTGAAGCGGTTCACGGTTCGGCACCGGACATTGCTGGTAAAAATCTTGCTAACCCTACAAGTGTTATCCTCGCTTCTGTGCAAATGCTTGAATACCTCAATATGGGTGACAAAGCTGACAAAATCCGCAATGCACTAAAAGACGTAATCGAAAGTGGCGATCGCACCACTCGTGACCTTGGCGGCCAGCACGGCACAACTGAGTTCACACAGGCCGTACTTGAACGCCTATAAAACTGAACGCTAATACATGAAAAACGGGCCGCTTTGGCCCGTTTTTTTTGGCCTAAACACAAAACCTGTCCCAAATCTGATCTTTCGCTCGATAACATCCATGCTCTGAGGTGACTAGCCTAGTCATGTAGTTTGCTAATCAAGCACGCTGCGTGTTTACAACCCTTGGAGAATTTATGATGAAAAAGTTACTTTTAATATTGTGTGTTGGTTTGGGCTTGATGTACGTTCCTGCGTTGACTCATGCAAAGGATACCGCATCTATCATGACTGCAGCATCTAGTTCGCAACAAGCATCAGAGCAATCCCTAAACCTCAACACCGCATCACTTGAAGAGCTAATGACCTTGCCAGGCATTGGTGAATCAAAAGCCCGAGCAATCATTCAGTACAGAGAGTCATCTGGAGAATTTGTTGAACTAGCCGAGGTGACAGAAGTAAAGGGGATTGGGGAAAAACTATTAGAGAAAATTGCCCATCGAGTTTACGTAAACTGAGCCGTAAACCCTCCCAACAAAAACGCTCAGTGCGTTTTTGTTGGGACTAACTTGAGCTAAGCGTCCAACATTTCTTTCAGAAACGCTTTAAACTTGCCAGCAAGTTCAGGGTGGCGGAGTGCATACTGCACATTGGCCATCATATAGCCCAGTTTGCTGCCGCAATCGTGGCTTTTGCCTTTCATGTAGTAGGCATCAACCTGCTCTGTTTTCATCAGCGTGTCGATAGCATCCGTTAACTGAACTTCATCGCCAGCTCCCGGTGGAGTTGACTCTAAGATATCCCAAATTTTTTCAGACAACACGTAGCGACCTACAACGGCTAGATCCGACGGCGCGTCTTCCAAATCAGGTTTTTCGACCATTTGATGAATTTTTGCCGCTTCACCAGGGTTTATTTCTGCCCCTTCTAAATCGACAATACCAAATTTAGTCACA
The DNA here is from genome assembly GCA_963922845.1 of uncultured Alteromonas sp. Classification (GTDB taxonomy): domain Bacteria; phylum Pseudomonadota; class Gammaproteobacteria; order Enterobacterales; family Alteromonadaceae; genus Alteromonas. Next base: position 22,157 of record CAWUJV010000070.1, read on the forward strand.
TCCTCTTGTGGGACTTGCTCTACCATTACCTGGCTGACTCGGCTCGTATTAAACTTGGCAGTCATGTCGGCAAGGTTGTCTTTCTTTGGAT
>CAWUJV010000071.1:0-21627 GCA_963922845.1 uncultured Alteromonas sp.
TAAAATTTCTAGCGGCGAAGGCGTTGAGCGTGTGTTCCAAACACACAGCCCAGCAATCTCTTCAATCGAAGTGAAGCGTCGTGGTGCTGTTCGTCGTGCTAAGCTTTACTATCTACGCGAGCGTTCAGGTAAGTCTGCACGTATCAAAGAGAAGCTTAACTAAGATTACTAATCCAGCGTTACTGTTAACTGTGAAAAACCCGCCTTCTGGCGGGTTTTTTGTGTCTAGGAGATGTGGCTATTTCAAGCCTTCATTTGAGAAAGTGACCGCGTTATTACTGACAAAACTAATTTTGATGTGCGTTGCGTCCTCATCGCCCCAAATACAGGTCTTAGTGCCGAGCGTCTCGGAGCAAGAGTCTGCACCACCAATGATCCGTTCCACTTCTTCAACACCCATACCCATCTTTAATTTGTCGTAATTCTCGGTAGTGAGTTTCGAACAACCTGTAACCAACAATGTGGCTAGTGCTGCAATCAATACTTTGTGTTTCATTGTGCCTCCCGGACAAGTTTCTTGTGGCCTTGCTGGAATCATACTAACCGATTACGATGTGCTTGGTTAGTGATAAATCTCTCTTTCTTTACAACGACTTTGTCGTTATAGGTGTGACTGCTTGCAAATCGATTTCCAATCTCAAATATGGCGTTTAATGCAAAGTGGTCGGTGGTATCAGACCAATGCCAAGCCTTTAAAACAGGCAAGAACACATGCTAAGGCGCTGTGTCGGCTTATTAATACAGACACGCAAAACCGTCTTGAGTTCCTCGATACTTTGCTTCCGAATGTCTCATGCACACGCATTGGCGCGGCGTTTTATTGTGACTATGGCGTAAATATACACAGCGAAGGTATCGTTAAAATTGGTGACAATGTCGTTGTGCTCGATGCGGCGCCCATCCATATAGGTGACAATGTTGTGCTTGGTGACCGCGTGACAATAACCACGGTGAATCATCACCCTGACAATGATAAGCGCCTTGAGGGGTGGCAGCAGGCAAAACCGATTACCATAGGTAATGACGTGATCATTGAAGAGGATGTCGTGATTTTACCCGGTGCCAAGGTAGCATCGGGTCTTATCATTCCTGCCAATAGCGTAGTTACACCCACCAAGGTTGTGACGCTTTGAGAGATGGCTTGCTAAGTTTACACTTTATATTCCAGTGAGATGGACTATTGCATCAAGATAATGTCTCTGTTCCTGTATCTTGTTGGGCAATGTGTGGCACACTGGGATGATAGGTTAATCCATTTTACCCAAGGCCAATTGCCCGTTAGTGTACAAAATTTGTTTAAGTCAATAACCGGTTCATCGCAAAGGCGAGTACAGCTATTGATCGTAACGCAAAAACGCAGACTGAAGGGCAATACGTCTAAGACAATAACAATTAGGGAATGTATATGGCTGTAAATCAATCATCCTGGGCGACACGTGCGCTGGATAAAGTCGAAAAAGTAGGGAATAAGTTGCCTGACCCTGCGATGATTTTCTTCTTTTGTTTGTTAATCGTGTGGGCTCTGTCGGCACTACTATCACAGTTTAGTTTTGACACGTTAGACCCTAGAACTGGTCAAGCCGTTGTCGTGAACAACTTAATGACGGGAGATTCTCTCGCCGACTTCCTGTCTCGTATGGTGAAAATTTTCACGGGCTTTGCCCCACTTGGTGTGGTGTTGGTGGCGATGTTAGGTGTCGGTGTTGCAGAACATTCGGGCTTTATCAGTGCAGGTCTAAAACGCATGCTGGATTGGACGCCAAAAGCACTACTAACGCCCGTCGTGGTATTAGTCGCTATCGTTAGCCATACGGCAACGGATGCAGGTTATGTTCTTGTTATTCCTTTAGCAGGGGTCATCTTCTACGCGATGGGACGTCATCCTCTAGCAGGTATCGCTGCTGCTTTTGCGGGTGTCAGTGGTGGTTTTTGTGCCAACTTCATTCCTTCAGCCATTGACCCTTTATTACAGTCTTTCACGCAGTCGGCTGCACAGATCATCGATCCGGATATTCAAGTTAATCCTCTGAATAACTGGTTCTTCAATTCAGCATCGAGCTTAGTCATTGTTTCTATCGCTTGGTATCTAACCGACAAAGTCATAGAACCACGTTTAGCTGATGTTGAAATTGACGGTGATACTAATGAAATTCCGAAATTTGAAGAACTCACGAAAAAACAAGCAACAGCGCTTCGCGTCGCTTCACTGGTTATGTTGGCGGGTATAGGCTTGTTAATCGCTATTTTGGTGCCGGACACATCACCAATGCGCGATGCCAACGGCGAGTTAACAAGTTTTGCAGCACCGGTTATGCAGTCAATTGTTCCGTTGATATTCTTGTTGTTTTTATTACCTGGCGTTGTCTATGGCTTTATGTCCGGTGCCTATCAATCCAGCAAGGATATGATTGCGAGCATGACTAAGGCAATGCAAGGTATGAGTTACTACATAGTAATGGCGTTCTTCTGTGCCTTATTTATTGATGCATTTGGCAAGTCTAACCTAGGCGCACTACTCGCCATCGAAGGGGCTGAGGTACTTAAGTCACTACAATTACCTAGTATGGTGACCATTGTTGGTATTATCTTTCTCACCGCATTTGTAAACTTGTTTGTTGGTTCGTCGTCGGCTAAATGGGCTTTGTTAGGGCCCATTTTTGTACCAATGTTGATGCAACTGGGAATTTCGCCCGATCTTACACAAGCCGCTTATCGCTTGGGTGATTCCTCGTCTAATATTGTCACGCCTCTGATGCCTTACTTTCCATTGGTTGTGGTCTACTGCCAACGATACGTCACCAATACTGGGATAGGCACATTATTGTCGTTGATGTTACCGTTTACCGTAACAATCTTAGTTGTCTGGACCGCATTTTTACTCTTGTATTGGGGGTTGGGCCTCCCGCTTGGACTTCAATCGAGTTATGTTTATCCCGCAGTAGGCTAGTCCTTTCAATCCCCAGCACATCGTATGGTGCTGGGGTGTCCTTTACTTCTGTGTGAAAAATGGACATTTCCCTTCGCTGTTTCTATTTTTTGTGTATCGCTTTTCGTTTATCTTCGTAATTTTTGCTTTGAACCATCGGTCTTTTCGTAAAGAAGTGTTTGAATTTATTGATGGTTTACAATAATTGTTGATAAGTACAAAACGTTAGCGCTAAATTTGACTTGCCCCTTAATACGCAGGCTGGTAAAAAGTCAAGGCGCAGGGCGTTTATGTCTGTTTTTTCTGTATAAAAATATTTACACATAGCTTGGAAAACATCGAGTATTCGTCTTTTAGTTAAACATTACCCACGATTTATTGAGAAAGACCATTATGACCAAGGACACAGTAGATAATATTCACATTAAAGGTGAGCGCGTCTTAATTACGCCTGAAGAGCTAGCCAAGGAATTACCCGTTTCTGAACGCGCATTGGATAACATCGAATCCACGCGTAACGTTATTTCAGACATCATTCATGGTAAAGACCACAGACTACTAGTAATCAGTGGTCCGTGTTCAATTCACGATATCGATGCTGCGAAAGCCTATGCACTTAAGCTAAAAGAGCTTCACGAAACGTGCAAAGATACACTATTTATCGTTATGCGCGTTTACTTTGAAAAACCACGCACAACGGTGGGCTGGAAAGGACTTATCAATGATCCTCATCTAGATGGGACATTTGATATTGAAACGGGTCTGAGAAAGGCCAGAGAGTTGTTGATTTGGTTGGCTGAGCTGGAATTACCCGTTGCAACCGAAGCATTGGATCCGATTAGCCCTCAATATCTGGCTGAATTATTTAGCTGGAGTGCGATTGGAGCGCGTACTTCTGAAAGCCAAACACACCGTGAAATGGCGAGTGGTCTATCCATGCCTGTAGGGTTTAAAAATGGAACCGATGGCAGCCTAGGTATTGCAATTAATGCGTTACAATCTGCGGCTTCGGGTCACAGCTTTATGGGAATCAGTAAACAAGGCCAAGTGAGCATTATCGCGACACAAGGTAATCCTGATGGTCATATCATTTTGCGCGGTGGAAAGCAGCCTAACTATGACTCTGTGTGTGTATCTGATTGCGAAGCCGAACTGGAAAGTGCTGGGTTGACTGCTGGATTGGTGGTGGATTGTAGTCATGCTAACTCGAGCAAAGACTATCGACGTCAGCCATTGGTTGCGCAAAACGTGGTGAATCAGATCTTGGAGGGTAATCAGTCGATTATCGGGATCATGTTGGAAAGCCACTTAAACGCGGGGAATCAAAAATCAGATGGTAAAACGTTTGAAGAATTGGAATACGGGATTTCAATCACCGACGGGTGTATTGATTGGGAGACAACCGAAACCCTAATCGCACAAACCCGAGATAAATTGATAACTGTGTTACCATTGCGTCAACAACGGAAATCTCTCGAAAGTTAAGGAATAAGTCTCGACTCATGACAGACTTCACCGCTCAATTGGCGTCATTGCGCGCCAATATTGATGATATCGATTCTCAGCTCGTGGCGCTATTGGCGAAACGAGCTGCGGTAACAAATAAGGTTGGCCAAATCAAATCGCAAACGGGTATGCCAATATACGTACCCGAACGCGAGGCTCAATTAATTAAGTCTCGGCGTAGTCAAGCGCAAGAGCTTGGTGTGTCCGAACAACTGGTTGAAGATTTACTTCGTCGAATTATGCGTGAGTCATATCTGACCCAGAATGACGAATACCGGTGTATTAAGCCTGACTTAGGTGATGTGATTATTATTGGTGGTGAAGGCGCATTGGGTAAAGTCTTCGTTAGTCTCTTCGAAAAAAGCGGATACAGTGTTAGCTCATTAGAGAAAGACGATTGGGTTAAACCTGAAACCGATACCTTATTGCGCCGAGCGAAATTAGTTATCGTAGCCGTGCCCATCATAGTCACAGAACCTGTCATAGGTCGGCTAAATATGCTGTCTGAAGACTGCATCCTTGCTGATATCACAAGTATCAAAGGCAAACCTCTTAGCGCCATGCTAGCGGTTCACAAAGGCCCGGTTGTAGGTCTTCATCCCATGTTTGGGCCAGATTCTCCTGGTATGATTAAGCAAGTCGTGGTGGTGTGTGATGGACGTCAGCCAGATAAGTATTCATGGCTTATAGACCAAATGACAACCTGGGGGGCACGAGTTCATCACAGCAGTGCACAAGAGCACGATGAGGCGATGGCGTTTATCCAAGTCATGCGACATTTCAATACCTTCGTTTATGGTCAGCATCTTGCAGGTGAAAACCCTGACCTAGACGATCTTACCGTGTTCAGCTCCCCCATTTACCGACTGGAACTGGTTATGGTTGGGCGTCTGTTTGCACAAGCGCCAGAGTTATATGGCGATATTATCTTCAGTAATCCCGAAAACTTTAAGTTATTGCGGCGCTTCCATCAACGGTTTGGCGAGGCCTTGGCGATGTTAGAGCGCCAAGATAAGCAAGCGTTTATCCAGCAGTTTAAAGTGGTGGGAGAATGGTTTGGTGATTACGCCAAACGCTGCTTACTTGATAGCAAGCAATTGCTGCGTAATGCGGATGACAATAAGCAAGTATAACGTCTAAAAGAAAAGCGCCATAAAGGCGCTTTTTCGATTATTCCGTCAATGCGCTCACCGCCGCGACTTTCGTCGGGCTGATTTCTTCGCTTGGATAGCAACCCAGTACTTTCATGTAGCGCGTAATCTTGCGCAACCCATCAATGGCCATTTCCAAAGGACCGTCTTGAAGGTTACCTTCGACGTCGATATAAAACATTTCTTCCCATGGATTGCCGGTAATCGGGCGAGATTCGAGTTTAGTCATATTAATACCCTTGTCGCGAAGTACAACAAGTGCGTCGACCAATGCACCTGGCTTTTGTACTGTCGACATCACAAGCGTTGTTTTGGCAGGCACTTGTAAGGGGACTTTTACCGCATCGCGTGCCACAACGATAAAACGACTGTGGTTTTCTTTTTGGTTGGCTAGGTTTGACTTGATGGCGTTCAGTCCATAGAGGTTACCGCCTGCCTCACTGCCAATCGCTGCCACGTCGTCTCGCCCTAACTCGCTGACGGTCAACATTGCTGATGATGTACTATCACAGGTCTTTACTTCTACATTGCCTAGCTCGGCGAGGAAGTGGCTACACTGCGCAAAAACTTGAGGGTGAGCATAAAGTGTTTTGATTTGATTAACATCGGTTTCGGTAGCCACAAGCAACGAGTGACGAATAGGGTGGGTCAGTTCACCAATGATACTCAATTGGGTATGTTGCAGCTGGTCGTAGACTTCGTTGATACTGCCTGAACTTGTATTCTCGATTGGTAATACCGCATAGTCCGCTTCTGCGTTTTCCACTTTGTGTATGATCTCGGCAAAGCTTTGGCAACCAATTTCGAGCACCTCACCGGGACGACGAGAGAAGTACTTCTGGGTAGCGAGATAACTATAGGAGCCTCGATCGCCAAGAAACGCAACGCGATTCAATGGAAGCTCGCTGCCGGGGTTGGCTCGACTGGCTAGCATTGCTTGTTGATTTAGTACGCTGTCTTCAATGATAACGTGAAAAATTTGCGTGACATAGTGCGGGTCTAATCCCACTGTTTGGCCTTGCTTGATAAGGCGGACGAGTAGTTGCTCTTCGCGTTTTTGATCGCGCACAGGAATGTGGTGTTTAATCTTAGTTTCAGCAACTTCATTGGTAAGTTGTCTGCGCTCAGCGAGCAGCGATAAAAGCTGACTGTCTAATTCGGTAATTCTGAGTCTTACGGCATCTAATGCTGGGTCTGACATAATGGCAGTTCTCGGTCCTGTTTAAGCAAAAAAAAACCTCCCAAGTGGGAGGTTCTCAGACACGCTATACCCCCCTCATCGGTCGAAGGTAAAAAAGCGAATAAACGCTGACGTGGTAATGACGTGTTTTATTTTCATACGATGACTTTACGAGGCAAAGGCGTTGCTGTCAACCTCTTTGTACATTTGATCGCAATCAAATATGCAAAGAGACTTGACAGTCCAGTTTGGGGTTAACCAAGCAATGCCGCCAGCATTTGCCTTACTTCTGTAGGCTCAAACGGTTTGTCACACAGTGCATTAACGCCCGTTTGCTGAATATTCTTCATATGTGCGCTATCCGCCGCTTCAGACGTGACCATAATAATGGGGATATGAGTCGTTTCCGGGTTAAAGCGAATAAATTCAGATAGCTCGCGACCATCCATTTCAGGCATGTTGTAGTCAGTGACGACTAAGTCAAACGCTTCGTCTTTGACTAAGGTGAGTGCGGCTGCGCCGTTTTCCGCTTCTCTAATTTTTCTCAAACCCATGCCCTCTAGCACTCTGCGAATATGGTTACGTGCTAGTTTACTGTCATCAACAAGTAAAACTCTGACTTCAGCGATATCAAAGAGCTCTAGGTCTAGTTCATCCGTATTAATCAAATCGACACTAGCGGTCAGTGCACGAGTGAGGTGCTGCGGTTCAAATGGTTTAGGAAGAATGGCTGCCACCCCAGCTTGTTTAAATTCTTCGAGCTTAGCAATACGGTTTTCACTTGAGATCAACATGAACGGGATGGATGCAGTTTCTGGATTTTCTTTAATAAATTTGAGTAATTCGATAGCAGTGCCATCTTCGTAGTACATCGCGCTAACAATGAGATCCGCACCATGGGCTTTGATGGCGGCTCTGGCCTCAGCAAGCGAGCTTACTGGGTCTATTTCGCCGACTTTTTCTTTGAGTAGCAGCGTGGTGATGATTTTTCGTTGTGTATCAGACGGTTCGATTAACACGATATGAAGGTCTGAAATAGATAATTTATCCATGATTGTCTCGTTCTGTGGGCCTCGAGCGCAGTCCCGAGGGGGTTAATACTACAAAAACGCTCAACTGCCAGCGAGTTTAACGGTGTACGACTTTGCCTCTAACAATGTCTTTAGCTTCGCTCTATCGTCTGTTTGAACCTCGATAGCGCCGTTTTTCACCGCCCCACCGCAGCCGCATTTTTTCTTTAATTCCGAACACAGTGCTTTTATTGCCTTCTCGTCAAGGTCAAGTCCATGGACAATCGATACCCCTTTGCCTTTACGTCCTTTGGTTTCTCGATGAATTCTGACCACACCGTCTTTACTAGTAGACCGTTGTTCCGGCTTTTTTTGTTCCGGAATTCGACCACCATCCGTACTGTAAACTAATCTTGAGTTTTGCATAACATCTCTTTGGACTAAGATTTTATTGATAAAAATCGTAGCAAACTGAAAAACTAGGCTAATATACTAGTAAAATATTGTGAAAAATCCCACAGATTCGTCGCCTTAAGCGACGCGATGTAGATTGCATCGACGAATAGGACAGTGAAATACAATTTGGAGGACGTATGAGTATCGATACAGACTTACGAGATAGTGGTGCTACCTTGGTCATTAAGCTGGACGATAAATTTGATTTCGGAAAGGTTCAGGATTTCCGCCTAGCTTATGCTGATTTAAACGATAGCGTACAAAATATCGAGGTCGATCTCACATCAACGGAATACATGGATAGCTCGGCTTTGGGAATGCTTTTAAACATGCAAAAAGCGTTGTCAGACCGCACTCTCAAATACCGGATAACGAATGCAAGACCACAAGTGTCGCGTATTCTCAAAATTTCTCGATTTGACAAAAAATTCGATATCAGCGAAGCCTAATCGGGCTAAACCGAGTAAACGCCTATGCGTATTTTAGTCGTAGACGATGAATCGTTGAATCGATTTTTGTTGGTTCATATGCTCGAGGAGCAGGGGTACACAGAGTGCTACGAAGCGCAAAGTGGGCACGAAGCACTCGAGCTAGCACAGCGAATATCACCAGATCTCGTGCTTCTCGACGTTATTATGCCCGGCATGAGTGGTTTTGAGGTCGCACCTAAACTCAAAGAAATGGCGGGGGATAATTATTTGCCCGTCATTTTCATTACGTCACTCGATGACAAAGAAAGCCTGGTCAAATGTTTGGAAGTGGGTGGAGACGATTTTGTATCCAAACCCTTCGATAAGGTGATCTTATCGGCAAAAATTCGTGCACATCGCCGTATTCGAACCCTGAGTACGCGGATAGAACAACAAAACACAGAACTTCGCTATTACCAACAGCGTGTTGATCGAGAACACGCAATCGTTGAACACATTTTCGATAATGCCATTGTCAATAATCCCAAAGCGCTAGAGTCATTTGACTGCGTACTCACACCTGCTGAGACTTTTAACGGGGATCTCTTTTTGTGTGAGTTAAGCCCAAGCGGTGGAATGTATTTTATGCTTGGCGATTTTACGGGACATGGTTTGGCATCTGCGATAGGTGCATTGCCTGTGACCCGAGCGTTTCAAGCAATGACATCTAAAGGCTTATCGGTTTCAGAGATTGCATCAACAATTAATCAAATCTTACTGCAATTGCTTCCCGGCGGAATGTTTTTCGCCAGTATTATTGTCGAAGTCACTAATAACGGGCACCGACTCACGGTTTGGAATGGCGGCATGCCAAGCATGATGCTGAAAGGACCTGATGGCAGAAAAGTGCGTCAGTTCAACTCTAAGCATATGGCGCTGGGGATTTTAGAACACCACGAATTTGATTCGGCGTGCGACGTGTTTGATACCGAAGCGGGAGATCAGCTTCTGATCTACACCGACGGCTTAATGGAAATCACCAATGCTGATGGCAATATGTTGGATGAGGTAGGCGTTTCAAATTGGTTTTATGACAAGCGTGATGTGAGTGCTGATGATTTATTGGCCAAAGCCTTGGTTTATTTGGATGGTGAGCCTGCACATGATGATATGAGTATTGTTATCTTCACATGCCAGCCACTTGATCATTTGGTTGAAGATAAGCCCATCAGTTCAATGCCGTTTTCCATTTCGGTCGATTTGGAGGAAGATCAGCTTCAAAGTGATTCCGCCCTTCAACATATTCTCGCGTTGATCAATAGCCAAGACGGGTTGTCTTGGGTTCGTTCCAACTTGTTCACTGTGCTGACTGAAATGTATAACAATGCGCTTGAACATGGATTGTTAAAACTGGATTCCAATGTGAAAAGCTCACCAGAGGGTTTTTTGGAATATTACGACATGCGCGAATCCAAACTGGCGGCGCTAGACGAGGGGAAAATTACTATAGACATCGCGTATGCTCCCAGTGACAGTGCCTTGACCATTTCGGTAACAGACACAGGGGATGGATTTGATTTCAGTCATCTGGAAAACCAGCAAGACGAGGCGGCCTTCGGGCGAGGTATTTTGCTATTGCGGGAACTGTGTCGAAGCGTCTCATTTTTAAATGACGGCCGAACTACGCGGGTTGTTATGGGGGTTTGACTTTGAGGCCCGCCCACGCTCTTGTTGTAAACGATATTTATAGTCTGCGTTGATAACGAGCACATCGACGCGCTTGTTAAATCTATTCAACTGTCTTTGCTCGTTCTTTGATTGGCGTTGCCGCGCTTAGGCTTGGGAACCGTCAATCACAGAGCAAGGTGGAGAAACAGAACGAAAATTCGATAATCTCTAATAAGAATTGTTCTCATTTTCGACAAACAGTCTACAATCTCCGCTTAATTACAACCTAGCACGTTGAGTTATCGCAACATTTTAGCTAACGTGTGAGCTCTTTTATTTTACTCAGGACATCACTGTGAAAAAAACTCTGCTTAGTCTTGCTTGTATTGCTGCAACGAGTGTTTCAGCAATGTCTTTTGCTGCCGATGAAGTCAACGTTTACTCCGCGCGTAAAGAAGCGCTAATTAAGCCCTTACTTGATAAGTTTACTGAACAAACGGGCATTAAAGTCAATTTAGTGACAGGCAAAGCAGATGCACTTATTACGCGCATGGTGAAAGAAGGTGAATACAGCCCAGCAGATGTTCTCATTACTACCGATGCAGGTCGACTTGTTAGAGCTAAAACTGCAGATATCAGTCAACCTATAGACGATACCGTTGATCTATCAGGCGTAAATTCAGCCTATATCGATGACACTCGTCATTGGGTTGGATTGACGCTACGCGCGCGCCCCATTATGTATGCGCCAGACAGAGTCTCACCAGAGCAGCTTTCAACAATGGAAGCATTGACCGATGAACAATGGAAAGGTCGTATCTGTATTCGCTCTTCGAGCAATATTTATAACCAATCCATGGTTGCCGCTATGATAGAGCAGGTAGGGGAGGATCGCACTGAAGCGTGGGCGAATGGCTTAGTGGCTAATTTCGCACGTCCACCAAAAGGTGGTGACCGAGACCAAATCAAAGCAGTCGTAGCGGGTCAGTGTGATATTGCCATCGCTAATACTTATTACCTCGCAGGTATGCGTGAAGCCCAAGACGAGCAAACTCGCGACGTGGCAAATCAGGTAAAAGTATTTTGGCCCAATCAAGATGAACGCGGCGCACATGTCAATATCTCTGGTGTTGCTATCGCCAAACACGCCCCTAATGTGTCTGCAGCCCAGCAACTGGTGTCTTACATGTTGGGTACCGATGCGCAGCAGTGGTATGCTCAAACCAACGGGGAGTACCCAGTTATTAATGGTGTCGAATGGAGCGATACGCTCAAAGCGATGGGGCAATTCAAAGCGGAAAATGTACCATTGACCGTTGTAGGTGAAAAAAATGCCGACGCGCTGAAGTTAATGGACCGAGCTGGCTGGAAATAACATAGCAATGAAAGGTTTTCAGTGGGGAAGCATTGCTTCCCCACATTTCGTTTTACTCGGCAGTTTTTTAGTCTTGCTAGGCTTGTTTAGCAGTCTTTTTCTGTCTCCTGTATTCGTTGTTTTCTCTAGTCTTTTCACAGGTGACGGAGACAACTGGCAACATCTATTTGATACTGTTCTTGTCGATTATATTCAATCCAGTTTGACCTTAGCGCTGGGGGTGGGAGCGGGAGCATTTGCGCTCGGTACTTCGCTTGCTTGGTTAGTAGCAAGGTATGAATTTTCTGGCAAGCGCTATTTCCAATGGTTGGTATTTTTACCTATGGCAATGCCAGCCTATATTATTGCTTACACGTACACGGGAATGCTCGATTATGCGGGACCTGTACAGTCCGCTATCCGAGACATTTTTGGTTGGGGGTATCGCGATTACTCTTTTCCAGACATTCGGTCGATGGGTGGGGCAATACTGGTCATGAGTCTGGTGTTGTATCCATACGTGTATATGCTTGCTCGGACGGCATTTTTGTCTCAACCCAAGCAGATGCTTGAGGTGTCAACAAGCTTGGGGGCGTCGGGGTGGCGTTATTTTTATCGCGTGGCATTCCCATTGGCGCGACCGGCTATCGTTACGGGTGTTGCACTGGTTATGATGGAAACATTGGCTGACTTTGGCACGGTTCAATATTTTGGAATCAATACCTTTACTACCGGTATTTTCCGTACTTGGTATGGATTAGGTGATGAAAATACCGCCGCACAATTGTCCTCACTGCTGTGCACAGTGGTGCTGGTATGTTTAGTCCTCGAGCAATACAGTCGTCGAAAACAGTCATACTATCATCGTCAATCCGCGATTAAGGGCGCGACAGCGGTAAAATTGACTGGGGGTAAAAATGCGTTGGCGGTATTGCTTTGTTCCTTACCTCTTTTACTGGGTTTTTTATTGCCCGTCATGCAATTGACCGTGTGGAGCGTACACCACTTTTCATTGTGGTCATGGGGGGATTTTAGTGCGTTGCTTTTATCCAGTTTTGGCTTGGCGTCGGGAGCGGCTTGTTTTGTCGTAGCATTCGCCATTGGCGTGATGTACTTGTCACGACTGAAGCCCAATTGGGTCCTAAGACTACTGACACAATGCCTTAATTTGGGATATGCCATTCCGGGTGTCGTCGTAGCGGTAGGCATACTGACCCCGCTGGGTTGGTTAGACTTTGCTGCTAACGCTATGGCTAAATATTCAACGGGTCAGCCTGTTGGGTTGATTTTTTCTGGTTCTTTATTTGCACTTTTCATCGCTTACGCTGTTCGTTTCAACCCTATTGCACTGCACAATGTCAGCCATGGTCTATCACGTGTAACGCCCAGCATGGATGAAGCCGCTGCAACACTCGGTTACCGCTATCCGTCTATCCTAACAAAGGTTCACCTTCCATTGATCCGCACAAGTGTGTTGACTGCTGCGCTACTGGTATTTGTTGATGTATTGAAAGAGCTACCTGCCACCTTGGTCTTGCGACCATTTAACTTTAATACCTTAGCGGTGAAAGCCTACGAATTGGCTTCAGACGAACGATTGCAAGAAGCGGCTTTGCCGGCGCTGCTTATTGTTCTCACTGGGTTAGTCCCCGTGATTATTCTGACTAGAGCAATGCTGAAGGATACGCGACATGCTTGATATAAATTCTGTTTCCATTGCCTACGGTGACAATGTAGTGGTCGGCGATGTGTCGATGCGCCTAAAAGACGGTCAGATAGGCTGCTTACTTGGTCCATCTGGTTGTGGTAAAACAACCTTGTTACGTGCTATCGCAGGTTTTGAACCCGTGGTGTCCGGTGATATTGCTATTCGCGATACACTCATGTCAAAAGCAGGGTTGATGACGGCAGTACAAGAGAGAAATGTTGGTTTAGTGTTCCAAGATTTCGCGCTTTTTCCGCATTTATCGGTTGCTGACAATGTCGCGTTTGGACTTAAGCACTTACCTAATCCGCAAAGAAAAGACAGAGTCAACGATGTATTGCAACTCGTCGCACTGAGCGAGTACGCTCAATCGTTCCCACATCGCTTGTCGGGTGGTCAGCAACAACGGGTTGCCTTGGCTCGAGCTATCGCTCCTCGCCCACAGCTATTACTGTTGGATGAACCCTTTTCCAGCTTGGATACGCAACTCCGTTTACAATTGGCGTCCGATGTTCGGCAAATTCTAAAGAAAGAGAATATGACGGCGCTGTTGGTCACCCATGATCAAGAAGAAGCTTTTGCGTTTGCCGATACCATTGGCGTAATGGGACAGGGCAGGCTGCATCAATGGGACGATGCTCATGCTATATATCACACACCATCGACCCAGCACGTTGCCAATTTTATTGGGGAGAGTGTCTGGTTGCCCGCCACCTTGAATAATGGGGTTTTGCAATCCGCGTTGGGCGACTTTTCGGCTACTGATGTGGTGCACTCGCAATCGGGAAACTATGAATTATTAGTAAGGCCTGACGATGTTGTTCACGATGACAGTTCGCAATACATCGCAACAATAACAGCCAAGCATTTTCGCGGCGCCAATATTTTGTTCGAGTTGAACTATCGGCCTCAGGGTGAGGAACACGTGTTGACACTGTTATGTCTCGCCCCGAGTCATCACAACCATAATGTTGGCGATAAATTTGGAATCAGGCTTGATATTCAACATGCGATAGCATTTGTATCACAAACGGCTTAGTTCAGGTGATCCCCTTTTTTCCTATGACGAAATGCTGCATAGTCAATAAAAAACAACCGCGGATGATGTAATGAGAATAGGGTCGCTTAGGCAACTAACACTCGGTAGCTTTGCTTTAGCTTTGGTACCTTTGTTTGTCCTCCTATTTCAGAGTCAACGTGATCTGACTGAGTTTGGGCACTATACGGCCAAAGAGAGCCAATCTATCGTTGATACGATAAGTCACCTTCGCACGATTGAGAGTGAAGCGGTTAATCTGGACCGCCGTCTTCGTCAATTTCAGGTGGTTAATTCCGCGCAACTCGCTGATACCATTGAGCAGACTCGAGAAGCCTTGTTGCAACAGATAGCATTGCTTTGCACGAGTTTGGGTGATTCGCAGGAATGCCAGTCAGTTCGAAACATCTTTGACGTTGACGATAACACGGTTGGACAAATGGATGCCGCGGCGCTTGAGGTCTACCTTAAAGATATTGGCGGTGCGGTCAAACAGCTGTCCGTCGCCGTTGATGCGCAGCTGCAAATTAAACTCACACTGCAGCAGCAGTTACTTGCCCAACGGCAATCTCAGCAAGCCTGGTTGACGGGGCTCTTTGTCTTGGTGTCTCTCGTACTTATTGTTCTGGCCAGCCACGTTGTGTTAAAGCCGATTAATACGTTGAAGCAACTGATTCAAGCGATTGCAAGGCAAGATGGTTCATTGCCCCAAAGTCTTCACACAGGGCCAAAGGAATTGGTGGCGATAGAAAACGATCTACACTGGCTGGCTAGCAGGCTGTCCCAGCTTGAACATATGAGAATGTCGCTCCTTAGACATGCGTCACATGAACTCAAAACACCATTGGCAAGCATCAAGGAAGGGACAAGCTTGTTACAAGAGCAGGTGGTAGGCGAACTCAACGCACCACAATTAGAAGTATTAGGCTTACTTGATGCCAGTACGCAGCGTTTGAACACGCTAATTAGCAAACTGCTTGATTACAATTTGTTGCTTCAACAAGCGCAAGCCAATCAAGTTAAAACCAGCCTCAATGAGATGGTGACAGCTTGTATTAATGATTACGCTCTCGCACTGCAATCGCATCAAGTTGAAAGTAGGCTTGACGTGGACAACGTCAAAATTGATATCGAATTGACCCGCCGAATCTTGGATAATTTGCTGTCCAATGCGGTCGCTCATGGTACGCCTGATACACCGATCTACATTAAAACCCGATTAGTAGAGGGCGATGTCGTGATTGAAGTCGCAAACCATGGAAAAGCGATTGATGGCGAAAAAGCAGACACCCTGTTTCAACCCTTTGTTCGCGGCGACCACAAACGCAATGACAAAGTGGTTGGTGCAGGACTCGGGTTATCTATTGTTGCGGACTGTGCGCGTATACAGCATGGTACGGTAAAGTTAGTCGAGGTGGATTACGCAGACGTGTGTTTTTGCGTGACATTGCCTCAATTAGGAGAGGAAAATGCGTAGTATAAGCGCAATAATCATGGCGTGCAGTTTGTCTGGCTGCGCCACGCTGAACGATTTTAAGTGGGGAGAGTCTAACCAACAGCCTTGTTTGGTGGCGGCGAATATCGAATCCTTCATCGGTGATTGCGACTTGTGGTACTGGGTTGGTGTGTGGGTTGAAGCAGATGATATGTCTTGGCCTAAGCGGCAGCAACGAATTAACGCTTTATCCAATTCGTTACCTCATAAACTTGAAAAAATTCTACTTTCGCAGCCGACGGACACGCCCTACCAAGCGAGGTTGCGCGCGCAACTTTGGCTAGATGATATCTACCCACAGTTGAGTGAGCCCATGCAACGCGCTGTCTCTACTATGGTAAAAGCACCGAGTAATCGCATGCTAGAAGCGGAGTCGGCTATCGCGATGTTGTCGAAAGTGAGCAGCGAACGGCAACAGCAGATAGAGACACTTAAGCGACAAGTCGAACAACAACAGAACAAATTGGAAGCATTGCTTGATATTGAATCAAATAGCCAAAGTGATGCGCAGGAGCAGTAATTATGAGTGAGCAAAAACCGCACATTCTTCTTGTCGATGATGATGACGCTTTATTGCGGTTGATGACGTTAAGACTCGAAGGCGAGGGATTTACGGTTACCGCTGCTGAAGATGGTCAAGTCGCACTGAGAAAACTACAAACACAAGAGTTTGACGTGGTACTCAGTGATATAAGAATGCCGGGCTTAGATGGGATGGCGTTGTTTGATCAATTGGTACGCATCCGTCAAGATTTACCGGTTATTCTCATGACGGCCCATGGCACGATTGAGGATGCCGTCGCCGCGACGAAGCAGGGAGTCTTGGGTTTTTTGACCAAGCCAGTTGATCACGCTGCATTAAGAGACCTATTGGGCAAAGCGCTGAGTTACTCGCAAGTTGATGCGCCTGAAGATTGGCGAGCGGATATCGTGACCCGTTCTTCTGAAATGCTCAATGTCCTTGATCAGGCTTATCGTATTGCCAAGCGTGATGTCAGTGTCCTTATTTCCGGCGCTAGCGGCACAGGTAAAGAGCTCCTTGCGAACGCAATACACCGAGCAAGTGACAGAGCCGATAAACCTTTTGTTGCCATCAATTGTGGGGCATTACCCGAGAACCTGTTGGAGTCAGAATTATTTGGTCATGCCAAGGGGGCGTTCACTGGGGCGGTGCAAGCGCATCAAGGTTTATTCCGTGAAGCAGATGGTGGTACCTTGTTTCTCGATGAAATTGGCGATATGCCGATGACACTGCAGGTAAAGTTGCTGCGAGCATTACAAGAGCGTCAAATACGCCCTGTTGGCAGTAGTAAGCACATTGATATTGATGTAAGAATCATATCTGCGACCCATAAAGACTTACATGAAGAAATGCAGGCAGGTACCTTTAGGGAAGACCTGTATTATCGTTTGAACGTCGTAAACCTTGTGTTGCCGCCACTCAAGTCTCGAAGTGAGGATATCCCTTTACTTGCTAGAGCGCTTTTGAAACAAAGCGCAGACCGCCACAAGGTTGATGCGACCCAATTCTCAGATGAAGCGATGCAGCATCTGGTAAAATCAGAATGGCCTGGCAACGTGCGTCAACTGGTCAATGTTGTTGAACAGTGTGTAGCCTTAACCCAAACGCCGGTTATCCCTTCACATTTGGTCGAACAAGCATTGCGCATGTCAAACGTGAGTTGGCCAACACTCACGGAAGCAAGAGACGCCTTTGAGCACCGGTATTTGTTTAAGCTGCTTAAAATGACGGAAGGGAATGTTACTAGAGCCGCCGAACTCGCGGGGCGAAACCGGACTGATTTGCACAAGCTAATGAAGAAACACGAACTAGATGCGGCAGATTTCAGGCACGCAGAGTAGCAAGAGGTCGCATGGCAGATAGCCATGCGACTATCGCGATTATCCCTTTTTAACCTCGTTTATCCACTGCGCTACATCATCTTTGACAATCGACATAGGTCGGGCACCGGGTAGCAGAATCACATCGTGAAAGGCTTTTACGTCAAACCGCTCACCCAGCGACGCCTCCGCATCTCGACGCAACTCAACAAACTGTAGCATACCTAATTTGTAGCCAAGTGCTTGACCTGGCCAAGCCATATAACGTTCTACTTCGGCGACCACGTCGGTCATTGACGTGCCGGTCGTCGTATGGAAATAATCAATGGCTTTTTCTCTCGGCCATTGCTTGCGATGAAGTCCGGTATCTACAACTAGTCTGACTGCTCGATAGAGTTCGGCTTGGAGGCGTCCAAGATTGCCAAAGGGGTCATTGTCGTACATACCAATTTGCTGGGCGACTAACTCAGAGTACAAAGCCCAACCCTCCACATAGGCATTGTAGGGGGCATTTTGCCGCAACAAACCAATGTCCTGTTGCGCCATGTTTAACGCAATTTGAAAATGGTGACCCGGCACGGCTTCGTGGTATGTCAGGGTTTTGAGGCCAAATTTAGGCACTGCCGCCATGTCTCGCAAGTTGATCCAGTATATCCCAGGACGTGTGCCATCTAAGGATGGTGGAGTATAAAATCCGCCTGCTTCACCCGCTTCAGATACGGGGGGAATGCGGCGAACTTCGACAGCTTGCTCTGGAAAAGTCTGGTAGTAGCTTGGCGCTTTTTCCATGATCGCATCAATTTCGACATTCAAGTCGTCGAGTAATTGTTGGCGCCCTTCATCCGAATCGGCATAAAGCATTTCGGGTCGCTTCGCCAGTTTGACCATTCGCTCGCCAACCGTTCCTGATGTATACCCATTTGCGACGAGAATACGGTCCATTTCAGTGGAAATACGGGAAACTTCATCCAGCCCAACCTGATGAATCTCATCTGCCGTCAGACTGGAGTCTCCAAGATAACGGATGGCATGGCGATAGAAAGCCTCGCCGCCAGGTTGTACCCAAATACCATCACCTTTAGGCGCGGTTTGTTGTGACTCCACTATTGCGTGGCGTGCATTTTGATACGCGGGATAAACCACGGTTGTCACCAATTCGATAGCTTGGTTAACCAGTTCTGCTTGCCGCTCGGCAGATAAATCCGTAGCGGCGAGTTTGTCTTCAAAGGTCGTCACTAGGGCATGCGCAGAGGGAGCGGCGGCTAAAAAACTATCGAAATAAGCGAGGGTTTTGGGGTGTAAATTAGCCGGTAATCGAATGCCATTGTTTGCATCATCTTTGTATTTGCTCAGCACGTCTTCAACAAATTTGTCCATACGCTGTAAACGCGATAGATATGCTTTTGCCTCAGCCTCGTTGGTAACGGCTTGCTGGACCTGCATCAATTTAGGGATATCGATAAGTGGGCCAGAAATTTGGTTAATAACATAGGGTAGGTGGCCACCCCAGGTATCGATGTAGCCACCTGAAAACTCGTCGAAACCCGCATAATAGTCAAAAATGTTTCCCACTACCGCTTGATGCAGTTTTTCCGCATCACTGAAGGCGGATTGATTGACGTTGGCCAGACGTTGGCTGGCGACCTGCATCGTTTTCTGAAG
Source organism: uncultured Alteromonas sp. (assembly GCA_963922845.1). Lineage (GTDB taxonomy): Bacteria > Pseudomonadota > Gammaproteobacteria > Enterobacterales > Alteromonadaceae > Alteromonas. The sequence goes on from CAWUJV010000071.1 coordinate 19,402, forward strand.
GGCGATCATGCCCTTGGTACTGTAATCTGGAAAACGGTGATTGTATTCACCACCCACAGCCTCAGGTGCGATAGCGAGCATGGTCGATAGTGCGGGCTGCTGCGCCATAAATTGTTCGGTGTACTCTACTACGACGCTATCCAATACCACATTCTGCTCGCTGGTGGCAGTAAGCGCAGAGTCCGTCGAGGAAGATGTATGTTGTGCAGGACTACAGCCTGTGAGCGCCAAAGCGATGGCGATACCCATGTAAGACATGTTTTTCATTGTTGTGTGTCTCTTTTTAAAAGGCACTGTTTTGTGTTCATAACCATCTGAATGGCGCCTCTGTGTGATTAAAAGCCGACTATCTAGCGATTACCCTAGTCTTCAAATAGACCCTGTTGAGTTTGTCTCACCGGGATAGCCAGAGATGCGATGGGATAATCAGCATACCTTTGGTTATAGGAATTCACAAAATATTGTGCGAGCCAAGGGGCATCTTTGTTATCGGGCATATGAAAGAAGAGGTATGGCGTTTTTCCTTCACATCGCCACTGATGGCATTTTGCATACCAAGGCTCGAGACATTGCGTGTTGATCCCATGGTCATTATTTCCCACAAAGCGAACCGTTGGGTAGTCGCCGGTTGCGATAACATTGACCGGAACCTTTGGCTTCTTTTGTCTGACGTCTTGGGTTATCGCATCATTTGCTTCACCCTGAAACAGGGCTCGAGTGTCCATAATGATACGATTAGCGCCGTGTGCCATTAAGCATTGATTAAAGGCTTTTTCTTCACTTTGTTTGGCAAAAAAGCGCGGATGGCGCACTTCGACTGCACTTGGTAGGTCGCCGATAGTTGCCAAAATCTTATCTAGCATCATCAGGCTGTCGGGGCTGAAAGACTTGGGTAACTGTATCAGAATTAGCCCCAGCGCCGCACCGAGTGGCGCAAGTAAAGCGAGTTGTGCTTCCAACTGCGCGAGATTGTCAATCAGGTGCCCTTTGTGCGTAATATCCTGATGCAGTTTAAACGTAAATTTGAACCCACTTGGTACACTCTGTTGCCATACTGTCAGTTGCTCTTCTGACGGCAGCGAATAAAAGGTGGTATTTCCCTCTATCGTGTTGAAAACATTAGCGTACTGGGTAATGTCACTAGGACTGTTAGGGCCCGTGCTAAACCACTGTCCTTGCCAAGCTCGATGACTCCACATAGGGAGACCAATGAAAGGTTGAGGGAAATTTTGATTGTCAGGGGGATTTGTCATTGGGCTTTACAACGCATTTGTTTATACTATGCGGCCTTAAATTCTTCTTAGTCGCGTATGCGCTATTTTAAGCCGTAATTGGATTGAGCCAAAATTAGAGTGAGGAAGCAAGAATTTCAAACTCTTTAGGCAAATAGCGTAGTGAAAAACGCGCAAAAATAACAACTATCAGGGGTCCTAGACCATGCGCACAGATTACTGTGGGAACATTAATGCATCTTTCGTCGGTCAAGAAGTTACGCTTTGTGGCTGGGTAAATAAACGTCGTGATTTAGGCGGTCTGATTTTTATCGACTTACGCGATCGCGAAGGAATTGTTCAGGTCGTATTTGACCCTGATCTACCTGACGTACTTGAGTTGGCGAATACGCTGAGAAACGAATTCTGTATTGAAATCAAGGGTAAGGTTCGAGCGCGCCCTGAAGGTCAGGTCAATAAACAGATGTCGACTGGCGAGATTGAAATTCTTGGTACTGGCTTGAGTATCTTTAATAAAGCAGCAGTCTTACCATTAGACTGGAACCAAGAAAACTCAGAAGAACAGAGATTGAAGTATCGTTACTTGGATCTGCGCCGTCCAGTCATGAGTGAAAAGCTACAGTTTCGAGCTAAAGTCACAGGTGCTGTACGTCGATTCCTTGAAGATGACGGATTCCTCGATATTGAAACACCAATCTTAACAAAGGCCACACCAGAAGGTGCACGTGATTATCTCGTTCCAAGTCGCACGCACAAAGGACAGTTCTTTGCACTGCCTCAATCTCCACAATTGTTTAAGCAATTGTTGATGATGTCTGGTATGGACCGTTATTACCAAATCGTGAAGTGCTTCCGCGATGAGGACTTACGTGCTGATCGTCAACCAGAGTTCACACAAATTGATATCGAAACTACGTTTTTAGATGCTGACGGCGTAATGGCCATTACTGAACGTATGATTCGCGGCCTGTTTCAAAAAATGTTGGGTGTAGAT
>CAWUJV010000072.1:0-21397 GCA_963922845.1 uncultured Alteromonas sp.
TCACACAAGTTAACCGGTGCGTTACCTAGAAGTACTAGGCCACCCCATTGGCCAATTGCCGTATCCTGACCAGTAACGTCTTGAACAGAAGTCATAACGATCGGTGCAGATGCATCACCTAGCGCTTCAAGTTTAGAACCACGACGCGCAACTAAGAAGTCATCACCTGTTTGACCGATGATAGTTGTACCTTCTTCGATAAATAGAGTTGCGTTATCTGCATTATCGTTACCGATTGCCGTGCGACCATTCAATACCCAATGTGCGTCATTGGTGAACGTTACGTCTGCTGTGAATGTCGTATCAGCACCTAGTAGGTAAACCGGCTTATCAGTAATTGCTGGGAAGTCAGATGACGCGTCAGTAGCCAAGCCTTGCTCAAATGCGTTTTGAACGTCAGTTGGGAAACCCGTGAATACACCTGTAGTCCATCCAGCAGTCCAATCAGTTTGACCGTCAAATGCACCGATGTAATCCGTTGAATCAAACCAGCTGTCAACTGTGCTCGCGTCGATACCTGCACCAATTAGTGGAGAGTTTGCGCTCGGCGTGTAACCATCAAGTTCAAGTGCTAGTTGGTCAGTACCTTCATAAGCAGAGTTACCGTCTTGACCAAGGAACCATGCTTCAGTCGTCTGAGAACCAGCGTCACCTTTGAAGTTTTCGCCGTTTGCACATGCAACAACCGAGTTGGTCATGATAAGTGTTTCGTCGTCAGCGTTCGCACCTGTTGATTCAAAGCTGTCAACTTCTAAACATTCACCCATGCCCGCAGGGCCAGTGATGAAGAAGTTGTGTAAACGACCACGAGTACCGTGACGAAGCAATACACCCTCTGAATCGTCATCACCGTCAAAAGAAGAACCAACGATTGTGACGTTAGATACCATAGGATCTGAAATGGTAGTAGCCAATGGGCGATCTTCAGAGTTATCAGATTCGAAACCACGGTTAGCCATTGAATCGTTGTGCTGGATGTAAACGTGTTGTGCACGACCTGTCCAACCGAATGCCCAGTCTAAGCTGTCATCGCCGTTACCTGTCAATACAACGTGTTTCACGTCAACTGTACCACCGAAGAACTCGATACCGTCATCTAGGTTTTCGTGTACTTGAATGTAGTCAACGTCAGTACCGTTACCGACACCAGCAAACGTAATACCGTTAAGCTCGTCGCCCGTACCCACTTCGTTACCAGCGTGCTTAACAACAACGTAATTTAACGTACCAGAATCGTCAGCAGGGTTGTTACCACCATAAAGACCTGCGTTACCTTCAGCAGATACACCACATGAAGCTAGTTCTTCATCAGATGTTGCATCATCGCCGTCTGCGTCACACAAGTTAACCGGTGCGTTACCAAGAATAACTAGTCCGCCCCATTGGCCAATACCTGTAGTACCGCCAGTGACGTCTTGGATAGATGTCATTACGATTGGCGCTTGTGCTGTACCCGTAGCTTCAATTTTTGAACCACGACGTACCACTAGGAAATCATCACCCGTTTGACCAACAATAGTGGTGCCCGCTTGGATGTAAAGAGTTGTTTGGTCAGCGTTATCGTTACCTACCGCTACGCGACCATCTAGAATCCAGTATGCATCGTTACTTAATTTAATTTCTTGAGTTAGTGTAACGTCAGCTTTAGCCGCTTTACCTGCTTGCGTGCTTGATAACAGGTAAACAGGACGATCAGTTAATGCGGGGAAATCTGCAGAAACATCTGTAGCGATACCTGCGTCGATCGGTGTAATTGCGTCCGGAGCAGGGTTAAAGTTTGAGCCAATCGGATCTGGATCTGTGCCGCCGCCGTCACCGCCGCCATCGCCGCCACCAGACGTACAACAACCTGGTTCGTTTGTGTCACCTGTTGTGTTGTTGCTGTTCGTTTGGCTGTTATCAACATCACCTTCATTGATGTTGATATCGCCGCCACAGCCAGCTAGCGTAAGCGCCGCTGCGATAGCTGAAGCTTGAAATAAATGCTTAAGGTCCATTCGTTTCTCCAAGTGCAGATAGGTATAGTTATGGATTTAAAAACGAAAGAAGAGTACCCGAGCTAAATGACACATTTGTTACACAAGCTACTTGTAACAAAAGTTTCACACTGAAAGAACAAAGTTTATTCAAAAGAAGCATCTATTGAATTATGAATATGATTTTGTTTGCTTTTTTAGAATAAAAAAAGCGCAACACTGTCACAAAGCTGACATATTCACCTGTACTAAAGTGTAATAAAACCAGTCAATATGACAGCGTTTTGATCGAATAGCGGAACGTCAACGTTTTGCGTTTATTCCGCTTCTATCATGCGTCGCTGCCGACGAACCATATCGTCTCGGATAGAGAAGTATCCATCGCGCTGAACCAACTTTTGCCCTTCCCTCGAGAGAATAAAACGCAAAAACTCGCGCTCTAATACAGGCAAGGGTTCGCCTGGGGCTTTATTGACCACTATGTACAAAAAGCGTGAAAAGGGATAACGCTCCTCACGCACAGTATCGATGGTTAGAGGAATCAAGGTGTCAGATGTGTGGCCAATCGGAAGTGCTCGAACACCCGCCGTTTTGTAACCAAATGCCGCATATCCCATCGCACCTTTACTCGATGCAACAGATAAAACAACAGATGCCGACCCCGGCTGTTCATTGATCGTTCGCTTAAAATCACCATCACACATCGCCATCACTTTGAACAAGCCATAGGTACCAGAAACCGAGTTTCGACCGAATAGCCTCACTGGCAAATTACCATCGGGTAGGTTAACCCCCAACTGGTTCCAGTGTGAGATTGACTGGGCGGCGCCACAATACAAGGTAGATGAAAAGATGGCGTCGATTTGTTCCATCGTCAGCCCTTGCAAAGGGTTACGCCTATCAACAAAGATGGCAATCGCGTCCAGTGCTACTTTCAATACCACGGGGGGATACCCATGAGCACGCACAAACGCTTGGATTTCACTCGGCTTTAACTCACGGCTCATCGGGCCAATCGTGGCGGTACCCTCTGTCAACGCCGGCGGCGCTGTTGACGAGCCCTCTGCTTGAATCTGAAATTTTACCTGAGGATAAAGTACGCGGAATTCTTGAGACCAAAAGGTCATTAGATTGGCTAGTGTATCTGACCCAGTTGAAGTAATTTTCCCTGCAACACCGGGCTGCCTCTCATATTTAGGTGGTTCAGCATCCGCATTTGCGGGAAACAAACTCCACACACAAAAGACCGTGACTAATGATGACAATAAACGCATCGTTACTCCGCAATTAATTCACTGGCAAGCACAAATGAAAATTCGCTACCTTGGCCGACTTGACTCGCGATATCTAGTTGGCTGTTGTGGTGGCTTAACACATGTTTAACGATCGATAACCCCAAACCAGAACCACCGGTTTTCCGCGAACGTGCCTTATCAACACGGTAAAAGCGCTCCGTCAATCGCGCAATGTGATTTTCAGCGATGCCATCACCATCATCGACAACAGCAAATCGAGCGCCTTGTAACGTGCGTTGCCAATACACATCAATGTGGCCGCCGGGAGGCGTGTAATGAATCGCATTAAAAACGAGGTTAGAACAGGCGCTTCTCAACTCAGTTTCAACACCAAATACGCGTAAATCTTCGTCGACGTGAAATGCGATTGTGTGCCCTTTTTCCTTGTTTAGCGTCATGGCCTCCATCTTGACCTGCGCCAGTATCGCACTCATCGGTACAATATTTTCGTAAATACGCTCTGCACTTGCTTCAATCCGGGACAGGATTAGCAAATCTTCAATCAAGCTTTGCATCCGCTGCGTTTGTGCGCCCATTTCATTGAGAGCTTTAGCGACAAAAGGGTCTTGATGTTCATCATTGGGAAGAATCTCCAAATACCCATTTATAACGGTCAAGGGGGTGCGAAGTTCATGAGATACGTTAGCAACGAAGTCTTTGCGCATCTCTTCTAATTGTGAAACACGCGTCACATCACGCGCAATTAATAATAAGTGCTCGTCGCCATAAGGCATTATCCGATATTCAAAAGTTTTTGCGGGGTTTGTAGGAGATGGTACTTCAATGGGGTAGTTAAAATTCCCCGCATGAAAATATTCGATAAACTGAGGATGGCGTATCAGGTTATCGACACGTCGACCCGCGTCAGCCGGCCAACGCAAGCCTAATTCCAATCGAGCCAAACGGTTACACCAAATAATTGAGGCCTTTGAATCAACCACCACGGCTGCGTCGGGCAGCGCCTCTGACCCTTCTCTAAAGCGTTTAACGAGCTCACCCAATTCTTTGCGCTTATTGCGGTTGCGACGCTGTAGGTAGTAGATCCCCTCATAAATGTGTTCCCACACGCCTTTAACATGAGGAGGCGACATTTTTCTACTGTGCCACAACCAGCGGTTGAGGCGATATATTTGCCAATAGTTCAACCCCAAGAGTACTACCGCGCCGGCGCAAAGTGCCAACAACATATCGTTGAGATAAACACCAACAATCGCGAAAACGGCCAAGTAAACGACAATTCTCAGCAGGCTGTTAAACCAAGAAAACGGATAGTACATGAGTGCCCTAATGTTGGATAAAAATGCCGGGTATACCCGGCATCATAAACTCGCAATGCATCGCGCAACGGCGAGCAATCGTTACAATTTAGTCGAGAAACGGTAACCCGCACCACGCACAGTTTGTACCATCGCATCATGACCGTGTCTTGAAATGGCCTTACGCAGTCGACGAATATGCACATCGACAGTGCGGTCTTCTACGTAAACGTTGGTACCCCAAACATTATCGAGTAACAATTCACGACTGTAAACGCGCTCTGGGTGTGTCATGAAAAAGTGCAGTAACTTAAATTCCGTTGGTCCCATATCAAGGGGTTCTTCGTTAGCCATGACGCGGTGTGATATAGGTTCAAGTTTCAGACCATTGAATTCGATGGGCTCTTCACTTGATGTTGGCGTAGTACGACGCATCACCGCTTTAATTCTGGCGATAAGCTCTTTGGGCGAAAAAGGTTTCGTCACGTAATCGTCTGCACCTGCATCAAGGCCACGGATTTTATCTTCTTCTTCACCCCTAGCCGTCAACATGATAACCGGAATGTCTCGCGTAAACTCGTGTTGCTTTAAGCTCTTCGCCAATTGGACACCACTGCCACCTGGCAACATCCAATCTAACAAAATTAAATCTGGGTAAGGTTCCGCAATTAATTGTTGAGCGACATCGAAGTCTTCTGCTTCAACAGTATTGAACCCAGATTGCTCAAGCACAAACTTCAGCATTTCCCTGATTGGCGCTTCATCTTCCACTAATAAGACAGTTCGTGACATGGATTTCTTCCTACTCATAACAAAACGCCGCTATTATTCATGGGGTACGTGACACTTTTATTAAAACGATTACATATTTGTGTCAAGTTTTTGAACCTTATAAAGTCACGTTATATGTACACTAACTGCGTGATTGTACATTAGATTTATTGTTAATTTTGGCGTGTAAACCCCGATTAGTCAGCTTTTTATTGAATAAGCGTTCATCAAAAAAACGACCATTTTCGCTTTCATCGCTAGAATTTTTCCGAATCATTGCCGATAACACCAATTTGCTTGTTTATTAACAATTTTACGCATATTCTTTGCTGATAAGACTAATAATCAGTAACTGGGGTGACAAACGATGGCAACGGTGAAGACAGGATTGTCGAAAAAACTCCTGACGCGCGTGTTATCTGTTTACTTTGTCCTGACGCTGATTGTGACCGTCGGACAAATTTTTACTGAATACCTCAGTACCAAGAATCACATCGAAGATGAGCTCCAAACGCTCAAAAATACGTTTTCAACTAGCTTGACACGAGCAATATGGGAACTGAATACACCACAAGCGATATCCATCGCTGAAGGTTTAATGGAACTCCCTATTGTTGAAGGTGTACAAATAAGGGACGAGAACTGCGAATTTATCGCGGATTTAGGGCTGACGATTCCAGACCCTGCAGTTGATAGCGCCATTGCTTGTAATCCTATCACCACGGGTAAATTACAAGACCACAGTGGTGGCGTGTTCGGCTACAGCTTCCCATTGATTTTTGAGTTTTCCGGCCGTGCTTCAAACGTCGGTGACGTTACACTGTATTCGAGTTTTGACATTATCTTTGGTCGAATTGAAGTCGGTATCTTTTTTCTCATCGGTAACGCCATTGTCAAAACGGCATTTCTAGTTTTCCTATTTATGACGGCATTTAGACGGATGCTATCAGAGCCGTTAGCAGAATTGACGGCGCAAATGAGTATGTTCGACCCTGAACACCCAGAAGATTCGAAGATTGCAGTGACTATCGAAGACGATAACGAACTTCAACAGTTGCAGTTTTCTTACAACCAAGTCATTGACGATTTGATTGCGTCTCAAAGTAAATTACGTGGTACACAAGACGAGCTCAAACTCGCTAATATCAAGCTCGATGATCAAAACCTGATCCTAGAACAAGAAGTTGCCAAGAAAACGGCATCGTTAAGTCAAATCATGTTGGATTTAGAGCAGCAAAAAGATGAGCTCATCGCCAATCAACGTGAACTTCGCCAAGAAAATGAAAATCGCCAGTACATAGAAGACGAACTGCGCAAGCGCAATGACGAATTAGCCAAATCGATGGAAACGCTTAACTTAGCGAAAGACCAACTTTTAGAGTCAGAGAGAATGGCATCTTTAGGTGGTCTCGTCGCCGGTATTGCGCATGACGTCAACACACCTTTAGGCGTTGGGGTAACGGCTGCCAGCTTTTTGCAAGAGCGCATTAAAACGCTTCATGCGGCCTATGAAGACAAAGCGCTTACCAACAAAACCATGGCCAATTTCATTGAAGAGGCCGAACAGACTACTATTCTTTTGCTGAGTAACCTACATCGTGCGTCCGAACTCATCGCAAGCTTCAAACAAGTTGCGGTTGATCAAACCAGCGAAGCGGAGCGCGTGTTCAATCTCAACACATACCTGCACGAGATTTTACAATCGTTGAAGCCCAGCTTTAAGCAGACCAAACATACCGTTGACATTCAATGCCCCGAAGATTTAGAAATTCGTTGTGCTCCAGGGGTGATTGCACAAATAACAACCAACATGATCATGAATTCAATTGTCCATGGTTTTGAGCAAACCAAAGACGGTAAAATCACGCTTAACGTTGCCGTAGAAGGCTCGGAAATTTATATCGACTACCGTGATAACGGCAAAGGCATGGATGGCCACAACCTTGAAAAACTTTTCGATGCCTTCTTTACTACTAAACGCAGTCAAGGTGGTAGTGGACTAGGTACACACATCATGTACAACCTAGTGACGCAAACGCTCAAGGGACAAATAGAAGCAGAAAGTGCGCCCAACGAAGGCTTACAGTATCACATCAGATTCCCCCATCGTAGCTAGCGCGCGTCAACTTTTTTGCTTGGTTCTACCGAGCTTGTTCGCCCGCAGCGATAGACCTACCCTTTGTGTGTGATGACCTCGTAATCCCAATCTGCATAAACACGACTTGCCCGAAAATCCTATTTGCACCAGCCCTAAGCCGCTGGTAGGCTTGCCGTCTAAAAATGGCAACTCGCCTTTCGAATTCAAAGCAGGACCAAACTTCACATGTGGTTTAAAAACGTAAAAGCGTATCAACTTACACAACCTCTTTCACTACACGATGATGACTTAGAACAAGCCTTGTCAGAACACAGCTTTCGCCCTTGCGGTAGCCAAGAAACGGCAACAATGGGTTTCGCTTCGCCCCTTTCGGTGGCGGGTCAACCTGGGATGCTATTTCATCGTGTTGGGGAGCGTTATTGGATTACGTTGAAGAAGCAAGAACGTATTCTTCCGGCTTCCGTCATCAACGGAGAATTGGCCGAAAAAGTCGCAGAAATCGAAGCGGAAACAGGCTCACCGGTAGGCAAGAAAGCGCAACAAGATCTTAAACAAGAAATCGTTCACCGTCTTCTGCCTCAAGCGTTCACTAAAAACACCTTCACTCACGGGTTTATTAGTCTTACGGATAATTTAGTCCTCGTTGATGCGTCTGCAGATGGTAAAGCAGAGGCGTTTTTGGCTATGGTGAGAAAAGCGATTGGCTCATTGCCCGTGGTCCCACTAGCAAAACACAGTCTTCAAGCGGAGCTAACATCTTGGTTAACTGACGCCAGTCCAGAAAAAATCGAGCTACTTGAAGAAGCAGAGCTAAAGTCAACAGATGAAAACGCCAGTATCATCCGCTGCAAAAACCAACCACTTGATAGCGAAGAAATTACGCTTCACCTTGACGGCGGTAAGCTCGTTCAAAAAGTCGGCTTCGAATACGCAGAAAACCTTACTGCGATAATCGGTGAAGACGGCTCGGTAAAGCGCATAAAATTTGCAGATCGTATCAAGGAAGAAGTAGAGGACGTTCCGAAAGATCAAGTCGCAGCAAGACTTGATGCTGAGTTTGCACTCATGTCGGCAGAGTTGTGCGAACTCATGTCCTACCTACGCGAAGTATTAAACCTAGAACAAGACTGATCATCAGCGCGAGAAGATACTCACGCTTCTCGCCCCTTTTTGGCCTCGGGATAGTAGATAACATCGGTGAACACGGTTTTTCCAGTTAGGTCTCGATAACCGTGCGGCCTGTCCGCACGCAACTTATGGCGTTGTCCAGGGTCGAGTTCGAGCCATTCACCCTCGACCAGCAGGGCTAAGCGCCCCTCTCTCACATAAATATGCTCAATAACGCCTGGCTGATGCGGTGTAGAGAGTTGCTCATGATGCTGTTCAAGTACGACATCAAAAATTTCAATTCCCGTACTGGCATCGAAAGGAAAATGCGTTACTACGCGCATCTTTGGATCCTGTTCTGTTCCGCCAAAAGAGGGGGCTGACTGCTCCCCCAATAATGCCGTAAATGAACATGACAAACCGGTGGCAAGTTTCCAAACCGTAGCAATAGTTGGGCTTGATTCACCTCGCTCTATTTGCCCCATCATCGCTTTGGACACACCAGTAAGTGTTGCCGCTTTATCTAGACTCAAGCCTCGGCTTTGCCTAATTGACCTAAGAGCGGAGCCGACATCGGGTTTTACATCCATTAATTCTCCATTGTGCGTTATAACGCACAGTGTTATAGTTTCACTCGTGCGTTATAGCGCACAGGTAAAACTATAACCCAATTATTATCAATTTTCATCTGTGGAGCGCAACGGTGTTCAGAGGATTCAAACTCAGCCATGTGGCGGCGGGAACCGCTGCCGTTATTGTCGGTTACAGTAGTGCGGTCGTGTTAGTCATTGAAACGGCGCGAGCGGCTGGAGCGTCCGCTGACCAAATTACCAGTTGGTTAGTCATGCTAGGTTTGGGTATGGGTGTGACGTGTATAGGGTTATCGTGGTTTTTCCGCATGCCCATTGTGACAGCATGGTCGACACCCGGTGCGGCCTTTCTTATTACAAGCGTAGAACCATTCTCACTCTCCGAAACCATAGGCGCGTGCGTACTTGCTGGCGTGTTAGCCACAATCACAATGCAATTCAAACTATGTGTAAAAATACTCGAGCGAATTCCTCGAAGCTTATCTACGGCAATGCTAGCGGGTATTCTTATGCCTTTTTGTCTAGCGATCTTTGCGCAAGCCGAGCAGCACCTTACCTATTTAATGGTATTCATGATTTGTTATCTGCTCACGAGTTTGATTGCCCCTCGTTACACCATGTTAGTTCTACTGATGCTCGCGCTGTTAGTGGGTGGTTATATTGGTAGTTTCCAGCAGTTTGAGTGGCAAGCACCGATACTAACTTGGATGTCACCGAGTTGGTCTGTTAATAGCATTGTGGCGCTGGCTATTCCGCTGTATCTCATCACCATGTTGTCGCAAAATTTACCCGGCATTGCTATCCTTCACAGCCATCACTATCGTCCCGATAGTCGCACCATTATTACTGTCCCCTCCCTACTCCAATCGGCAACGGCACCGCTGGGTGGATTTACTTTTAACCTCGCAGCCATCACGGCAGCATTGTGTATGGGAAAAGACGCGGGAGAGGATTCAACTAAGCGCTATTGGGCAGGTATCAGCGCGGGTACAGGCTACGTCATATTAGGGATATTAGGCGGAAGTGTTGTCGCTATTTTTGAGCAGTTTCCCGCATATCTAACCGTATTCCTTGCAGGCTTTGCTTTACTTCCAACGTTACAGGCGAATCTGGTAGCAATGCTTCAAGAGGAAAGCCATCGCTTCGGTGCAATGTTGACCTTTTTATGCTGTGCCTCGGGTATCACACTATTTGGTATAGGCGCTGCGGTGTGGGGCCTTACACTTGGTGCAATGTGTATCGTACTGCACAACATCAAATCAACTCGCCGTCACTAGCACAAAAAACCCACCTAGCGGTGGGTTTTCGTTTCATGAAGATAGTGACGTTCTTATGCGAAAATTTGTTTCGCCGATTCACGCATTTCACTAAAGTCGTCAGACGTCAATTCTTTGATGTCATCAATGACACCACGTTGAATCGCTAAATTAAATATTGCATCTTTTTGTCCGTCGATTTGACCAGACAGTGCCGCTCCAACCCGAACAAAGTCGAGGTACGTCACGCCTTCAGGTAGTACAGACAAGTCACGCCAGTTCTCTGAAATGGCCACGAAGTCTTCACTAAAGCCCCATTCGCGCATGATCTTTCCACCGATGCGGCCAGATAATTTAGTAATCGCATCTTCAAGGAAACTTGGGCTAGCGAACACTTCAGCATGACGCTCAGCTTCAGTCAAAATTGGCAGAACGCCAATGTTATAGACCAACGCAGCTAATGTCATTGTGTCTAAACTCAACTCACGCTTCTTCGTTCGCGCAACATATGCCTGCATCGTCGCCATTGAGTTTGCCACGACATTAACAGTATTTGCCCATTCTTTTTTGAGATAGTCGCTGACAATGTCATTTTTCGACACAAATAACTGTTCCATCGCCAATGCGGTAGAAATGTTTTTAATTTGACGAAGACCAATTCGCGTCACCGCTTGGTTAATGGAGCTGACTTTTACCGCTCGGCCCATGTAAGCACTGTTCGCGATTTTAATCATTCTCGCACTGAGAGAAGGATCTTGGGCGATAACATCACCCATTGCATTGAGGTTGATATCGGGATCATCTGCCGCTTTTCTTACTTTTAATGCAATTGCAGGCAACGTGGGCAACACTAATGTATCGTTATTAATCTTCTCAACTAAGATTGTTAGCAGTGCGTTCTGTGTAGACATATTCCTACCTTTTGTTTTTCACTACCTGTCCAGTAGTTCGCTAATCCAGCGATTTATCAATTCGCAGCGTAAGTCGCAGAGTATTCAGGCACATTGGGTATAACTCTGCCTCTATCCAACAATATATCAGCGAAATCAAAAATCTGCATCACAACTTGTTGGATTTTATTGATTAGCCTCATATTTATTGTGTTTTAGAGGAGGTCAGCACACACTTGTAGGTGACCTCCTACCAGTATAGTTGGCGATAACTAAATGACATATTCATTTTCTGGCTTTTGAGCACTCAAAGACGCCTTTACACGCTGACAATGTATCAGTGATAACGGTGATGCCAAATTACTGAGCGGTTTTCATTCGCTCAGTGTAGGGCGGCCACCCCATGGGCTTGCCTGCCAACACATGAAGGTGGATGTGATAAACGGTTTGACCGCCGTTTTCGTTACAATTCATGACTGCCCGATATCCCTCTTCTGCAAATCCCTTTTCAGCTGCCAGTTTAGCGGCGACCCAGTAAAGGTGCCCCACGATTTCTCTATCGTCTTTCGCAATATCGTTAATTGTCGTGATGGGCTTTTTAGGAATGACAAGAAAGTGTATCGGCGCTTGTGGATTAATGTCACTGAATGCTAGCGCTAGATCGTCTTCGTAGAGAATTTCAGCGGGTATCTCTTTCGTAATGATTTTAGTAAATATCGTTTCTGACATCATCTTTCCTTATTGCTTACCGGGCGTTCAAACACAATCGCGCCTAACCAAAAACAAACCAAAGTAGCACTGCCCCCAGCACTAAGCGGTATATGACGAAGGGCAACATACCTATGCGAGCGATCCAACTCAAGAATAAGTAGATACACAAATACGCACTGACAAACGAAAACGCCGCACCGTAGAATAATGCGGTCCAATCAACAGGCTCACCACTACCCAACAAATCAAGTGTAGACAATGCACCTGCACCAAGAATGACGGGAATTGACAATAAGAAAGAGAAGCGGGAAGCACTCTCTCTGTCTAAGCCTAGCATCAGGCCCGCCGTCATCGTTACACCTGACCGAGATGTCCCAGGGATTAGGGCCAACACTTGTGCCAAACCAATTATCACACTGTGTTTAAGACCAATTGCACTGACATCCTTGATTTGTTTGGCTTTGATATCGGCATACCACAAGAGTAAACCAAAAAAGATCGTCGTAAATGCCATCACCAGTGCTGTTCGGGCATTAAGCTCGATCCAGTCTTTCATCACAAAGCCAACAATAACCGCCGGAATCGTCGCGACCACTACCCACCACGCAAGACGACTTTCAGCCGTTTGCTGTTTGGTAAAGCCATAGCGACACCATGCTACGGTCATATTGCCAATATCACGTCTAAAATAAATGATAACCGCGAGTAAGCTACCTATATGCACCGCCACATCGAAAGCAAGACCTTGACTCACCCACCCCAGTAGTTCGGCTGGTAGCAACAAATGCGCAGAGCTGCTGATTGGTAAGAATTCGGTGATCCCTTGAATGACCGCAAGGATGATAATTTCAACTAAGCTCATGGTCTAGCGTGGCTCCATGCAAAATTAATCGGTTTCAGCGACTGAGAAGACTGATCGAATTCAGCCCACATCTGAGCATACGTCTTTCTCGTGATAGGGTGAACCGCGTTCGGCACCAATTCGGCCAATGGCCATAAAACAAATGCATTGAACGTGATTTCGTCTCTAGGTAAGGAGATGGGGTTATCACAAACCAACTCATCATACGTGAGTAAGTCTAAATCTAGGGTTCGAGAACTAAACTTTTTCTCACTTGGCGTTCGACCATTTTGCCGCTCAATCGCTTTTAACGTCGCACATACCTCTTTGACAGGCAAGTGCGTTTTCGCAGCGACCACGTAGTTGTAAAACGGACTACCATCAAAGCCAACAGAGGCGCTTTCATAAACTGATGAGTGCCTGACATCGGAGAATTCAAGTTTCAAACCATCGAGCGCCCGTTGAGTGTAATATTCGCGGTCAATGTTAGACCCAATACTGATTAATATAGTGTGTGTCATGAATGGGGTGCTACTTTGGACATGTTAACCGCAACACGACGAGCATTGGGCAAGATACCCGGCTTTTCTATTTCCACTGTCGCCGTATGAATTGGATAGGTGGCTAACAAGGCATCAAGTATTGCTCCGCCCAATGCCTCAAGCAATTCGAACTGGCTTTGTCTGCCAATGTTGGTTACGGTATCCGCGACTGCCGCATAGTCGATGGTATCGGCCACCTCATCTGACGCCATTGCGCGAGTTAAATCGGCTTTAAGGGTTATATCAACGACAAGTTCGGTATTACGTGTTCTTTCCCAATCATAAACACCTATCAGGGTCTCAACCTTGAGCCCTTGAATCATTATTGTTTCCATTGGTCTGTGCTTTTCGTTCCTGCGTCATCCGACCATCTGCTATAGCGATCAATAAGTTAGCGCAATTGATGGCATGACGCGCAAGTTTTTAGTAGTGTGAGCGCAGTGTAACGTGATCGGCGCCAGTAATACATGATTGCAAGTATAATTCTGATGATTTCTATCAGCTACCTGTTAGGCTCGCTGTCCAGTGCAGTTGTAGTATGCAGGCTTTATAGCTTGCCTGATCCACGTACGGTAGGTTCACAAAATCCAGGTGCAACAAATGTTTATCGACTTGGAGGCCGTATTCCTGCCGCCTTAGTGCTAATTTTTGACATTCTAAAAGGCACTTTACCCGTTTATTCAAGTTATTTGTTAGGCATTGAGCCTCTTGGCCTCGGCTTGATTGCACTGGCGGCGTGTTTAGGTCACATATTTCCACTGTATTTTGGTTTTGTTGGTGGAAAAGCCGTGGCGACCGCGTTTGGTGCAATGCTGCCCATCGGCTTGGATTTAACAGGTGCATTAATCGCCACATGGCTGCTAACCGTTTTCCTCACAGGCTATTCGTCATTGGGGGCTATCGTAGCGGTCAGCCTAGCGCCCTTATTCACATGGTGGATAAAACCGTTATACACGATTCCTGTGGCGATGATTTCCTTGTTGATTATTGTGCGCCATCACCAAAATATCTTACGCTTGCTTCGAGGTGAGGAATCAAAGGTTTGGTCTAAGGGGCAATCAAAAGAATAAGGTTATTTCAGCGCCTTTGATAATCGCTCGCCGTCACTTGCCACCTCAGATAAAAGCCCGAGCCCCAAAATATCGGCAAGCACGGGATAAACTTCCAAGTTACTAAATGTAGGCAGTCGCTTTCCAGCTTTGAATGCAGGCCCAACTGCAATAAAGGTCGCCGCCATATCCGGGTGTAAATGATAATAGCCATGACCGCCTAGCTTTTGACTTATCTCTTGAGTCTTAGAAAACTTAACTGGTGGCGATACTTCAAGGATAATGTCGCCGGTGCGATGGTCACGAGCGTAATGTCGCTGCTCTCGCTCGAAATCGGTCAGCACACGGAAGCGTCCTTCTGCCAAGGTGTGTAACCGAGATTTTTCTGTTTTAATGGCGTCTTCAGACACGCCATCGTGCGCATATATCGACACAATACTGGTCGCTACATCGACATAAAAATCGTCGCCGATCCCGAGAGACGACACCACAACCGATTGCTTAGGATCAAGAGCCGTCATCCCATGGTCTGAAACAATCACTAGATTGACATCGATAGGTAGAGCTTGTAATCGCCTGAAAAGCTGCCCCATAAGGCTGTCGACCACCTGAACGGCTTCTCGCGTTTGAGGAGCGGTTGGACCGTACTCATGCCCGATTGTATCAGTTAAAGAAAAATACCCGGCAACAATCCTAGGGCGCTGTGCCTCGGGTAACGACAACCAAAGCACGATTTGATCGATGCGCTTTTGGTAATCGGCGTATTTAGAGTAGTGGTAAAAATAACTCGGGGTAATCCCGTTGATACGAGCGTCAGATTCGGGCCAAAAGTACGTGGCCGCTTTAAGCCCTTGCATTTCTGCAAGGTTCCACAGGGGAACACCTTGTATCCAACTGCTATCTTTGTGCCCTTTGCCCATTGAGTATGAGTCGTGACGCAGTTTGTCATAGAAGTGGTTATCTACAATGCCATGTTCTGTGGGATGAATACCAGTTACCAAAGAAATATGGTTGGGGAATGTGCTTGACGGGTAAACTGGCGTCATGCCTTTAGCCCAGACGCCTTGTTCTGCAATATTGCGAATTTCAGTGGCATTGTGCAGCTCAACATAGTCATGCCTAAAACCATCTAGCGAGAACAAGACAACATGCTGCTTATTATCGTCATAGGCGAGCGCAGAATGACCAATCAGCACATTAAGTACAAAAAGGATCAATAAACTAAAAAAGGGTTTTCGCGACCATTCCATATTTGTTCGCTCTTAATCCATCATGATTTAAATCGCAGACAGTGTGTCAAGTGGCCATCGAGGTACGGCCTTAGCAGATAACGGTGTGTGCTCCCCGGCTTTCAAGCGCTGCATTCCCGCGTAGGCAATCATAGCGCCATTATCAGTGCAATACGCAAGTGAAGGGTAAAATACTTCTCCATTTAATTCGCTCATCATTGACTTCATTGCTGCGCGAAGTTGCTTGTTGGCACTGACGCCGCCAGCAATAACAAGACGTTTCAGTCCCGTTTGTTTTAACGCCCGTTTGCACTTAATCATCAACGTATCGACCACTGCCTCTTGGAAAGCAAAAGCAATATTAGCGTGAGTCTGTGGCGAATCGTCGGCCCCACGAATAGTATTGGCAGCAAAGGTTTTCAATCCACTAAAGCTAAAATCGAGGCCTGGTCGGTCAGTCATCGGCCGAGGAAACTGGTAGTGGCCGGGCTCACCCGACTCGGCAAGTTTGGCCAATAATGGTCCGCCAGGATAATCCAGTCCCAACAGTTTAGCTGTTTTGTCAAACGCTTCCCCCGCGGCATCATCAATCGATTCTCCCAGCACTTCGTATCGACCTATGCCCTCTACTTTGACCAACATCGAGTGACCACCCGACACAAGTAACGCAACGAACGGGAAGGCAGGTGCGTCTTCTTCAAGCATGGGCGCGAGTAAGTGTCCTTCCATGTGATGTACACCCACAGCAGGGATCTTCCAAGCATAAGCAAGTGCCCGTCCCACTGACGTCCCTACAAGCAAAGCGCCAATGAGACCTGGGCCTTGTGTAAAAGCTACGCCATCGAGTTGATCACTTGTTGTATCGGCATCATCCAAAGCCTTTTGGATTAAGGGAATAATTTTACGAACATGGTCACGGGACGCCAATTCAGGCACAACCCCGCCATAGTCAGCGTGTAGCTTAACTTGGCTGTAAAGCTCGTGGGACAACAAGCCTTGTTCGTCGTCGTAAACCGCGATACCGGTTTCATCGCAAGACGTCTCGATGCCTAAAATTCGCATGTATCAACTACTCTCTAAGTGCTACTGGGTCATTCAAGGCGAGAGTTTACCATTGTGTCTCGTGATAAGGTAGCTTGAGCAAAACCGATGGGCTTTTTTATCGTTGAGACAGACGCACCGAACCGTTGCTAGACTATTTCAAATAAAAAGCCACAATTATCTGTCTATTTTTTGACATTCTTACTTTACTTCTTCGCTAGATATGATTAGAATTTCGCACCATTTTTAACCCGGGTGGTGATTTTTGTCCCCTTTTGACCCCGGAAATATAGTTAAGTTTTTGAGGTGAGAATTTAATGCCTATCGTTAAAGTTAGAGAAAACGAGCCGTTTGATGTAGCGCTACGTCGCTTCAAGCGTTCATGTGAAAAAGCAGGTGTACTTTCAGAAGTTCGTCGTCGCGAGTTCTTCGAAAAGCCTACTTGGGAACGCAAGCGTAAGAAAGCAGCTGCTAAAAAGCGTCACTTGAAAAAGTTGGCTCGTGAAAACGCACGTCGCGTAAAACTTTACTAAGATAGTGGTTAGTTGAAACGGCGCTATGCGTAATGCACTAGCGCCGTTTGTTGTTTAAGCCACTAAGAAAATAAAGTATCGCTATGACATTAATCGAGCAACTTAAAGACGCCCAGAAAGACGCAATGCGTGCAAAAGACAAGCTACGTCTTGGCACGATTCGTATGGCGTTAGCTGCTGTTAAGCAGCGAGAAATTGACGAACAGATAACCTTACAAGACAGTGATGTACTGGCGATTTTGACTAAAGCAGTCAAGCAACGCCAAGATGCTGCTTCTCAGTACGACTCGGCTGGTCGCGAAGATCTTGCTGCAACAGAGCGTGCTGAAATCCTTGTACTTGAGTCCTTTTTGCCACAACCATTAACCGCTGACGAAATCAGTGTGCTAATCGATGACGCTATCAGTGCAACTGGCGCTGCATCAATGCAAGACATGGGCAAAGTAATGGGTATGCTCAAACCTAAAGTTCAGGGTAGAGCCGATATGGGCGCAATCAGCGGCCAAATCAAAGCCAAGCTCAGTTAATTGAGATAGTGCGTAACAAGCGTTGCGCATTGTCATTGTGCTGTTAAAGTAGTTGTTTTCCTTATCCTCTTTTGGGTGCTATGGCTGGACGAATTCCCCGCGATTTTATTGATGACCTTCTTAACCGTACCGATGTGGTAGAGATTGTCGATAGCCGAGTTAAACTCAAAAAAGCAGGCAAAAATTATCAAGCCTGTTGCCCTTTCCATGATGAAAAAACGCCTTCGTTCACGGTCAGTCAAGACAAGCAGTTTTATCACTGTTTTGGTTGTGGAGCCCACGGCAACGCCATTTCCTTTTTGATGGAATTTGACCGTATAGAATTTGTCGAAGCCATCGAAGAATTAGCCAAAATCCATGGCTTGGAAGTTCCGCGAGAAGCCGGCTCACGACCTGCCATGTCGGAAGCCAAAAAGCAGCAGTTACTCGATGACTACGAACTGATGGAAAAGGTGACGCGCTTTTTCCAGTACCAACTCAAGCATCACAAAAATAGCGCCCGTGTTATTGACTACCTTAAGCAGCGCGGTTTGTCTGGCGATATCGTCAAGCAATGGGAAATTGGCTATGCACCATCCGAGTGGGACAGCGTACTAAAACAATTTGGAACGGATACTGAGCGTGTCAAACAACTGGTCGATTTGAAGTTAGTTAACCAAAACGACAGTGGTAAGCGCTATGACTTCTTCCGCGACCGCGTGATGTTCCCAATCCGAGATAGACGGGGCCGTGTTATTGGATTTGGTGGACGAATACTGGAAGGTGATGGTCCCAAATATTTAAACTCTCCCGAGACCCGTATATTCCACAAAGGTACTGAACTTTTCGGATTCTACCAAACGCGTCAAAACAACCGACAACTTAAAAATGTATTAATCGTTGAAGGTTACATGGATGTGGTGGCACTGAGTCAGTTTGGTGTAAATAATGCGACCGCCGCGTTAGGTACGGCCACTACACCAGATCATATCCATTTGTTAGTGAAGAACACACAACAAATTGTTTGCTGTTACGATGGTGACAGAGCAGGTAGAGAGGCTGCGTGGCGCGCTGTTGAAAATGCGCTCCCAGCATTAAAAGACGGTGTACAGATGACGTTTTTATTCCTGCCAGATGGAGAGGACCCGGATACTATGATCCGGCAGGTAGGACAGGATGGCTTTCAAGATCTCATTGCTCAAGCCATGCCGTTATCGCGATTCTTTTTCGAGCACTTACTCAAAACGCACAACCCGGGTACACCAGAAGGTAAAGTTGCACTTAAAAATGCTGCTCGCCCATTGATACAGCAAGTGTTGGGTGAACAACAACAAGCTATGCTAGAAGAGGAATTGAGTAAACACACTGGTGAGTACGATCGTTTTCGACTGCAGCAAGATATTAATCACGCTAACCAAAACAGTCAGCCGACCGGATTTGATGCCAAGCAACATCAAGTTCAAAAAAATCAATTATCACCACTGAGAATGATGTTGCGATTGTTAGTCGATCAACCATCTCTTGCATCGGACTGCCCCGACGTCATGCCCGCTTTGTTAACCAGCAGTGGACTTAAGGGCGTGCCTATTTTGATGGATATCCACCAGTACTGTTTAGCCAATCCCACCGCTAACACGGCCCAACTACTTGAAAACTTCCGAAACCACCCACACAGTAGTGGCATAGCGAAGTTGTTAAACCAAGAATTACTGATTGATGAAGCTAGGGCGAAGAGTGAGTACGAAGGAAGCTTCGCTAAACTACTGGATTGGTGTATCGATAGCCGGTACGAATCGCTTCTATCTAAAGCCCGTTTAGCAGGGCTTACTGAAGAAGAAAAACAAGAGCTGAAAGTATTGTCACTCGAACGTCGATAATACACCTGAAAAAAATCAGCCAATTGGTCAATATTATTCGACTTTTGGCTAGAAATTGAGCCGCAAATATAGTCAATCGCAGGTAAAATCTGCTATACTGGCTAATTCGCTGCAAGAAGAAACGCAATGTGTAGCGGTGTTATTTTCGCCCACTAAGCAACGAGTTTAGTGAGGTTCGCAACACACAATACAGCACCGTCCATCAGGCTTTTCTGGTGTGACAAAGAATTGAATCAATGTGAGAAGTGTAGGATATATGGCGCAAAGCAAGCAGTCTCAGATTAAACTCCTGATTGCCAAAGGTAAAGAGCAAGGTTACTTAACTTTTGCTGAAGTGAATGACCACCTGCCGCAAGATATCGTCGATTCTGATCAAATCGAAGATATTATCCGCATGATCAACGACATGGGCATCCAGGTTTCAGAGTCTGCTCCTGAAGCTGATGAATTGCTCATGCAAGAGACGACTGCCGACGAGGATGCAGCTGAAGCTGCCGCTCAAGCACTTGCTACGGTAGAAAGTGAGATTGGTAGAACAACTGATCCCGTGCGCATGTATATGCGTGAGATGGGTACGGTTGAACTTCTTACGCGAGAGGGCGAGATTGAAATTGCCAAGCGTATTGAAGATGGTATCAACCAAGTGCAGTGTTCTGTTGCAGAATACCCAGAAGCCATCACCTATTTGCTCGACCAATGGGACTTATATGAAGCCGAAGAGATTCGCTTAAGCGACATTATTTCTGGCTTTGTTGACCCGAATGAAGCAGATGATGTAGGTCCTACGGCGACGCACGTCGGTTCCGAGCTAACCGAAGAACAACTCGATGACGAAGATGACGAGGATGATGACGAGGATGAAGAGGACGATAACTCAATCGACCCTGAGTTCGCTCGCGAGAAATTCTCAGAACTTCGCACGCAATATGACGCTACACGCAAAGTAATCGAAGCTAAGGGCCGTTCACACGCAGATGCGCGTAAGCAAATTGGCTTGCTAAGCGACGTATTCAAAGAATTCCGCCTAGTACCTAAACAATTTGACCGCATGGTAAGAAACATGCGCGAAATGATGGACCGCGTGCGTATTCAAGAGCGCTTGGTTATGAAGCATTGTGTTATCAATGCAAAAATGCCAAAGAAAGACTTCATCAAAGCGTTCGCAGGTAACGAAACAACAAGCGATTGGTTAAAAGGTCTTTTGGCATCAGATGCGCCTTATGTGCCAATGCTCAAGATGTACCAAGAAGAAATCGAGCGTTCAATCAGTAAGATGAACCAAGTCGAACAAGACACAGGTTTAGTGATTGCCGATATCAAAGACATCAACCGTCGTATGTCTATCGGCGAAGCCAAAGCTCGTCGTGCGAAGAAAGAGATGGTAGAAGCTAACTTGCGTTTGGTTATCTCTATTGCGAAGAAGTACACCAACCGTGGTCTACAGTTCTTGGATTTGATTCAAGAAGGTAACATCGGCTTGATGAAAGCGGTTGATAAGTTTGAATACCGCCGCGGTTATAAGTTTTCTACGTACGCGACATGGTGGATTCGTCAGGCAATCACGCGTTCAATTGCTGACCAAGCAAGAACAATCCGTATTCCGGTGCACATGATTGAGACGATCAACAAATTGAATCGTATTTCTCGTCAAATGTTGCAAGAAATGGGACGTGAGCCAACCCCTGAAGAATTGTCAGAACGCATGATGATGCCTGAGGACAAAATCCGTAAGGTACTCAAAATTGCCAAAGAGCCCATTTCGATGGAAACCCCCATCGGTGATGATGAAGATTCACATCTTGGCGACTTTATCGAGGACAGCACAATTA
>CAWUJV010000073.1:0-21322 GCA_963922845.1 uncultured Alteromonas sp.
AGCATCGCTGTACATGGCCGACGCTTACGCACAGTGATGGCATCACGCCGTTACTGAAAAGGAGTTAACATGACTATCAAGACATTACCCCTAATTGGCATGCTGAGTACTGCGGTTTCATTTGGCGCGTTCGCCACTGCGCCTGATTGGAACTATGTTGAAGGTGGCTACACCGCCATGCATATCGATGGTTCGGAAGATCAAAAAGGCTTTCATTTGGGCGGCGCGCTTATCTTCAATGAATACTTCTTTTTTCGCGGACGTTATACGGCGGTCGATGACAGTATCCCCGGCGTGATTAACGGTGCACCTGCTTCGTTTGATATCGAGACCGAGTGGGACAATTTTGGTTTGGGCTTCAGAAAAGGTATTAGCCGCTTTACTGATGTGTATGGCGTGGTTGCCATCGAGTACTTAAAATATACCGTGAGCGGGACTCGGTTTTCCGTAGACAATGATGAAACCGGCTACAGTATTAACGGCGGGGTAAAAAGTCGAATCTCGGATAGCGTAGAAGTCTTTGGCGAACTGGGTTTTATCAACGTCAACGGCGAAGACTTTCAAGATATCAGTGATATTGGTGTCAATATCGGTGCCTATTACTATTTCACCGATCAATTTGCCATTGGCACAGACTATCGACGCGTTGACGAAACGTATTTAATCAATGCGTCTGTACGGTATAGTTTTTAACTATTGTCATTTCGCCGTTAAAACCATCATTGTTCGAAGCGGTAGTTTTCATCTCTAAATTGTGTCGGGGTTTGGCCAAACTCCGCTTTGAAACAAGAGGTAAAGTACGAAGGTGTCGAAAAGCCAACAGAAAAAGCAACATCAGTGATGGTTTTACCTTCAGACAAAAGCTTACGGGCATGGTTGAGACGAAAGCGCTTTAGATACTCTGCAAAGTTTTCAACCTTCAATGCATTCAATTTCCGATTCAATTGTCGTTCACTGATATAGAGCAACCCTGCAGCTTGTTTCCGATTAAATGATTCATCAGAAAAATGACGTTGGATAATACCTAGATATTTTAGAAAAAAGGCCTGCTCCCTATCACTTGAGAAAGTAGGTATTGACTCACCAGCGTGAAGCTCAGACAACCTTGTTAAATAATTCGATTTTGGCGGTTCTACTTTGTTTTTGTATCGCTCAAGTAAGTTCTGTATGTGCAGTAATAACTCTTCGCTACTAAAAGGCTTTTCAAGTAAGAGGTCGGCACGAGCGGTTATCGATGATTGCCTGATCTCCGAATTCGCGACCGTTGTAGTCATAATGAAAGGCGTGTCACTGAGTGTTTCATCTTTTCGTACAAACGCCAAAAAATCCAATCCACTGTGCGTGGATAAATTAAAGTCTGCGACAATTAAATCAGGACGTTCTAGCAACACAATGTTTTGCGCATCAAGTAAGCTGGCGGCAGAAAAGCAAAGCACAGAATCCTGAATGCTAGATACAAGCAAATGCCGTAAGGCTTCGTTTTCTTCAACGACCAAAACTGTTTTTAGTACTTCGCTATCTGATTTTTTTACAGGTTCTATTGACGATCCTTCATCAGAAGAGAAAGGAATAAAATCTTCATTTTTCAGACTAACAATTGGCAGCGAAAGTTGAAATCCAGCAGCACCGCTATTTAATTCTGATAAATGGAGATAGCCATCATTGGTTATTGCAATGCTTTTGGCCAGCTCAAATTCGACTTTCAGTTTGTCATCAATCTCGAACGGCTCTGCATCAGGCACCATGTTGGCCAGAATCTCCGTATCTACCCTTAGATCAAGTCCATCTTCCCAGGCCTTAATGTTAAGTAGGCCGCCTGCCGGCGCAAGATACAACGCCGCATTGATCAGTGCTTTAGCAATGATCTCTAACGAATCAGGTACAAAGTCTGCTGTTCTTCGACAGCGATTAATCAAGGTAAGCTCAATGCCTTTAGATTCTAGTTGAGGCCTTAGAGATTCTAATACTGTAGTTAGCTCAGTTTTTAGAGTGTATCGCTTCAGCGGGAGATGCTTGTTTCTCTGAATACCTGAATAGCTCTGAAAATACGAGACAAGGTCTTTAATTTGTTCGACATATAAGGAGAGGTTCTTTCGGCCATTCACGCTTTCTTTTGATTCAGAAAAAATCGCATCTATCGCCATCAAATTCGAGATGGCCATAACGGGACTACTTATCTGAGCAGCAAGCTGTGAAAAAAAACGCTGCCGGATATCCAATAGACTTCTGATAGATGTTTGGCTTTCTTTCAGGTTGTCTTGCTGCGAGAAAACAACCCTCTTTATCTTGAGTTGCCTCCTTGCTTCTCCTCGCTTGTATCTATGGTGCACTAAACCAAACAGTAAAATTAAAATAGAGAGATATAGAAGCATTAAAGGTAGAGAACGCCATACAGGCTTGCCTACTTCGACTATAAATCGGGTAACGGGCTGAGGTAGTTCACTCACCATGTCTTTATAGCGAATTTCGAAGACATTTCTGCCAACTGGGAGCGCCAGATATTCAATACTATCAGTATCATTTGACAATAAATTCCAACGGTCTGAGTCGTTGATATATCGATATTCGATATCAGCATTCTCGTCCCATATAGCGTAGTCCCGTTGAAACTCGATGAGTAGCTTTTTAGAATCATAATCAACGGAAATTGAATTAAGTCCATCTGTTGAGACTGTGGTTATATTGCCTTGATTGTCTCGCAGTGAAGCGATTAAAGACGTTGATGTATTCAGCCTGTCTTCAAAAATGGCAGCAAGTTTTCGCATATCCATAAGGTAATTCAAACGGTCTCCAAACACGATCATCGCATCGTCTGAAGCTTTGAAAATCGCGCCGTAATCAAAGTCACTATCCACTACACCGAATCGATGTCCAAGACTCATAAACCGCTGTCTATCGCGGTTGAGTAAAATAAGGCCTTTGTTGGTCGCAAGGGTCTCGTTTCCTTGGCGGTCTATCGCTCCACCTCGAATAAAACGGCTGTCATGAGTCAACCGTACATCCACATTTGAAAATGTGGCATTTTTTAGATCAAAATTAATCAGTCCATGCCCATCTGTGCACAGAGATACTAGGTTGAGTTGATATTCATAAGCGCAATTAACAATTACCGCACTATCCGAGCGGTAGACATGGCTAGCCCACTGGAACTTAGATTTTTGAATATATAATCGGCCAAAGTTATCAACAACAAGCAACTCGTTGCCACTGGTCAACAGAATTAATTTAGTTCTATTTTTTGGTGCCGGAAACTGATCAACAACTCGCCCAACCTCATCGACGACGAGAAACAGCTGAGACCGATTTTTTTGTAAATGTACCAACCATTTGTCATCCCCATAACGCAAAGAGTGGTAATTCTCACCAAAACACAGAGCGCGATTTGATATCTCTTTGAGGTTTTCGACAAAGTCTGTCAAATGCGAAACAAGCTCACATTTTTTTGAGTCTAAAAACAAGTTTTCTCCGACTTGAACTAATCCGTCCGCATCAATAGGAAGAGGGTACAAATCACCGTTTTGCTTTAAATCAACGCGAAAAACGTGTTGGTGGGTTTCGAGTAGCACGTTGTCGTCTCCTATTCGAAAAGCGGAAACAATTTCTTCTTGGTGTATTTTCTCGCTGATACCTAGGAGGCGCGTGGCCGTCGTTTCTGCTGGAAGGACTACCACACCGATTTGTGTTGAAGAAAACAACACTTCTTTATCATTAAGGGCAGCGATTTTCTTGATGGTTTCGACAGAGGGTAAACTGAGCAAAGGGTATAAATTGTTTAGAGGAACGAGTTTGTCGTTGGATACGCGATATATACCACTAGCAGCTACCCAAATAGTCCCATCGATATGGCGATAGACGTCTTGAATAGCTTTTGTTATTGAATGCACCTCGTCGAAGCCAACAAACTGCCAAATGTTATCTTGATAACGGTAAAATCCCGTATCCCCTCCGACGTAAATGACATCATCAAGTAACCTCACAACTGATATCTCTTTTAGCTGTGGAAATACTTCTGCCAATGAAAGTCTGCGCGACACTTCGACATTATCTGTCTGAGCAAGAACCACTTCGTCTGCAACAAAGAACGCAAGTAATTCTCCCGAACACTGTAAGGAGCGAATGGGTTGTTCACTATTGTTTTGATAAAGAAATTCAATCGCATAAGACTGGGAAGCATCCAATGCAACAACATTGTTTATCGTATTAATAAATACTTTGTCATTGCAAAATTCTATGTCCCAGCTTGTTTTTAGCTTATCTGTGAAATGATTAAAGGGGGTTACTTTATGGGTTCGAGTGTCTACAACAAATATCCCTATTCCATAGACTGCCAGCCATAGTGTCTCATCTGCGCCAACTGTAACAGAGCTCAAAATGCCACCTTGAGAAGTGGTAATTGGCAAGGGTATGAGCTCACTTCTCCCGTTAGAGAATCGAAATAGTCCATTTTCAGCTGCGGCGTAAATTGATTCATTTACGACAACAAAATCATGGACAATGCCGGTTCGAGTTTTCTCGTAAGGTATTAAATTTCGAATAGGGGCATCTTGCGCATTGGCTTGTGCATAAAACAAGAAGTAAAAAGCCAACAACACAAATGACTGATAGTTCGCCGGGTAAGTTGTCAATAATGTCCTTTCTATCATATTCGCGCTCCCTGCAATCGAACAAAATATACACAACAGGATAAAATGTTATAGGAATGTTAAAAAATGAAAATGATACAAAAGTTTAAATTACGTAAATTATCCCAAGAATAAATCGAACCAGCGTTAATCGGTCAAAAATCGCGTTGATTGACAACTACCCTGTCGTACAGAATTCCTCCCGTTATTTGATCCAAAGAACCCAGATTACCCACTCAGCCTCAGTGGCGAGTAAACAAAAACAGAATCAACCAAACACCCCATTCGTCGATTAGTAATTGAATACGCTCTATGCCTTCTGCTACCTTCGTACACTGTCCCGTTTGAAACACAGAAAAAGGATATTTTTGTGAAACCACTAATATTGATGACCTTGTTGGGTGTTGTGGCTTGTGCAAGTGCCGAGCAAGTCAGTAGCAAACCACCCGCTACCGCTTCGTCAGGTACCAGCGCCACTGCCAATAAAACGCTTAATCCACTGGAAAAAGACGTCCAACACTACAACCAATTCCGCACTCATAAAAGCTACGCGCTTGCCTATGATGTCGAACGCAACTGGGCGAGCGGGTATGGATATGGTTTTGACACTCAGCAAGCCGCCGATGAGCGAGCACTACTGGAATGCGACGCGCAGAAACAAGAAAGCGAGGTCAATGGTGATTGCACCATCATCGCTCGCGGTGATGAGACCCCCATCTTGCCCAACTTATATGGTGATTACCTAGGCTGCGAAGACCCTGCTTATATCGCCTACATAGACAAGCGGATGGCGTTTTATGAAACCATCGCACGCGAGCAATACCAAAAGGCATTACAATCACTTGAAGCGTTACCGCTTAGTGAAATGGAAGAGTTAGATCGTGGTTCATTTCTCAGGGCAAATGCCATCCTGTTTGCGCGTTTTGGTGACGAAAACGTTGCCCAAGCCTATATCGAGGAACTAGAGATGCGCCGATTCAGCGTACCGCTAATGGCAGTATTCAAAGAAGATTCGATTCACAATGCCAACATTGCCAAGGGGTGGCTAGCGTTAAAACAAGGTAACGAAGCAAGTGCCGTTGAGTACTTGCTCAAAGCGATCGACGTTAGTGGATCGCCGGTATTGGGCAGTTTTGGCCCAGACATGACACTTCCAAGACAACTTTATCAACGCGGGTATCACGAGGCAGTGCTTGAATACCTCAAACGTTCAGAGGCGTTTTGGAAGATAGCGTCAGCCAACGAATACCGAAAAACGTGGCGCGTAATGATAGAAAACCAATGCCCTATTCAGTTTCAATTTTACGACACGACTAACTTGCCTCGATTGGGCTTATTGTAAACGGTGGCTTTTATGACTCGGCGAGCGCAAAACGCGTTGGCCGTGTTTAAGGCGTGATTAAAAATTAAATTTCTCTGTAAATCAGCGATTTGGTTTTTGTCATAAAAAAACAGTGTGCTCAATAGCTAAAACATGCGTAAAACAAGATATACACGTAACGCGCCAATCAAAAGAATAACGCGGTGTTGTCATTAGATTGCAAGTTCGCATAAGAATTACGTGACATCTAATGGTTCTGCCTATACTTGTTCTGTAAACCAGAAACAACGAGCGCCCCGCGTTGTATAAATTAAGCAGTAAGGTGACGGCATACTGTCGTTGAAGCGCAACCCAATCAGGTCTTAGTAAGCCCAGTTTAGAATGAAAAAAGGATTGTATGCAGTCAAAATTGTCTAAACCCGTGCTGGCTATTTTTCTATTTTTGCTTCTTACGCTGACGCTGTTTTTTATCAGTCTGGACCGAGCGAAAATTGTCGAATCCAAGATGCAAAACAAAAGCGCAGAGTTTGCATTGGGTGTATCGGAAACGCTGAGACTGTCGGTTGAAAACCTCCAAACCCTCTCCAATGTACTCGTTTATTTTAAAGATATTAATTACGAACAGTTCAAAGGTGTCGCAGGCCAATATTTTGAAGCGGATGACGCCCTGCTCATTCTGGAATGGCAACCCATCGTAAAGCATGCTAATCGGAATGAATTTGTCAGTCGAATTCAGCAAAGCGGCATAGAGGATTTTCACCTGTGGGAAGTGAATGATGCAGGTGATCCAATCCCAGTACAAACGCGGGACGAGCATGTCCCCGTACTTTATATGTTATCTCGCAATCCAAGTGGTGACGATGTCGACACCACAGGCTTGGATTTGGCGTGGTCGCCAGAGCGAATGGCATCAAAGCTGTTGGCCCGAGACGCCGGCAGAGCCAGAGTATCGGATTTGTTTTTTGTTGTAACAGGCAAAAACGCCGAGTACGGCCCGTTGGGCTTTGCCATCACATTGCCAGTTTATGAAGGCGGTATTGTGCCTATCGACTCGGCCCAGCGACGACAAAAAATTATTGGCTATATCGCTGGTATTTATTCAGTAGAAGAACTCACTAAGGCACAAGTAACTAGCTTAACGGCCAACGGTTTTAACGTACAAATCCGCGACAGCATCAATAATGAAAATCGATTACTCATCGAGTCAGGGAAGCCTTCGGGATACACAACCGAGACAGAAATTAGCGTATACGGTAGTAGCTTGTTCCTAGGTTTGACCGCGACCACAGCGATGGTAAACGGAACCTTTCATGTTGTTTGGCTAACACTGCCGTTTTCACTGTTATTGTTTGGCGCGATTATATTTTACTTCTTAGATCGTCAAGAACAGCAAAATAAAAAGCTCAATGATGCGCTTCTTCAGCTTGAAGCGGCATTAGAAGAAGTAGAAGCGCTGAAAAAGCGGGAAAAAGAAAACATTTACAGAGCAACGGTTCACGGCACACAACACATCATTCACAACCTTGTAAACCAACTAACCCTTGTCAGTATGGAAATCAGCCGACACGCCGACTTCAACCCCAACGTTGTCCACTCTTTTGAGAACATGAAAGCTCAGGCCATCGACCTCGTTAATCAGCTGTCATCGGTCGAAGACATCGAAGAGCATGCCATTAAGGAATCCATTCGTCCCAAACAGCCTATCCGCTGAACTTGATGCTGTTAGCAGCATGGTATCTTTGGTCATAGCCTTTGGCCCACAACAATTCGCCTTGATACGCAACAGCAACGCTAACACCGGAAATACTGTGGTACTTAAGTCGAGATTCAATTGAACTCAAGGAGAGTGGTTTTCCCTTGATATAAAAGGCCTGCCGTAGGCCATTTTCTATACGATTTTGAGGTGTAGACGTCCGATCAGTGACCTTATCGGCAGTAGGTTGTGGGTAACACGCGGTGACAAGCATCGCGCAACATGCGCATAGAAAAGCCATTATCATCGATAACGCTTCAGATACATCCCTTTGCGAGATTGACCTAAAGCTAGCATAACGTCAGGGGTTTAACAGCGATATGTGATTTATAGAAATCATCGTACAGTCACACAAATAACGCCCCCGCATACTGCAATCCCTTGTTTTATAGACGCATTTGATAGCTAAAAACTATCGCCAATGACCATTGCTTATTATAAATATCTATATAAAGCTAAATCTCATTAAGCGTTACTAATAACAGCAGTTTGCGCGAAACTTGATCTGTTTAGAAACAGAAAAAGTACCAAGCTAGACGTGATTAATGGCGCAAACCTATTCGGGCTAGCTCAATGATACATTGGCCCAAACCATCAACATCCATGAAGGAGATTGGTACACCTTATGTTTACTAAAGAATTGGTTCAATCAACACTGCAAACGTGGTGTGACAACGTAGTTGCAGTGGGTAAAGTTCATACTGAAGGCGGCGACGTAGCAGCGTTTGCAACACAAGTACTATCGGATAACTACGATTACGACAATGGCCATGTATTGTTTAAGCCAACACTTTGCTTTGGCGAGCAAACATTCCGCCCAACGAAAGAAGGCGCATTGTCTTATTTCGTCAGTGGCAACAGCGATTTCCCGAATGATGGCGGCTTCATGCTTAAGCCTTGGGTGAAAGTTTGGTTCACTGATGAAGACTGCGTGCTAGAGGGTAACCTTGCGATTGTGCAGTGCAATATTCACTTCACTAGCGCCGCGGGCGACACGATTTTCGTGAACAAGAGCTTCGTATTCAAACAGTGTGACGACGGTAAGATTCGCATCGTTCTTCACCAATCTTCATTGCCTTACGAGCCATAGGCTCCTCGCAGTTCAAAGTAAAGAAACACAAAAATGTTCCGCTAGCCGGAACATTTTTTTTGCTTGTCTTGTCGCGATTTAGCCCGTCCTAGACCAACCACCACTGCATGCCCGCATTGATTGCGGCTTCTTTGTCGTATCGAAAATCCCCAACATACATGAGGTCAGCAGGGGCAATATTCCATTGTTCAGCCACCATCAACAATGCCGTTGGGTCTGGCTTCGGCGGGGCGTCTTCACGGGTTAACACCAGATCGATGGGCGTTTGATTATTTGTAAGCTTAATGCGAGCCGCCTGATGACAATTTCGCGTCACTATCGCCATCGGTAAATTCAAAGACTGCGCTTGGGCTATCATTGCCTTGCCGATGGGTAACCACTGGGCAGTTTGCGCATCATCTAGCTCGTGCTGTAACACAATTGCCTCAGCAGTTTGCTTGGTTTCGTCGCTGTCTATGGCATCGATAAAATCAAGAATGTCCTCGTCTTGAGGGCAGCCAATGTCATCACGCATTTTTTTAAAGTCTAAACTGGATTCAATCAAGGTGCCGTCTAAGTCGAATATCACGCCTTTGACTGCGGAAAAATCTGGTACGTTTTGCACGTAAACCCCTTATCTATACTGCGTTTGATAACCCTTTTACTGTGCGCATCAAAACAAAGTTTAAAAAAATAATCAAAATACTGTTTATTTATACAGTATCGTATTGTATGGTATTTATGTCTTTCACGAAACGGAGCTAACCATGGCCATTACCACACAGTATGTTGTTACGCACAAAGGGGTAGAAAAGCTTGTGACTACCGACAAAAAAGAAGCCGATCAGTACGATAAAATGCTAGACGTGGCAGACAACTTGGCCACCTACATTGATGCAAAAGGCATTAAATTAGATGAAACCATCGCAGAAGAATTGTCTGTGATGCTGGCGAAGAACAAAGACATAGTAGCCAAGCTGTTAAAAGGCAGCGCGGCAGACGATTTATTGGCAAGCGAATCGGCCGAAGTGGTAAAGCTGACTGCTAACGGCTAATGCTTGCGCCCTGTATCCCCAACGCAGGGCTTTTTATTGCGCTGAACGCAAGGACGCGGCCAGCACAAATTGCATCACATTACTCTCCCAGTAACTTTGCCGAATAAATATTCGGCTTTCTTATTTCCATTAGTGATGCGGTATCATCTGGGCTGGCAAAACCATATTGTGAGTACAGCGAATGCGCATCCTGTGTGGCAAGCATAAAGCGACGTAATCCTTGCAAATCGGGGTGTGACATTACAAATTGCATCATCTTTTTACTCAATCCCTTGCCGCGATGTGCTGGCAGTATGAAGACGTCACCTAAATAGGCAAACGTCGCCTTGTCAGTGATAACCCGGGCAAAACCAACTTGATTGCCCGTTTGCGTATACACACCAAAACACATAGCGTTTGCAATCGAGCGTTGCACTGTGTCGATTGGAATATCTTTGGCCCAATAAGACTGCTGTAAAAACCCGTGAATTACGTTTACGTCCAATTGTGTTTTATCGTCACTTACCACATAAGAATCAGTCATAGTACGCTCTTGTTGTTGTTCCTCATTATCCAGCGTTAAGTGAAAAAATTGGCTAAAAGCGCTGGGCTGATAGTCGGCAAACGCCTCGCCTTGTTCAAAACCGAATTTTCGGTACAACTGAATTGCCGCCTCAAATGCAGGCCCCGATCCCGTTTCTAAGCTAATTTTGTCAGCGCCACCTTGTCTGGCGTGTTCGATAAGAAAAGATAAAAGTGCTGCGCCATAGCCCTTCCCTAAATGCTCGGGTGCAGTGCGCATCGATTTAATTTCAACGGTACGATCGCCATGTTGTTTTACGGCGCCCATGGCAACCAATTGACGTCCGTCGTCAACCCAAGCGCTAAACACGTTCACATCATCAGATTGCAAACCCGATAAATCGAGAGCAAAGACGTTGTCTGGCGGTGATGTCGCATACATTCCGTCTAAATGTAGTTGCAATAGGGCTAACACTTGAGGGTGATTGAAGTCGGCTTGGCGAATATCCATACTAGCGCCCCAATGCGATAAGATAACGAACAGAAACGTCACCAGGGTTGTGATAACTGGATGCACCGTAGGCTTTGTAACGAATACAATCGCCTGGATTCAGTTGGTAGTGCTGCCCTTCAGCCATAAAAGCCAACTGACCTTCTAAAAGGTAAATGTGGTGCTCTAATCCGGCAATAGGAGGGTGGTCATACTCCACTGTGCCACCCGCAGGAATATCGACTTTAAGCAGCTCAACTCGCAACCCCGCCGTTGGCGGTGAAATAGACGTACGAACATAACCGCTTGCTGGGTCTTGCCATTGCTGGGCATCCTGACTACGAATAACGGTAACAGCGCCAGATTCGGCTTCGTAGAGTAACTGAGACAAGGTGACTTCGTATACCGCACATATGTTGTTTAACACAGATGCTGTTGGGCTGGTTGCACCACTCTCGATACGCGATAAGGTCGCTTTGCTGACGCCTGAGCGCTCAGCCAACGTATCAAGAGACAACCCATGCTTTTTCCGCATGTGACTTAAATGTCTTGCTAAGGCTTCATCACTATTCATCTTTATTTCATATATGTATCAAAATCCCATATATGAAACTACAGACACTGCAACAAAACTTCAAGCGTTAATTATCGGGGCGATTTATCTCTGATGACAATAACAGTTGTCTAGCTCGCTCAAGTCGGGTTGTTGCTGCATTAACATCGCCTTCTCTTAGAAAATCTCTAAGCACTAATTGCGTCGTCTCTGCTAATTGCTGGGACGCGTCTCTATCAAAGTATTGACCGACACCCGCTGCCGAGTAAATGTTGTTTTTACCTTGATTTAAAAAGGCATCGTCTGGCACGGCGGCTTGCGGATGAGTGGGGATAAATGAGATAGCGTTATTCAAAATACTCTGTGCATGGGGCTTGGCAATAAAGGCTAAAAACGCCTTGGCTAAGACCTTATTATCGCTTCCTTTTGGAATAATAAACATGTCAGTCGGCGCCAACTCATAATGGTCGACGTCATTACTTGCTATCGGAAAGGGAAAAAAGCCAATGTCGTCTCGAACGGGGTCTGGAATTTGTGACGTGAAAAAATTGCCCGAAAGTAACAATGCCGCCCGCTGGCGGAACATCAGCGGATAAATCTGGCGAAAAGCAAATTGGTCTGCTTCTCTAAAAAAGCATTGGTTGTCGACTAGACGCTTCCACTCGTCAAATACAGCGACGACTCTGGGATCGGTAAAAGAAATTTCTCCTCTTGCTAACGCAAAATAAAAATTCAAACCATTGATTCTAAGATTAAAATAGTCGAACCAAGCAATAAGCGGCCATGGCGCCTTAACGCCAATTGCAAAAGGTACGACATCAGCCTGCTTTAAAACCCTGCACGTTTGCAATAAATCATCAGTCGTTTTTGGCACTGCTAACCGATGGGAAGCAAATAGCGACTTGTTGTAATAGAACCCCCAAAACCCAGAAGCATAAGGAATGGCATATTCGTCATCGCCTACGGTTACGCTTGCTCTCATTGCATCGGTGTAGCCTTGCATGAAAGGCTGAGCCCAAAGGTCACTAACCGGTTCAACCAAGCCTTTAAGACTAAATTCACGTAGCCGCGCAGGCCATGGCCAATTCATCACATCTATATCGTCTGGGGATGTCAGCCAAGAGACTGATTTGGCTTTATAGGTTGGGTCATCGACCGCGATATAGTCAATCATGGTACCGGGATGAGCCTTGGCAAACTCAGCCGCAACACGCTCAAACGCGTTGCGCTGTTCTACGCTAAAAACAAGAATACTTACCGTTAGAGTACTGGTCTCTTTGGGCTGTGCCCACGCACTAGCGCTACACCAATAAATAAGGCTAATAAAAACAATCTTGTAACCTAGTTTGTTTGCCAACGCCATGGGGTGCTCAATTAGATCATTCACTAATCAGGATAGTCGCATAATAGTCAAAACACTATAAAGCCGACCAGACGCTGTCACCACGCAAAGCCAACTAAAGATGCGCTTTTAGAAAACCAACGACATAAGCTATCGCTTGTTGATGGATATTTTCACGGCTCACCTCTGTGTGATTGATACACAGCTCGCTTAATCGTTGCCCTCCCAACTCAGTGCAGTTGGATAAGAAGCTATAGTGGTTCGCATAGTCAATAGTCTGCAATCGACTATTTGGTAGTAACGCATTGGCATAGGCTGAGTTGGGCGCAGTCGGCGCAATCTGATCTTCGCTACCAACAATAAACAACGTTGGCGTATCGATCGCCGCTAAACTTTGAGGTTCAAATGCGTGAAGAATTGCCGGGGCAATGGCCACACCCGCTTTGATATTTGGCAGACTAAAATCTTGATGTTGACGTTGTTGACTTGCCATCACTTGTGGACTGCTTTTTACCGCGTCAAATGCTTCTAAGACTGTCAAAAACTCGGGCTGAGGTTGGCACGAAAAATCGTCAGCCGCATGTCGACAATACTCGTTAAACGACGCTTTGTTGGTGATCCCGCCCAGTGCAGCTATCGTTGTATATCCGCCTAGACTAAAGCCCACAACTGCAATGCGTTCCTTATCAATTTTGTCGCCCCATTTAGCACTTTGAAGCAACTGGGTCTGAACTGCGCGTAAGTCTTGTGCTCGCTCCCACCATAGTAGAAAACCCTCTGGCAATTTTTCCGCTTCTATGGCGGTATTGCCATGATGATTCACGGCGGCAACGACATATCCCTCATTGACCAGAGCGTGGGCCAACCAAAGTAATTGAGGAGCCGACCCTCCAGTACCATGGGAAAGTAAAATCAGTGGGCGTCGCTCTGACAGAGGCTGTGCATTGTGCACAACGTTACCCGCATTAAATAAAGGCGCATCGATGGGCCCAAGCATCAATGGTTGAACATCTGTATCCAGTGTGGGGTAAAACAAATGAGTCAGCATTGGACGCGGTGCGTTACTGCGCCATGCTTGCCGTGCTGAATCTTTTAGCGGCAGCACCTGCATACCTACCGCAGAAGTTTGGCGACATTTTGCATAATGTGATTGTCGTTGGCACGCTTGTTCTAGCCGCTGCTTCAGCCTCTCATTCTCTGGGAAACTTGCCACCAACCAAAGATACAAATCTATGGCTTTTGTTTCATTACCAGACCAGTTTAATTGCTGAGCCAAATCATTGACTAAGATGGCGTGATACACATCGGTTAACGGCGTTTGTGTCATAGCGGAAACAGCGGTATCCCAGCCATTGTCGAGTAAGCTTCGATTAAGCTGTAGTGACGGCAGATCGCGAATATCATCACTGGGTTCACTGTAATAAGCGTCAAGTACATCGTCTGCCAATTTGCGTTTGTGTTCAAACCCCATGCCGGTATTCGTCAACAATACTAGGCTGAGATCATCTTCCAAAACGTGGTAAACAAAACTGCTATAACCTTTGAGCTGACCATCAAAACTGTGTACGTTCTTTTGTTCGCCAGATGTCAAAGCAAACTGTTCTATGCGCCAACCATAGGGTGAATCCGCAGCAAATAGTTTCGTTTTACTCGTTTCAGATAACAGGCTTCCACGATGCAACACGTCGAGATATCGCACGATATCGCCACTGGTTGAATAGATGCCACCCCCAACATTAAATACCTGCATATGAAGTGATGGTTCGGCTTGCCAGCCGCCTTTCGCTCCCCATCTGAACTCACTCACCAATGATGGCGTTGATTGATAAATAAGACCTGAATGGGTCATGTCATTAGGCGCAAAAATATGTTCATTTAAATTGCGCTGTACACTTTTACTTGTCGCCGCTTCAATGACCTCTCCCAGCAACAGCCATCCTAAATTGGAGTAGCGATATTGCGTACCGGGTGTAAACGCCAGCTCCATTGCCGCAATCTCATTAAGCAAAGACGCGTGTGGCACCGTCCTTTGGTATTTTTCCGTACCCCAGCCGGGCAACATAAAGTGATTAGCCAGTCCAGATCGGTTGGACAGGAGGTGATGCAGCGTCACTTGGCTTGCCCAAGGCGCATCAAAATGCGGGAGATGTTTATCCAACGTATCGCTGGTAGCGAGTTTGCCTAACTCTTCTAACCTCAATACCAAACTTGCCACTATTGGTTTACTCAGCGACGCGATCGAAAAGGCGGCATCTGGCTTCATCGGTTGTTGCTCACTATCAGTAAAACCGACGCTGATTTGGCAAACCACCTTGCCCTGTTTCGCCAGTGCGAGGTTACCCGATAGCATACCGCTATCAATATAAGGCTTTATTGCTCTGTTTAGTTTGTCGCATATCGCAATCGATTGTGCGCTGACCTGAGTTATCGGTAGCCAAGCCAATAAGAGCAAAAGGGAAATAGTGTGTCTCATAGTATCCTTACACCGTGAAATTGAATTCGATGGCGCATGCTAGTATCGTGCTGATTCGTAAGTCCTTAAAAAATCCTATTATTTTTCTAACAGTGGCTAATAACGTATGGATAGTATCGATTCAATCGCGGATGAATACCAGCTTGGGCCCTTTAAAATCAAGGTGAAAGAAAATCTCTTGATAGGTGACGAGGGCGAGATCGTGTTATTACCCAAAGTCATGACGCTGTTAGTTCATCTTTGCCAGCATTCACAACAAGTCGTTACATTTGACGATCTGGTCAACGCGATTTGGCCTAAAGAAGTGGTCGGTGACAATGCAATTTACAACTTAGTGGGACAACTTCGCAAAGCGCTGGGCGACAATGCGAGTAAGCCTGTATACATTCAAACAGTATCAAAAGTTGGTTACCGTCTTTTGCTCGATGCTAAGCCCATATTGCCTTCAACAGCTCCTAACAACACTGCAGACAACATCACTGGGTCAACGGACGAGGAACCGAAGCCACAGCCCCAAAAGTCAAAAGGCCTGATGGGCGTGCTGTTGTTTATCGTGTTCATCAGTATGACAACTGCCATTGTCTCGAGCAAGAAACGCTACAATGCGCCCAACGATGATGCCGAAAAGCAAATGCAGTTGGTGCGCTATCAGCTTTATCGGGGCGATAGCGATGGCCTTGACCAAGCCATTGAATCGTTGCAGCAACTTATCGCAATAGAACCTCGCTGGGTCATTCCTAAACTGGAATTAGCGTACAGCTTTGTTCGCAAGGCCAGTTTACTCCCTTCTGAAAATGGGTTTTGGTTAGACAAAGCTAACGCAATAGCAACAGACATTAACGCTGGCGACAAAGGGCGCCGTCTCATTGAAATGATTAATGCCAAGCGCCAACTGCCGTTTAACGCGCAAGCGCTATTTAGTAAAGAAGACGTGTTGATCAGTGCTCGATTGGCCTATAGTGATGTACTATTTACTCAGGGCAAAACCGCACTGGCGCTTGAACAAGCTCAATTGGCGCTAGCACAATGTGCCGACTGCCCTTACATTTATCGCAAGGTCGCAACAACACAAATGGTACTGGGCCAAGTACAAGAAGGCTTTAGCAGTTTTTCGCAGTATCGCATGCTGATTAATCGCAGTAATCACAACCCCGCAGACAATGCTGGATATGTACCGCTGAACAAGCAAAGTTTGTCTGAAATGGTCAAGTGGCACGTTCAAACACCCATGCCCACTACCTTACTTAACCACCAAAGCAATGCGTTGGCTCTGTTTTACCTCAGTTTAGGGGAAATAGACCGAGCAAAAGCAGTCGTCATGTCGTCGCCTGACACTAGTACCGAGTTCTATGATTTGTACACCCATGCCGCCATAGCTGGCGCAGCCGGCGAGTTTGAAACCAGTTATGCGCTACTGGCAAAACGTCAAGAATCATACCCCGACAACGACAGATTCAAACTATCCGTCGTTTATGCATTGTGGCAACTCGGTCGCTATGAAGAGGCCATGCGAACATTCGAGCAATTTTCGATTCTGCCAACATCAGCGCCCTTACCCGACACCATGCCTTTTGCCACCTGGAGCCTTTACGCTGCGCTACTTGATAAAACGGGCAATAAGACTAAAGCCAACGCTATATTGACTCAATTGGCCAAGGATTTAACGGCGGGGATCACAACGGGAAGCCAAGAAGCCGACATCCGCTTGGCATCAATTTTGGCGCTTCAAGGCAAAACGGATGACTCGTTGACACAATTGCGAACTGCCGTGTCACAAGGTTGGGTCAGTGACTTCAATCAGAACTGGTGGAAATTAGAGGACTCACCTTACTTTCGCTCACTATACTCAAACGCCGAATTTCAGCGCATAGTGGCCGACTACCACGACAGTATTGCGGTTTTATCTGAGACGGCTGCTCAATAAAGCAATGACCACTTAAGCGGTTTTACAGGGATTGGTGAACAGAGGTGCAAAACCTGCACCTCATATCCTCACTCTGTTTTAGGGGTACGGTGTCTCTTCTGCTGAAATGGGCTCAGGGCGATACGTATCAATCGGCAAGCCGAGCACCACAGGTAAAGTACCTGCGACGAAAATAGACGAGAAGGTGCCAACTAACACGCCTATGCCAAGAGACAAAGCAAATTCACCTAGTACGTCACCTGCCATTACACCTATGGCAACAACAGTGAGTAACGTAGTGCTAGACGTAATCAGAGTTCGCCGAAACGTCGATAGGATAGCGCTATTGACCACCGCATCTAACTGGCTAAACCGTTCTGATATCAACAGTTCTCGGATGCGATCGCCAACGATAATTGAATCATTCAACGAATATCCCATTATCGCCAACAAGCCCGCTAATACTGCTAAATCAAAACGTACCTGACACCAAGCAAATACCCCCAGCACCAATAGCACATCGTGCAGCAAAGCCACAATTGCACTGGTCGCCAAACGCCATTCAAAACGCAGCGTGACATAGGCCATCATGCACAATGCTGACACGAGCAAAGCCATTCCGCCCTTTTCGATCAACTCGTCACCAATTTGGCTGCCCATAAACACAGAGTCTTGCAACGTGATTGGCCAATTGTGCTCTTGAGCAACCTGACTGAGGGCCGAACGCTGCTCTTCAATATCAGTATCATCGCTTTGCCGTAGGGTCCAAGCCAAACCATCTTGGGTGCCATTAAGACGAAATTCGCCGTCGATGACATCGTCAAGTGTCGCCAGTAAGTCAACGTGCTCTAACGGTTTAGTCGATGTGAACTCGGTCACCACGCCGCCGGTGAACTCGATACCAAAATTAATGCCTTTCGTTGCCAACCCTGCCACAGATAGCAACATGGCGAGGCAGGCCACAATCAGCCCAGTTTGACGGATTTGAGTCATTATGCCTCACCTCCTTTCCAGTTCAATAGCCAGTCTGGACCAAGGTAAGCCGATAAGGTCTTTGATACAGCAACACCGGTGAACACGCTAGTCAACAGCCCAAGTGACAGTGCAATGGCAAAGCCTTTCACTGGCCCATAGCCTATACTCAGCATGACCAACGCGCAGATTAATGTGGTGATATTGGCATCTAAAATGGTCGTCCATGCATTTTTGTAACCCAAAATCATCGCACTCGAAGCAGGCATGCCTTTATCTCTTTCCTGTCGTATTCTTTCGAAGATGAGCACATTCGTATCAACTGCCATGCCGACGGTCAGCACCAAGCCAGCAATGCCTGGCAACGTCAGCACCGCGTTGGGTGTCAGCGCCATTAACCCCATTAAACAGGCCAAATTGAGCAACAATGCAGTATTGGCGACCAAACCAAGGCGGCGATAAAACACCAACATAAATACCATTGTCATGAACAAACCTAGCGCTAGTGCCAGCAGTCCATTTTGAACATTCTGCTCACCTAGCGACGCATTGATGATCCTCTTTTGTACAATGTTGACTGGTGCATCCAGTGAGCCCGCTCTGAGCAACAGTGCCAATTCTTGTGCATCATTAGCACTGTTCATATTGGTAATGCTAAATCGACTGCCCAGCTGCGATTGGATTGTTGCGACATTGATCACTTTCTCGGTTTTAACTAACTCCCCTTTATCATTGGCAATGTACTCGGAAAACAGCGTGACAATCGGGTGGCCGATATTGTCTTTAGTAAACACTGACATTTTGGCGCCTCCCGCACTATCAAGTACGAGATTGACCAAGGGTACACCTTGCTCGTCACGTCCCATTTGTGCATCACTGATATGGGTCCCTGTGAAAATCGGCTTAGCTGCGAGGCTAAGTCGACCATATTTTTCACTGCTGATCGCAAAACGGGGCAATCCCGTGGCATGCTCGGACAATTGATAGAACGCTAAGCTTGCGGTCGCGCCAATCAGTCGTTCGGCTTGAGACAAGTCTTTAATACCCGGAATCTCTATGCGAATTCGTCGTTTGCCTTGGGTCTGAATGACGCCTTCTGTGATACCCAGCTGCTCTATTCTGCTACGCATGGTCGTCAGGGCTTGGTCCACATATTGGCGTTCTAATTGTTGTCGACGCTCTGGTGAAAACGCCACCAAGGCTCTTGTAGCCGATGGGCGAGTGACAACGACCCCCTCGTATTGCTGCGCATAATTTCGCAATAGCAAAGAGACACTGGACGCTCGGGTTTCGCTGAAGATGACATTCAGCTGTTGCGCGGCGGTAACTTGAACTCGTGTCCCAAGCAACCTTGCTTCTCTAACTTGATGATT
The DNA here is from genome assembly GCA_963922845.1 of uncultured Alteromonas sp. Taxonomy (GTDB): domain Bacteria; phylum Pseudomonadota; class Gammaproteobacteria; order Enterobacterales; family Alteromonadaceae; genus Alteromonas. The sequence continues at coordinate 19,428 of CAWUJV010000073.1, forward strand.
GAGTGCTTGTGCCATAGCCTTCATTCGCTCTTGCATGGCGGTTTGAGTATCTACCTCCAATACAAACAATGCACCACCGCTTAAATCTAGGCCTAATTTAATCGGCTCGGCCGAGATCTGAGTAAACCAAGCTGGCCCAGCTGGCACACTATCAAGTGTCACATCTGCGTGTTCTTTAAGCTCTTGTTTTAGCGCTCTCAGATACTGCTGAGCGTCGACGCGATGATCGGTAAATTGAAATGACAACTGACCATTTTTACCTTGAGTGACCACCAATCCTAATCCATTTGCGCCTTTCAATAACACATCAAGTGTTTGACTGGTTTGGTGAAGAGTAGGCTGTGACAGCCCAGTGACGACTAGTCGATCGTGTTGGCCCCAAAAGCTTGGAAGACCGTTGACAACTAGTAAAATTAAAACGCTAAAAATAGCGAGTTTTTGCCAAATAGAAGGCATAAGCGAAAATCGCTTGTTCATAAATATTACTCACATGTCCACACCACCTTACTGTGACAAGGTGGCTATAAATCGGATACCAGCACACTCGCTGGCGTAAAAAAGTGGATTTATAGGCACCCGCTACTCTCTCGTGAACCGCAAGCGCTAGCTGGGTTTGACGATGAGAGGTCGACGGGTCTTAGACGATGAAGTGATGCAGGTAACTATTTGGAAGAAGGTGACGAGTCACTTTCCAGCCCGCCAATAAGTAACGATTTGGTACATACCCAGAGATTTCAAACCAAGGTTGAGTGTCGGGAATATTGCGAATGTAAACAAAATGCTTGGCCGATAAATCGGCTGGTAAAAACTCTACTACCAATGCATAAGTCGGCGTGCGCTGCTGTTGATGTTGAAATTCACTACCCGATAGACGTTGTGGAAACGCGACTTTGACCACAGGGTCGCTATCAGGGTTTTGCATGGCGCCACTGTCTGAAAAAAGGTCGCTACCTGCTATGCTGGCAACTGAGTAGTGAGCAATGGGTTGGTCATCAGACACGTTCGAGTTTGCTGTTACGACAACGAACAACAAGAATCCAAACAGCACAGATGCCAAGACGTGTTTCACGGCTCAATCCTTTTCATTTACTCAATGCAGATATTGGGCTGTCTTACTTCAATTCAAGCATCACACATCACATCAGTTCGCAAAGTGAGTGATTTGTTTAAGCAGTCTTTGTGCGTTTCTTCCTTCGGCCTGCTTTTAGCAACATAGGGGTGAATTCCACCGCGTTAGAATGCCCGCGTGTAGCGTGTATTACTTTATGTAGAATGATGCGACTGTCGATGTGCGATTATCGCGCACAACGCAAAAGGAATAATGGCAAGCAATACGCCAAAAATCGATAACACAACAGGAAAAGTAAAGGGAAGACTAATGTAAGACTACAGGTAAAATCCAGTACTCACCATAATGCCCAACCCGCAAGCCGGCCCAACACATGCTTGTAGTGGCGGCGAATATCGCCAACTGCCGACGAACGCAGATAGAGCCGTAATTACCATGGCAGGTGCGATGAAAAACGTCGCTACAAATTGAAACGTACCGACACAACCAAACTTGGGATCGCAATACGACATCACGAAGGTTTGGATGCACACCGCCACTATCCCCGGCAATCCTACCGCTAAGCCAAATAGTAGAGATAGCGTCAATCGGTCAATCACCGCTGCTACCTAGCCACCCGAGAACACGTAAATGCCAAAAACGATCAACACGACCGCGCTGCCAAACACAGCGCCTTTGATAAAGGCTTTTGAAAAATCCGAAGCCTGTTCGGCTCCCTTTGTCGTATTTTCTTCTAACACAGAGTGACTCCTATTTTGTTGTGATAAAGGCGTTTTCGCTTGGGTAATCAACGATGATCCGGACATATTGCAATGCAGAACCACCA
>CAWUJV010000074.1:0-20313 GCA_963922845.1 uncultured Alteromonas sp.
ATTCTTGATACCGCCAAGCTGTGGTGAAGGAGAATGACTCCAAATATTGCGACCAGTGGCTCGTATCAATATCGACCCTGTCACTATCGCGACTTGTATGCGCTAACACCGACATCAATTGGTATAAAATCAGGTTGCCTAACATCACTGGTTCCCGTGCTTTAATTTTAATCAAACACTGGCATACTGAGTCAAAGAACAAAATTCGATCAGGAAGACGATGTATAAAGCCCTCATTTTGATTTTCGCTATGATTTCGGTCAGTGTTTCAGGCCAAACCTTTACGCAAGGCAGAGTCATAGAAGCGCTACCCGATGTCTTATCTTTTAAAGAGCGGGTCAAACCACTCAATGCTATGGTTGAAGACCGCCTTAACCACCTTTTACCCGCGTTAATGAAAGACGCCAACCTTGATATGTGGCTTGTGATCAACCGTGAATACGGTGAAGACAGGCTCTTTTACACACTTGTACCTCAGCCCACATTTGCCGCGAGACGCACGACAATACTTGTATTTAGCAAACGTGAGGACGGCACCGTTGAACGTTTTAGCGTAAGCCGCTATCCCATTGGTGAGCTCTATCCCACAGTTTGGGATGGCGGGACAAAACAACAACAGTGGGAACGGTTAGCCGAAGTGATTAAAGAACGTGACCCCAAACGGATAGGCATAAACGTTAGTCGAAATTGGGCGTTATCAGATGGGTTATCTGTAGGCTTACATCAGCAGCTCACTGACGTTTTACCGAGTAAATATCAGCAGCGTTTGGTCAGCGCAGAAAACCTAGTCGTGCGCTGGCTGGAAACGCGCAGCCAGATGGAGCTTAACGTGTACCCTCAAGTTGTCATGTTGGCACGTGGCGTTATTGCTGAGGCCTTCTCAAACAAAGTGATTACACCGGGTGTCACCACCACCGATGATATCGCTTGGTACATTCGTGAACGATTCGAGGCCTTGCAATTGAGACCTTGGTTCCAACCCTACGTGAACATTCAACGCCAAGGAGATGACACCAAACAGGGAGATGTCTTTATGGGCAAAGAAGGGCGCAAAGTTCTGCCTGGAGACATGCTCCATACCGATGTAGGTATTTGTTATCTCAACTTGTGCACCGATACACAGGAAATGGCATACGTACTAAAAATCGATGAAGTCGACGTACCACAAGGGTTAAAAGACGCTTTTGCGGTTGGTAATCGATGGCAAGACATCCTAACCCGTCAGTTCAAAACAGGTCTCACCGGTAACGAGATATTGGCAAACACGATAAAGCACAGCCAAGCCGCCGGTATTATTAGTAGCACTTACACGCATCCATTGGGTTTTGTCGGTCACGCCAGCGGTCCAACCATTGGTATGTGGGATAACCAAGGCCCAACACCGGTTCAAGGTGACTGGCCCCTTTATCCCAATACCGGATATGCGATTGAAGGCAATATCTCGGTACAAATTCCAGAGTGGGACGACCAGTGGGTACAAATAAAACTAGAACAAAGCGCCGTTTTTGATGGCAAGCAGGTGTGGTATCTCGCGGGGCGTCAAACCCAATGGCATATTATCCGCTAACGGCGTCAAATTGGCCAAAGCAAGCCAACTAAGATTAGCGCGAATAAACTCGTTTCAGCTAACCGTTGAATGAAGCCCAGAATCTGTCTGGGCCAACCCGCAACAAACGTGACAAGCATCGCGCACAACAGAACTAATGATACTGTAGCAAGCGGGGCTAACGATGAATCCCCTAGTTCATGCACACTGTAGAGCGCGGCGGCATAACAACCGCCACCAATCACATTGTGAACAACGTTCTTCCACGTCCCGATTGCCGGCGTATTGGGATCACAGGGGAAGAAGGCCGAGAGTGCGTAACTCACACCCATTGCGCCCAATAATAATCCAATGACAGGATGCAATGACGACAATTGTATCGCTACTAAAATAGCGACAAGCCCAAAGGGTAAAAACACACCATAAGACACCGTCTTTTCATATGAAGAACCGATTTCAGCTAATTCACTAATCGAATCGCGTACATGGCTGTAATCTTCGCGTTTCAATGCGAAGAAGACCACGCCACCGATTAAATACACATAGGCACCGACAATCAGAACAACATCACTCATTGGTGTGTATTCACTCAAGGCTTAATTTTGTATATCACGTTGATTGTTTTCGACACTTCAATGTGTTGTGGCACGAGATAGACTCTATCACTTTGATACTCTGCAGCCATTCTATAGACACGCCGACCCGATACGCTTATTGAATCCGAACTACCGAAACTAAATGTAGCGAAAAACTGATTGAATGAACCACTATCATTAAACGCAAAGACACTATCAAGCTCTACGCCCAGCCCCTTTGCCATCTGTGTGGCCTTTCTTCTTGCGCGATCGGTAGCTTTGCTTATCAAGGCAACTTCAATTTGTTCCCTTTTCGATGAATCGAACGTTGAATCCACATTGGACACGTTCTGAGTTTTTAGAAGGTTATCGACTACCCCTGAAAACGACGCGATCTCGTCTAATCGCAATGAAAACCGGCGGCTAAAGGTGTAACCCAAAATTCCGATTTCATTGTAGTTATCGTCCCGTTCGTATTTGATATTCTTATCTATCTCATAGGACGTAACAGCATCTGTACTTATGCCATTGTTCGTAATGATTTCAAGCACTCTCGAAGTGGTTGAATCCATGGTATTCGATGCAACTTCGGATGAAGCATCAAACACAACAATATTAAAGGTAATGACCGCTTTATCAGGTGTTACCTTTTCCGACGCCGTACCTTCGACGGCAACAAAGGGAAAATCTGGCAAAGGCGAGGCGGCCAACTGACCTATCACGAGTAAACACAAAAGTGCGGTAAGTTTTTTCATAACCAGTCCTTAGTATTGATAGTGGTGTATTAGACAACGATTGAACAACGAAATTAGGGTTAAATCACTCTCGTTGCATCCGTCCATTAGTTTAACGTGCTCGAATCACTTTTTGTTGCATGCTGATGATTAACCTTGCCATAAGCCTGCTCGATATTCTGGTACAGCTGCGCTGTCCAAGCGGGTGCATGTTCAGGCGGATTTAAAGGCTTTATCGACGGGTCAGAGGGAGAAATAATGACTTGCGTGTTCCCTCTTCCGGTATCATGAACCAGAGTAAACAAGGCTTCGATCGCCGTATCGCCCATCGCCAGACAACCAATCGATGCCGCCTTTCCATGAATAAAAATATTAGAACCAGGCTCATCTCGGCCTTCGGCATTGGCGTACTTTAAGTCAAATGCGTTGGGGTAGTTCAACTTCATGGATAGATGATAGGCACTGTTGGGGTTAAATGCCGTGATTTGATATATCCCTTCAGGAACTTGTCGATCGCCCTCTCTTAACTTGGGGCCCAATTCACCACTGGCGGCCAAAATAGGAAAGGCTTTGACCCACACAAACGCTTGGTCCGTATTCGCTGCCCATAGGTGCAATTGGTCACTGTCTTTAAACGCGACCAATGCCAAGCGAGATGGTGGGTAATGAATACCCGCATCAGCAAAATGAGGTAAAAGACGCTGCCTAGCGTCATCACCAACCGTTTGGATTACATCACTAACCGTTTTTTTAGTCATAAATTTAGCCACGACAGGAAACCAGATCCCACGGCCATAAGTAAAACATCCGGCAGAGACCAGTAGTAGCGCTAAACATCCAATAACCAGGCGAGTTTTCACGATTATTCTTAAATTTCAAATGAGTGAGTATGCTGCTCAGTGCTTGAAAAAATGCCAATGTCGTAGCCCGTAACAAAGGTCACGGTAACCACATCTTTCTCTGATGCGTTCGGGTACAATGCCGCGGCTTGTTCGGCGATCAACTTAGCCAATTCCGAATCATTGATGTCGCCACTGTTAATCTTTGCCACAACACTCAGATAATTCACTGTTATCGTATCCGCTCCTACAGCGCTGCGCGTCGAAAAACCGACACTAACACCGACCTCCTCGATAGTCGGATGTGCAAGAACAGCTGCTTGAACGTCAGACATGCCCTCGAAGGCTTCTGATTGCACTAGGTTCTCAGCGATGTAGGGTAGCACCAATGCTAGACCTAAAATTGCCCCGACAAATCGATAATGAGGTTGCCAAAAATCAGCTATCGGCTGTGGCTCAACATCGTCATAGACGACATAGGTCCCAACGATGAGGTCGTGTAGTGACTGACGTGTATTGCGATTAAAAATATACAAATACATCAATGAAAGGCTGAAGCCAAACACGAGAAATGACAACACATAGGTCCCAAATACTTGCCCACTTTCACCACTTAGACCGTTTACTGGAAGTCCATTGAGATAAAATGGGATCGCTAAAATCAGGTACCTTGATATTGAACGCGGCAAGCTAATGCAGCGATTAGACCGATCGACGACTTTTATCTTCAGTATCCGCTTTCCGTATGTCTGTCCATCAAACAATCGGCTATTGCCCATACCAAAGTAGGCTATGGCGATAGTGAGTCCGACTAGTCTTCCCCAAGCTCCCATTTCAATGAATACACTGGAAAAGAACAACCCGAGAGCGGCGCCGACGATACCTAGCACAAGTGTGTCTACGAAAGCCGCGCCAATCCGACGCCAAAAGCCACTAATCCATTGTTGTTGCTTGTCTTCCATGAATACCACCTGTGAAATATTATTCGTTATCGTTTTTTGAGTTGTTGATAGGCCAATTTACGCATTAGGACGACCAATAGCAAAGCCATCGCAATGGCAAAAAAGTCGATGTACATCCCTTGCCCCGTATCAAAGTCGCCAAAAGGCACGGAAAACGAGATAGGCGCGATATTGAGCAATACCCCTTCCGCATTCGCACTTCGCACTGACTGAAAAATAAAGAAGAACAGCGCAATCGCAAGATAAGCCGACTTTTTTTTCCAAGCGCCATAGGCGCCAACAATAGGTAAACCGCAATACAATACGATCGCTACAACCGTCTGATTGAAGGCCTCAAACGGATAGATAATGGCAATGACTAAACCAATTAGGGCATACAATACCTGAATAACAGCTACCGTATTAAATAGTGTAATTTTGAATTTTTCCACCGGATTCTATCCTTGCTGACTCAGTTGAAAACTACAAATACTGACGGCGCTAGCAAGGTTCAAAGACTCAATCAGGCCGGCCCCCTCAATCGTGTAGGGTTTGGCATCAAACGTTTGTAGTGTATCCCGCGGCACGCCTCTAGCCTCGTTGCCAAACAAATAACAGTCAAAATGGGCAAATGTTGGAGAAGAAATGCTCTCGCCGTTTAAATCCAAATAGGCAAATGATGAAAAACGTGAAGACAAATCAGTCAAGGGTACATCAAGCTCAATCGGCAAATGGAAAATTGCCCCCATACTGGCGCGCACCACTTTGGAATTAAAGGGATCGACACTGTTGGGGCTCAGCAACAAGGTAAAATCCCCAAACCAAGCCAGTGTGCGTAATATGGTGCCAAGGTTGCCGGGGTCTTGTACCTCGTGAAGATAAATGAATCGAGACGGGGCAACACTATCGGTCGGTGCTGGCTGAGCAACGGGGAGCGGCACTCGAGCAATCATCCCTTGTGGTGTTTTTGTATCGCTGATGTTTGCCATTTGTTTGGGCGTCAACACCACCAAGTCAGCATCATCACTAAATTGGGTAGCCCAGTTTTCGTGAGCCTGAGTGATATACAAAGTGACATCGCCCAAATGAGATAAGCTGGCTTTTGCTTTGAATAATTCCAATATTAAGTGCTCACCTTCAACCAGATAATACCCGAACTGAGAGCGATACTTTTTTTGATGCAGCTTTTTGACATCATCCAACTTCATAACACTGTGCCTTTTGGCCATAACCTCATTTAATGCAGGCAAGGGTAATACATGGCTTGATTCCTGTAAAACCTTGGTGTCGCGGCTTGTGGCATTTGCAAAACCCAATGGCGCGACTACAATACGGGGTTTTCAGCCAACACATCAGTAGACCCAAGCGCATGGCCAAATCAAAAACCAGTAAAAAATGGATGGAAGAGCACGTAAACGACCCTTATGTCAAAAAGGCTCAACAAGACGGCTACCGTTCGCGCGCAAGTTATAAGCTGATTGAAATCAATGAAAAAGATAAGTTAATTCGCCCGGGTAATGTGGCGATGGATTTGGGCTCTGCACCCGGTGGCTGGTCGCAAATCATTGCGCCTATGGTGGGTGACTCAGGGCGCGTCATTGCATCAGATATCTTACCCATGGACAGTATTGTTGGTGTTGATTTTGTTCAAGGAGATTTTACCGACGAAGCGGTATACGAACGAATTCTTGAAGTCTTAGATGGTGATGAGGTAGATGTCGTCGTATCTGATATGGCGCCGAATATGAGTGGTGTCAATACAACAGACCAGTATGCTTCAATGTATTTGGTCGAACTGGCCCTAGATATGGCCCGTAACGTATTGAGAAAAAACGGTAGCTTTTGCGCCAAAGTTTTCCAAGGCGTGGGTTACGACGAATACATGAAAGATGTGCGCAGTTCTTTTAACAAAGTGATTGTGCGCAAACCCGCAGCTTCTCGTCCACGATCGCGTGAAGTGTACATAGTCGCGACTGGCTTCAAAGGCTGACATTACGGTTGGGATAGACTGTAGACCAACAACCTGTTTGGTCTGTATTAATCTCTCCCACCTCTGGCTGTCATCACTTCGTCGACAATACCTTGTTGTAGGTGACATTGTCGCATAGCGTATGCTTGTTTTATTGTTAACACGGATGTCGCTATGCAGCTTACCGCTTTTTCACGTTTACTTCTCACGCTCTCCCTAACAGCAAGTCTCAATTGCCATGCTGACCCCATTAAACTGCTTCCTTCTGATGGTCAGCCTGGAGACCAGTTTGGATACAGCGTAGCGATTGATGATAAAACGGTGTTAGTCGGCGCACACAATGTTGATTTACCCCATTCACCAGACACTGGTGCCGCCTATGTGTTTTCCTTGACCTCTGATGGCTGGAAACAGCAAGCCAAACTGGTCGCACAGCCGGCCTTTGCAAATGATACCGTTGGAGGCAACGTCGCATTGCATCGCGATAATGCACTGTTGGGGGCGATAAAAAGAGATGACAAGGGTGAGGATGCTGGTGCTGTTATTAGCTTCGAGCACATCGATACACAGTGGCAACAGCGTCAGGTATTAACGGCAGATGATGCAAAACCTGGCGACGCCTTCGGTCAAAGTATCGCCCTTAATGATCGTTTTCTGGTAATTGGCGCGCCGCATAGTGATGCGCCCGGCGACGACTCAGGGGCAGTATACGTGTTTGCTCGCGACAACAACCAATGGACACATCACACTAAGTTAACGGCCAATGACGGCGCGGCGGGCGATTTGTTTGGGATCAGCGTTGCCATTGACGGCAACACGGTATTAGTAGGTGCCGACCTCAATGACGAAAAAGCCGAGAAGGCGGGCGCAGTCTACGCCTTTGTATTTGATGATGGGCAATGGCAACAACAAGCCAAATTGATGGCCAATGACGCAGGACACACCGATATCTTTGGTGTTCGGGTCGCATTATCAGGCGATACAGCACTTATCTCAGCGAGACGAGATGATGTAATCGGCGTTGGCAAAGATGCCGGCTCGGCGTACATTTTTAAGCGCCACAATGGTACATGGCAGCAAACCCAAAAATTAATTGCTCCCGACGGTAAAGCCGATGATCGCTTTGGTCGTGGCGTCGCACTAGTGGATGACACGGCATTGATTACCGCCATGCACCACGATGTCAGTGGCAAGAATGCGGGCGCGCTTTATGTCTTCAAAAAACGGCACGACCAATGGTTATTCGACTCAAAAATCGTGGCTAACGATGCAGCGACAGATGATCGTTTTGGCTGGAACCTATCGGTATCGACACATCATGCGGTCATCGCAACACCTCACAAGGATGATAATGGCAATGGGTCAGGTGCTGCCTATATCGTCGACTTGACTAAATAGTGCGTTGTTCCAGCAGGACGCGCAAAGTTGGGGTTCGACATAAAAAATACAAAAAAAGCTGTCACACCTTATTTGCTCCTCTCGTCTAAAAGGTTGCAACACAAAACCACAGGAGCACAACATGTTGTATGCGATTCGAAGCACAGTGATCAATGCACCGTTTCAAGCGGTGTTTGACTATATTGCCAATCCGCTTAATTTACCTCGATGGACTAATGCCTTTAGCTCAGCCAACCATAGCGACGCGATGCTGATTACGCCGATGGGTACCGTACCAATTGAACTTGATACCAATACGAATCCCCAATTCGGCACTATTGATTGGCTAATGACCTTTCCCGACCAAAGCCAAGGCAGTGCTTTCTCTCGAGTTACGGCGCTGTCAGAGGAGCACACACTATACAGTTTCACACTGACACCTCCTCCTGTTCCTTTGGAACAATTGGAAGGAGCATTGGAGCAGCAAACGGGTATTTTGGAGCAAGAGTTAGCGCATTTAAAAACACTATTGGAAGTGTAATATGATGAAGTTGAATAGCCCACAACCATTACAAGCGAATCTAGAACAAGCCCTTACTGGCAATCGAGATGCGATGGAGTATTTGCTTCGGGCTATTCAGCCGGATATCTACAAGCTCTGTTTGCGGTTTTTGATGACGCCTCATGCCGCAGAGGATGCGACCCAAGAAATCTTACTTAAAGTGACACTGCGGCTTTCCCAGTTTGAACAAAAAAGTAATCTCAAAACGTGGGTATTTCGCATCGCGACAAACCATTTACTCGACGTGAAAAAAGGCTACAAAGCACATTCTTTATCTTTTGATGAATTTGGCGAGGACCTGCAACTAGGCGCAGAAGAGCGTGCCACGTCAGACGCCTACAGTACACAGTTGCAAGGCGAAATCCGAATCGGTTGTACCCTAGCGATATTGCAATGCTTGAACAGTGACATGCGACTGGCATACATATTGGGCGAAATTTTGGAATTAGAACAAAATGAAGCGGCTATGGCTTTGGCCATATCAGCCGCATCGTTTCGCAAGCGTTTGTCTCGGGCTCGACAACTTGTATTAGATTTCATGCAAAAACACTGTGGCTTGGTCGAGCCACACAACGCGTGCCGTTGCCATAAACGAGTCAGGGCGGCGCAATCACTCAAACGGATTGACAAAGATCGGTTGATATTTATGCATTCCGCTCACCATGCTAGGCAGTTTCCACTGGTACTAGATACGATAAGACAATTAAAAGGCGCGAGAAAAACCGCTGCTTTATTCCGAGCTCAAAAGGACTCACTGCCAAGCCATTCGTTTGAACACTGGTTAAAAGCGTTGATGTCTCAGCATCACTGACACATTTCGTATGCGCCCCAGATATTGTTCCACGTAGTCGATACCCACCTGCAGCTTCGTTAGTAGATACGGCAAACATCATCGGCGTAAAATGAGCCGTCGTTCGCCTCTAAAGACCACCTGAGCAGTGGCCTTTAGAAGACAGTACTTTAGAGCTTTTTACCAGACCAAGGGCAATAGTTCCATGAGACATGCGCCTCTTCGCCATTAGGGCACACTCTGGGGATAAACAAAGAGTTAAGCGGGGTTGGAAAAGCGGCATCGAGCACCTGAGAATCTCTGTTCTTGAACGTTATCGCCAGTTCTCCGTGCTTGTATGGGTCAACCAAGCGAGAGCCGTCTTGGGTTCTATCACTGTAAATAAAGAAGTGGAAGTTTGCGCCCATATTACCCATCGCAGCTTTCAAAATTGGCCCGATTTGCTCCATCAGCAGTTGCATATCGCCTGACACATTTTCTTCCAGTGGCAGTGAAAAACCTGCTTTTTCTGCCGGCGCATAGCTGACGTCAATCGTCTTTAGAATTTCATCTTTAGCGTAAAAATCAAACGACCCAAATCGCGAGATATCAGCTTGTACAACACCGATAACCACATAGTCATCAAGTACGTTTAGCATGTCGTTTCTGATACTTTCAGAAATACTGGGATCACGAGAAAACACTGACGCCCAATACTCAAGGGGTATCCACCATACCAGCGCCATATGATCATCACCCGCGGCTTCAGGCTGGGCTTGCGTATCCGCAATAATGTCGTTGTTTGATACGTCTTTTAAATCCTTTCGCTCCAACGCTACGCTGTTAAACGCAAGCAACGTCATGGCAACAGCTATTAGTTTTTTCATCGTTATATCCTTTTTCGTTTTTTTTGGTCTAAGTGCACTATAGCCTCACCAAACACCTTGGTTTTTCTTCGAGAGTATTGGGGTTCGAACTTTGTGCACCGTCAGACCTTCTGCCCCTACATTAATCGATGTAGGCGAGACGTCAAATGTCAACGACGTCTGAGTAAGGTAAAAATGAATTTCACCCGACGACGTTTCAACAACATCTGATTTGCCCAGGTGATGACTCGAAAGACATATTAATCTGCGGCTGGATCGACGGCGTCGCAGTAACTATAACGGCTTGTTGGGTCCAGCACTTACTCGGTTAACACATTGTTATTGGGATACAAAATATTGCAATTAATTGCTTATGGGGTAAGCGTAAACTATCGACTCTTTCTATAGAACTTAACCAATAGAGCCTTGGGTACCATATATCGGGTAACAAATAACAATAATGGACTGAAATATACTAATGCACCGAACGACAAACTGGTTGCTATAGGTTTATCGTTTTCAACACCAATGAAGTAACCAATAAACAAAGCAAAAATCGTTAAACTATGAAGAAACCAAAAATGCCAAGACAAACGTTGAGCGTTTTTGTTACGTGTAGTTGGGTTAATTTTTCGTGTCATTAAAAGGTCTTATCTCTTCGGGTGCCCTGAATATCAACAAATTCGAGGTTATCGCGAGCGTGCGGTTTTCGAATAACGCGTTATTTTGTTTCTATTGCTAATGTGGCATAGCTTCTTGTTCTTCTGGCATCCAAGACATCTAAAGACTTCCGAAAATCGATACGTTTGACACTTCAAGTGAGCACAACCAACTGTTTTACCTATAAATCGATAGTTTGTTACGGAGTTTTTATTTCAATACCCTTTTCGCTAATCCGACAGCTCCATTTAGCCACTTTGTTTATAGCCTTGTCATTGAGTTCAACTCTACCCTCTGCCAATAGGTATTCTTCTTCGCCGTCTTCATAGTGATTGTATTCGTAAAGATAAACGTAAGCGCCAGAATAAAGCTTAACGAGATTTCCGTCAGAATCAGTTCTCTCGTCCGTTTTAGAGATCAAAACAAGGTCATGCTGCATTCGTTCATTAAAGTCCACTTTAATTCGAGGTCTATCCATATGCTTCATTAACAGAGTACCTTGTTATAGTCTAACGAGCTGAAAACACAGTGCTGCAAAACACAACTTACACTGGCGCCAAGTGATTCCTCACCTCAATGTTGCTCCCATGTTGGGATACCATATCCCCCTGTTGCTGCAGATTCCCATATTCGGTACGACATGATTTTGGTCCAGATGACTGATTTTTATATTCGTTGTAAAACTATCAAGTCTCGGCTTTAGTTTGTGTAATGCATGTTCTGACGCTATGAGTTGTATAGCATCACTTATATTGAAGGCTGTGACACCAATTCCAAGGCCTTCTGAGCATTCAAACCAATATCGAGTGAGTGAACTTGCCATTGTCATTCCGAAGCAATAGTGAGGTATTGAAAATGAGAGTCGTGTGAAAGTCTTTACTATAAAATTGATAGTTGCTTACTTTTTTCCACGCCTTGTGGAATAGGTAAGCTGACTCTCTATTTTCAATGGCATTATCGTGGCGATTAGATGAATCATTGCAATGCCCGCAAAAATAGTGAGCCACATAATATTCGCGTTTGTGGTTTGTAATCCCCAAACAATACTCAACACAATCATAAGCTCAAGTGCCAGTGCAATCAAAAACGCAAAGCCTTTGTTAAATTTAAACAGCGAGCCACACTGGGTGCAGCGCAGAGGCGCCCCCAAACACAGCATGAGTGACTTTTTGAGTGCCGATATTCCTTGCTTATTGCAATGAGGGCATTCCATCTTCCACCTCGCTATCCACTGCGTATTATCTAGTTCGTTTTTTCATTCGGCGGCTTTGTTCTTGCCGTTTTTCGGTGCGCTTTTCTTTGCGATCTTTCTTATCTGGCGTCAATGAGCCATCTTTAAATCGCTGTTTGCGTTTCGCTTTATCTGCCGCTTTTTTCTCAGCGGCTTTCACCATCTCAATTTCTTCCACTTCGATCATGTCTGGGGTTTCTAAGGTAATTCGACCTAGCTTCCCCGACTGCAATTCAGTCAACAGTACTTCACAGATCTTGTGTAAGTTTACCCGGCCTCCCGCCATAATTGCACCGCGCTTTTTCGCAGCGGCCTCCAAGAACTCAAGCTCCGTATCAGGTAAATCATCCAGTTTGAAGCGCTCTTTCATCAAATCTGGATAGGCCTTAATTAGATAGTCTGCGGCATAAAACCCCACATCATCGAACTCCATCGCCGTGTTCTTTACTGCACCAGACGCCGCGAGTCGATAAATGGAGTTTGGGTTTTCTTGTTTTGGCCACAATACACCCGGTGTGTCGAACAGAATAATGCCACTGCCCAAATTAATGCGTTGCTGACTTTTCGTCACCGCAGGTTCATTGCCAGTTTTGGCAATGATACGGTCAGCGAGGATATTGATCAGCGTGGATTTACCAACGTTTGGAATCCCAGTGATCATCGCTTTTATTGATTTCACCGACGCTTCTTTTTGCTCACAAATAGTGCGTATCATCGACATGATTTGCTTGCTGTTAGTCGGGTCATCCGTCGTGGTGGTAATAGTTTTCACACCCCGTTCTTTTTCTAAGTGCGCCTGCCACTTAGCCGTTAATTCAGGATCGGCCAAATCGTATTTATTAAGAATTTTGAGACAAGGCTTATCACCGCGAATCTTTGCAATTTCGGGGTTTTCACTTGAATAAGGAATACGAGCGTCTAATACCTCGATGAGAATATCTACTTGGCTAATAGACTCTTTAATCTCTTTGAGGGCTTTGTGCATATGCCCGGGAAACCAATGTAACGCCATGATTATGTCTCTTGATCACTGAATGGCCGCTATTCTACTGCATCTGGGTAATAAGATTCGACTATTCGTTCCACTTCTCTCTCACATTCACAAACAAGTATCAGAGATATTTGTTAATAACTATCAAAACTATTGTTAACAACTTGTTTGCCAGCAAAGTCCTAACCCTCGTATAGTGGCACAACAAGACTACAAGATCTGACCAGTTACAGCAGAGGGATAACGCATGACAACACGTATTGAAGCAGACTATCTCGTCATTGGCGCGGGCGCGAGTGGTATGGCATTTGTTGATACGTTGCTGCAAGAGACCAACGCGACTGTCATTATGGTCGATAAGCAACATAAACCAGGGGGCCATTGGCTAGACGCATACTCTTTTGTCACCCTGCATCAACCTTCAGCGTTTTATGGAGTCAGCTCCAAAGAGCTCAGTCGTGGCATCAAAGATAAGGTCGGCTTGAACAAAGGCCTCAATGAGCTGGCCTCTGGTACAGAAGTTCAAGCCTATTACGACGATCTCATGCGCGAAAGTTTCATCCCAAGTGGCCGAGTTCATTATCTCCCAATGTCGGAATATCGAGAAGACGGTAAGGTGTATTCCCTGATGACTGGCCAAGTGACCGAGGTTAGCTACCGCCATAAAAAAATTGATTCCACTTTCTACCGAACCAGCATACCCGCGACTCATACACCGGCGTTTGACATTGAATCTAACGTGCGTTTTATGCCGCCTAACGATCTGCCCAAGATACAAGCGCCTGTCGAGGGCTACACGATCATCGGCGGAGGAAAAACCGGTATCGACACTTGCCTGTGGTTGTTGGAACAACACATTAATCCCGATGATATTACGTGGATAATGCCTCGCGACGCGTGGCTAATTGATAGACAAAATACACAGCCCACCAACGAGTTTTTTCTTGATGTAATGGGCGCACAAGCAAGCCAAATGGAGGCCATTGCGGCATCTACGTCCATTGATGATATGTTTTTACGCTTAGAGCAAGGTGGCGTATTCATGCGTATTGACACCGACGTTAAGCCCGAAATGTTTCACGGCTCGACCGTAAGTCGAATGGAACTTGCCGAACTTAGGCGTATTAAAAATATCGTTAGACTGGGACGAGTGACGCATCTTGGAGCAGATACAATTACACTAGCAAAAGGCAGTATTCCCACTTCACCCAATCGTATTCATGTGGATTGTACTGCTAGCGCGATTACCAATTTGGAAACAAAGGATGTGTTCAGTGGCGATACCATCACATTGCAAACTGTTCGCGCCTATCAGCCCGCATTTAGTGCAGCCTTTATTGCCCATATCGAAGCGACGTATGATGACAACGAGAAAAAGAATCAGCTTACCCGTGTCGTCCCGCTGCCCAATACCACCGACGACTGGGTCGAGTTAACCTTTCGCAATATGATGAATCAGTACTTTTGGGGTAAGGAGCCCGGTCTCAAAAAGTGGCTACTCAACAATCGTTTAGATGGATTTATGCATATGGTAAAAGCGGTGCGGTTTTACGAAGTCGACAAGCTAAAAGTCTTAAATCGCATGCGCAAAGCCGCCAAGCCAGCGATTAATAAACTCAAAACATACCGAGAAGCACTCAAGCAGGCTTCAAGCACAGGTTAAATAGACGACGATTTGGGCAACACCAGCTGGCTCAATACCAGAGCCGTGTGCTTTACGTGCTGGGCGATCTCGTTGGCAGAACACGTACCTTTGCCCAACAGCCAATCAATAATCACCGTCAGTTGTGCCTCAGCTATTTGATGAGCAGCAATCCCAATGGGAATAGGGTAATGATAGGTGCAACGTACGCACGCTTGTCGAAGCTGAGCTTCCAGTTTTTCAGCGAGTGTCATAAGCACAATTCGCCTCGACGTACCGGAGAATATCCGCGGAGCAAATTGACGGTTTTGCCAAAAGTGCTCCATCAGCCAAAGCAAGTCATCAAATACTTGATTCTGATCGATACTGTTGGCCAATACCGTTAATGGATAATCCATGCTGGTTGCCAATAGCTCATCTTTACTATTGAAATGTTTGTAAAAGGTAGAGCGACCGATATTGGCTTTCTCGATGATGTCAGATACGGTTATTTCGTCGTAACTGAAGGTCAACACAAGTTCGAAGAATGTATCGCGCAACGCAGAGCGCGTTTTTTGAATCCGCTTGTCGACAGAAGGCACCTTTGTCATTTTAGTCTCTATTTAATCCGACACTACAAAGTGTACCCCAAAGACCAATACGCTAAAGCGATAGTTACAGGACACTTTGCAAAATATGTCTACTAATATACAAACAAGAGGGAATGTCCCGCTTCTCACCGCGCGATGGTGCTAGGGTTGGCATACCTCAACAAAAGGACATTTTTATGCCACACCCAAACCGAATCGTCGGGGCCGCGTTGGCCCTGTTAAGTTTACTGAGTATTTTCGCCATGTTGCATCACCCCAGTGTGTCGGCGTCTCATGTCAACGAGCAAATTGCCGAGATGAACCATGAAGCCAAACTTAACGCACTGGTTCACGGAACCTTGATTGCCTTCACCATTGCCATCAGTCTTTGCCTCTGTGTTTATGCCCAGCTACGTCGCTTTTCTCGAATCACTATTCTGTTTGGAATTATCTGCTATTGGCTCGGCACACTTGCCATGATTGCCGCCGCCATCATTAATGGTTTTGTCGCTGCTCACTTAGCAAGTCAGTATATAGGGGCGAGTACTGAACAATTAGCGATATATCAAGGGGTAAGTAGATTGGCCTGGCTGCTCAATCAATACTTTGCAGAGTTTGGTGCGATAGCATGGTGTGCGGCTATGATCTGGTGGGGCCTAGATATGCTAAAACAATCCAAGCCGATCAAAGTGATAGGAATGATAAGTATGACAGCGGCAACCGCCATTATCGTTGCAATGCTAACGGGCTCACTGTCGCTATCTGTTTCTGGTATGACAATGGTGCTAATCATTATCAGTCTGTGGCACCTCGTTATCGCAACATTGATTTACCGCTATCGCGATGACAACGCCTAAAAAGTAAAAACCCGTGTACACCTTGACGGTGTGCACGGGTACATTGCGGTTAGTGCGCTATACACAGCGCACTGTTGCGACCAATGCTTTAACCGCGATTTTCAGAAGTAAAACCTTCAAGCGCCTCAGCAAGTCCATCGACATAACTCGCCCCCTCGGGCACCGTCAAACTTGAGCCAGATAAGTCATCACCAATAGGTTCAACATCACCACCTAAACAAGTAGCGAGGAACCCTTCTGCCACACCGTAAAATGCCAAGCGGTTTTCAGGACGAGCAAATCCATGGCCTTCATCGGGGAAGAGTGCATACGTTACGGGGATATTTTTTGCTTTCATCGCCGTTACAATTTGATCCGATTCCGCCTGTTTAACACGGGGATCATTTGCGCCTTGCCCAATCAACAATGGCTTAACGATATTGCTCACTTTATTAAGCGGTGATGCTTCTTTCAAAATGGCCAAACCTTCCTCTGTATTTGGATCGCCC
Organism: uncultured Alteromonas sp.; assembly: GCA_963922845.1. GTDB lineage: Bacteria > Pseudomonadota > Gammaproteobacteria > Enterobacterales > Alteromonadaceae > Alteromonas. The sequence continues at coordinate 16,617 of CAWUJV010000074.1, forward strand.
ACTCTTTTCTCTAGCACACGGCGGAAACTTTCCCAATAGGGAGGAATCGAATCAAGTAAGGTCTCTAGGTTCGATGGACCAACAATATCGACGCCACAAGCAAAACGATCAGGTGTGATTGTTAGTCCAGCCAATGTCGCATAGCCGCCGTAAGATCCGCCCATAATAGCAATCTTGTCGTTGCTAGTAATGCCTTCTTTCACAGCCCAATCAATTGAATCGATAAGGTCATCGTGCATTTTAAGGCCCCATTCCAGGTCACCCGCATTCACAAAGTTCTTACCGAATCCTGTCGAACCTCTAAAGTTAACTTGCAAGACCGCATAACCACGGTTAGCCAGCCATTGTGGCGTTGAGCGATACCCATAAGTATCTCGCGCCCACGGGCCACCGTGAACATTCAATACCATAGGAAGTGGTTTTTCAGGCCGGCCGTCGCCGTCAGTATCTGCACCGGGAGGTAAAGTCAGATATGACACCAATGTTAAACCGTCACGAGACTTGATCATTTCCGGCGTCATCAAAGCCAGTGTTTTACCTTCTAATTCGGGACGTGTGGAGAACAATCGCTCGAAGGTATTCGCTTTCACATCCCATAGGTAGTAAGACGCCACCGTGTTCGACTGTGAATTTAATACGACCCATACGTCTTCGTCTTTGGTACTCGATACACGAGAGAAGTTACCGTCAAACTGCTCGTTCAACTTTGCCAACATATCCTCACCTTTTTTGTTCAGAGGAATGTAGCGGTTTTTATCGTAGTTGACGGTGTAAACATAAGGTTTGCCCGTGTCGACATCGCGCCAGGTGCCACCAATATCCGCACGATCATCTTCAGCAACTAGCGTCTTCTCGCCCGATTTCATGTCCATCGCAAACAGTGCACTGGTATCGCGCCCCTTACTTTCACGAACGTAAAGAGTTTGATTGTCCTTGCTGAAGCCAGACAAACCCGAGGTATACAGATCTTCTGGTGTGACTTCCCAGAATAATTCCCAGCCGTTATCAGTTTTTCTATAATATTCAGAGCCACCAGCATTGGTCGACTTCTGTCCAAAACGCATATTGAGATCGTTATCAAACGTGAAACCACCAAAGTTTTCGGTGTTCTCAAACACCATGGTAAGCTCGCCCGTTGTGACATCTAGCTCATAAACGTCATGCCAGCGCGGGTCGCGATTATTGATACCAATGATTTGCTTCCCTGGCATATCGGGGTTACTACCCAAAAACATCACCCGGGTTTTCTCAAAGGGCGTATATAAGGTTTCTTCTCCCGTCGCAGGGTCAACTCCATACAACAAAAAGTTTTCGTCCCCGCCTTTATCTTGTACGTAAAGCAGTTTATCCATCCCGGCTACCCAACCATAGCCACGAATACCACGCCCCTTATCAGACGTGATGGGTTTTGCTGCTTTGATGTCATCTGCTGGCGCAACCCAAATATTCATCACACCATCAACAGGAGCAAGGTAACTGATCATATTGCCGTTAGGGCTTATCTGAACGCTACTAAATGTTGGATTGCCAAAAATAAGATCACGAGAAATTAATTCGGGTTTACTGACTTGCGCTGCTGCACTTTTGTCGACTTCGGGGGCAGCGGTTGGGGTTTGAGACTCTTTTGGACCACCGCAACCTACCACAGTGGCAGAGATGGCGAGAGAGAGAAAGAGAGGCATAAATTTCATAGTATCTCCATTACATACACGTGTTTTGTCAGCACAGTGTGCTTGTTATATTTAAACAATCGTTCATCCTGAACCACAGAATAAACGTGTCTCATTGTTATCGCTTGTACGTATTCTGTCGCTTTCGGCAAAGCCGGGGCGCATCAAGTTGTTACAATGTAACAATTATATGAGTTCGTCAATGCTGCGGCGTATTTCAATCTGTAACAGATAGTAAACACCAAAAAGCACGCTATTGGGCTTCATTTTGTTTAAAAATCATGGACAATACTGATATCTACTTCATGTCGTGCCAATTACATTGGCCCTAAATTTCAGGATTACGTTATGCCAAAGGCAAGTGAGATTAAAAAGAACAACACTATAGTGTTTGAAGGCAAAACCTGCATCGTCAGAGATATCGAGCGTTCAGTGCCACAAGGCCGTGCCGGCGGAAGCCTTTACAGAATGCGCATGTATGATGTTGTGACTGGCGCTAAAATGGATGAAACATTTAAAGACTCAGACATGTTAGAAATGGCTGACATTAACCGTCGTCCGGTTATGTTTTCTTATATTGATGGCGATGAATACGTCTTTTTGGATAATGAAGACTACACGCCATATCACTTGAATAAAGACAGTATTGCCGACGAAATTTTATTCATCAGTGAAGACACAGCAGGCATCCAAGTGGTTATCGTCAGTGATGCTCCTGTTGCACTAGAATTACCCACCAGCGTTGAACTAGAGGTCACAGAAACCGATCCTTCAATCAAGGGGGCCTCTGCTACGTCTCGCACTAAACCAGCAACACTGTCGACTGGACTTGTGATTCAGGTGCCTGAGTACATCAGTACCGGAGAATGGGTCAAAATCAACACTAGCGAACGTAAGTTTCAAAGCCGCGGTGAAAAGCACTAAGCCAACGGCATGATGAAAAACCGGGTTGATACCCGGTTTTTTTTACGCCTTTTCAGTCAGCGCGAGTTTCAAACCAAGGGCGGCAAAGCTCGACGCAAACATTCGTTGCAGTATCACAGTCGCGCGCTTCGAGTGCGTTATAAAATGGCTAAATGACCCCGACAAGACGCCATACACAAGAAAGACGGCAAATGTCATCAGCATAAATACACCACCTAAAACGAGCATACTGGTTAACACGCTGTGGGCTGTCGACGGGATGAATTGAGGCAAAAAGGCCAGAAAGAAAATAGACAGTTTTGGGTTCAGAATATTCAGTAAAAAGCCTTTTGTGACTATGCTTTTGAAAGCGCTTTGCTGCTGGGTTTTATCGAGACTAAGTGGTGATGAGGCGCGCCACATTTGCCACGCTAAATACAATAAATATGCTGCGCCGACATATTTCACCACTTGGAACGCCATTGCACTGGCGTGAAAAACCGCGGCCAATCCAAACGCACTTGCCAGCAATGCCGGAATGATCCCCAAAGTACATCCGATAGCGGCATACAAACTTGCACGTTTACCAATGAACAGCCCAGTTGCAACGGTATAAAGCACACCCGTCCCCGGGATCAGCACTACCACCAACGACGTTAACAAAAACTCAATAGTAATCATGTTTCACTTCCTTTCCCTGTTCAACAAACCCTGTGTTGCTCATTATTAAGCCATAGCTTGAAGCATTTTTATAGAGAGTACTCCACAGGTTTTCCTACCAATCAATCTAGACTACACCTTGTATTATCGTATATCAGCGACATATCTTTGAATATGAATAGGATATTGCGTCATCACAGTGCTCGGAACATCATGGCCTGCTTATGGTTGGCCTGCGCTGTTCTGTTCCTGAACATTGACGCAAACACACCATCCCGTGTCCAACCTAGCGAATTTTCTGTTCAGCATGTAAAAAGCGACGCCTGTTTATCGGTCGTTAAATGGCACGTTAATGATAGTGACGCTTGTTACAATGTGTTGTGTTCTGGGCAATCATACGTAAGCTTGGTTTTTTCCAACGTCGTAAACGTTGCCAATTATCTGCCCATTTGGCCACCCAACAG
>CAWUJV010000075.1:0-20287 GCA_963922845.1 uncultured Alteromonas sp.
ATGCGAGCCACCAAGAACCTTAATACACTGAACCCTGCGAGCGCCGCTGTTGTCGGCTACATCCAGGTTAGTTTGCATTTGGATCATGTTAGTGCTCCGCTGTTAATTACGGCTCTTCCGAGCCACTAAATCGCTGCTAAAAACGACAAATAAGCCATTTTTTAACCATACCCCGATAAAAAGGGCGCGAAATGATAACAGAAAAGATTTTAAAACGATAGGCAATTTATGAATTAATTTTGAACAATTTGCCCCTCTAAGACAGAAGTTGGTACAAACCGCTAAAAATCAATATTTAAGGGAGTAAAAACCGCGTCAGGGTCTTTTTTAAACGCACACCGTCTATAGGTTTGGTGAGATAATCGTTCATGCCCGCTAGTATACACTTTTCTCTTTCTCCTTGCATAGCATTGGCGGTGAGCGCGATGATCGGGATTTTCTGAGCGATGTCTCCTAGACCACGAATAGACGCTGTCGCCTGATAACCATCCATTATCGGCATCTGGCAATCCATTATGACCAAATCATAGGGTTTGTGGCGCGTTAATGCATCTAACACCAATTCAACGCCTTCACATCCATTTCTCGCAATGCTAGGTTCAATACCATATTGGGCAAGTTGCTGTGTTATCACCATCCTATTGATTTCGTTATCTTCGACAACTAAGACTCTTTTATTTTCAAATGCCATGGGCGAAAGAGAAACATCAGAATCGTTGAGCTCAGGGGTTTTGGATAGTGTGTTGGAGTCAGCCAAATCCAGTTGCAGAGCCACAACGAACTTAGACCCTTCTCCGGGAACTGAATGAAGCTTAACTCCTCCACTCATTAACTCAGCTATCTGTGCGACAATAGATAGACCCAGCCCAGTACCACCATAATGGCGAGTCGTCGCTTCATCGGCTTGCTGAAACGGTGAAAATATTTTGGACTGACGGTTAGGTTCGATACCCACTCCGGTATCTTCAACAATTAATTGAACCAACACGCCGCTTTCACGTTGCCTCAGTGCTTTAGTAGAAAGCTTAACATGGCCTTGTTGTGTAAATTTCAATGCGTTGCTCAGTAAATTGCCGGCAATTTGGGCCAATCTCACCGCGTCACTCATGACATGCACACCGTGAGTTGCAGACAAATCCAACTTAAGCGCAATGTTTTTTCTAATCGCTTCCGCCTCGTATAAATCTGCTTGTGCCACTAATAACTGGTTTAAATCAACGGGCGCGGCCTCCAATGCAAGATGCCCATTGTCTATTTTAGAGAAATCTAGAATGTCATTGATGATTCGAAGTAAATGTCCAGCACTTGATTTAGCCAGGGCAACATAATCCTTTTTCTCAGGCGTAGTCGCTTTCGCATCAATAATATCAAGCATACCAATAATGCCGTTCATGGGCGTGCGGATCTCATGACTCATGTTAGCCAGAAACTGACTACGGGATTGCAGCGCTTTTTCAGCTTCGTCTCGTCGACGTTCCAGCTCCCTGTTGATTAACACTCGTTGAGTCATATCCTGAGTCGCCCCCAAGATGTGAATGACACCGTCCACGTCGGTAATGGATTGAAATCGGGTTAACAAGCAAAGGCTTCGACCTTTTTCGGTAATCACTTCCGTTTCTAGCGTCCAAGGTGTACTCAACGAGCTCGCCGACTTGAGCGCTTCATCGAATCGCTTTTTGTCGCGAATATCGACAAAGAACTCTCCGAGAGATTGGGGTGAGGCAATAAAATTTGCATCCACTTCAAGCATATCTCGTAAAGTCGGTGACCATATACACGTAGATTCACCAAGCGCAAATTCCCAAGTGCCAACGCCTGCCAAGTCTGATGCTTGGTCGAACAGCGCTTGCTTGCGGCGGATGATAAGCTGTTGATCGATGATGGCGTTGATGGCACTTTGACGGCTCAACTCAGCGCCAATCCACTCTGCTAGCAAAGTAACGTAAGTGACTGCGTCTTCGCTGAAAGGTTGTGCGAGCGGCTGAGATGAGGAAAAACAAAGCGTGCCAAAGCGCTCACCATTTACCACTATTGCGAGACCAATATAAGCCTTTAACTGGTTAGGCTTATAACACGGCAGTGTCAAACCTAAATCGCTTGAAATCTGATGAAATGCAATGACGTGATCGGCGTCGACAGTATCCCGACAAAACATATTTTCGAGTAAACAAATGGTGCCGCGTTGAATGTGATTATCAGGCGTAACCGCTAAAAACACTTCGTAGTGTGGCGGGTCAATTTTGCTGACTAGGCCAATATTAAGTTGCAATGCGTCACAACCAAGTGAGAGGAGTCGTGTGATCCGCTCCTCAAAAGAGAGCGCAATATTCGATGTCACCGCATTTAGCGCTTTGATCAATTGCATAGTATGCCTTAGACGACAATCAGGCCACAAAAACCACGTTGATAGCAATAAAAGGCTGCCTTTCCAGTTACGTGCCGATATCGAGACCCGTTTACCAAAATGCAACGTTGGCAGACCATTAAATATTATCACCAAACCACATAAATGAATGGTCGACGTAAAACGGCCCATAGGACTTCACCCTTGGGTGGCGCCATCTAGATCGAATACTCGCATTTAGCGTTCATTGATCTGTGCGATTTAGTTTTGTAAGTGTAGTCGGCGATCTCGCCCTTGGAAACCTCAAAACATCAAGGCCACTTCGAACAAGTCGCCTTGATGTCGTGTAATGCAGATTATTGGCTAATGATGATTTCGTATTCGTCTGGTTGGTCACCCGGTTCCAGAGAAATGATATAGTTTGCCTCGTCCACCAGCCCGATAAGCTCAGTGCGGTCTAACAGCAAGGTTTCTTCTCCCTCTTCATATACAGCAATAATTTCATAGTAGTCGGCCGGTAAGGTCTCGACATCCGCTTCACCAAATTCGACATTGTTGATGCGATATTCAGCCGTATCGACCGTTTCATCTTTTCTGACTAAGTAAAAATCAACCGCGTCGTAGTCCGGCACTGTGTTAATGAAGTTAATCGTCTTATCATAGGATTGAGGAAGACCACTTTCGATGAATGTTGATGCTTTAAGCTGTGTCCCATCGTAGTAAATCACTATTGCTTTACTTTCGCCTTGGTTCAACGTCACAAGTTGATTGGTTAGGTTTTCTGTCGCATCGTCTGACGTTGCATTAAGTTGGTAGTCGCCAAAATCGATTTCAATAAAGTCGGTCAACCCGCCTTCAGCAATCGTGATTGGTGCAGAATCTGTCGCACCGTCAAGTGCAAATTCGATCCCTCCATCAAAATTCGTACTGTTATATACGCGGTATTGTGACGACGCTTCCACGTCGGTAATTGACGTTAGACTGGAAGAGTTGAGAATAACATCAACTGCGATACCAGTTTGTATCGCGCCAGCGAGGTCGCGGATAGCAAGTACGTATTCTGTATCATATTCAAAATCTACTGTTGGAGATTCGAAAATAACATCCGTCTCACCGGGCAAGGTCAAGTAGATAGTGTATTCACCCTCATCAAAATGCTCACTGTCGTCGTCACCATCCCAATACTCATATTCAGTTAACGTGTCGTGTTCAACGGTACCAAGCAAGGTCGCTGCCTCAAACGGTTGACCCGCATCGGACAAGTACATGTCATAACGCGCTTCATTGGCGGTAACGGTAATCCCCATCAAACGAAAATGGTCTTCTAACGTTTCTCGTTCAAATGTGTATTCGTTAAGGCGAGGATCGGCAAAGTCTCCACTGAGGATAATAATATTTTTTTCACCCTCGCGAAGCGTGGTGCTCAACGTATCAACAACGACTTCTTGGTCATCAGCATCAGTTCGAATGAATTCGAACTCGTAGTCTTCGCTAACGACAGTGTACAGTGCTGTGGTATCAGCAAATTGGGCAGTACCGAAACTAGACCCTTCCTCATCGCGCATCGTTACCGTCGCACCATTAGGGGAAGCGTTGTAAAACTGAACATAGGCTGAGGTGTAATCAGAGTCAGTGTCGTCACTGCCTCCACAACCAAATAAAACGGCACTGGATAGTGCAATTGAAGCCAATCTGAATGACGTACTGTGCATAAGTGTAAAATCCTTACAATCTTGTCTAATAACGAAATTGAGGCTATGGATATCACACTTGGTTCAAGCCAAAAGGCCGAATTTACAAAGCTTTACATTCACTGACAAAGGTTGACATTTGTTTGCACACTGAGTGGTTTAGGCACGCGCAAAAACCTGTTAAGCAGACACAAAAAAAGGGCCATCAGGCCCTTTTTTAGATGTCTCGCACTTAGAAGCGATACTGTGCACTCAAGCGAGCATTGACTGGCTCACCCGTCGTGATGTTATTGTCGTTGTGCGCTGCAGGGAAGTAATCTTCGTCAAACAGGTTTTCAACGTTCAATTGGAACTGTAAGTCATCACTGTAATCATAGTAAACCGCCACATCGACACGTGTGAAATCTGGTAGTTCAACATTGTTGCTCAATGATGCGTACTGTTCTGATTGATAAATGAAGCCGAAACCAGCACTCCAAGCATCGTTGAAACGGTACTTGTTCCACACAGTAAACATGTGTTCTGGTAACTGCGCTAGTTCTGCGCCATCTGCACCACCATTGCCCGATACCGTCGTTTGGTTACCATCGAGGTTGCTATAACCCGCAGTAATTTGCCATTCGTCCGTCAGGTTGCCAACAAGTTGCGCTTCAAAACCAGTCGTCTCTGTACCTGTTAATACTGAGTTTTCTGGATTAGTTGGGTCAACGACAGCACCGTTTTCGCGTTCAACTTCAAAATAAGCTGCCGTTAGGCTAAGTGCATCTGAAAGGTTCCATTTAAAACCGATCTCTTTGTTTTCAAATTCTTCTGCATCAAGCGCTTGAGATGTCAAAGAAAGTGTTAAGAATTGGTCGCCAGAGCGAGGCAAGAATGACTTACTGAAACTTGCGTAGATAGAAACGTCTTCCATTGGTTTGTATATCAAACCAACACGCGGTGACACTTCACTGTCATCACTGCTCAAGAAACCGTTGTTACCATCGTCAACACCGTCATTGACTTCAATTGTATCGACAACGTCGATTTCAAAGTGGTCATAACGCAAACCAGCAACAAGGATCCAGTTATCGGTCAATGTAATTTCGTCTTGTACAAACGCTGATGTGAATGTGACATCAGAAGCGCGGTCACGTACAGGAGCTGTTTGTGTGAACTCAGGGATCACAAGCGGATCTGAGAACAAGAACGTTTGTTGGTCGTCGCTCGTTTCGATAAAGAAGTTATCCATACGTGCGTTTTCTGTGTCTTGCTGACCGTATTCGGCACCCATAAGTAAGGTGTGCTCAACGCCAACCGCTTCAAACTGACCGATCAGGTTAAATTGAAACAATAGGTTTTCACGTTGAGTCGTATCGCGGTAGCCATCAAGTGTAACCGTACCCGCCGTATCATCAAAACCGACCGGATAAAGGTTTTGGTATTCTTTGTCGTAATCTGCGTATTGCGCTGTAGCATTTAGCGACCAACCCGCTGATAGTTGATGATCAATACGCACGCGCGCAATGTGCGCTTCTAGCTGTGTATTGTTAAAGTCTGGATCGCCAAAGAAAGTGTCGTCATAACCTTCTAATGGAGCACCGTTTAAAGAAGGTACACCGCGATCGACTACGCGATCATCATTTACATACTCATAAGATGCATTAACCACTGTGTCTTCATTGGCTACCCAAGTATAAGTTGGGTTAACAGCGAAGCGCTCACCGTCTTTGAAGTCACGGTGATTTTCAATGCTGTCAAATACCGCGTTCAAACGAAACGCATTGTTTTTGTCAATCGCTCTGTTTGTATCAATAGCGATCGAGCCTGCAGAGAACGTATCGATTCCACCTGAAAGTGTTGTGAAATCCCCAGCAGTATCAGCTGTTTTCGTAACACGGTTTACGATACCACCGCCGCCACCGCGACCGAATAGCAATGCGTTAGCACCACGTAGCACTTCGATACGTTCAATATTGTATAAAGGACGGAAGTATTGAACATCATCACGAAGACCATCAACGAAGAAATCAGCCGTTGTGTTTTGACCACGAATCGTTAATTGATCACGGTGATCTTCACCCTGACCAACGCTGACACCTGGCGTGTACTGCATGACGTCAGCAACACTGAACAATGCTTGATCAGCAATCTGCTCTGCACTAACAATTGACGCAGACTGAGGTACGTTCAATAACAATGTAGGGGTTTTTACTGAGTCAGCAACCTGTTGACCAAAGAATGCGCCACGGATCGTAATATGCTCAACATCGCTTTCAGCAGGCATGGCGGCAGCTGCTTCTTCTGCTAATACTCCATGGCTTGCACCAAACAATGCAATCAACAGTGAAGTATGTAGTAGTGATTTCTTCAAGGGAGTGTCCTCGTTTTTATATGTGTGTCCTGTAAAGTTGGCGCTAATACTAACGATTCTCATTTGCTTTTTTAAGTTAATTTTTTAAAAGATTAAGATTAGTTGATTTCTGTCAATTTCGCGCAAAATAACAAAAACGAAAAATAAACCATTAAAAACAATAATTTAATAGAATTTAAACGACTAAATGTTGGATTAAATTTGAAGAAAAAAGAAATATATTAGACGAAAGGATAATGACGAGAACGAGCAAGACTGGTGAATTATTGACCAGCCCAACTCATTATCTTTACAAAGAACAGTACTAGACGAGTGCCCGTTGTCTTACGATCTCATACAAACAAATACCCGTTGCCACCGACACATTTAGACTTGAGACGCTACCAGCCATAGGAAGTTTGACTAAATCATCACAGTGTTCTCGGGTCAACCGACGCATGCCTTTTCCCTCGGCGCCCATTACCAATGCACAAGGACCTGTCATTTTCACATCGTAAAGACTTTGGGTTGCTTCCCCTGCCGTCCCGGTAATCCACACCCCTTTGTCCTGCATGTGTTTTAAAGTGCGCGCTAGGTTCGTCACCTGAATCAGCGGCGTAGTCTCTGCGGCGCCGCATGCCACTTTCCTTGCCGTTGCAGTCAGCCCAGCGGATTTATCCTTTGGTACTATCACAGCGTGAACACCCGCCGCATCGGCAGTACGCAAACATGCCCCGAGGTTATGTGGGTCAGTTACGCCGTCCAAAACAAGTAAGAATGGCTGAGAGTGGTTAGCCAATATCTCATCCAAATCATTTTCATCAAGGGGCTTTGCCGGTTTTGCTCTTGCCACCACACCTTGATGCTGTTCACCCTTTACTTTGTCATCTAACGCTTTGCGTTGACAAAATTGTAAACTGATACCAAATCGACGAGCCTGATTCACAATGTTTGCAAGACGGTCGTCGTTTCGTCCCTTCAAAACAAATATTTCTATTACGCGCTCGGGTTCACGCTCCAACACTGCCTGCATCGCGTGCAAACCATACAGCCACTCTTGCTGTGCCATTATCGTTTCTTGCCTTTTTTAGTTTTTGCGGGGCGTTTAGCCGGTGACTTATCACTTTTTGCTCCGCGAGTCTTACGTTTGTCTGTTTGGCGGTCGCCTCTTCGGTCTCCGCCTTTACCTGTCCCCTTGCCTTTTCCTTTGCCACTGGGCGCTTTTTTGCCAACGGTTCGAACCGTTACCTTTTTACCCTTTTTCCCTTTGAGCAAGGTGTCGTCAATAATGAGGTCAATTTTACGCTCATCAAGATTAACCGACACGACTTTCACGGTAAGCTGATCGCCTAATCGGAAACTGTTGTGACCTGACTCGCCAAACAACGCTTGTTTTACGTCGTCATAGTGATAAAAGTCATTGTCTAAAGACGTGATATGAACCAACCCGTCAATGTGGTATTCCGTTAGACGAACAAACAAGCCAAAATTAGTGACCGAGGCAACAACACCTTCGAAGCTTTCGCCAACGCGGTCGAGCATAAATTCACACTTCAACCAATCTGCTACATCGCGCGTTGCATCATCAGCTCGACGTTCCGTCGTGGAACATTGCTCGCCGAGCTGTTCGACTTCTTCAACGGTATACGCTTTTCCACCTGTCGTTTTAATTTTCTGCTTTTTAAGTAACGCTTTGATCGCACGATGAACCACTAAGTCAGGATAGCGACGTATCGGTGACGTAAAGTGTGCATAGGCGTCCAGCGCTAAACCGAAGTGACCTATGTTATCGCCGTCATACACGGCTTGTTTCATCGACCGCAACAGCATAGTCTGAATGAGCTCATAATCAGGACGGTTGTTGGTCTTATTAACGACATCGGTAAAATCAGAAGGCTGGGCATCTTCAGTGATGCGATGAGGTACACCGATTTCACCTAAATATGCGATAAATGCCGACAGCCGATCAGCATCGGGCTGATCATGAATGCGGAACAAGGCTGATGCTTGATGTTGTTCTAGCATTTTTGCGGCACTGACATTCGCCATGATCATGCATTCTTCGATAAGCTTATGTGCATCATTGCGAACTAACGGCACAATGTTTTCAATCTTGCGCTGCGCATTGAATACAAATTTACTTTCTTGAGTCTCGAATTCGATAGCGCCGCGTTGTAAACGCGCCTTTTTCAATGCGCGATACAAACCATATAAATTCTTAAGATGAGGTACGTGCTCTTCGTAGCGTTTGTGAAGTGCTTTGTCCCCTTGCAATATTTGCCATACTTTTGTGTAGGTCAAACGCGCATGGCTATTCATAACCGCTTCATAGAATTGAAACGCATCTAACTTGCCAGACGGAGTTATGGTCATTTCACATACCATACACAGCCTGTCGACCTCGGGATTCAACGAGCACAGTCCATTGGACAATAGCTCAGGTAACATAGGCACAACTTGATCAGGAAAATACACCGAGTTCCCCCGATTGAGCGCCTCTGTATCTAGCGCAGTGCCCGGACGCACATAATAACTCACGTCAGCAATCGCCACCCAAAGCTGCCACCCGCCATCGTCCAATGGTTCACAGAACACGGCGTCGTCAAAATCTCGTGCGTCTTCGCCATCAATGGTTACCAGTGGCAACTGACGCAAGTCAACGCGGCCTTCTTTTGCTTGCTCTGGTACTTCCTCTTTTAATCGAGCCACGGCTCGTGTGACACCCTGAGGCCACGCATGAGGAATATCAAAGGTGCGAAGCGCCATTTGAATTTCCATACCCGGCGCCATATGTTCGCCGAGTACTTCAACGATTTTGCCAACAGGATTCACTCGACGCCGCGGTCGCTGGGTGATTTCGACAACCACCACATGGCCTAATCGCGCTCCCATGGTGTGCTCTTTCGGGATCACGATTTCTTGGTTGATACGACTATCATCAGGAACGACGACAGCAAAACCGTGTTCAATAAAGAATCGCCCCACAATAGGTTCTGTCCGCGGCGTAACAATATTAATGATATTCGCTTCTTTTCGGCCGCGTCGATCCATACCGCCGATACGCGCTTCGACAATGTCATCGTGTAGCAAGGTTTGCATTTGCCCTTGGCCGATGTACAGGTCACCGGATTTATCTTCAGGCCGCAAGAAACCAAATCCATCTCTATGGCCAATTACTCGCCCACGAACAACAGGTTCACTCCCCGTTGCTAACGCGTATTTCTTATGTTTATTGAAAAGAATCTGACCTTCGCGTTCCATGGCACGAAGACGGCGCTGAATACCGATTCGGCTATCTTCGTCAAACGCATTGACTAAGTTGCAGATATCGAGAAATGACAACGGCTTGCCGTGTTTTGTCAGTACTTCTAACAAGTACTCGCGACTGGCAACGGGATTGTCATATTTTTCCTTTTCGCGCTGATAGTGCGGATCCTTACTCTTCATTCGATATACCACAAGGTGAGAGAGATAAATTTGACTCTAGTATAACAGCTACGCGCCTAAAAAAACTGCGGCTTCACAAGTAATTATGTCGTAATTCTGTCATACGCTTGGCATAGAATCGTCACATACGACATTTATATTGACTGACCATTCAATTAAAAAGTAAGCGACAATGGATAGAAGACGATTTCTCAAGTTCAGTTCAGCACTTAGTACAGGCTTAGTGATCAGCACACACCTGTCAGGTTGTTCATCGAAGCACGCGGTGTTACCTACTAATCAGGTCGACTTTACTCACGGTGTTGCCAGTGGCGATCCCACACAAACTGCGGTAGTACTATGGACGCGCGCGGTGCCTGCCAAGGGCAAACGCCAGCCGGTTCACCTTGTGTGGCAATTGGCCAAAGACGAGCATTTTAAAAACCTCGTTCGTGAGGGCAGTGCACAGGCATCAGCCGCAACCGACTACACAGTAAAGGTAGATGTTCGTGAACTCGATCCGAACCAAGCTTACTTTTATCGCTTTATTACTCAGAGCAATAGCAGCATGGTCGGGGCGACACGTACTCTGCCAACGCGTAATGTAGACAAGGTCAAGTTTGGTATCTTTTCTTGTTCTAATTATCCTGCTGGCTTTTTCAATCCCTATATGGCCGCGTCTAAAGATCAAGACATTGATGTTGTGCTGCATCTTGGCGACTACATCTACGAATATTCGAGTACGGGCTACGCTACTGAAGATGCCGAGCGCCTCGGCCGTACTTTTGATAAGGACAATCAGGGAGAGCTGTTCACACTTGATGACTATCGCAAACGTTATGCGACTTATCGTACTGATAAAGGTTTACAGGCTTTGCATCAAACAAAGCCTTTTATTGTAGTGTGGGATGATCACGAAGTTGCCAATGATACCTACAATGAAGGTGCAGAGAATCACAACGAAGGAGAAGGAGACTTTTTCGTACGCAGAGCAGCAGCCGTTCAAGCTTACTACGAATGGCTTCCCATTCGACCACCAATGGGAGACACACAGCCCCATATTTATCGCACGTTTGAATTTGGCGACCTTATCGCGCTTCACATGCTCGATACCCGAGTGATTGGTCGCGATAAGCAGTTGGAATACGCAGATTATCGCAACGCCGAAACGGGCGAATTCGACACTGATGGATTTGTCAAAGATATGTCAGACGCCAATCGCTCATTACTTGGCTCAGAACAGCGAGATTGGCTAATACGTCAAGTGACTAACAGTCCCTCACACTGGCAGGTCCTTGGTCAACAAGTCTTGATGGGCAAAATGCACTATCCCACGGAAATTTTCGCGGGGCAAAATCGAGAAAACATTCCAAAAACCATTGAGCAGCTCGTCGCACTCAAGCAAAAACAGCTCAAAGGCGAGACATTGAGCGATGCTGAAGCCAATCGACTCTCAACAACCATGCCCTACAACCTCGATGCATGGGATGGTTATCCAGTTGAGCGCGAAATAATTTACGGCGCAGCAAAGCAAGCCAACAAGCAACTGGTTGTGTTCGCAGGAGATACTCACAATGGTTGGTGTAGTGACTTGGTCGACAACAGTGGTGAAGTACGTGGAATTGAGTTTGCCACCGCTGGTGTATCTTCCCCTGGCCTAGAGAGTTATCTCAAGTTGAGCGAGGATACAGCAAAAGGTTTGTCACAGGCACTGCCATTGCTTATCAAGGATTTGACCTATTGCAATCTACACCAACGTGGATATCTCACGGTCACATTCACTCGAGAAGAGGCGCAAGCCCATTGGTACTATGTTGATACCATCAAGTCTGAAGACTTTGTCATCGCGGATGAACATGCCGTTACGTTTTCAGGTTAATCTTGCCCAGTTGTCGCTTTAATTAATGCCCGCTCTTGCTCTGTTGCAAGGTGGGCATCCCACCAAGCTAGTCTCGGTGCCATTAACTTAAACCACAATGGTGGGATCAGCGTCACTAACATGCAGCCCAAATACCCTGACGGTAATGTTGGAGAATCCGGCATCGCCGTCAGTTGATAGAAAGGGACGTGACCGTGAGCATGGTGATGAGAGTGCCGCGATAGGTTGAACATGCTCCAAGAACTAATACGGCGATTGGTATTCCATGAGTGTCTTGGTTCAACTCTCTGACTGCCATCTCGAACCAAACCGTAGTGCTCCATGTAATTGACGATTTCCAACATTGTCTTTGCCCATAAACCACAGACAATGAAAAATAGCGCTCCCCACCAGCCTGCCATCCAGGTTGACCACACGACCAAGACCAAACTCATGGCGTATCCGCGAAGACATACATTAGCGACAGAAAACGTTGATATGTGTCGTTTAGCCAATCGTTTCTTTTCAATATTCCATGCACTGATGTTGCCACCGATCGTAGACAGCACTATATGTTGATACACGTTCCGTCCTCTGGGTGCACTTGCGGGATCACTCGATGTCGCCACCCATCGATGGTGGTTGTATACATGCTCGATGGAAAAATTACTGTCAAAACTGAACGCCAGTAACCAGCGCCCAATCACCAAGGAGGCTTTGTCATACGTTCGATGAATAAGTTCATGGCCGGTCACTGTGCCCAAGGTTGATAACATCAATCCAATGTATGGGACGGCCGAAAGCTTCTGCCACAGTAAGGTGTTGGCTTTTGCCGCATTAAAATCAAATCCCGATAACGTCGTCAGAGCTGCACCCATACCAAACACGTCATCAGGGCTAATCTGCCACAAACCCGCGCACAGTAGTAAAAAGGTCAAGGGCAACGCAGAATACAGCAAGAACACCAAGATGTTCTCGTGATGAAAGTTAGGCTCGGATAAATCGTCACCCAGAAACAAATCGCCCAATACGATTATGCTGGATGTCAAAACGAACGTCACAGGAATCGCCATTCCGCCGACAAATACACTGCTAATTGCCGCTAAAGCAAAACAATGAAATAGCGTAAACTTTAGGTAGTGCAGCACTTGTTAGTCCTCCACCGCTTCAATGCAAATATCAGACATTGGCGTACTTTGACACGCTAGTATGACGCCTTGAGCTTGTTCATCGGGATCGAGGACATAATCAAAATCTACCAGTGGACGAATTTTTCCCGACGTTAATTTGCAACGACACGTACGGCAACTACCTACCTGGCAACTGAAGGGAATATCGATACCATTTTCCAATGCGCCATCGAGTATCGTTTGGCCTTTCTCTACGTCAAAGGTATCACCACTGAAATTCACTAGATTAGTCACACTGATTCTCCTTATTGTCATAGGGTCAGTGTAAGCCTCTCGAGCAAACATCAGTGGTTTGTGATTGACAAAAAGGGAGCATTAACTGACATTTGTTAATAATAACAATCCGCATTGATAAGCGATCGCTCAGCGCGGGCATCGGGCCAAGATAACTAGGCGCTTTCATGACTCTGCCGTCGCGCAAAAGGGAATGGACGTAACACGTAAATCGAGAATGTCATGCAATATCACAGTTCAAATCAGACACGCGCACCACTGCATTACCTACAAATCGCCTACATGGTCTTGCTACAAAAGGGAGTTGACGGGGATAAATGGCTGTCTAAAGCAGGGTTGACCTATAACGACGTCATGCTAAATCAGAAGCAGATTTCAATGGCGAGTTTCATCGACTTGGTGAGCGCAGCGGGTACCTTGTCGAACACGTCTCATATTGGTCTTGTCATTGGCCAACAACTCACGCTTCAGCACCATGGTGTAATGGGGCTAGCGATGCAAAACTGCCTCACCCTTCGTGAAGCGCTTGCTGTCATGCATCGCTATCTCATCACGCGAACACCCCTTTTCATGCTTGACTACGACATCTCTGATGATGCAGTGAATGTCACATTACTTCCTCAAACCGATTTGAACGTCGCCAATAGGATAATCAGTGAAATCATCGTCAAAAGCACCTACCAAGCATTAATCCAGCTCAGTGAAAATCGATTTGCGATTGACGTATTCTTCCCTTTCAACGCGCCAGTATACCGAGACAAAGCCGCGTCATTTTTCTCTGGCCGACTTTTGTATCAGGCAGATAGATTGGGTCTTCGATTTCATTGTTCACAACTCGATATCCCGTTGAGGTCTGGCGATCGACAGGGTTTTCTGGCGGCACAACAGTTCTGTGAAATGGAAAAAGCACAACTAAATAAAGCGGTAAATCTGGTTGAAAAAGTGCAAGGCATTTTATTTGCTGCCAACGTGGATATTCCCACGCTGGAAGACATTGCACGAGAATTATCGATGACGCCTCGCACGTTGCACCGTCAATTGCAAAAACTTGGTACCCAGTACAAAACACTGCTTTGGCAAGTTCGCCACCAAAAAGCCAAAACGGGCCTACAAAACGGCCAAAAAATAGAGAGCGTTAGCTTGCAACTCGGGTATCAAGACGTCGCTAGTTTTCGTCGTGCATTCCGCCAGTGGCAAGGCTGCTCCCCATCACAGTACAAAAGGCAATCGGCGACGAAAGACGCTGCCGATTGACTTACCCGTCGCTGTTTAAGCTTCACTGCCCATAGGTATAGGAGAACTCGATACCATAGAATCGCGGAGGCCCTGCGACAAAGGTTGGATTGCCAAATGCGCCGCCAGTATTACCCGCATCAACCAAGTACTCTTCATCAGTCAAGTTGGTAGCAAACAGCGTAACCGCCCAGTTATCATCACTTGCGATGCCCAAACGAGCATTGACCAGACTCACTGCATCTTCACTAATATCAAACCCTGCGACAGGGGCATTTTCTGGTTCGAAGAAGACATCTGAACGGTAGCTATACACGACAGAACCGACAAGAGAAAATGTTTCACTAATTTGGCGGTTGTAGGTCAACCCCGTACTGAAGGTCCACTCTGGTTGTAAACGAAATCGATTGCCGGCTAGATTACCGTTTTCGGCGTCGTCATCAATTTCAGCATCGATATAGGCTAGGTTAGCGAACAAATCGAGTGAATCCGTGATGACCGCGGTGCCTTCCAGTTCAACACCAATGTTCGTCGCCGACCCCGCGTTGGCAACAAAAATATCACCTGAGTCGTCTTGCAAGCTCACTTGGAAATCTGAGTAGTCTTGATAGAAAACAGAAGCGGCATAAGTATACTTACCTACTACGCCTTTGATACCAGTTTCATAGTTCCACACGATTTCGGCCGACACGTCAGTTACATCAGCAATAACGCCTTGCGCGGGGTCAAATGTCGAGCTCACGTCCAGTACATCTGAGCGACGTCCCTTGCTGATCGTCACATAAACGTTGGTATCATCATTAAGCGCGTACAATGCGTTAAATCTAGGTAACCATGCATCGTAGTCTTTTTCAGCACTTAAACGTTCCCCGTTAGTGGTGACAACAGGCAACAGTGGAATACCAGCTAAAACACTATTTGGCATGACCGCACTGAATCCGCTCTCACGAGTCTCATCGACGTAGCGAACACCAGCGGTTAGCTCCCAATCCGATAACAAGTATGTAAAGTCAGCGAACACAGACCATGAGCGATTATCACCAAAATTACTGAATTCACCGGTGTAAGGCAGAACCTCGGCAGCGCCCTGAGTCAGTACTGGTGTAAGCAAGTTTACGCTGCCGTCAGCGTTGATACACGGCAAACCAGTGTCGATAAAGCCTGCACAATTTAAGTAGATCGATTCCTCGGTATTAAAAGGAACGCGCTGGCTTCCCGACTCATCGAAGTAATTAAAGCCATATAAGCCTATGAAATCATCCCGTACGTCGACTAAACGGAACTCTTGGCTAAATTGCTCGCCTTCGGCATCTTCGGCGAACTCAAGGAACCATGCTTGTGTACCGTCTGCGTCGAATACTTCGAGTGATTCGAACTCACGAAACCCCGATACTGATGTGAGCGTCATAGTGTCATTCAAATGATACTCGACCGTCATATTGAAGTCGTCAACACGACGTTCGACACCGAGTTTTTCTTTACCGAACACCTGTTGGGAAAGTGGGCTACCCGACATTTCTACGAAGCTAAAAGGACTGGTATCACCGCCTGTTGGCGCAAAATTGCGGTTCTTAAATGACGTTCCCGTGTCATCGTTTTTCTCGTAGCTATATACAAGATCGATAGTGAGATCGTCATTGGGTGTTATGCGCAGCGATGGGCGAAATGCTGTACGCTCAATACCGTGCATGTCGTCTTGAGTAATCCCGCCCGCACTTTGCGAACCCGGATCACCTGCGATATTGTCGATAAAACCATCACGCTCGCGGTAATTAAATGCAAAACGGCCTTGGATTTTATCGTTACCTCCTGTGATAAAGCCTTGTGCCGTTCGCGCACTGAAATTGCCCGCGCTCACTTTGATTTGACCAGCCAGTTCCTGTTGTGGCTTGGCAGTGATCACACTCAGTGCGCCAACCGAGGCAGCGGTACCGAATAATGTCGCTTGCGGCCCTTTGACGATTTCAACACGGTCAATATCGTATAGCTCAAAATACGAGCCTCGAGAGCGTGACACGTCGACACCATTGTAATATACAGAAACTCTGGGGGCAGACTGAGCAGAGCCGCTATCAGAGGTGATGCCACGGATAACAAACCCCGGATTGTTCGGGCTTTGCTCCTGAATAACAAGCCCAGGCGTAATATCAGATAGAATGTCTAATTCCACTACACCCAACGCATTAAGCAGTTCACCGTCATAGGCGGTCAGTGAAAGCGGCACATCAATGATGGCTTGCTCTCGCTTTTGCGCGGTAACTACGATTTCTTCTATATCGTCATTTGCATATACAGGTAATGCCAAAGCGGTAGCGACGGATAACGCCACTAAATTCGATTTCTGCCAGTGTTTCATTAGGGTGTGCTCCAATCCTAGGGATTATTGTTGTGAAGCACCCATAATCAAACGCGTTTGTGGCATTTTTATTGAACGGCCGTTTAACTTTAATTACAAAAAAATGAAAATGTTAAATGCATGTTATTAAAAGACATTTTTATAAGTGGAGTGAATATTGTCACTGTAAAGTGATGAATAGAAGACAAATAAAGGAGACGCGTTTACTGACAACTTCATATAGCAGCGTGATCTAACGGTAGGGCTCTTCGCTCACAGTGCCGTGTTTACACGGCACTGGTGTTTTGGTTTAAAACGCGTCCTAACTATTCAGAGGGCGCCTTGCTTTGCGCACTGCTTTTGGATGCATAAGCTGGCCCAATTTATCTAGGCACATCGCAATTTTAGCGTGAGTCTCTTTGTCATCGGTAATCGCGTTGTACAACCAATGGTAGGCATCTTCGTAATCATAGGGGCTGCCATAGCCATCAATAAAGAGTTCAGCCAGTTGAATCTGCGCTTTCAAATTGCCCAATGCACTGGCTTCTCGTAAGTAAACAACCGCACGCTTTTTGTCTTCTTGAACCAAGGTTCCATTGGCAAAGTAGCGACCAAGTTGCTCAAGTGCAGCAGGTAAGCCTTGCTCGGATGCTTCGATGATAAAATCTATGCCTCGCACAGGTTCGGCGTCAACGCAGACTCCCCATGCCAACATATCACCCCATAAAAACTGGTAAGCGGGTACTTTCAATACCTCGGCTCTAGCTTCGATATCTTGCACAAGTTGGCATCGGTCCATTACCACTCGGTCGAGATGTTCATTGCGGTTGATAAGACGAATCAATTCATCTTGTGTGTAGAGTTGAACCGCTTTGAGTTCTTGTGCCGAAACAGATGAAACTGCACCACCCAAGCACACAAAGGTAGTCAGTGCTAAGACGATAGATCGTAGCGTCGTCATAGATTTTCTCGTTAAACAATGAAGGCCAATATTGTATTTCATATCGGCCAATGTGAATAAAAGATGAGCGCCTAGTTGAGTTTTGATGTGAGTGCAGACGCCACTTGTCTGGCATGATCGGCGACATCGATACCCAAGTCCGTCAAATAACCCCCATCAGGCTGGGTAATGAGTCCTTTGTCATATAACCGCTCAGCGGCCAACACCATAGATTGACTGGCGTCATGATGTATTTTTAGCCCTTGCATCAAACTCTGTGTAGGAAACTTAAGAAGAAGATTGAGCTCGTCCGTTTTGTCCTGATTAAAAGCCATACTGCCCCCTATTAATGGGTTATCTTTATTGTAAGAAGTAAACTGTATCAGTACGTCCGAAGGAAAAATAGTCGTTTCAACTGATCGGACATCGCAGGAAATTGGTATACTCTATCCAAAAGACTAGCCTGTGGACCCCACTCAATCAAATGAAATACAAAGATTTACGTGATTTCATCGACCAGCTCGAAGCGAAAGGCGAGCTCAAGCGTATCAGTATGCCCATTGATACAGAGTTAGAGATGACTGAAATTGCTGACCGCACCTTACGAGCAGGCGGCCCAGCGCTCCTGTTTGAAAATCCTAAGAACAGTACCATGCCTGTATTGGCTAACTTATTTGGAACACCGCAGCGCGTTGCAATGGGAATGGGTCAAGAGTCGGTTGAGGCATTGCGAGACGTCGGTAAATTGTTGGCCTACTTAAAAGAACCTGAACCTCCTAAAGGTCTCAAGGACTTATGGTCAAAAATCCCTGTTTTTAAGCAGGTGCTAAATATGCCTGCCAAAGAAGTGCGCAAGGCACCTTGCCAAGAAGTCGTGTTGTCTGGTGATGACGTCGATTTAACCCAATTGCCTGTACAGCGTTGTTGGCCTGGAGATGCTGCGCCGCTCATCACTTGGGGATTAACTGTCACCAAAGGACCACACAAGAAACGCCAAAATCTGGGGATATATCGCCAACAAGTTCTGGGCAAAAATAAGTTGATTATGCGTTGGTTGTCTCACCGCGGAGGCGCTCTTGATTTCAGAGAGTGGTGCCAAACTCACCCTGGCGAGCCCTATCCAGTGTCTGTAGCACTGGGAGCCGATCCTGCTACCATTCTAGGCGCTGTTACACCGGTACCAGATACCTTGTCTGAATACGCCTTTGCAGGACTATTGCGCGGGGATAAAACGGAAGTGGTGAAATCAGTCAGCAATGACTTACAAGTGCCAGCTAGTGCCGAAATCGTTTTGGAAGGCTATATTGCGCAGGATGAAACCGCACCAGAAGGTCCCTATGGTGATCACACAGGTTATTATAATGAGGTTGACGAGTTTCCGGTGTTCACCGTGACGCATATCACCCACCGTAAAGACCCGATTTATCACAGCACCTACACTGGCCGTCCACCTGATGAGCCGGCAATTTTAGGGGTAGCACTAAACGAAGTGTTTGTGCCGATTTTGCAAAAACAATTCCCCGAGATTGTCGATTTCTATCTTCCACCAGAAGGTTGTTCATATCGCATGGCTATCGTGACGATGAAGAAACAGTACCCAGGACATGCCAAGCGCGTCATGATGGGAGTGTGGTCATTCTTACGCCAGTTCATGTACACGAAATTTGTTATTGTCTGTGATGATGATGTCAACGCAAGGGATTGGAATGACGTAATTTGGGCTATTACAACGCGCATGGATCCAGCGCGAGATACAACCATGATAGAAAACACCCCCATCGATTATCTCGACTTTGCGTCCCCCGTATCAGGACTTGGCTCAAAGATGGGTATGGATGCGACCAACAAAATGCCAGGTGAAACAGACCGCGAATGGGGTGAGCCTATTGTTATGGACGAGTCAGTCAAACGGCGAGTAGATGACATCTGGGACCAGCTTGGTATCATGAAATAATGAAATATCCGCAGACAACGTATCTGTGGGTAATAAGTAAGACGCACACTATAGAAGATTGAGAATGTCACAATTTGAATGTCAGGTAACCGATATATCACCACTTACTGACGTGGTATACAAAGTAGAACTCAAGCCCGCACAACCGATTAAATTTGATGCCGGCCAATATATCATGGTGCATATGGGTGAAAACGACAAACGCCCTTTTTCAATTGCGAATGCCGCATTTGATAACCAGCGTATTGAGTTACATATTGGTGCTGACGAAAGCAACACATATGCCACCGAAGTTCTCGATAGAATGAAGCAAGACGGTTCCATTACCTTAAGCGGTGGACACGGACACGCGCATCTACGCGATAGCGCGTTGCCTAAGATTGTCATCGCAGGCGGAACGGGTTTTTCTTACGCGTATTCTATTGTACTGCAAGCACTTCACAACGACGCAGATGCCGATGTCACCTTGTATTGGGGCGGAAAGCAAAAAGCCGATCTATACCTCTTTGACGAAATCAGCGCCCTCGCCGAGCAACATCCTCATTTTACTTTTGTGCCTGTCGTCGAAGATCCAGAAGACGACTGGTCGGGTAAAACAGGTTGGGTTCACCATGCGGTATTGGCTGATTTCGAAGATCTTGCGGAACAACAAGTTTACATTGCCGGTCGATTTGAAATGGCCAAGACGGCTAGGGCAGATTTTACGGCGAAAGGCCTAGCGCTCGAAAATTTATTCGGAGATGCTTACGC
>CAWUJV010000076.1:0-20195 GCA_963922845.1 uncultured Alteromonas sp.
CACTCATAACGAGTGCCCACACAGATTGTCTTGTTATAAATTGTTAAAGAACGTCACCGTTTCCGGCTGCTCGAGTGCATCTTTGGAGACCGTCTCAAGCGGGATGCGTATGTTACTTC
Organism: uncultured Alteromonas sp.; assembly: GCA_963922845.1. GTDB lineage: Bacteria > Pseudomonadota > Gammaproteobacteria > Enterobacterales > Alteromonadaceae > Alteromonas. The sequence goes on from CAWUJV010000076.1 coordinate 120, forward strand.
GAACCCCAAATTTGTCAACCATTTTTTTGAATTTTTTTCATCGTTCAATTTCTTGGTTGTGTTGTCATTGCTAGGCCGTTTGGCTGTTGCCCTGTCAACGAGGCGCGCATTCTACAGATAGATTTTTATGGGTCAACACCCATTTTGAAAAAAGTATAAAAAAAGCGACCGTTCGGTCGCTTTTTGAACATATAGATTATTTTGCGTACTAAACTATCTATTGAGACGTACTTTTATCATCATCTGACGGGTCTTTGAGTTCTTCGGTGTGCTCACTGTCTTGTTTATCACAGTTTGATTTGAAGTCAGCGTCTTCCTCATGATCGCCCACTACATCTTGTAACGTTACCTTATCGACCGTTCTAAATGTATTAATAGGTCCAGCAAGCGCATAAAGCACAAATACAAGGAACAAAACCAATGCCGGTTCCGTTGCAACAACAACAAACACAAGCATTACTAATAATAGTGCTACAAAAGGAACTTTCCCATGCCAGTTAACTTCTTTGAACGAATTGTACTTAAAGTTACTCACCATCAGTAACCCAGTAGCACCTGTAATTAAGGCAACAATTAAACCGTAATCATGACCGTTAACTTTGTATTCAACCCCCACCCATACTAGACCAGCTACGACTGCAGCTGCGGCGGGGCTCGCTAATCCTTGGAAAAAACGCTTATCAGCAATACCCACTTGCGTATTGAATCTTGCCAGCCTCAATGCCGCGCCTGCTACATATATAAATGCAGCAAGCCAACCCAGTTTACCCAATTCAGATAATCCCCAGTTATAAGCAACTAAAGCAGGCGCCATGCCAAATGACACCATATCAGCCATGGAGTCATATTCCGCACCGAAGTCACTTTGAGTATTTGTCATCCTCGCGACTCTGCCGTCAAGGCCGTCAAAAATCATAGCGACAAATATTGCGACAGCGGCCGCCTCGAACCTACCGTTCATAGATGACACAACAGCAAAGAAACCTGAGAACAGCCCAGCCGTGGTTAATAAGTTAGGCAATAAATAAATGCCCTTGCGTTTACTCTCTGACATATTTCCTCAAAAACAGCGATGTACGCGTTAAGTATCTCATATCAAAAGACACAAACCCAGTGAAAGTCAAATAGATAACTACGTATAGGTTTGCATACCCAAATAACCAATTACCGCGCCTATAATCGCGCAACCATGTTGTACTTATCCGTTGATGCAATTTAGGCGGAGAGTGTAACGCAACAATCGATTATTTAGATAAAAAGGATTCGGTAGTATGCGTGTTCAAAGCAAAAAGCCAGCATTCGCGATCGCGGCAATGTTGTTGTTAACGTCGGGCAGTGCCATTGCCGGTAAAGGCTACTATCACTATGGCGGTAGCAGTTATGGCTATTCATCTGGCACTCAAAACAATGGTGATTGCGACAATTCTTGCGATTCTTTACTCGGTGAGAGTGTCTATAACCTAATCAGCGATGGTGTTTCAACTACCACAAGCCCAACATCATCAAATGGCATAACCGTTGATGGTGTAAACATCGGCGTATCTGCTTGGGCAGATACATATGGTCGTAATGACGATATTGTCGTAGATGCCAATTTATACAAAATCAGCAATTACTATGGTTACGGTGTAACCAATGACGATTGGGAATCAGCTCACAACAGCCCCGACCACGCGATTGACAACGTTAATCAAGTCAGGGGGAATTGGAGTGATTTTGATTTTGTACTGTTTTCTTTTGATGAAGAGATTAATTTAAGCGGTGCACAATTTACGTGGCGCTACAGCTCGAGCGATAGCCAAGTTTCGGTAGCCGCGCTAGATGATATTAGCGGATTGACCTCTGGCACCAATACCTGGAGTGATATTGTAGGCGACGCACTTTCAACTGGATCTTACGACATCACCTCCTCTACTTCTAGTTCGGGTTATGAAGCTCGATTTGACTTGGTTGATACCGCTCGATATTGGCTGGTAGGGGCATACAACACCGTGTTCGGAGATAACGGTGGCCACATGTACAATGATGCGTTCAAGCTGTCTGCGGTAAGTTTTACACAGAATACCACGCCAACAAATGGCAAACCACCAGCAGAAGTTAGTGAACCTGCGTCAGTGGCACTATTAGCTAGCGGGTTAATGCTTGTCGCTTGGAGACGAAAACAAGCTAAAGCTAAATAATCAATATTACGTTTATTATAAAAGGGGCCCTCATGGCTCCTTTTTTATGAGCAGCTAAAAGATCTAGACTAAAGTAGCTGTCCAAAAAATTTACACTCATACATGAGCATCTGCACAATTCCTGCACATTTCATTTAAAAACATACACTTAAAAAATTGGCACGATAATAGCTTAGTTGTTAGCAATTCAATTTATAGAAATCAAAGGCTTTCTCATGAAGTTGTCGAAAGTAGTTGCATGCTCAGCTTTATTATTAGCAAGTTCGAGTGCTTTAGCGTCAAACGACTCATTGTTGTCGGAGTACACTTACGACTATACATTGCGTAATAACATTGCGTTTGGCACAGATGGCGATGCTGCAAACGCCATTACTGTCATGGACAAACAAAATATCGATGGCGTAGATGTTGTGATTAGTACGTGGTCTGATACCAAACAAGACCCTAACAACAGCGGTGCGAACTTGGTTGTGGGTGGCAAATCGCTAAATCGATATGGCAACGGGTATGGTTTAACAAACCAAGATGAGAACGAAGGCCAAGTTCCTGGGCATTCTTTTGATAACCAGTGGCACAGAAACGCGACCAAGACTGACTTTGACTTTATTATGTTCTCGTTCGACGAAGAAGTGACACTGACTGGTGCTAACTTCTCTTGGTTGTGGAATAGATGGAACACAGAAGTATCAGTTGGCGCATTAAATGATACAAGCTTGAGCAGCCTAACCTCAGGCCAAAGCACGTGGTCGCAGATTGCAGCTAATGCTGTTACCAAATCCTTCGATGTCAGTGGTTCGACCTACTCATCTAATTTCGATATTGAAGAAACATCTAAATATTGGATTGTCGGTGCTTACAACACGGTATTTGGTTCTGTAAACAACTCTCAAATGTACAACGATGGGTTTAAAATCTCTGGTGTATCTTTTTCAAAAGACATTAGTCCCGGTCCAGTAGGACCCGACCCTAAGCCAGTTTCAGCTCCAGGTTCTTTGGCGTTACTGTTGTCAGGTTTGGGGTTAATGATTGCTAGACGCCAACGTAAACAGGCATAACGGTTTTAATTTAGAAATAAAACACGTATCTTTCTAAAGGTGGCTTATGCCACCTTTTTTTGTATCTATGACCACTCAGGAAGTGCCATGTTGAAAGTGTTCAAGCGAACGCTAGTTATTAGCGTCGCAATAGCCGGTTTAGGATTGACTAGCCAAGTTGCAGCAAGCAGCGCCGACGATTATGAAAAAGCGCTAAAATCGTATAATAAGTCCGAGTACGACGAGACATATATTCATTTAAAAAATAGTCTACAAAAGGACCCCGGCAACCTAGCAGCCAAAATCCTAATGGGAAAAATACTGCTCATTAACGGTTATCTAATAGCAGCAGAGGCTGAATTTACGGAAGCTCTCGATATGGGAGCAGATATAAACCTGGTTGCAGACCCCTTGGGTAATACGTGGCTTTTCCTCAATAAATACAGAGACATCGTAAATTTCTCACAAACTGAAAAGCTCACAGGACAATCCAATCTCGATTGGCTTTTAATTAAGGCTAATGCATGCGTTCGCTTGGAAGAAAAAAGCTGCGCTAGAGAAGCGTTCGAACAAGTCAGACGTCTAGATCCTAATGAAATTCAAGCGACAAATGGTTTAGCGTCGCTTGCATTACAGGAGGGCAATTTAAAACTTGCGGAACGCATTATTCAATCGAGCTTGGACATAGACAATAGAAATGCCATAGCGTGGCGATTAAAAGGGCAACTTGCTTACCAACAAGGAAATGAAGATCTCGCAGCAAAACACTTACAAAAAGCCTTGTCGTTTAATAAACAAGATCCTATTGCACTGCGCAACCTTGTCGACCTTTACATGCAAAGTAAAGACTACGATAGCGCCAAGTTGTTAGTAGATGAGATAATCCAAGACACACCGAATGATCCTTTAGCCATTTTACTCAGCAGCTGGCTACAAAGCCGTGGTCAGGATGAACTGATCCAAAATGAGCAATTGCAACGACTGAATGAGTTCATGGCAGAATTGTCACCAGAATTAATATCATCACAACCCATGCTCCTTTACATCAGTGGATTGACCAATTTTTTCAACGGAAACTTGGAAAAAGCGAGTCAAGATTTTCGCGAATACCTTATTGAAGAGCCGGATGACATTAAGGCGGTAATGCTACTTTCCCAAACATACACAGCGACGCAGCAAGACAAAAAGGCGCTGGCGCTTTTGGAGAAACATCAGGATCAATTGCTAGAAGATGTTGATTCAGCACTCATTCTCGGCGATTTACTTATCCGTCAAAATCGTGCGTTCAAGGCCGAAAAACTGCTATCCGAACTTGAAAAAAACAATCCCAACAATAGTCGGTTGCAGTTGTTCAAAATCAAGATTATGGCAGCACGAGGAAAACAAAAACAGGCACTAGATATTCTTGATAACAATTACCAGCAGTATAAACAAGAAGCGGGGTTTGTTTTTACTTATGCTGTATTGAAGCTACAAGCAGGATTGTTTGAAGATGCACTAACAGCTGCAGCACAGCTAAATACACTGTTACCAGATAACGCCGAGATAAAGAACTTAACCGCTGGTGTTCTAATAAGGCAAGGGAACTTGGAGGATGCAAAACAGGAAATAGAAGCGGCGCTGGTGTTAAACCCCATATTATATCCAGCCAAATTCAACCTCGCGGCAATTGAAAGCCGGTTAGGCAACGTTGAGGCATCGGCGGTCATCGTGGAAGAGTTACTTTCGCTCGCGCCAAATCATACCGAAACACTCTTGTTAAAAGCATTTAACTTGACACAACAAGGGCAAAATGAGTCGGCATTAGCTATTTATCGAGACGTTCTGACGCTACACCCACAAAACATTTCTGCACGTGAGAAAATCATCGAGTTACATCGACGCTCTGGAGACTTAACTCAAGCACTTTATCATGTAGAGCGACTGGTCAAGGAAGACTTTGACAATCCCCAGTATTTACTGACTAAGGCGGCTATACAATTGTCACTCAACAAGCGTACAGACGCAGAAAAGACACTGTCGATCGCCTCTCATTTTGTCAATCAGAGCACATCGACGTTAGTTACCTACAGCAATCTATTACTGAATTTAGGTCGACAAGAAGAGGCCCTCTTGGCATTGAAAGAAGCGGAAAAAAATGCACCAAGCAATCGTCGTCTGACAATGCAGCGCATTCGGTTGGAAATTCAAAGTGGCGATTTTAGTGCCGCAAACAAATCACTCAATGCAGTTGAAGCAAAAAATAAAACCAACCCTAATTTCTGGCTTTTGCGAGGTCAGTTGGCGGCCAGCCAATCGCGCGTTGAAGCGGCCAAAAACTATTTCCTTAAATCATTAGAGTTTGACGAAAACTTTGGTCAACCTTTACTCGGCCTGTATAACTTCGCTCTGCAAGAAAAGTATGTTGAAACGTTCATATCGACAGCGCGTTCGATTATTGCAGACAACCCTGACAATTTATTGGCGAAAAATTTATTGGCCCAGTATCTGTTTTTTACTGGAGACTATGATGGGGCAATCCCTTTGTATCTCAGCCTCGCTGACTCACCACAAGTATTGAATAAAGCGGAAGTCCTTAACCGTCTTGCGCAAATGCACATTGAAAGCGATTTAACGAAAGCGTCGGATTTCGCCACGCAAGCATTTGACCTAAACAGTGAAGACCCCCTTATTTTAGATACAATGGGATGGATATTGTCTAAACAGGGTGACTTGGTTGGAGCCTTGGAAAAAATGCGAGACGCCTATGCACGGGACGCTAATAACCCTAATATTCGATATCACCTAGGTGCTATCTTGTTAGAACTAGGCAGAACTCAGGAAGCGCGGGTTGAACTAGACTATGCGGCAAATGTAGAAAGACCATTTTACAATCGTCCAAAGGCACAAGCTTTACTTGATTCCATCACCTCCTCGTAAAGTACGTGCCCCATAATCAATTTTAACAAAACGCTCCATATTGGAGCGTTTTTCGTTAATGGCGATGTTAATGAATCGTCAGGGCATCGCCTTCTAAGTCAATCCGAATTGGTAATTCAGTAGACAAACCACCGCTAAGTAACTTTTGAGCCAGTGGGTTTTCTATTTGAACTTGAATGGCTCGTTTGAGCGGCCTTGCCCCAAATACTGGATCAAACCCGGCTTCGGCAAGCTTTTCTAACGCACTACCTGAAAGTTCCAGTTTATAACCTTTATCGGCCAAGCGTTGTCTGAGCGATAGCAACTGAATCTTAGCAATTGACTTAATTTGCTCAATGCCTAACGGGTGGAACACGACAATATCATCAACGCGATTGATAAATTCGGGTCTAAAATGCTGACCAACAACATTCATGACCATGTGTTTCATCTCTTCATATTGACTGTCATGATGCTTATCTTGGATAACGTCTGAGCCTAGGTTAGACGTCATGATAACAACGGTATTTTTGAAGTCGACGGTTCTTCCTTGCCCGTCGGTTAAACGACCATCATCGAGCACCTGTAATAAAATATTGAATACATCGGGATGAGCTTTCTCAACTTCATCTAACAGGATAACCGAATAGGGTTTTCGCCTGACCGCTTCAGTGAGATACCCCCCTTCTTCGTAACCGACGTAGCCTGGCGGTGCGCCTACTAACCGAGCGACCGAATGTTTTTCCATAAACTCTGACATATCGATTCGAACCATGGCCTCTTCAGTATCAAAAAGAAATCCTGCTAATGCTTTGCACAACTCGGTTTTACCCACACCTGTTGGGCCGAGAAACAAGAATGAACCTATCGGTCTGTTTGGATCTGCCAAACCAGCTCTGGAGCGTCGAATAGCGTTTGACACCGCTTCAACCGCTTCTTGCTGGCCAACCACACGCTTGTGCAACACATCTTCCATCCGCAGTAACTTGTCCCGCTCCCCTTCCAGCATTTTAGATACGGGAATACCGGTCCACCGGGAAAGCACATCCGCAATTTCGGTATCGGTTACTTTATTTTTTACCAGCTGTGTTTCTTGGGTTTCGTCCTCTGCAGCATTTTCAAGCTTGAGCTCTAGTTCGGGTATACGCCCGTACTGCAATTCTGACATACGACTTAAATCAGACGCTCTTCTGGCAATTTCTAAATCTAATTTAGCTTGCTCCAGTTCCGATTTAATCGTTTGTGTACCTTGCATCGCATCTTTTTCCTGACGCCATACCTTGTCTAAATCGGCAAATTTGAGTTCTGCTTTTTCTCGTTCTAACTCGATCATTTCGAGACGTTTGTGGCTCGCTTCATCCGTTTCTTTCGCTAATGCTTGCTCTTCAAGTTTTAGCTGAATAATACGCCGCTCTAACTTGTCCATTTCTTCTGGTTTAGAGTCTATCTGCAAGCGTATGCTAGAGGCGGCCTCGTCAATGAGATCGATAGCTTTATCAGGTAGCTGTCTGTCACTAATGTAACGTTGTGACAAACTCGCGGCGGCAACAATCGCGGGGTCCGTAATATCGACAGAATGGTGCAGTTCATATCGCTCTTTTAAACCACGTAAAATCGCAATCGTATCTTCGACAGAAGGCTCGTCTACTAGCACTTTTTGAAAGCGACGTTCAAGTGCAGCATCTTTCTCAATAAACTGTCGATATTCGTCTAACGTAGTTGCGCCAACACAGTGTAATTCTCCACGAGCCAAAGCAGGCTTGAGCATATTACCCGCATCCATAGCCCCTTCGCCTTTCCCTGCGCCAACCATAGTATGAAGCTCGTCGATGAACAGAATAACGCGACCTTCTTCTTTTGCTAATTCATTGAGCACGGCTTTGAGTCGCTCTTCAAATTCGCCTCGATATTTCGCGCCCGCGACCAACGATCCCATGTCTAGAGACAAAACCCGTTTGTCTTTGAGTCCCTCTGGCACCTCACCATTGATGATACGCTGCGCAAGTCCCTCAGCGATCGCCGTTTTACCGACACCTGGTTCACCTATTAGTACCGGGTTGTTTTTTGTTCTGCGCTGCAATACTTGTACTGTTCGACGAATTTCGTCATCACGACCGATAACAGGATCAAGCTTTCCCTGCTCTGCTCGCTCGGTTAAATCAGTTGTAAATTTTTCCAACGCCTGACGCACATCTTCAGCGTTTGGGTCCGTGACTTTTTGGCCACCACGCATCTGGTCAATAGCTTGATTAACCGCGCTCTCTGTAATATGTAGTTGTTTAAAAATCTCGCCTAAGCGCCCTTTATCTTGTAAGGCGGCTAGGACGAAGATCTCCGATGTGATGTAATCATCTTTGCGTTGCTGTGCGATTTTGTCACACAGGTTTAGCAACACGCCAGACTCTTTGCCCAACTGAACATCACCGCCTATTCCAGAGATTTTTGGTAGACGTTCTATGGCTTCTGAGAGGGCTGAGCGCAGGCCATTTACATTCACATTGGCTTGATCCAGTAGTGGTCTTACCGACCCACCTTGCTGATTCAACATCGCCGTCATCAGATGAACAGGTTCGATATACTGATGGTCTCTACCCAATGCGAGAGACTGAGCATCTGAGATGGCCATTTGGAATTTACTGGTAAATCGGTCTAAACGCATGACGATTTATCTCCACAAAAAGGACTACGAACATTGTGCTTGTCTAATTTATGGGTGCAATTTGTTTTTGATTCAAGCATCTGAATCAAAATAACTGTCGAAGTTTGATCCAAAGCAAAACAAGAAGGGGATATTGAATAGTCGATGACAAAGGCAAGATTACCCAAACATTGGGCCTATCTTATACCAATAACACTGACAATACGGCCAGTCGCTTGCTGACTTTGGTGTGTTGCACGACGGTGGGAATAAAAGTCTTTCCGATTTTGATAGGTACACAAATTCGACTGAGAAATGGAACCTACACCAAACCCGGCTAATTGACACTGTGCAATTAATGGGAGGTTAACATGTGCGCGGTTTTGTTCTTCATTGAGATTTGAAACCGCGCCAGTGTACTGAGAAAAACGCGCGGCTAATTCACTATTAACTTCATAACAGTTAGCGCTAATAGCTGGCCCAATCCAAGCAACGAGTTCGTCAGGTTCGCTGTTCATTGAACCTAGCGTATTTTTGATGATGCCATTAATCAGCCCTTTCCAACCTGCATGAATCGCTGCGACTTCTTGTCGCGAGCGACTAAATAGCAAAATCGGAACACAATCTGCCGTCATCACAGCACAGTGCCATTTCGGTGTGGAGGCGATGGCCGCGTCGCCTTCCCGTTTATTCGATTGTTCCAATCTAATAACACAATTGCTGTGGGTTTGATTAAGCCAGGCAATTTTAGACGCATTAGGTAGTAGCGCACGGTTTTTCTGAACTATGTCTAGGTCGTCCCCCACGTGAGCACCGACATTTAAACCGCGGTACTCACCGACACTGAAGCCGCCTTCACGGGTCGTGCAGAAAGCCGATACATAAGACGGAGCTTGCCAATTGGGCTTAATTAAACGCATTAATACTCGTCGGGTTGCTGGTGAAGCGCCGAGTCTTCACGCACGATATCAATGAGCGTAACCATATCCTGAGGCAAAGGCGCTTTGAACGTCATCCATTCTTCAGTTTCAGGGTGATAAAATGATAGTTGAGCCGCATGTAGCGCTTGTCGACGGAATGCTTTTAAAACGTCTACGCACGCTGGCGTTGCCCCTTTAGGCAAACGATTTCTACCCGCGTATACTGGATCACCAACCAAAGGATGTTTTATATGCGCCATGTGCACACGTATCTGATGCGTGCGTCCAGTTTCTAGCTTCAAGCGTAAATGGGTATGGGCACGAAATTTTTCTATCACTCGATAGTGTGTCACAGCTGGCTTGCCTAGTTCACGCACCGCCATATGTGTGCGCTTGGTCGCATGGCGACCAATCGGCTCATCGACAATGCCACCCGCAACCATAGTTCCTGTGACTAACGCCTCATATTCTCTGCTCATCGTGCGTTGCTGGAGCTGATCGACAAGGTGTGTTTGCGCGGTGAGAGTTTTTGCCACGACCATCAAACCAGTCGTATCTTTGTCTAGGCGATGCACAATACCTGCTCGGGGCACGGTATCAATGTTTGGTACGTGAGCAAGCAACGCGTTTAAAACCGTTCCATCGTGATTGCCTGCTCCCGGGTGCACCACCAAATCAGCAGGTTTATTAATCACAAGTACGTGCTCGTCCTCGAACACAATATCAAGCTCAATATCCTGGGGTTGACTAGATATCTGTACGACGATTGTTGCATTAACTTCGATGTGTTCTTCCCCAACCATTTTCTGGCGAGCAACGGTGCAAACTGCACCATCAACAGTGACACACCCTTCCAGGATCCACTCTTTTAACTTAGAACGCGAATATTCAGGGAACAAATCAGCTAAAACCTGATCTAAACGTTTACCGAAGTGTTGAGAATCGGTAACGGCTTCCAAATTCACGCTGTTTTCAGTTTGACTCATAGTTACTTCAAAAGGCTAAAAGCGCTAGTATAACAAGGAATGAGAGGTTAAACGTTATTGAATGAGACATTTCTGTGGTCTTATTGTTATTGAGTACGTTAGAATGGCGAAAACGTCGCTAGACAGTGACGCTCGCAAGGTCAGGATAAAAGAACAATTATGAAATTTTCGAAATTAATGATGCCTGCAGTTCTTGGTGTCATCGTTGGACTTACAGGTTGTAGTTCATCGGAGAATGTAGAAGAACAACTCGCACAAACGGGTGCAGAGCAATTATATAGCAGTGCACAAGATGCCCTTCGAAGTGGAAACTTTAGCGGCGCATCTCAGATATTAAGCAGCTTGGACTCACGTTATCCATTTGGTCCTCTGTCTCATCAAGTTCAACTTGACCTCATCTATAGTTACTATAAGTCAGGCAAAACAGACCAAACCCTTGCGACGATTGATCGCTTTATTCGACTCAACCCAAACCACTCTGATGTCGACTACGCATACTACATGCGTGGGCTTACCAATATGGAATCAGATAGTAATCTGTTTCAGGACATATTGAACATCGACAGAACCGATCGCGACCCAAGTAAATCCAGAGAAGCATTTGAGGATTTCCGCCGATTAATCGAAGCTTACCCAAATAGTAAGTATGCCACTGATGCGCGAAAGCGCATGTTATTCATCAAAGATCGGTTGGCAAGCTACGAGATTGCTATCGCTCGCTTTTATATGAGACGAGAGGCCTATGTCGCCGCGGCGAATCGCGGCAGATATGTTGTCGAACACTACCCCGATTCCGACAAAGTACAACAGGCGTTGGAAATCATGGTAACCTGCTACGACATTCTAGAACTCAATGACTTAAAACAGAATGCGATGAAGACATTAAAGCTGAACTACCCCAACAGTGAATTCATCAGCTAACAGATATAAAAAAAGCCGCGTAAAGCGGCTTTTTTTATCGAAAAAACAAATGACTAAAGGGATTGAGTAATCTTGCAAGACCCGACGTAAAATGAAGGGGTTGGTCGACAATAGTAAATACCAAACATCCCTCATCAGCATGCGAGTGTGGAGCGTGTACGTGCTGACCATCCATAAAAATCAAGTCGCCAGTATCATAGTCGTTGATACCATCGCTAAATTCACCATTTATGACAAGTGTATGCTCGGTACCGCGGTGAGTGTGTTCAGGCACACTGCCACCTTTTTCCATGTAAATGAAATTAGCCACGCCCATGTCGCCTAAATCAACAGGTGCTTGCCACAGCTTTCCAACCAGCTTCGACCAGCTTCCTGTTTTATCCGCATAACGTTGTAGCGCTCGGGGTAATTCGAACGATTTACCATCTAATTCAATAGACCGCTTGCGTTCACGTGTAATTTGGGGTTTCGCTTGCGGCAGGTGAATAATATTTGCCAACATGTCATCAAACTCAGCGCCCAACTCAGATGTCTCAGACAACGCATTTTTCGCTAACAACTCGTTGTGATTCGCGACGACTTGCTGGCACTGAGAACACATATCGCAATGAGCTGAAACAATAAGCGCTTCCGATGGAGGCAATATACCTTGCGCAAACGCTTCTAATTGATATGGAGTGGGATGTAAATTAATCATGGTCGTCTAACATGCCTTTTAACCGTTGAAGAGCAAGCCTCGCTCTCGACTTCACGGTACCTAATGGAATACAAAACTCATCAGCAACTTCTTGTTGTGACTTTCCATCTATGTATATCGCTTCGATTACCGCCTTCTGTTTCGCCGGTAACTTTTCAAACAAGTAACCGATTTGCTCTAGCGTGATCTGCTCATCTAGTGCTACCTCGTTACTATCGGGAGTTTGTTCACACAACACCGGCCACAAATCATCTGAGCACACATCTTCCTTTCGGTTGTTAAGCTTTCTCAACATGTCGAAACGGATGTTTCTGGCAATGGTAAAAATCCAAGTGGAAGGCGAACCTTTTTGAGCATCAAATAAATGTGCTTTCTGCCATACATTAGACATTGTGTCTTGCACTAACTCCATAGCCAGTGCCTCATTGCCCATCTGCTTCAGCGCGTAAGAACGCAACCGAGGGGCAAAGAAATTAAAGACTTTCGCGAAAGACGGCTTGCAGCGTTTATCCGCAACCTCGACCAGATACCCAGACATTTCTTCTGCGCATTCAATCGGTTTTGTCGTCTTTGTATTTTGTTCCAAAGGGATTCCAACTAACATGCTCTTGCTCGTATTAGTAGACGTTATTAATTGGTACGCCACCGAGCAGAATAAAGATCAAAACTAACGAACCAGCTCTGTTAAATAGTTTAGCACTTTTCGGCAATCTGTTTGACTCAAAAATTCTTGTTTGGTGTCAGCGTCAACAGGCAATAGTTCGAGCCACCGGTTTAACACCCAAATGGGATCTGAAAACGAGGGTCGGTCGTACAGCGATGCAATCTCTGGGTACAAATCAAAGACCTCTGTTAGTTTGTCCGTCATCGGCGCAATGTCTTCTGCGCTGATGCTACAATCCCATGGGTCCACAGGAGTACAATCACCCACCCTCAATCCATCTTGCTCAGTCGTGATATTATCGATAGAGACACCATATAAACCTGCGACAGTAATACCCAACAAACCGTCTTCTAGCGTTGTAAAATCGATAACCTCAGCGTATGTTCCTCTTGCGTAAATGTGCTCGTTTTTCTCCTTGTCGCCTTTGGCATCGAGCATACACAACACGAAACCTTGACCTTGAGAGCACGCTTCCTTCACCATCCGCGTGTATCTGGGTTCAAATATTCTCAACGCCATCCGGCCGCCCGGTAACAGGTGGGCGGATAATGGGAACAATGGTCGATTAACTGCTTTCATCTCACTTACACATTAACTAATCATGCAATAACTACGCGACTGGACATGTATTGGATCTCACGGCCACAAATTTCCATTAGTCGAACTAAATTAGATATTTATAAATGACAATCCATTTATTTATGATCTTTTTAAACTACACTAGGGTATTGGTTGTATTCAGTTTTTCAAAAGCCTTGATATGACCGTTATCGATAAATTTTGTCACTTATACCGAGATTTGGTCGCATTCGACATAAGCGACCTCGGTAAAATTTACGCTCAAAACATAGTGTTTGAAGACCCTGTCGCAACCCACACAGGATTGAGGTCAGTTGAGCAGTATTTCGAAAAGTTGTTGGTTTCAGCAAAGCAATGTGACTTCGCCATACACAATGTTATCTCGTGTGAGAGTAACACCGAAAACATTGACTACGTCGTAACCTGGACCATGGACCTAGTACTTGATGGGCAGTCAAGGCATATAAAGCTCGATGGTATTACTCAGCTGAAGATTACAGACGATTTAATCGTTTATCACAGAGACTACTATGACCTTGGCCAGATGGTATACGAACACGTCCCCGTCGTCGGTTGGTTGGTGAAGAAAATTAAACAGAGGCTCGGAGCATGAAGACAATCGTGGTGACTGGCGCGACATCGGGTATCGGTCAAGCATTTGCAAAACACGCCGCGTCTAGCGGGCACAAAGTCATTGCATGTGGTCGAAATCAAACCGTCTTAGACGACATGAGTCAGCAAGACAACATCCGTGGCTTGGCTTTCGATGTGACAGATGAACAACAGACAATTGCGGCGCTTGCTGACGTATCAGCTGACATTTATGTTCTTAACGCAGGCACATGCGAATACGTAGATGTTGATGCCTTTGAGCCTGCAATGTTTCAGAGGGTGTTTGCGCCAAACTTTTTCGGCGTCGTCAATTCAGTAGCAGGGTTGCTCCCAAATCTGAAAGCAGGCAATCAAGTGGTCATCGTCGACAGTATGGCGCGCTTTCTTCCGTTTACCCGCTCTCAGGCTTATGGTGCAAGTAAAGCAGCCCTGCATTATTTCACCAAAAGCCTCGAAGTCGATCTTCTTGATAAAGGCGTCAGCGTGCAAACCGTATCACCTGGCTTTGTCAAAACGCCCCTCACTGATAAAAACGATTTCGACATGCCAATGATTATCACGTCAGAGCAAGCTGCTGAATCCATGTTAAACACCGTTATCAAAGGCAAGTCGTCGATCTATTTCCCCACTGTCTTTGGGCTAATTCTCAGATTTTTCAATATTCTACCCGCTGCTATAAAACGACAGTTGGCATACAAGATGCGCCTAAAGTCACTCGCAGCGCTCAAGGAACGCAATAGCAAATGAAGCAACGTATCGCCATCATAGGAACAGGCATTTCCGGTTTAACAAGTGCGCACTTACTGCACACCGATCACGACATAACGGTATTCGAAGCGAACGATTATATAGGCGGTCACACTGCAACCAAGGATGTAGAGATCAATGGTGAGGCCTTCGCTATCGATACAGGGTTTATCGTGTTTAATGATTGGACGTATCCAAACTTCATCAAGTTGATGGACAAACTTGGCGTGCAACGCCAACCGACGGAAATGAGCTTTTCCGTTACCTCAGACAAACACAACATCGAATACAATGGCAACAACCTTAATACGCTGTTCGCCCAGCGGCGAAATCTTTTACGCCCTCGTTTTTGGCGGATTGTCAGAGACATTTTAAAGTTCAATAAATTGTGTAAAGCGGCAATTGACAATGGCCAGCCGACGGAGGGGAAAACCCTGTTGGGTTTTATTCAAGAAAATAAACTAAGCGATGACTTTGCCAATTTCTATATTCTACCTATGTGTGCAGCCATATGGTCTGCGAGTGTGGAACAAACAAAACAGTTTCCACTCAAGTTTTTTCTCCAATTTTTCCACAATCACGGCCTGCTCAACATCAACGACCGCCCTCAGTGGTATACCCTAATCGGTGGTTCGAGAGAATACATAGCACCGCTGATAAAGGGCTTCGAAAAAGACATAAAGCTCAGCACGCCAGTCAAAACGGTTCGCAAACGAGATGACGGAACAATCGATGTGGTAGTAGCGAATGACAATGTACACAACTTTGACCATGTAATATTTGCTTGTCACAGTGATCAAGCACTACGAATGCTGGATTCCCCTACTCAAGACCATATCGATATACTTGGCAATATTCCCTACGCCGAAAACGATGTCGTGATGCATACCGACACCAGTCAATTACCACGGCGAAAATTGGCTTGGGCGAGCTGGAACTATTTACTCAGTGATAATCCAGGGCAAGCCTCGGCGCCGGCATCATTAACATACGATATGAACATTTTGCAGTGTATAGATGCTGACGTAACCTTCTGCGTCACCCTCAACAATACAGATGCAATCGACCCAGAAAAAATACTCGGTCGTTACCAGTATGCTCACCCCCAGTACAGCGACAACATGGTCGCAGCTCAGTCCAAGCGGACATCAATATGCGGCAAAGATAACCTGCATTTTTGCGGCGCTTACTGGTACAACGGATTTCACGAAGATGGCGTGAAAAGTGCATTGGACGTATGTCGTCGATTTGGGGTGAAGCTATGATTGAAAGTGCGATTTATCGGGGAGAGTTAACCCATCAAAGGTTTGAACCCACTCAACATCGATTTGCGTATGATATCTACTTATTGTGGTTAAAGCTGGATGAAATCAATCACCTTCACAATGAAGTAAAAGGGTTCAGTAACGCCTCGTTTGCACCAGTTAGGTACAAACGCTCCGACTATTTAGGCGATCCCAACGAACCACTGGAAACTGCGGTTAAACGCAAAATGTCGGCATTGGCAGGTGTGTCAATGGACGGCGACGTATTCATGTTGGGGCAAGCACGTACCTTTGGCTTGTATTTCAGTCCCGTCAATTTCTATTTTTTACGCGACGCCAGTCAACGTTTTACGCACATGCTGGCCGAAGTTAGCAACACACCGTGGAACGAAAGGCACCATTACTTGGTTGATTTAAGTAAGCAAGAGGATGCTCAGAAAGTATTTCATGTTTCGCCATTCAACCCACTTGATATGGTGTACAAGTGGAAGGTGGCAGTACCCGGCGAGCAGTTGAATTTGGCACTTGAGTGTCACAAATCATCCAAGCATTTCACAGCGTCGATGCAAATGAAGAAAACCCCATTGAACTCTGTTTCATTAAGAAACGTACTCATAGCAATCCCTAGTATGACACTGAAAACCGTCTGGGGAATTTATTGGCAAGCGTTAAAGCTTTGGTTAAAGAGGACGCCAATATACGCGCATCCCGCAAACAGTCATCAGGAACAAAAGTAATGTCTTACGGCGAAGAAACTCTCATATCAGCTAAACCTACCGCGTCAATCATCGATAGGTTTTGCAAAACCGCATTTCTCAAAGTACTTGGTGAGTTACCACATGGCCACATCACAGTAAAAGAGAACAATGAAACTATACTCATCAGTGGTGATAACACCTCTGACTTAAAAGCCGAAGTACATATCATTGATCCGCTCGCTTATCGCAAGCTACTGCTTGGTGGTAGCGTTGCGGCAGGTGAGAGTTACATGGACGGCATGTGGACTAGCCCTGATTTAACACAGGTCATCCAAATATTTGCGCGCAATCTGCCGACGCTAGATGCATGGGAAAACAAGTTCAAGTGGCTGTCTATGCCAATCTGGAAGATACAACACTGGCTCAATCGCAACACACAATCTCAAGCAAAGAAGAATATCGAAGCGCATTACGACTTGGGTAACAAACTCTACACGCGCTTTCTAGATAACACCATGATGTATTCGTCGGCAATTTACCCAGACCCAAACACGTCCTTAGAGGGCGCACAACATCACAAACTGAAAACGATATGCGACAAGCTGCAACTCTCGCCAGAAGACCATCTACTTGAAATTGGCACGGGCTGGGGAGGACTCGCAGTGTATGCGGCGAAGCATTACGGTTGTAAGGTTACGACTACGACGATATCGGAAGAGCAGTACGCATACGCCGAAGCTTGGGTAGAGCGAGAACAACTAGGCAACCAGATCACATTGTTGAAAAGAGACTACCGATTGCTCGATGGCAAATACGACAAATTGGTTTCAATAGAAATGATTGAAGCGGTGGGTAAACGGTATTTGGGCAATTTTTTTACCAAGTGCGCATCCCTTCTCAAAGATAATGGTTTGATGCTGCTCCAGTCTATTACCATTGATGACCGTCGATACGACAGTTACGCCAACAATGTTGACTTCATTCAGAAATATATTTTTCCTGGTGGCTTTCTGCCCTCGCAATATGAAATCAACGCGCATCTTAAAAAATACAGTGATTTGATGATTCGCGACTTGCACGATATTGGTTTGGATTACGCTAAAACGCTAAAAGATTGGTTTATCGCGTTTTCGAAAAGCGAAGACAAACTACTGGCCGATGGCTATGACGACCGTTTCATGAGAATGTGGGAGTACTACCTAAAGTATTGCGAAGGTGGTTTCCTAGAGAGAACCATTAGTACGGTACAACTGGTCCTCAGTAAACCCCAATATACAAGCCCGTTATCTCGCTAAGCGACACCTTGCCACGCAAATAAAAAAGCCCGGATCGTTACCGGGCTTTTCTTATTGCGGCGATGCTTGTCCGTCGACCACAGATATAGGTTTAGAGAATATAGGCTTGCCTTGATTGATATTGATTTCTACTCGGCGATTTCGAGCCCGTTCAGCTGGTGTACTCGCCTCGTCGACCAAAGGCACTGTCGACGCCTTCCCAACCACTAGCATGCGGTTTTCGTCGAATCCAGGCGCTCGTCTAAGTTCTTCCGCAACGGCAACCGCCCGTTGCGCCGACAAGTCCCAATTAGAACGATATAACTCATTGGATATCTGCTGATTATCACTATGGCCCGATACTTCTACTTCGCCAGGCACGTCAGCGAGTAACTCACCAATAGTTCGCAAAATGGGTTTAAACTGGGGTTGTAAAAATGCCGATCCGGCAGAGAACGACCCGTTCTCTTGAATTCGAATCGTAATTTGTTGTCCCAGAGATTCCATCTCTATCGACCCATCCAGAATTTGCTTTTGCAGTTGTTGCGCCACTTTTTTCATTAGCTCAGCGGTTTCAGTTTGATCGGCGCTGGCCTCTGCGGCACTGGATTGATCCGTTGCTGTCTGCTGGGCTTGACCACCGCGCTGCGTCCCACGCTGCTTTTGACGACCACCAGCGGAGTCTTCATCACCCGCCTGAAACTCCAGCATTTGCTGGGTCATTTCGATGGTTTGTTGCTGGATCGTTTCAATTGGCGTAGGGTCAGGTCTGCCCGGTCGAAATTCCATTGCAATGACACTGGTGCCTTTAGGAATATCTTTTACTTCTATTTTGTTTTGCACACCAAAAGCAAACTTCATCGAACCCGCGATCTGTTTGAACTTGAGTACATCCATTTCCGAAAAAGCAAGCAACAGAACGAAGAAACACATCAGCAGTGACATCAAATCGGCAAAGGTCCCCATCCAGGCTGGTAAGCCTTCGGGGGGGCATTTGGGGCATTCGTCTTCCATACCTACTCTTCCTCACCTGTAGCGCCGCGTTTGCTCTCGGCCAAGTAATTTTTCAGTATACCTTCAATGACTCGCGGGTTTTGTCCATCTGCAATACCCACAATACCGTCTAATACCAGAGACTGGTTGATTTTTTCTTCTTCTGAACGGTTGTTGAGTTTGATTGCCATCGGCAAGCACACAACGTTGGCAAAGAATGCTCCGTACAATGTGGTCAATAGTGCGACGGCCATCGCAGGACCAATGGCTTTCGGGTCATCCATGTTAGACAACATAGCAACCAAACCGATAAGGGTACCAATCATCCCCATGGCAGGCGCCACATCCCCCATATTTTTGAATATAGTCGCGCCGAATTCATGACGTTGTGTCGTCATCGAGATATCTTTGGCCATGGTCTCGCGCACGACATCCACATCGTGTCCATCAACCAACATATCAACACCCTTTTGCATAAAAGCGTTATCGATTTCAGCCTCTTCCAACGCCAAAAAGCCGCCTTTACGAGCAGCATCAGCCATTTCAACTATTTTTTCAATCAAGGCTTCGGGAGTGTCAATTTTAAACATAAACGCCTTGCCAGCAATTTTTCCTGCACCAAAAAATTGCCCCAAGGTATATTGAGAAAGTACTACGAACAAACTACCACCGAAAACGATGAGTACTGATGGTATGTTGATGAACATGCCCAACTCACCACTCATCAGCATAGACATGACCACAAATCCTATTGCGCCCAACATTCCTATGACGGTTCCTAAATCCACGCCTTATTCCTCATTTTGATCTATGACCTGTGTCACTTTTACTGTAGCCGAAACACAATCAAATACTCTAGATTGTTTTATATTATCGGCATTTGCGCAAAAATCTATAACCCATCCAATTAATCATCAATCGAACCACCATATTACCGCCACCTGTCTTTTATTAATGTAAGTAAATTGGT
>CAWUJV010000077.1:0-19935 GCA_963922845.1 uncultured Alteromonas sp.
GCCACTAGAGGTTCATGAAAGTGCTTGGACTTCTAGCTCAAATACTCTCGCTGAGCGACCTTGTGTTAAAAAGGTGGCGTATGTCTAGTCCGTGATGTCGTCAGGGTTGAGTAAGGAATGATGGTGGAATGCACAGTTTTAGTGCAAGTAAGGAAGGCGACAGTGCGCGAATGTCGCACACTGTTTCGGGGGTAACGTGTTAAATCAATTTCTATGGGTTGTGAGGCCTGAGCACTGTTTCGCCGCCATGCCTTGCCATCTAGATTGAAAAGTCACGTTGAGCCGTTATTTAGCTGTTTGTTACTAAACCTTCGGGGAGGGTCACGAAGATAGAATGGCGCACCTCGTTGTACAATGCCTTACTGCAATGGCCTTCGCCTTCAGTATCTTCGAGAAGCAACACGTCACCGGCTCCAAAAACGTGACGTTCGCCAGACGATACTTTAAATTCTGCACGGCCTTTTAAAATAAATAACAGCTGGCGTGCCGGCGCCGGGTGCCATTTAAAATCATAATCGGCCGGCGTTTCGCGAAAAATAACCGATCCTGCGGGAAACTTCTCGGATAAAAGGCCGATCGGACCGCCATCGGCCAAGGGGATATCAACCTCACCAAAATGGCTTTTACCTTCGTCGTCATTGTAAATGCGTTTAATTAACATGGTGTACGTGGACCTATAAAATGGGTTCAAAATCTCTAACGAATGCATGCAGAGTGCGTATGCTCATCTCGACATCACCGACGGTTATCGACTCGGCAGGGTGGTGGCTTATTCCTCGATCACATCGAGTAAACAACATTGCAACCGGACACAAATCGGCAATTGCCATCGCATCATGGCCAGCACCGGACAATAGCGTCAATGACTCACCCTGTTCAGCCTTAACCGCCTGAGTGAGCTGAGCTTGAAGTTGCTGTGAGCAGACCACCGCCGGTGCGCTGTGAGTTTGTTCGTGACTCACAGATACACCGCGTTTGGCAGCGATGTCACTAAAAGCCTGCAGAATGCGTTCCAGCGTGTTGTCTCGCAGGGCATCAGAATCGCTTCGAATATCAAGACTAAATTGCGTATTGCCAGAAATGACATTTACGCCGTTCGGGCGATTCTCAATTTTGCCAACCGTTGCAACAATACCTTGTGATGTCGCAATCTGTTCGACAGCCAACACCATTTCACTGGTGGCCGCTAGAGCGTCTTGTCGCAAGCCCATAGGCACGGTGCCAGCATGGCCTGCAAAACCGGTGACATGAAAATTAAATCGCCGAGCGCCTGCGATAGCACTGACAACACCAACGGCAAGATTGTGTTGTTCTAAAACTGGCCCTTGTTCGATGTGAAGTTCGACGTAGCCGTGAAGTGTATTAGGATCAATTTTGCTGTCATTGACCAACTCAAATGCAAGACCAAACTGTGTTAATGCCTGACGCAAAGTAATGCCGTCGGCATCTTCAAGATCTGCCCACTCCTTTGGCCAATTGCCGACGAGCGCTCGGCTACCTAGTAGGGTTGAACCAAATCGCGTGCCTTCTTCATCGCCAAATCCGACGATGTCGATATGAAACGGGAACTGCGTTTTGGTTTGTTTAAAATGCTTGATCATGGCAATGGGTGCGACAACACCCAACATACCATCGTATTTACCGCCGTTTGGTACGGTGTCGAGGTGAGAGCCAATAAGCAGTGTTTTCGCGTTTACATCCGCACTTTCGTAGCGCCCCCACAAGTTACCGCCGCCGTCTTGCCAGGTGCGCATGCCGGCTTCTTCCATCCAAGACGCGACCAACGCATTGGCCGCTTTGTGTTCTTTGGTCAGATAGCGGCGATCAACGTGATTTGGATGTTGGCTTACGCTGCCTAATTGGTCGCAGCGGTCCATCACTTCTTGTGCTAAAGAGGTAAAATCACTCATTTAGCTGCAGCACCGTAGACATCAAATGCCGCGTCAACACCTTCACCTGGAGCAAGTTTATGACCTGCACGGCGCAATACCGTTTCGAGCGATTGCAATGTATTGTATACCGCGTCAGGACGGGCGTTATAACCCATTGTGCCGATACGCCATATTTTGCCTTGAAGTGGACCAAAGCTGGTACCAATTTCAATATTAAAGTCATGAAGCATTTGGTGACGAATGGCTTCACCTTCAACAGCATCGGGAATGTAAACACCAACAACGTTGTTCATTTTGTGCTTCAAGTCACCAAAGGGTTGAAGATTCAGAGCTTGAACGCCTGCTAACATTGCATCGCCCGCAAGTTTGTGGCGTGCAATCGTTTCGTCAATACCCTCTTCAAGCAGGTTAATCGCACATTCTCTTGCGCAATACAACATTGAAGCAGCTTCAGTGTGGTGGTTTAAGCGTTCCTCTCCCCAATAATCCATGATCATCGGCAAGTCAAAATAATTCGAGCGAATCCGCGATGATTGACCATCTTGGTGATGTTCACTGCGAATTCCAGCTTCGACATGGCGGCGCTTGTTTACGACGTCTACATATCGGTCACTCAAGGTAACAGGCGCACTACCAGAGGGCCCGCCAAGACACTTTTGTAGTCCGACTGACACTGCGTCAAGTTGCCATAGATCTGTCTCGAAAGGATTACCGCCAATGGACGCTGTGGCGTCACTGTAAAACAGCACATCGTGTTCACGACAGATTGCCCCAAGCGCTTCTAATGGCTGCAACATAGTTGTTGACGTGTCACCTTGCACACAGGCGAGTAATTTAGGTTTGACCCGCTTGATGGCTTCCTCAATTTGCTCTGGTTGGAATACTTCGCCCCATGGTACTTCAATAGTGTGAACTTCTGCGTCGCAACGCTCGGCGATTTCCGTAAGCAAATGACCAAAACGACCGAATACCGGTACCAGTACTTTATCGCCCGGCTCAAGGACCGACACCAGTACAGCTTCGATACCCGCACGAGACGTGCCGTCGATGAGCAACGTTTGTTGATTCTGGGTGCGAAATACATCGCGATAAAGGGTCATCGTTTCGTTCATATAGCCGGTCATCACTGGGTCATATTGCCCAACTAGCTGAGTTGACATCGCGGACAAAACACGTGGATAACAGTTGATTGGCCCAGGACCCATCAATAAACGCGGCGGTGGAGAAAGTACTTTCATTGCGATATTCCTACATAAACAACTGGGCTAGCATGCGTACACCCGTAATCATCAAGACAACGGCGAACACCTTTTTCAATTTCGCCGCATCGAGTTTGGCGGCTAACGACGCACCGATAGGTGCAAACAAAACAGTGAGTGGGACAATACAAACGAAACCCACAAAATTGACTAAGCCAAACGTGCCAAACGGTGCGTCGGCGGGGGTGGTACCAACGATAAGCATGGTAATCGCGGCGGGCAGAGATATCAGTAATCCCACTGCCGCAGCGGTACCTACCGCTTTGTGAGCGGGGTAGTTGCAAAACGTTAGCATAGGGACGGTGAGCGTGCCGCCACCAATACCGACTAGCGAGCTAAACAACCCCACACTTGTTCCCATTACTGATTGACCTGCTCTTGAGGGCAAACTTTGGAATAGGGCTTTTTTGCCACCGAGCAGCATGTTGATGGCTGAGAGCGTTGCGATTACACCAAACAACATGGTCAACCAATCACCATTAACTTGGGTGACTAACCAACTGCCAACTAACACGCCCAACAAAATAAAGGGCCCCCAGATTTTTAGTAGGGCGACATCTACATTGCCTTTAGCTTTGTGTGCTCGGATAGAACTGATAGAGGTAGGAACGATTGTTGCGAGTGATGTAGCCGTGGCCACTACCATGGCCGATTCTGCGGACACCCCGAACGCTTGAAACAAAAAATACAACACAGGAACGATAACGATACCGCCGCCGACGCCCAACAAACCGGCGAGCAAACCAGCGAATACGCCGGTTCCAATTAACGCTGCGATAGTTGGGATATTATCTAAAAGGAATGCCATGATTTACTTACCTTGAACTTCAGAATCAAAAGGTGTGCTAAATGCTTTACCATCACTACGAGGATCGGTCGCTGCGTCGGTGACGCCATCGGTATCAAGTACAATGGCGCCGGCGTGTCCCATTAATTCGGTGCACGCATCAACGATGACCATATCGTGGCCTCGAGAAACCAATTCTTCACCGACGTAATCGGCTAAGTCTTGTTCTACTTTTAAGTTGTGGGATTGATCGCCCCATGTACGTCCCAGCAACCAACGCCCCAATGCCACTGATTTGTCTAATGGTTGGCCATGATAGAAATGACGACTGAATATAGCGGCTTGAGTCTGAGGCTGACCTTCGCCTCCCATCGTACCGTAACTGATTCGTCGCCCATCGTTGAGCTCAGCATAGGCAGGATTGAGCGTGTGAAACGGTTTCATCCCGGGAGCAAGCTGTTGTAAATCGCCTGGTTTCAATGTGAATGAGGTGCCACGGTTATTCCACACGATTCCCGTAGATGGGCTGACAATCCCGCTGCCAAACTCCCAATACAGGCTTTGAATATAGCTCACCATACGGCCTTCGCTGTCACAGGCGCCCATCCAAATTGTATCGCCGTGTTTCGCTTCGTGCGGCCAAGGCAAAGCGTTATCTAGATCGATTTTGCTTGCCATTTCGGCAAGGTTTTCTTCATTCAGTAAAGACTGCAAATCGACGGTTAGTCGCGACGGATCAGTGACATATTGATTTCTGGCAATAAACGCTTGCTTAGTACACTCAATTAACAGATGCACCATGTCGGCATCACTTTTGCCTTGTTGATAAACCTTATCGTACAACGCAAGTATCAGAAGCGACGCCACACCCTGAGTCGGCGCAGGCAAGTTAAACAATTTACCCTTACTTGTTTCTACACTAAGTGGGGTGACAATCTCCGCACGATAATCGTGAAAATCTTGCAGAGTAATGGGCGAACCTGCAGCGCGTAAATCAGCTGCGAGTTTTTCTGCAATTTCACCCGTGTAGAAGTCCTCTAAGCCACGCTCGGTGAGTTGTTTTAAGGTATCAGCAAGCTGTGTCAACTTGATGATTTTACCTTTTTTCAGCGCTTTGCCTTTAATTAAAAATTGGTCAAAATTGGGGTCGTTGGCGAGATCATCAAAGGTTTTGAAGCTGGCATCCGACAGGCTTTGGGTAACCTCAATGCCCCATTCAGCTTGACTAATCGCTGTGTCTAATAAGGCAGATAGCGGTAATCCTGCTTGCCATTCATGACTGATCTCTAGGGCTTTTTGCCAACCTTTAACAGCGCCTGCCATGGTAACGGCTGCTTTTCCACCCCGACTGGGAATGGCGTCTTGTCCGTCAAAAAAGTCAAGATTGGCATTGGCAGCGGCGACACCACATGCATCAATCGCGATGGGCGCTTTCCCCGGTTCGCTGATTAACCAAAATCCGTCACCGCCCAGGCCATTCATATGAGGGTATTCGACAGCTATAGACGCGGCGGCGGCGACCATCGCTTCGATTGCGGTACCGCCTTTTTCTAAAATGCTTTGGCCCACTTGCGATGCCGCATAGTGGGGTGCAGTGAATGCAATGTGTTTATTTGTCATTATTATTGTCCAGTATTCGTGTGGCGACAGATATCAATGTGTGATCGCTGCCTTTAGGACCAAGCAGTGATACACCGCAAGGTGCGCCATTTAGGGTAAATAAGGGTAGATGCAATTGTGGTAAACCACATAATCCAGCAAGGGCCGTCATGCTCAATAATTGATTTCGATAATCTGCGAGTTGGTCTGCCTCAGTGGATAGCAAAGGCGATAAACCGGGGGTTGTGGGCAAAACGAGCACATCCACATCTTCGAACAGTGTGGCCATGTAATCAATAACCGTTTGCTGGTCTTGGCGCGCTTGAGCAATATCTTCTTGGCTGATAGTCGCACACCAGTCGAACCTGACTTTGATATCGCTGGCGATGGTAGTGCTGTTATTCGTTAACCAATCACCATGTTGTGCCCAAATTTCTGCCCCTTGTAGTACGCGAAAGGCATTTGCGGTGCCGAGTGCGTTTAAGTCAATATCGACCGCGACATTACTCATTGCAGTGTCAGCTAACCACTGGTTTATTTGTTTGCCATGCTCAACATGATTGATCAACGTTTGAGCAGCACCGATACGAACCGCTCTTTCCTGACTCGCACAAGGAGGCAACAGAACGTCAGCCACAGCTTTCAACACGGTCAAAGACGTTGTCATCCAACCGACAGTATCAAAAGAGGGCGCTAGCGGTACCATGTTGTCACAGGATATCGCGTTGTGCGTTGGCCTGATCCCAAATAAACCATTGTAACTAGACGGGACACGAATAGACCCGCCAGTGTCAGTGCCTAAACCAATATCGGCCAAACCGGCCGACACCGCCACAGCTGAACCACTAGACGAGCCTCCCGGCAATCTGTCTGGGGTAAGCGGGTTTTTGGGCGTACCATAGTGAATGTTTTGACCGTTAAGGCTATATGCCAATTCATCAGTTATCGTTTTGCCGCGATAAGATGCGCCTGCATTGAGCAAAGCTTGAACAGCACTGTTGGTCGATTTAGGCGTATCGTGAGTGGTTAACCAGTCGGGGTTTCCTGCCGTAGTCGGGATCCCTGCTATATGAAAGAGGTCTTTCACCGCTACAGATAGACCCGTCAGCACACCATCGGACGCACATTGCGTTGATGTATTACTCTCAGTGTTGATAAATGGGCTTTCAACCAGATCTATTGCCATGTTAACTCTCATACTGTGGGATAGTGTCTATGAAACAATCGTTTCATTAAAATGTCAAGTGAAACAGACGTCAAAGCCATTCACCAACTTTATACGGACAATCAGGTGGGCATTCGTTTCGCCGCGAGACCTTTTATATTACGGCCGTGGATTTCAAAAAGTGGTAAGCGTCCACTCAGTGGCGGATGCAAGACTACTTGAGTGGTTTTCCGTACACTGCCGAGTAGAGCAAGGATATGATCTACTACCCCAAGTGTCGTCGAGGCTTACTTTTTCTGTGTCAGTTTGTTCTAGCGTGCCCGCTGTGTCCGTCGAATGGTACGCGGACACAAACGGACATGGACATGTGTCCGATCGGACACTTCTTTATTTGATTAAGTTTAAATAATGTATAAATATCAGTAATTTATACTTTATTTTTGACTTGGCACAGGCCGTGCACACTTCAAACTATAGGTTAGTCAACAGGACATCATCTCCATGATTGAAGGAACGCAAGGACAAGACGAGGTCATCACAGGGCCATCTAAAAAACGAAAATGGCCACTGTGGCTCGGCGCCATCACTGCAGGGGCGCTGCTCACTTTTTATTCTTTACCAACGTTATCCTTGTGGTTTAACGGTGTACCAAACGTAGATGGCACGACCGTACAAGTATCGGCGGTGTTTAAAGGTGATCTTATCCGCGATGTGGCGGTCAGCGGACGCTTGGTGGCGGCAAATGCCCCCCAACTCTACAGCACCGAACCAGGCGTAGTACAGTTAACCGCTAAGCCCGGTGATGCGGTCTCAAACGGCGATGTCATTGCCATGATCGATAGCCCCGAACTCCACGCAGAGCTTCGCCAGGCACAAGCGGTATACGCCAGTCTTGAGCTTGAAGCAAAGCGAGGTGAGCTTGAAGATAAAGAAGTTGCCTTGGACTTGAATCGTGAACTGGACAACGCGAAAGTGGCGTTAAATGCGGCAAAACGAGAGAAAGCCAGAGCTGACGAATCTTACGACCAAAATGTGATTAGCGAGTTAGACTGGGTAAAAGCCAACGATGTTTTACTCGAGGCCGAGCTCACCTTTAAACACGCCAGCGAAAAAGTCTTATTGGCACGCGAAAGACTGGCCTTTGAAGGACAGAATCGCCAGAGTAAAGTCGAACAGCAGCGTCTTGTATTGGATGAGCTTGAACGCCGCATGGCTCAGTTGGTCATCCGAGCCCCATTCTCCGGTGTTATCGGTAATTGGCTGGTGGAACAAAAAGAAAAAGTGACTGCGTCTGCGGCACTACTGACTATTGTCGATTTGAGCCAATATGAGGCCGAGCTGAACGTACCAGAGTTTTACGCCGATGATCTGGGCATTGGTCTAGCGGTAACCATTCAAATTGGTGGGCAGACACTCGATGCCAAAATAGCGTCTGTATCACCAGAAATCCTGAACAATCAGGTACAAGTCAAAGCCCGTATTACGGCCACTGAGTCACTCAATCTGCGCCAAAATCAACGGTTAAATGCGCGCATAGAGTTTGAGCGTAAAGACGACGTCCTGATGGTGAAACGCGGTGCCTTTTATCAATCTGGCGCAGGCGTGACTGCCTATCGCCTAGACGATGACGGCGTTGCGCATAAAACCGCGATTACAACTGGGGCAGCAAGCGTTGACTTTATCGAAGTGCTGGCCGGTTTAGATGCCAAAGACACCATTATTATTTCCGACTACGCCGACTTACTAGAGCACAGCGCAGTTCGTTTAGACAACTAATTTACAACAGAATTTGACAAGGAATTACGATGTTAACAATGAACAATGTCAGCCGAATCTATCGCACTGAAACTATTCAAACACACGCACTACGCGACTTTAGCTTAAACGTTAACAAGGGAGAGTTTGTTGCCGTTACAGGACCGTCAGGCTCAGGTAAGTCGACGTTCTTGAATATCGCTGGTTTGTTGGACAGCTTTCAACAAGGAGACTACCACTTGGACGGCGTGTCGGTTCAAGGTCTAAAGGATGATGAATTGTCCGAGCTGAGAAATGAGAAAATCGGCTTTATCTTTCAAAACTACAACCTTATTCCTGATTTTAGTTTGTTTGATAACGTTGACTTACCGCTTCGCTATCGAGGTTTTAGTGCGAAAGACCGTAAAGAGCGCGTTGAACATGCACTGGAAAAAGTTGGACTGGCGGCACGTGCCAATTATTTGCCTCGTCAACTTTCGGGTGGTCAGCAACAAAGGGTAGCTATCGCACGTGCGCTCGCGGGGGAGCCTAAAATACTACTGGCCGATGAACCAACCGGTAACCTGGATTCTTTGATGGCACGACAGGTGATGGAACTGCTCAATGATCTCAACAAGGAAGGTGCAACCATTATCATGGTGACACATGACCCCGATCAAGCCCGTGCCGTGCAGCGCAATGTACAAATTATCGATGGTCAAGTTTCTGATTTCGGTATTTACGAACCAACGGCCAATCAAACCGCAGCGGTGCAAGGTTAGGAGAAGGGCATGTTTGCATATTATTTAAAATTGAGTGTGTTTAACATTCGCCGCTCACCTACTTTATACGGGTTAGTATTGTTGACTTTGGCCATTGGATTGGGGGCATTTATCGCAAACATTGCGATGATCAATACGATGGCCAGCGATCCGATTCCAAGTAAAAGTGACCGTTTGTTTCACGTTAGCATGAACACTTGGCCTGCGGGTACACCGCATACTCAGCCTTTTGCAATTACGCGCTACGCTGACAGCAAGGCCATTCTTGACGCTGACGTCCCAGTTCGCACGTCTGTGTCGTATCAAGGTGTGGCTTATCCCAGAGCTGCTGAAAGTAAAAGTCTAACGCGCTTTCGTTCAACCTTGCGTGCTACCTCTGGTGATTTTTTCGAGATGTTCAACGCACCGTTTAAATTTGGTGGCGGTTTTTCTTCCGAACATGCTAACGATATCGTATTGAGTGCATCAATGAATGAACAGCTATTTGCCGGTGAAAATAGCGTTGGCCAATCAGTGGATATCCAAGATGTCTTGTATACCGTAGTTGGTGTGCTGGATGACTGGCGGGTAAGGCCCCGTTTTTATCACCCACAAAGCGGTGCGTTTAGTGGTACTGAAGATTTATACATTCCGCTAGAAGTTGCCTTGGATGCCAATATTTACAATACAGTGCAAACCGTATCATCAGACAATTATGACGATATGGCCGCAACACGAGAAGCCAGCGTTTATTTCTTGCAAACATGGGTAGAGCTATCAAGTGCCAGTGAGCGCGACGCAATGCAACAATGGCTCGACGATTACACTGAAACCTTGAGAGAAGCGGGCCAGCACCCTAATGACATCCTCAACGAACTTCACGATGTCAACGAATGGCTTGAACACGAGGAAGTGGTCGATAGCCGTATTTTGGCCTTCGCCATTGCAACCGCTTTGTTTTTGATTGTGTGTTTGTTCAATGCCAGTAGTTTGTTGTTAGCACGCTACGAGAGCAACCAATTTGAAACTGGCTTGAAACGCGCGCTGGGCGTGAGTCAAAAGCAGCTATTTGCGCAAGGCTTAGTAGAAAGCTTGATCGTTGGTGTTTTGGCAGGGTTGGCGTCTATCGCGCTAAGCTGGTTGTTTCTGCAAATCGCCAAACAGTTTCTTAGTAATCTCACCAATATTGCGGTGATTGAGCTAAACACGGTTGTCATTGGCCTTGCCATTGCGATTGTTACGTCTATCGTCTGTATGGCATATCCGCTAGTTCAAGCTGGCCGCCAAAGCATTTCTAGCGTGTTAAAAGGATAAGTTAGCAATGAATATTAAAGCACTGATAAAATCCCTGTTACAGCGTCAGTTTTTGACTGGCTTACTCTTGTTACAGCTTGCACTTACTCTGGGGCTTATTGTTAATAGTATCGTGCTGGCTCTCGATACCCGCGATAAGTTGATGATTCCAACTGGAATGGATATTGACAATATTCTGGTTGTAGAGGCCTTACCCACGTCGGCTAAATTTGAAGACCCGAGTTATTATCGAAGTGTGCTGGACGAAGACTTAATGCGGATTGGGCAAATAGATGGTGTGCGAGCAGTATCACCGCAGGTACAATTGCCGCTTCAACGAGGTGGCTGGAATGGTAACTTCCAAGATAGTGCGACTGACCCTGATGCACCATTGAAAGACCGCTTACTGCAGTTCGTTGCCTACTACTCGAGTAATGCGGATGCCATTGATAGTTTTGGCCTTGAAATAGTAGAGGGACGTGCGCTGACACAAGCAGACGAATACGCTGGGTCAGATCAAGAACTGCGCAACATTGTCATCAGTAAATCACTGGCCGACATGGTGTACCCAGGCGAAACGGCGATTGGTAAGCTCAGTAATCGCGGTCGGATTGTGGGCGTTGTTGAGGATATGCTGAATACCCCTCACACAGACTTAAACAAGCAATTTTTCTTGTTTAACGTCAACCCTATCACGATGCACTCATTCACTCAGCACTACGTGATTAACGTTGAGCCTGGCAAAATGGAAGCGGTGAGGTCCCAAGTGCGTGACGTTATTCTTAAGGTGAACCCAGAACGGGATATTATGGCGGACTACACGTTAAAAGATCGCCACGCTGAATACTTTGAGAACGACACAGGATTGGCGAGCCTATTCGCTATGCTTTGTGTACTGATGTTATTAGTCACCGCAATCAGTAGTTTTGCTCACGCTCAATTCCACATCGCCAAGCAGAAAAAGCTGATTGGTATTCGTCGCGCATTAGGTGCGAAACGCAAAGATATTTTGCTCTATGTCCTGTGCGAAAACTGGCTAATTTCACTTGTTGGTGGCGCTATTGGTATAGGTTTTGTGGTAGGCTTCAATATCATGTTGAGCGCACAAATTGAGGTGAGCAAACCCAGTGTGTTGCTGTTCTTCGTTGCCTTCGTGGTTATTTTTACTGCGGGTACGTTGGCCACATGGTGGCCTGCAAGACAAACCAGCCGTATTCCACCGGTTATCGCTACGCGAACGATTTAACAAGGAGTCGCAATCGTTATGCCCAAAATTCTGGTTGTGGATGACAACCCCGATATTCTTGATGCATTGGATTTAATGTTGCACCTGCACGGTTACGACGTTGTGTGTGCACCCGATGTCAAGTCAGCCTTGTTAGCCGTTCACAACCAGTCGATCGATTTGGTCATCCAAGATATGAACTTCAGCCTGGAAACCAGTTCAGGCGAAGAGGGTAAATCCCTTTTTTATCAACTCACAGAGCAACAACCCGATTTACCCATTGTATTGATGACCGCGTGGACACAACTGGAAACAGCAGTTGAGTTGGTTAAAGCCGGCGCCGTTGATTACATCCCAAAGCCTTGGTCTGACGAAAAGTTATTGGCGACAATCGCCGATCATACGCGCCGGACTGAAAAGCACCAAGGTGCGGCTGAAACAAAGCCCTCTCTAATTTATCAGAGTCAGGTCATGGATGACTTAATGATACAAGCCGAACGTGTTGCACACGCTGACGTTAATGTGTTGATCACAGGGCCGAATGGCAGTGGTAAAGAAAAACTGGCTGACCACGTCCATCAGCACTCTCAGCGCCAAGGGGCTCCGTTTTTGAAAGTCAATATTGGTGCGTTACCTGATGACTTAATGGAGGCCGAACTCTTTGGTGCCGAAAAAGGTGCATTTACTGGTGCCAATAGTCAGCGAGTAGGACGGTTTGAAGCAGCTGACCAAGGGACCTTGTTTCTCGATGAAATTGGCAACTTGTCATTAAGTGGACAAATGAAGTTGCTTCGCGTGTTGCAGACGGGTGAATTCGAGCGTTTGGGCTCGAATACGACGCTCAAAACTGATGTCAGGGTCATTTGCGCGACGAATGCAGATTTGCCTCAAGCGGTGAAAAAAGGAGAATTTAGAGAAGACTTGTATTTTCGTCTCAATGTTATTGAATTGCGTTTACCTGCGCTCAAAGACAGAAAAGACGATATTCTTCCCTTGGCTCGTCATTTTATCGGGTCGGATTTCGCCTTAACGGATGACGCACAAATTGCGTTGCGCGCGCACGACTGGCCAGGAAACGTCAGGGAACTGCAAAATGCGTGTGCAAGGGCCCTGGTTTTTGCCAGTGGGGCGGCAATCAATGCCACTGATTTTCAAATGCAACCCACTCAGCGTCAAGAAGATGACAAGGCTCGTGTGGAACGCACGTTGGAAGAACATCAATGGGTAATTAAAAAAGCCGCAGATGCATTGGGAATGAGTCGGCAATCACTCTATCGACGTATTGAAAAATACAACTTGGAACCGTCATCGTGAGGCAGTGGTGGGTTATATTGCTGATCAATTGCTCGTTTTTAGCAAGTTGGGTGTGGTTGTGGCCCGAACACCCCTATGCATTGTTAACCGTCTGCTCAGGTCTTATTGTATTGTTGCTGACAGCCTATGTTCGACATCGCAAGGAGCAACAGGCACTAGAAATTAGTTTTAGAGACGGTCTGACCCACTTGCTGGATGGCAACTTTTCGGTCTCAGTCAATCCAACCGCGGTTCCCGGATATGAAGACGTATTGGAGTTGTTTAATCGCACAGCTGAGAAACTCAGGGCAGAGCGCCAACACTTGTATCAGCGTGAATTATTGTTAGATAAAGTCGTCAACAGTGGCAATGTAGCGATGTTAATCGTCAATCACCGGGGGCAAATATCGTTTGCGAATCGCTCGGTTGACTATTTTACGCGCCAACACGGCAGTATCGTCGGTGAAAATTGGATAGAAGTGCAATCTGAATTTTTTGACGATGTTGAGACCCAACTGAATGTGAGTGGTCGAACAATGTTTAGCCAAACAGATGAATTGCACCACACGCAATTGTGGCATGTCAGTAAGGAGAACATGCTGTTACATGGCATGCCGCACGCGCTCTATATTTTTAAACCTGTGACGGAAGAGTTTGCTAGACAAGAAATTAAAACCTGGAAGAAGATCATCCGAGTCATCAGTCACGAGTTAAACAATTCCATCGCGCCTATCAGCACTATGTGTCACAACGGTAAGTTGTTGTCAGCGCGATTGGACGAGCCTCATTTAGATCGGGTTTTCAACACAATTTCAACGCGAATAGACCGGTTGGCGAGCTTTGTGAAAAGTTATAGCGACCTAGCTAAGCAACGGGTAACCCAGAAAGTTGCCACGACTGTCGGGCCACTATTAGACAATGTCAAACCCCTTTACGGTTTTGAGGTAGGTAAGTTCTGGCATGAAGGTCAGGTATTTGCTGATCCGTCACAACTTGAACAAGTCTTTATTAATCTATTGAAAAATGCCCATGAAGCGGCTCCAGAAGGTCAGGTCATCGTGAGCATAATGCGCACCGAGGACGATTTGACTGTATCTATCGAAGACAATGGGCCCGGTATACCTGCTGAGTTGATGGCGGACATTATGGTGCCGTTTCGCTCGACTAAACCCAATGGGTCTGGAATTGGGTTGAGCGTGTGTCAAGATTTGGTTGATGCACATCACGGTAGACTATCATTACGAAATCGACCCTCGGGCGGTATCATTGCGCAAGTCTGCTTGCCGCTAATGGACAAGCAGGACAAGGGCACGGCTAACGCCTCACCAACGTAAAACGGATAGGACAATGGCAAAACAGTTCGAACAATTGACCCCCGCGTTTATTGAGTTCATTGAGCAGCAGAAGATGTACTTTGTCGGCACGGCAGGGACTAATGGGCGCGTCAACGTGTCCCCTAAAGGCGGAGATTCAATCCGAGTATTGGATAATTCGCGCATTGCTTGGTTGAATTTGACGGGCAGTGGTAACGAAACGGCAGCACATCTCAAACAGGTTAACCGCATGACTCTTATGTTTTGTGCGTTTGAGGGCAAACCACTCATTTTGAGAACCTATGGGCAAGCAACGGTGTTGCATCATGACAATGAGCAGTGGGAGCACTATGCAGGCTTGTTTCCCACCTATACGGGAAGTCGTCAGATATTTATTCAACATATCGATCTAGTACAATCGTCCTGTGGCATGTCTGTGCCCACCTATGCCTACGAATCCGACAGAGAGTTACTCAATGAGTGGGCGGATAAAAAGGGCAAACAAGGGATAAAAACGTACTGGGAAGACCGAAATCAAATCAGTATCGACGGGTTTGAGACCGGCATGAGTGAACATCTGTCTGATTAGTTTATCGGCGGAAGAGGATACCGGTTATTGGATATCCAATTCGCCTAGTTGTTCATACATATCCGATATTGCCGCCGTACGCAGCTGACCCGTCTCATCAAGTACGGCATACACTTTATTAGACAGTGTGGCGATTAACGCCATAGGCGCAGCATAACTGTCGAAAGCCTGCTGGTTGCCCAACTGACATACCATTAAATGTGATACTTTTTGATTGTAGACTTGACCACTTGGATCACTAATGAGCAAGGTGTTGCGTGATTGTAGTTGGGTGATGAGTTCACTAAAAAACTGTGGACGTCGGCGCAAACCAAATACAATAACCATGTCCTCGTCGTCAATATCGATTAAATCTTCAGACAAAGTTTGACCGGGTACGGGGTAAAGATGCACGTGAGGACGCATTTGTTTGAGTTGTTGTCTGAACGTCAAGGCCAGCGAATAACTGTTTCTAAAACCAATTAAAATGACCCTTCGCGCCGCAGATAGCTGTGACGCAATTGTATCTAACTGGGCTTCATCGATGTGCACAAATGTTGTCTCAAGGTTGCCAATTTCATTGGCCAGATAATCGCTGGTATTGGCAGAATCTGAAATGGGGTAACCGGTTGCGCGTTTAGATAACATCGCCTGCTTGGCGTCTTGATGAGAGTCATAGCCTAACTGACGAAAAAAACGGCTTACCGTCGCTTTTGACGTTGCAGTGGCGCGAGCAATGTCGGCAACGGATAGCGTGACGACGGCCATCGGGTGTTGTTGTAAGTAGTTGGCAATATTGCGGGCTGTCGGAGACAGTGACGGGTAATGTTGTTCTATAAGGCTCAATAGGCTTTGCGCTGAAGACACGTGAATTCTCTTTGTCGTTTTTAAGACGTGTTTAGTTGTGATGCTGCAAATGTCAACACGTTCTAGAGTGTAGCTAAAACCGACACTGTCCGTCGACATAAAAAAACTCTTTTTAAATCCTCACGTTAGTGCGACGTGTAGAGGATTACAAAAAAAATGCACCCGGTTTTTTTGTCACAACTATATGAAATAAAAAGTATTTAACGTTTTTCATGCATTTTTGCTACAGCGATTTTGTTTTTTTATTGAACAGTAATCCACTATAATGCAATAAAAGTATCATCATTTTGTCATTATTGTTGGGTAAGAGGTTGCGTCAGTGAGCATACATAGGTTGTGGGCAGAGTTAATGCTCTTGTTTGTTCTAATGCCAATGGCGGTGTTTTGGTGGATAGCCGAATTACACGTTTATCTGATGCCTATGCTGTTCGCCGTAGGGATGCTTTGCCTTGCTATTCTGTTAGCAGATAATCAATTCAAGCGATTTCGACTTTGGCACTTTCGGGATTGTCGTACTCATTTGTTCTCCGCTCTACGGGTGTTTTTACCTTGGGCGTGTTTACTCACTGTCGCCGTGTATGTGTTTATCCCTGAGGTACTGTTTTCGTGGCCAAGAGAGCAGACTGGACTATGGGTGATGACCTTGCTTATATACCCGATTGTATCGGTGATTCCACAAGAAATTATTTTCAGGACCTTCTTTTTTCACCGATATAAAACAATATTGCCGTCTAAACAGCACCGTTGGTTACTCAGTACATTTTTGTTTGGTTTAGCACACATTGTTTACGGCAATTGGATCGCTGTAGTGGCGACCTGGATAGGTGGGGCCCTGTTTGGCTACCGATATATGAAGACGCGCTCCACCGCTATTGTTGTAATAGAGCACAGTTTGTGGGGCAGTTTTCTTTTCACTATGGGTCTGGGTACTTATCTGGTGGTTCAGGCCTGAGGGGCGACGGGACTGAGATTGCAGCGACCAAGAAACGCCTGCCACAGTTCAACATGTCGACGCATTTGTTGTTGATAGGACTCAAAGCCCTGAACGTGCACTTCAAAGAGGTAGTGTTTAAATGCCTCAGGTAGAGCTGGGGTATTCAGCCATCGATTTATGACTGGGGCCAATTGATAGTGGCTGGTGTTGACGATAGAGCCGACCGGTTGAATCTCTTCTACAAAAAATAAGTAGAATACGTTTCTCAAGATTTTCGCCTGTTCACTCGCGCGCCCTTCTGGGCATTTTACCTGTGGCAGTTGTGCCTCTAGTTCGGTGGTGAGCACGGAAAAGTGTGAAGCGATAAAGGCTTGAGTAGACCACAGCCGTACCGGCAATCTCGTTTGCTGTGTCAGGTGCAATTGCTGCTCTAGCGCTTCTGTCTCGATCGGTACCGTAAAATCTGCTGGGCTTAAGTAGGACAACGCGTTCACTGCACTTTGGATATGTTGGTTACTCGATTGATTGAGTAGATTGGGACTGTGACTGAAAGCCAACCGCGTAGCTTGACTGGTGAGTAGCATATTGGCCCAAACATATTGAATACTCTCGCGCTTTTGCGACAACCATGTTTCGAGCTGAGCAGACATTGCTTGAGAATGTCCGGGGGTTGCCAAACACGCGTCGAGTAATTCCAACATGCTCAGTTCATATACGTAGCGCTGAGAAGGCAATTGTACTTTTCCCAATGCGGTATTCCTCGCGGCGACTTCACTGGCGAGTTGGCAAGCGTCTAATGCATAAAATTCGCTCAACTTAATCGCGATGGCTGGTGGCGTCTGGCGCAGCTCATGGCTGTCGGGAAAGGGGAGTAATGATTGGCGGGTGGGCGCAGTTAATGGCGTATCCAATACGCGGCTCAATCGAGACGTGTAGTCTTGATGTGCCTGTTCTAGTGCGTTTTCCGAACTACAGGACCAGACGCTAATGGTGCAAGCAAGTAAGAGTAACCGTCTGGCCTGTTTTGACACAACACTAGCAATCATGGGCATTGGGCACCAGGCTGCGTCCACCATCGACATAAATTATTTGACCTGTGATGTAGTTGGCACTGAGTAAAAACAACACTGTCTTGGCGATGTCTTCTTCACTGCCCAAACGCTTAGCTGGAATACTGTCGATGAGTTGTTGCTGTTGTGCTTCTGCGAGCGGTCGTTCGGGCCATAAAATGGCCCCCGGCGCAATACCGTTTACGTTGACCTCGGGTGCCAATTCAAGCGCAAGGGCACGAGTCATTGTTTTTAGTGCGGACTTTGCCATGACATAAATGCTGTGATTAGGCAGTGGCCTATCTACATGCATATCTATCATATTGATAATTTGTCCTCGTCTGGCTTTTAGCTCTGGTACCAAGGACTGGGTAAGAAAATAAGGACCTTTGGCATTGCTGCCCATTAATTGTTGCCAATCATTTGGTGTGGCATCGCTCAGTACTGTGGGATAAAACGAGGAGGCGTTATTGATGAGTAAATCGATTCGTCCAAACGCAAGCTTGGCTTCGTGGGCAATGCGTTGAATATCATCCGTATGGATCAGGCCGCCGCCGACGGTCACCGCGCTTTGGCTTGACACCGTGTTCAGTCGGTCTGCCAGGACTAAGGCTTCCTCTTCGGATTGGTTGTAATGAATGATGATACGAAAGCCACTGGCGTGCAGTACTTCAGCTAGATGTTTTCCGATGCGTTTGGCAGCACCTGTGATTAGCGCAACAGGTGAATCAGTATTGTGCATAGTGTTCTCAACTCACATTTTAGGCTTTGTTATACGCTGGGACCGTCCACAGAGATTATTGATATAGCCCTTTTATCGCGGATTTTGCCATATTTACGTAGTGTGCGTGAAACAAAACTGCGTGGTTGAGTATGTGGTAAAGCTGATATATGTCTTTTCGTTGTGTGTAGCCTTCTGAAAGCGGGAACGCTTGATTGTAGGCGTTGTAAAAGTGTTCTGGAAAGCCCCCAAATAGTTCGGTCATCGCCAGATCCGTTTCACGATCCCCGACATAAATAGCTGGGTCGTATAAATAAGGACGATGATGGTTGAATCCGACATTGCCAGACCATAAATCACCGTGTAACAACGATGGAGTAGGCTTATGGTGTTTGAGTTTGGCGAGTACTCGGTCGACGATATCATCCGTGTTCCCCAATGTTACACCTTGTGCATTTAACTTATCTAGCATGACCCCAATGCGTTGTTCAGCATAAAATGTGGCCCAGTCTCTGAGACTCGTATTAATTTGAGGTGTTCGCCCGATGTAATTGTCACGCTGCCAACCAAAGCTGTCTAGGCTAGCCAGCTTGTGTAGCCGCGCTATGTTTTCACCGAGTTGGCGCCATTGCTCTGGCGAACCATCGATAAATTTGATGTGCTGCAATACGAGATATTCAGTTTGCTCGCCCTGGTGTGACGCAACCCCTCGACATATGACACTGGGCGTTGCGACGGTTTGCGTCTTTGCTAACGCCTCAAGTCCATCTGCTTCCTGTTCGAGATAAGGGGGGGAGACCAATGGTGCGGTCTTGACGAAATACCGTTTTGCATCGTCTCTGATAACGAAAGATTGGTGGGAATCGCCTCCTTTCAATTCCGCGCGATGCTGACAGATAAAAAGCTTGTCTGTCTTCTCGGTGATATGTTCACTAATAAAATGCCACATGATGTGTTTCCAGTGTGACCGCGTATAACTACATTATGGTCAAAAGTTTCAGGTTTGCTAGGGCAGGTTGATCTTTGCCGTCAATATGTAAATGAGTGATAAGAAAAGCAACGGGCAATAGAAATCGGTGACGATTTTCCTGATAGCGACTTATAGCGTTGCAAGTGGCTGACAAGTCGTTATAATCTTGCGCGACTAACCACTGGTATCGGTTAGATATAACTTAGATTATCCTGTCATCAGTCGAGATATTGGTGACATTCCTAAACATTTATTATTTTATCAAGTGGCGCAGAGTAGGCGTCACCACTGTAAAGGAAAATTCATGCCTGTAATTACCCTCCCTGACGGAAGTCAACGCGCGTTCGAAAATCCAGTATCTGTTCTTGATGTCGCTAATGATATCGGCCCAGGCTTAGCCAAAGCGACCATCGCTGGCAAAGTGAATGGCGAGCTTGTTGATGCGGTCGATATGATCGACAACGATGCTAACCTGCAAATTATCACCACGCGGGATGACTAGGGG
>CAWUJV010000078.1:0-19674 GCA_963922845.1 uncultured Alteromonas sp.
GCAGGAGCGAACCTGATGTGTTTTTGGGGGGCGATCTCATTGTGAAAAAAATGCAGGCCAAAACACGCATTGATGCGTCAAACGGCCAACCATGGCGCAGTTATTTGACGCTCCAGTTATGGGCATTGAGTGATAAATTGAAGGAATAAACGATGTATCGAGATTATGTAGCGTGGCCTCTTGGGTGGCTAGAGATTTGCGCCTCTGATAAAGGGATTCAGTCTATCAGTATGGTCAACAAGAATAATCAGTCTAATACAAATAGTCATACAAAACAGGCATCTGAGCAATTTCGTGCCTACCTGTGTGGCGATCTGAAACAGTTTGATCTGGACTTGGATGTTGCTGGTACACCTTTTCAAAAACAAGTGTGGCAAGCGTTATCGGAGATCCCCTACGGGCAAACCCGATCATATCAAGAGATTGCGAATCACATTGGTAACCCAAAAGGTGTACGAGCAGTAGGGCTAGCTAACGGTAAAAACCCCATTGCGATTGTGGTACCGTGTCACCGCGTAATCGGCAAAGATGGATCACTTACCGGCTATGCGGGTGGCCTATCGGCTAAACAATATCTTCTTACCTTAGAGGGAGCATTGACGCAGTGTCTGGATTTAGAGCCCATGTGATTTTACTCGTCTTAGGTGCAATTTGGGGCGGCTCGTTCTTATTCATGAAAGTAGCAGCGCCCGAATTTGGTGTTTATGCGTTGGTGGAAGTTCGCACCGCCTTAGCCACTATAGTATTGTTGCCTTTTCTCATTCGCGCAGGTACGTGGCGTGACATGTTTACTCAATGGCGACCTATTGTGGCCGTTGGTGCAGCCAATACGGCTATTCCTTTTGTCTTGTTTAATTACAGTAGTATTCACCTAGACTCTGGTGTCAATGCTATTTTGAATGCCACTGCCCCTATGTTTGGGGCGTTGGTCGCCGTCATTTGGTTGAAGGATAAGCTTCGATTGAGCAGTCTCGTCGGGTTGCTATGTGGCTTCAGTGGTGTGATTGTGATCAGTTATCACAAGGTTGGTAACGATATCAGTATCTTGCCCATCCTTACCGCATTATGCGCAACACTTGGCTATGGTATTGCGGCGTGCATGATGAAAAAATGGTTGTCAGGAAAAGGCGCGTTGGCGATTGCAACAGGCAGTCAACTGTACTCGTCACTCATGCTGTTACCATTTGCGGTGGCCACTTGGCCGACACAAGCAATCAGTGAGTCGGCGTGGTTCAGCGCCATAGCGCTGGCAGTTTTTGGTACGGGCATCGCCTACTTAATGTATTTTTATCTTATTGAGACGGTCGGGCCCACTCGTGCTATTTCAGTCGCCTATTTGGTGCCCTTATTCGGGGTGATATGGGGGGCATTATTTTTATCCGAAACGCTGTCATTAACGGTATTTTTCGGTGGCAGCTTGATTTTGTTCGGTGTTGCAATGACATCCGGCTCGATTCGTATACCAGATGTCATTAAACAGAAATTGAGTCTCAATCGATAAGCTGCATACGAACCAAATTGGCCCCATCTCGTTTTGCTTGGTAAAGCGCATCTTCAGCATGCGCTGACACTTCATTTAGCGAGCGGTAACTAGCGGTAAACGACACACCGAACGATGCGGTAATTGCCAGTTGAGGATGAGATGCCGGTGGTGTCATAGTTGCTACGCCGTGGCGTAAATTCTGTGCGATATCAAAGGCTTCATGAGGCCCAGTTTCGGGTAGCAAAATGACAAACTCTTCGTTGCTCCACAACCCTAAGATATCCTGATCCCGCAGGTTTACACTGATAAAGCCTGCTATCTTGTCTTGAATATCATCTGCGATATTCCGCCCGTAAGTATCAACGATAAACGCAAGATTATCGATATCGACAATCACTACACTAACAGAGTTGTACTTTTCAACCGCGGTATTGTAATCGCGCTCGATATCATATTTGTCGGGTAGGCGATTGGTGTTGCGGATCACTAGCTCTGGTCGCATGTCTTTTTTGAAGTAATACAGCAAATTATAAATCAATAAGAAGAGCGCAAAGATGACCACTAATAATGTAACGACACTAAAGATGAAGGCTTGTGAGATGTCTGTTTGACGCTGGCTTAAAGGGCTTAGCAAAAAGACCGTCCAATCAAATTGATTCAGTCGTACTTCTGCTACCAAGTAATCTTGTTCATCGATTCTAATCAAGCGATTGTTTAGCTCTCTTGACGCTTGTACTTCACTTGGTAGCGCTGAGTACCAAGGCAATTCAGAGAGGTTTTTAAAGTCTGAATATGCGGCGATAAGAGACGAATCTGATGACAACATAATATCACCGTTGTTGTCGACGAAAAGGAAGTCATAGCCGTATTCTTTCTTATAGTTTTCGAACAATGAAATAAACGAATTCAGGCTCTTTCCGATGCCAAAAAAGCCAAGAAACTCACCCTCATCATTGTATATTTTGATATCGATATAAAAGTGTGTGTCTTCCCATTTACCGATATCAGCTACTGCGTTTTCTGGTTTATCACGATATTTGAAATACCAATTGACTTCGCCAGGCACCAGTTTAAGCGTTGAACCATCTGAATTATATTGTGTTCTTGCTTTTTCACTTGCAATGAAAAACACCATGCCAAACTCAGTTTCCATACGCGTAAGCGCTTCGGTGATGGCAGTTTCGTCCGGCGTATCTGTATCCATGAGTGAAACAAGTTCTCTAGATTTACCCAAGGCTTCGGAGATGTGTAAAGGCTTTAATAGCTGTTCAACGATTAACGAAATGGCGGGAGAAAGGGATTGCTGTTGAGCACGACTTTGCTCCGCAACAATTTTAGAAATACTGAAATGCACCAAGGTAACGATCGCGATTACGACAACCGCAAACAGTAGTAATATGCTTCGATGCAAGGTCCTAAAGACGTTCACAACTTAAGTACTCTCCATGAGTGAGTGTTATTCCATTTGTCATGATGTGGTGATACCAGTCCGTGTTTCTCTCACATCATACCCTTAGAAATTGGATGTCGCTAGCGTCGGTTACCCTTTGGTGTACATTTTTACGCCAATTTGAGAGTGGTTGAAACTTAGCAAAGTCGGTGTCATTCAATGGGGTTTCGTTAAGGCAAGGCTAAAGGTAAAACTTAGCGCTGACATGTTAACCCGTTGTGTTGGAGGTAAACGTTTGTTTTAAGGCGTTTTATCAATTACTGAACAGCATGGTTTGATGGGAAAGACCGGTAGAGCTAAATCAAACGACTGGTTAAATCTTGCATTCTGCTCCACGCACTGGACAAACGTCATGTTAATTTCACTGACTCTTTTGCTCGACTTGAGTACACTACGGTTTTAATAGCAAACATTGACAGTTCAGCGGCGGGAAAAAAATGGCATTTTCAGTGGTAATTTTGGCAGCGGGTAAGGGAACCCGGATGAAATCGGCTCTACCTAAGGTACTTCACAAGATTGGTGGGATACCTATGGTGCAACGTATCATCAACACTGTTACTGACATGAGCAGCCAAGCAGTGCATTTGGTTTATGGGCACGGTGGTGATCAGTTAAAAGCTGCGCTTAGTGGTGACAACTTAAATTGGTGTCTTCAAGCCGAACAACTCGGTACTGGGCATGCTGTGGCACAAGCAGTTCCTCATATTCGCGATGATGAAGATGTATTGGTTTTGGTCGGGGATGCTCCACTGATTCAGCAATCAACCCTTGAGCGTTTAGTGGCAGTTAAACAGACAGCAGATTTAGCTTTGCTTACCGTTGAGCTTGACGATCCGACCGGAATGGGGCGAATTGTACGTGAGGGTGACAATATTGTTGCGATCGTTGAGCACAAAGATGCGACTGAAGAACAGCGTGCAATTAAAGAAATCAATACCGGCATGATGATGATGGCTGGGGCAGATTTGAAACGCTGGTTGGGACAGTTGAGCAATGACAATGCTCAGGGTGAATACTACCTAACCGACGTTATAGCGATGGCCGCAAATGAAGGAAAAACCATTAAGGCTGCTCACCCAGATGCATCGGTAGAGACCGAAGGTGTTAACAACCGAGCGCAACTGGCCACGCTAGAACGAGCCTTGCAAGCTCGACAAGCCAATGCATTAATGATGTCGGGCGCGACCTTAGCCGATCCGGCGAGAATTGATATTCGCGGTAGTCTCGAGACGGGTACTGACGTGATCATCGATGTTAACTGTGTTTTTGAGGGCGACGTTAAACTTGGCAACAATGTCGTGATTGGACCAAACTGTATTCTCAACAATTGTTCTGTCGATGACAATGCGGTGATAGAAGCCAATAGTATTATAGAGCAAGCCGAAGTCGGCGTAGCCTGTACTGTTGGGCCGTATGGTCGCCTTCGTCCCGGAGCGGTTATGAAAGCCAATGCCAAAGTGGGTAATTTTGTTGAAATGAAGAAAACGGTGCTGGGTGAAGGAGCGAAAGCCAATCATCTGACCTACTTGGGTGATACCGAGGTGGGCGCCAATGCGAATATTGGCGCTGGTACCATTACCTGTAATTATGATGGCGTAAATAAATCAAAAACACGCATCGGAGAAAATGCGTTCATTG
Organism: uncultured Alteromonas sp.; assembly: GCA_963922845.1. Lineage (GTDB taxonomy): Bacteria > Pseudomonadota > Gammaproteobacteria > Enterobacterales > Alteromonadaceae > Alteromonas. The sequence goes on from CAWUJV010000078.1 coordinate 4,572, forward strand.
GCTCAAACTCTGCGCTCGTTGCGCCTGTTTCTATCGGCGATGGTGCAACTGTCGGAGCGGGGTCTGTTGTCACTAAAACAGTAGAAGACAATGAACTAACTATCGCTCGGGCAAAGCAGCGTAATATCAAAGAATGGCAGCGCCCCACTAAAAAGTCATAATCTTCCAGACAGACACAATGGGCTGTTGACGTTTAACGTGTCGATTGCCCATTCGTCGAAAAAGCCTCCCGAACCTACTCGAAGTTTTATAGCCTGTCATCCGAGCCATTTTCCGGACTACATCTTTTGAAACTATTGGGTATTGGGATATTTTGGTTTTTCGCTGCGTTTGCATGGTCAGAAACCCTAGAGTTTGAAAAGCAGCGGGTTCAGGTTCATTTTGAAAAGGGTTTTTCTGATCAGGACAAAGCGGTCACCTTGCGCTGGCTTCAAGATGTGCATCAGGCGTTGATGTTGGTCTACGGCAAGCTTCCTCAAGATTCGTTGAATATTTCAATTACTTTGTCCAAGCGTTCCGGTTCTGCTGTACCCTGGGGACAAGTAAAGCGCACTCGACCCAATCAGGTCCTACTGACCGTTAATCCTAGCAAAGGGTATCAATCCCTCATTAGTGACTGGACACTCTTTCACGAGTTAAGCCACTTGCTGATCCCTTATAGAGGTTGGGGAGATTTATGGCTATCCGAAGGGCTTGCGTCTTATTATCAAAATATTTTGCAGGCGAGAGGCGGCTATCTTGATGAAGCGCGTATGTGGCAAAAGCTGGTGGCGGGTTTCGAGCGCGGAAGCAGCGTGGCTGACAGTCAACTTTCCCTAAAACAGGCGGGTGACAATAGAGCGCGAGGCCAAATAATGAGAATGTATTGGTCAGGTGCTCTATTTTGGTTAATGGTTGATGTAGATCTTCGCCGTTATCACGACTCGTCATTGGACCAATTCTTAGCGCACTTGAATCTCTGTTGTCAGCATCAACACTTATCTGCAGCTTCAATTGTTAGCAAACTGGTTGAGTTTGCAGACAACACGGCTTTTGAAGTTTTATTCCTTCAGTTTCGTAGGTCTACTCGATTACCACCCTATAAAAAGTTGCTGCGGCAGCTAGGTGTTGAAGGTACAAGCCGCAATATTCAACTACTCTCGACTGCACCCCAATCGATATTAAGACGAAACTTATACCTAGGTATGTAAAAGGCTAACGAAAGTTTTTTCTTACGGATCGATACTGTATCTATGTCTCATGGTTTCGTTTCGTAAATAAATCTTTTGTTTTGACTGTTTTTTGTTTATATTTGTTTCGATTCGAAAGTAAAGGTGTTTGGTAGAACATTAATGCAAAAGCGAAATACACAACAACGTCGACGTCAAATCGTTGAAGCGCTTGGCCTTGCAGGTGAAGTCTATGTTGATTCGTTAGCTAAACAGTTTGCCACTTCCGAAGTTACGATTCGAAAGGATTTGGCTGAACTCGAAAACAATGGTCTTTTATTGCGAAAGTATGGCGGTGCGGTGCCCTTACCGACCGAGTCAGCAGAACTGACAACACCTGATATTTCTATTCGCAAACAAGCGATTGCCCGTGCAGCTGCCGCATTGGTTAAAGATCACGATCGGATTATTATCGATAGTGGCAGTACAACGGCGGCAATATTGCCCGAACTTAAGCAGAAAATTGGTTTGGTCGTTATGACCAATTCCATGGAAGTTGCCAATACGTTACTTGAATGGGAGAACGAACCAAAGGTGTTAATGACTGGCGGTACATGGGATCCTCAATCTCATTCTTTTCAAGGCGCTATGGCGGAACAAGTGCTTAAAGCCTATAACTTTGATCACGCTTTTTTAGGTGCGGCAGGCATAGACGTTGACAGAGGCACAACGACTTTCAATGAATTGACACAGCTTAGCCGAACAATGGCTGAGGTATCGAGGAACGTTGTGGTCATGGCTGAGTCTGAAAAACTCGATAGAAAAATACCTAATGTCGAGCTTGGATGGGCAACCATTTCAGTATTAGTGACAGATGATGCGATAGCGAAACCATCTGTTGATAAAATTAAACATCACGGCGTAAATGTTATTTGCGCAAATATCATACAGTGAGGAACGGAATATGTGTGGCATCGTTGGAGCAGTAGCAGAGCGTAATGTCGTTGAGATATTACTCGAGGGCCTGAAGCGCTTAGAATATCGAGGCTATGATTCGGCTGGTGTGGCGTTGTTAACCGAAGAGGGACAGCTCACAAGAATTCGACGTACAGGTAAGGTACAAGAGCTTGTCGACGCGGTTGCCTCTCAAGATGCACTGGGCTCGACAGGTATTGCGCATACCCGCTGGGCGACGCATGGTGGGGTGACAGAAGAAAACGCACACCCGCACAGTTCCAACGAACGTATTGCTGTTGTGCACAATGGTATTATTGAAAACTACCTAAAATTACGTGAAGAGCTTGGTGCCAAGGGGTACTTTTTCGCTAGTGATACTGACACTGAAACCATTGCTCACCTAGTTCACTCAGAACTAGGTAATCACGACACGCTATTGAGTGCGGTTCAGGCTTCTGTTAAGCAATTCCACGGCGCATACGGCACTGTGATTATGGATAAGCACGACCCTTCTCGTGTTGTTGTCGCACGTTCTGGCAGTCCTTTGGTTATTGGTTTGGGGTTAGGTGAAAACTTTATTGCGTCTGACCAAATGGCGTTGCTGCCGGTCACCCGTCGCTTTATTTTCCTAGAAGAAGGCGATGTCGCTGAAATCACTCGTCGCTCAGTCTCGATTTATGATGCTGAAGGCAACCCTGTTGAGCGTGAGATTATCGAATCATCGGTAGAGCATGATGCCGGGGATAAAGCGGGCTATCGACACTACATGCTTAAGGAAATTCACGAGCAGCCCACTGTTGTGCGAAACGCTTTGCAAAACCGTGTGACGGACACAGGTTTAGTCGAAGGTATATTTGGTGGCGGTGCAGAAGAGATCTTAAGTCAAGTGAAGCACGTGCAAATTGTCGCATGTGGTACCAGTTATCATGCCGGAATGACTGCACGTTACTGGCTAGAACAATACGCGAACGTGTCGTGCAACGTTGAAATTGCTTCAGAGTTTCGTTACCGCAAGTCCGTGGTTCATCCAAACAGTCTGTTAGTGACTATTTCCCAATCAGGTGAAACTGCCGACACACTAGCGGCGTTGCGCTTGGCGAAAAAGCTGGGTTACACCGCAAGTTTGACGATTTGTAACGTGCCCGGCTCGTCATTGGTTCGCGAATCTGATTTAGCCTTTATGACTAAGGCTGGTGCTGAGATTGGCGTAGCGTCAACAAAAGCCTTTACCACGCAGTTAACGGCATTTTTGATGTTAACGTTGGCGCTTGGTCAACACCAAGGTATGTCGGTCGCTGACAAAGACAGCATCATCAAAGCGCTATCTAGCTTGCCGAGTAAACTAGAAGAGACCCTAGCCATCACGCAAGGCATTGAAGACTTGGCAGAAGAATTTGCCGATAAGCATCACAGTTTGTTCTTGGGACGCGGCGACCAATATCCGATTGCCATGGAAGGGGCGTTAAAGCTCAAAGAAATCTCGTATATCCATGCCGAAGCGTATGCGTCGGGTGAACTCAAGCATGGCCCTTTGGCACTTATTGATGATGAAATGCCCGTTATCGTTGTTGCCCCAAACAATGAATTGCTTGAAAAACTGAAGTCAAACGTTGAAGAGGTGCGTGCACGTGGCGGTATCATGTATGTTTTCGCTGATAAAGACGCAGTATTTGAAAGTGACGACACGATGCGCGTGATCAATGTCCCACATTGTGATGAACCTATCGCGCCAATCATCTACACCATTCCACTTCAGTTACTGTCTTACTATGTAGCCCTGATCAAAGGAACCGACGTAGACCAACCTCGTAACCTTGCCAAATCAGTTACGGTTGAGTAAGAGCTGCTCTACAGTTCGTAATTTGTGCACGTTAAATAATGTTCGATACAGTGTTTAACGTGCACTCCTGATTTTAAAGTACACATCAACAAGGTCTCGTCCAATTTGCCGTGCAAACTTTGGCGGACCTTATGAAATCACCATCTTTGACACTTCTATGGTAAAACCGATGAGTGCCAATACGAGACCTACTCCACCGATGGCATTGCCTCTGCCAAGCTCAATTCCGAGTCTCACGAATATCTTGCTAATGTATATCACTGAACCGAGAAAAACGGTAAATAAAGTAAAAGCAATATTTGAGACCATACTCATAGAAGGTTCCCAAATTGATACTACACCTACAGTAATTACCCAAATAAGAATGTAGGCGCTAGTAGCTATCCAAGTCCAATCCCGTCTAGTTGCGGGTCTATTGACAAAACGAAACTGAACACTTTCGAAAAATACTTTAACGCGCTCAGACAACGCCGGTAAGTAAAGCTCGATGGTAATTAACAACAATCCGATTATTTGTATAGTGAAACTCACCCAATTTATTACACTACCAGCCGACATTTATCATTCTCCCAATAACCCTAATAAGATCGCTATTTGACGCGTCTAATAGTCGATCAATCAATTCCTTACTTTAGGAAGCCGACGACTGCCAATAAAGAACACTATTTTCTTGGATCGCATTTAGAATAAAGCTAAACCTCAAAACACTATATTAAAGCCGATATGCTTCAAATGTGTTTTAACCATTGCATGAAAAAAATACACGAGCAACAAGCTTAAGTTACTGCTGAAGCATAAAGTTTGAAAGAGAGTTATTTTGCTAATGTATTTATTTCGCCTCTTTTAAGATTAAGCTTGCTTAAATCTGGCTATGCCCTTCGGTATTTCTAACTAACGATATTCGTTGCGCTACAAGTGTATTTCGAGATAATCACCGGTGAGGTTGTTAACGCTGTGGCAATTTTCGACTGGCCTTGGCTAGCGACCAATTCGGGAAAGGCTTGCCATTTAAAGTTGGAGTGTTTAGGGATGAAACGCGGTACATATCTCGGATTTTGTTGTCTTTTGGCGTTAGTCATCGCTGTTTTCTGGTATGCGACGCCAGTCAATTCACCTGAAATGCCGCCAATGAACAAAAGTGAACAACCTTTCTCTGGCCAACAGTCTGCAAATGTTGCCACAAGTTCTGGTAGCTCTGATGAGATTACTCACCAAGTGTCTGACGCTTTACAACCTCCCGAGCACCAAGATATGGCTATTGCCTAAGACACAGCAATTTCAAACGAGAAAGCGGATAGCAATTGCGTTACTTACACAAAAGAACAAATCGCGTTTTATGATGAAATTATTGTCGGAGAGTATCATACGGAAATTATTAATGGTTTAACTATTGAGCCTTACTTGTTTGACTTAAGTGAAGACGCACTGGTGCTCGAATATAAAGCTGGCAATATGGGGGCGGCGTATGTGCTGGGCGCGAATTATCAGCATCGCGCACACTATTCGACCTGGTCTAATCCATCTCTTGGCACGGAGTACAGGGGCCAAGTCGGCCACCGAACTCCCTACAATGCCGAATACATGGAGGTTGCAAGGGAATGGTTTTGGGCAGCAGCAGCTGGCGATGCGTCGTATGCTTTACTTGAGCTAGGTGCGACATATTGGATTGAACGCAAACTACTCATTGAAGATTATGAAAGTGGCAAAGCGTCTTTGCATGAAGAAGAATATACGCTCAGAATAAAAACACTAAAAGCAAAAGAACTCTCGTTTGGAATGCTATTTGATGAGGTCGCAAACGACGTTAGTCAGTTCTACTACTATGATATTGAGTCGACGGCAAAAGAACATTCCAGTCTTGAGCTAGAAGATAAGCAACGCATTTACGACGAAATCAAATCTCGGTGGGTGAGGCAAAGAATACAGCTTGGTAAGCCCGAACAAATAAACTTTGAGATACCGCCAGAGATGGAGCACGCCTTAAAAATGCTGGATCTAATGTGCTTGAATTAACGAAGAGCCTTTGGATTAGGCATTTCGTAATACAATAAACCAAACTAAAGCATTCCTCGGTTGCTCTTAGGTTGCGCACATTAACCTACCCAATCTGAACGAGTACGATTGCTTGTGTCAGTGCTAATCCCCTTTGCATCTTTGACAATATCGTTCAATCATTCGGTGTGTGTATAGATTACTCTTTCAATATAAATACAGTAGACACTCTGCTTTGTCCTTGTCGAGTGTCACTAACGATTAGTGTCTAGAAAATCGGAATCTATGCTGAGGAGTAAGTTTTGAAATTACGGTATCTGTTGTTAGCACTGCTAACGTCACCTGTGACGGCTAGCATCACGATAGAAGGTGTTGTCTCAGACAAACACGGTAAGCCTGTGAAAGAGTGTGACGTGTTCTTCAATAAAAATGCGTGGATTGATGAGGATAGCGTGCACGTGATGTGTGATCCGAATGGCTTTTACTCCGCCGTTATTGAACCTGGACATTATAACTCAGTTTACGTGTGCGACGAAAAGTTGTACGGCAAGAGCAAACTAGAGTTTTGGGGGTGGAATTTACATTTTACAGAGTCTCAAACTCTTAATGCCCAGTTCGATAAAATGGAGGTGTTTAGCCTCGCAACTTGGGCATCTAACGGAGGTTCAAACTCATTGTTCGCATCCTTTCGGCCAATGAGTTTAGATAGAGCAAAACAGCCGATTTTCAGAGATATCACACATAATGAAGAGAAAATAACGCTATTCGATATTTTACCTACTATCGACGTGAACTCGATTCATGGATTTGTAGACGGCAAGCCAATTCGATTACTTAATTATTCTTGGACCTATGAAAAAGTAGAGCGTTGTGGGAGTAAACAAGATGTCGGCGAGAGTGGATGTTACATGCCCATGATTGTTGCCCAATTTAGCAAACCCGTCTTAAGCAAAGGTATGCACACTCTAAAAATAAATGTAATAGATAGTGAAAATGGAGATTTTGGTCAAGGAATTACACACTTCATGACCAATGATGAAGGTCTGGGTTTTTAATGTTGTCGTTATTACGCTGGTAGACATATTGAAATAATGTCTACTGATATGGCGCTGGCATAAACTAATTATCAGAGCGCCTAGTGGGTGAGGTGAACCCATATAGTAGGAGAAATACCAACGAATCGTTTAAAGAAGCGGTTAAAATGACTTTGGTCGCTATAGCCCAAATCGATTGCCACACTTGATATCGATTCACCCTGTGCGAGTAACTTTTTCGCTTCTACGATTCTCGACGCGTGTATATGTTGGAAAAGAGATACACCAAACAATTGGCTGAATTTTCTACTTAACTGGTATTTGTCGATACCAACACGCTCCGCGACTTTTTGTAAAATGAAGGGCTTATCCAAATTTGATTGGATATGACTTCTTACTGAAGTCAATATGTTGATATCTCGATTGTTCAAGTAGGTTTGCTCATTGACGGAGTTGCATAGCGACAAGCAAAATTGGTGTAGCCACGTCATATAGTCACTCTGTTCAACGCCGTGCTCTATTTTTTCAAGCAAGAAAGCTGAATGTCCTTTGGTAAGACGCTTGGTCTCCAATATATTGTCAAACTGAGGTAATGTTATGCCTTTTGTTGCTCTGATAACATCTAACGTATCAATATAATGAAACAAGATAGTGGCGACTTCATGTGGGGGCGGTGCGAATGAATGTATTTCTCCCGCTCTTATAAATATAGTGTCCCCAACGCCAATATGAAGCTCCCTCTCTCTGTATCTTAGCGATACAGAGCCGCTTTGAATGTATGCAAAAATATGGAATTCTCGCTGGTGCGCTTTAAAGGCTTGTTCTTTCAGTTGAATCGCATAACGTTTATTCGGATATTCTCTAATCCAATTCTCGCTCATATCATCAAACATCTCATTTTTTAGCTTTTACATGGCGTCATGAAGCGCCGAACTATGCCGATGAAAAGTCTATTTATAGGTGAAATACTATAAACAGAGCTGTTCGACAACATACCCCAAATCATTGCCAGCCAGTCCTAAGAATCTATTGTGACATAGTCACAATAGTATTCGTTAAAAGAGAGTTGGAACGCATAAATGAAGAGGTGAGTGTCTATCGTTGATAAAGAGGAAGACGCTTGGATCAGGCGCGTAAAGTATAGAGTGGCTACATTGTGCTTGAGTGAGCCATATTGCGGCCAAAAAACAACCGATTCTGCAATAACGTTCTATATCTGTGATCACTAGATTAAATAAACTCTCACGAAAATACAGATTCACCACTAGTTGAGACAGATCGACATAGGACGTTGCTAATTAATAGCGGCAGCCCAGTGTCGTTGGTAGTTAACATGATTAATAAGCTGAAGTACGAAAAAGACATTGAACGTTTTGCGGGCTATATGAGCACTAAATATTCTATCTCAAAAACAAGTGCATTAACTTACCTAAGCCGCTTTTTCGTCAAGGAGTTCGAGAAAGGGCACCTAATTTCAGGTCAAGGTAGTACACCAAATCATGTGTATATTAATCTCTCGGGTTATTCTAAAGCCTTTTTGAATGACCAAAATGGAAATGAGCGAATTGTTAGATTTGTTAAACCATATGAATCTATTAACTTATTCAAGCGCGAAACTTTTGAAAATCGTGAAACGTTAGCATTTCAAACCGTAACGGATTCGGTCATGCTTGTTGCCGCGAATAGTACTATCAAGCAAATACTGGGTGAGTCCCCTGAACTTGTCACACTTAAGCAAGAGATTTTAGAACGACTCTTATCGAAGAATGTAGAGAGGCTATATGAGCTTCTTGTGCTGTCGCATCAAGATCGGTATTTCCAGCTCAAGCAGAGAGAGCCGGATTTGGAAAACCATGTAGGCTTGAAGAATATCGCTAGCTATCTCGGTATCACGAGCGTATCTCTATCCCGGATACGCAGTCGAGGACCTTCCGAAAAACTGACTACACACCATCACTAATGGACCTGAGTCAAAAAGTTGATCATCAGATGTAGTGTTTACTCAAAGTGCTACTGACATAGTGAGTAGTGCACATGCTACAAACGGTGGACATAACCACTAATGCGTCGAACGCAACGTCGGTGTATACCACACGCAATCATTCATCCAAGAAAACAACGTCTTTAAAAGTCTATCGCACGGGTTCAGCCAGACACTTTTGTCCATTTTGTTAATCGAAGATTGGACTGGGGTCATGCCGTAAACGTTTGTTTGCCAAACTCTGTAACTGCATTATGGAATTTTGAGCTTCATGAAGAGTGAAAAAGCCCCGCAAGCAAATCTGCAAGCGGGGCAGCCGGCCAGGGAGACAAGCGCAGTTAGAATCAGTCGAATCTAACTACTACGGCGGCATTAACTCTGCGACCAACTAGGTCGTATATCGGGTTGAAGGTGTAACCTGGAGGCACTTTATTGAAGACGTTTCTGACGCCCATTCTTACCTCTACATTTTCAGACACGGCGTAGTCTATGTTGAAGTCATGGGTCCAGATGGTGCCGACAAAACCAGGGTCTAGGTCTTCAGGAGAACCGCCACCCGGAGACACATCAAAAGTAGCAACACGGTCAATGAAGCGATTGGAGTAGTTGAAGTTCCACTTGTCGACACTGTAGTCAACGGAGAAACGGAACTGATACTCTGGGTCACCTAATTCACCTTTCTCGACGTTGATTTCATCAGGACGTTCTTGGAACTCAAATCGGTCCAAACGGATTAGTTTGTTACCCGCTAGATTGAATCGTAGTTCCCCAGGTAAATCGAAGTTTGTCAGGTCGGTTCTATATCTTGCTTGGAATTCCAAACCCGATGTATTTAATGCGGCAGCATTAATAAAACCTGAACGGACAAGTTCAACGTCGAAAGCAGCATTTCGATCGACTTGGTTACAGAAGTTCATATCAGGCCCGCCTGTAGCATCTACACAGTTGTCTACAATGTCTTGTGCGGTTACCAATGTGATTGCATCTTGTATCTCAATTTCATACCAGTCTAATGTAATAGAAAAGTTGTCTAGGAATGCGGGTGTCCACACTAAGCCCACTGTTCTAGAGTCACTGACTTCAGACTCTAGATTAGGGTTACCACCAGAAATAGAGTCAACGGATACATTGTCATTCGCCTCAAAACCTTCTGGAATGCCAAGTGCCAAACAGTTGGCGCGACGATCCGGATCATCATCAATATTGTCCGCGTCACATGGATCGCTTACTCGAGAGAATCCCGGGGTTTGTGGGCTAAACGCTTCATTCACATTCGGTGCACGAACAGCTTCGCCTAGTGTTCCGCGAACAACAACGTCCTCGATTGGTGCCCACATGAAGCCTACTTGCCAAGCATCAGCGCTGCCCGCATGAGAATAGTCTGCTGAGCGGAATGCTGCATCAATGGTAAGCTCATGGATTAAAAACATATCGGATACGATAGGTGCATTAATCTCTACGAAGAACTCTTCTACGTCAAACGTACCACTAGAATCTGGTGTTGCCGCACTTGCAAACAAGCCTGCCTTAGTAAACTCATCGGTACGCGTTTTAGATGTTTCTTCTCGATACTCATAGCCGAGGGCCAGACCTATGGGGCCTGCAGGTAGTTCAAAAAACTCCTCCGTATCGAAAGCCAGTGTTCCGCCATACACAGTTTGTGTTATCTCATCACTGCGCTCTACATCTCCCGAGACGAAGTCAACTGCTTCAGCGGATGCCTGACCAAAACCAAATGGGTTGAAAGGTGCACACTGACCGCCATTCACTCCGGCAGGGTCTTGATAACCATCCGGTTGCGCGCTCGGCACTTGACTGCGGCACGCGGCTTCACCCGTTGCTGGATCGATAACCGAGTCCAATGCAGCAATAAAGTTGGATGGGATGATGTCGTTTAACGTTCGGCGAGTATTGGATGTTTCGCCTCTAATATAATAAGTGTCGTAGTCAAACAGCGTGTCTGAAAGTGTAAATTGTCCTTCGAAACCACCCACCACTCTGAACAGTTTTCTATCATTGGCGGCTGATCGGTTACCAATATCATCGAAGAAACGAGCCATAGTGACTTGTCCCGTTTGACCCGCACCAACTAAATGCTGCCTAGCTGCGTCAGGTAAAAACGCGTTATCCATAACGTTTATCGACACGTTGCCGAATCGGAAAGACGGTTGAAACTGCTGTTCGATATATTTATCGATGTATTTCACATCACCGTAGAATCTAACATTGTCTGTGATGTCATAACGAAACGTACTGGCAAGCGTTATGGTTTCTTGGTCTGGGATATAGTTTTCATAATTCTCTGGAAAAAACACCGTATCGTAAGCTTGATCGAACGTACCAAACGCAAAACTGTTTGTGTTTGTTCGCGTGACTTGCTGTACCGGTGTACCGTCTGGTAGGAAGGTCAATAGCGGCCCACCACCAAATGGGTTTAATACGCCAAATCCATTTATCAATTCGGAACCAACATAGGGTGCGCGTAGTCTGTCTGGGATACCGTCATTTTCGCCGGTATTCTCTGGATTTGCATACGTTCCCCAGCTCGCAGCTTGTTGTAGGTCAGGTATCAAAACCTCATTGATTTGGCTACGTTCTGCGAAAAAAGTGACATTACCACGGCCATCTTCGGTTGTTGCACCGACTAAAGCGCTAATATTGTGGGTTTTGTTTCCAATATCTTCCGTGTCAGAACCACCAGATACTCTAAATTCAACACCTTCAAAATCATCCCGCATCACGACATTGACGACACCAGAAACCGCATCAGACCCGTAAATAGCAGATGCGCCCCCAGTAATAACATCAATTCGCTCGATGAGTGCAACGGGAATAGAGCCAGTATCAACGGCATTGCTGAAAGGCGACCCCGCTACGTGACGTTTGCCATTTACTAGAGTCAGCGTGCGTTCTTCACCCAAACTTCTTAAATCAGGGGAACTCAAACCTGCATTTTGGTTGCTATTGTTGTTACCGATGAGTGTTGACCCCGCACCGATAGCTGGCAATTCGGCAAGAATACTACCTAGGTCAGGGTTACCAAATCGAGCAATTTCTGCTTGGTCGATCGAAATTACAGGTGCTGGCGTGGATAGCTCGACACGTTTGATACGCGAACCAGTCACCTCTACTTTTTCAATTTCTTTTTCGTTTAAATTAGCTGATGTTGAATCTTCTTGCGCAAATGCACTATTACTAAGAATCCCTATAGATGTAACCAGTAAACTGGCTTTTACTGACTTTGCAACTTTTGTAAATTTTTGCATATGGTCTCCCCTCTACGATTTTTTAATGTGTCGTCTAGATTTGTTGAATTAATGATTGGGCTTTTACAACAAATAGGCTGGAGAGAATATGCGCAACTAAAATTGGAAGAACTAACAATTGTTAATGACAATATTTGTTTCTCAAAGATAACGTGGCTACTTGTCGATGAGGACAAAGAGAAGTGACATACATCATTTATGAAGTAGTGATTTATAGGGCTTCTTGAATTATAAAGGCATGCCTTTTGAGAGGAATGGAATGAAGGAAAATAGGAGAAAAATAAAAGGTAAGTCTGTTTTGTTTATTGTTCTGATATTAAATTTACAACCTTTATTCGCTGCTAACTCAAAAAAAATAGAAATCACAAAGTTGAAAATCGCGTCTATCGATTGGTGTCCTCAAATGTGCCATGAAGAGACAATTAGAGGATATGTTCATGATATTGTTGAGTTGATATTTTCCAACGAAAAATATGAATTAGACATTCATCGAATGCCTTGGTCACGGGCGATAAAAATGGTGAATGAAGGGAAATACGACGCACTTTTAGCACCAGCCAAAGAAGAGGCGCCAAAATTAGTCTATCCAAGTATTGAAGTAGGCAAACAGCAAATGTGTTTCTTTGTTCTAAATAGTAATAGCTGGTTTTATAATGGCCCAGAATCATTATCTTCTCTTTCGATTGGAGTAGCCAAGGATACATTTTTGGCTGAATTGAATGAATTCCAAGCGTTAAATGAAAGACAATTTCAATATTTGCCTTATTTGGACAGGTATGTTTACCAAAGTGCAATGAAATTAATCAAAGGGCGTATCGATACGTTCTTAATGACGAAAAATACAACTTTATACGAACTAAAAAGGGCTAACCTACACAATCTGATTCACCAAGCTGGTTGTTTATCTGAAAGTAAAATTTACATTGCTTTTACGCCTGTGGTTGAAAAATCAGAAAAAGTGATATCAATGGTAAAAGTATTTGAACGTGAAATGATAAAGTACATAGCAGATGGAACAGTTGATAATATTCTAAGAAGCAATGGCGTCAAATGACTCAATAGATTTACTTACGCCAATTAATTTCAATACAAAATCTGCTCTTTCCCTGTAGATGACGATGCGATTAATGACATTGCGTTGGCTAGCTCTAATATAAGTTGATTTGTGGTGGCCTTTTGAAGTCAATTAGGCCACAGCGCGAAAGACAGTATAAGTAATACAGCTCAATTGAGGTCTTCCACCTCAGGTAGCGACTGGCAACGTCTTACTTCTGCTTACTACGGTTTCACACCTTAATCCTGTCAAGCTTAACTTGGGTTCTTTTCTGCTCTAAATACAAAAACTTGAACTGTTACTAGATTGACTCGAATATGCCTCGTCAATAAAAGCGAGGTACTTATTTGCTGAATTCTCTGGCTGTTCAAGCATGGGAAGGTGACCGATATTGTCATCTATAGTTAAGAAAATATTCGGTATTTCTTGTTTTAGTATCAGTGCGCCACGTTGGTCTAATACCTTGTCGTCTTTTCCCCAAAAAAGAAAAATTGGTCCACAGTACTGGGCTAGGGCTTCATTAAGGGGAGAGTCTGGGTTCGGCACCCCTTCTTTCATACGATGTATTTCCTCAAATATTTTTTCTCGCAATGATAGATGTCTGGTTGCTTTATCAGAGAGACTTTTAATCACGGGCGCAGGGATGAAAGGAGGGTCATAGAATAAAAAGTGAAACAATGACGAGAAATCCTCTTCATCTTTGGGCAAGATGATGGGCCGGTTCCCCTGTTGAATCATACGAAACATTTCTGAGTTGTAGGACCCGTCGGCGCCAAATGGGCTAATCAACCACACGCTAGAGACAGCGGCAGGATACTGCGCTGCATAGTTGCCAGCAAAATATCCCCCCATTGAATTTCCAGCAATGTGAAACTTTGTAATGTGCAATTTCTTGGTGAACTCGTGAATTCTAGATAGTTGAGTTTTAAGGTCATAGGCCGTATCTGGAAAAACGGAGCTATTGCCAAACCCTGGTAGATCAAGCGCAATAACATCGAAATGTGGAACAAGATGCGTTGCTATCCTATTCCAATTGTCTTTGTCCGCGCCAAAGCCATGAAGTAGCAAAAGTACTTCTCCTTTTCCTCCTCGCGAATATTCGATCTCTACATCGCCTAGTACAACACGATTGACTTCTAAGCCTGCCATCTTTCTCTCGATCATCATTAGGCCATCGTGAAGAATTGAACTAGGTTTGATTAGCCACGAAAGCGCAAAAGAAAGCGACACAATGGCAACAAAAAGTAGCAGCGCTTTATTCATTGAAACCCCTCAAAACTAGTGCTTGGTTTGATGAATAGATTGGAATTTTCGTCATCATTCTGTGCCCGCGTATATATAATATTGTTGGTTAGTAAACGTGAAAATCGCGCAATTGAATAAAGAATGCACTAACAATTGTTAATCAAAATACGTTGTGAGCATCTCAGCGATGCTCGTTACTCCTGATTACTATTCCAGCATCATTCAATAGGGCGGGTTGAGGGAGTGAAGGCGCTGGCAAAGATTAGCTGAGACATCATGATTTAAGGCTTCAGCCGAACTAGAACGTTTGTATTTTGATCTTGGTATTAAAGCAAGTGATAGAGCATAGAGTGTCGACAATGAGTTGATTCTTGCACAACGCTTACAGTCGTTTTAATCAGAACGATCGTCGTTGTTAAATCATTTAATTTTTTGTTTTTTTATGAACATTTTTCTGACGTTCGCGTGATATTTATCGATATTGAATTAAGCTGCCAGTAAGCCATAGCAGACTTCAAATAATGTTAAAACACCAAACTAAAACACGCTCCTCCTTCTGGGAGGTTACGCACATTAACCTGGCCGC
>CAWUJV010000079.1:0-19370 GCA_963922845.1 uncultured Alteromonas sp.
GACCGTCTAAACCCAACTCAATAGCGTCGTATGTAGTGGGGAGTAACAATGATGTTTGTCCGGCACTGCCAAATCAAGGCGCTGTGCTTTTGATGGGTGGGGGAGCTGATGTAGATGCGTCTTTCAGTCAACGAGTTATGCCCCATATCAACGGTGGTGATGTGGTGGTGTTGAGAACATCTGGAACAGACGCCTACAATGATTACCTTTTACCACTAACAGGTGCAGATTCGGTAGAAACCATCATTGTCGACTCTGTCGCCGATGCCAACTCTAGCTATGTCGATTGGGCCGTGCGATCGGCTGAATTTGTCTTTGTATCCGGCGGTGACCAGTCCGAATATTTAAATCTGTGGGAAGGTACAAAACTACAACAAGCCCTTGACCATGTATTTAGCAAAAATGGTGTCGTCGGTGGCACCTCAGCCGGCAATGCAATTCAAGGCGAGTATGTTTACGACCCTGACGGTGTATTGGGCGCGATCAGTGAAGAAGTAGTGACTGATTTGTGCCACAGCACAATGAAGTTATCGCCTGCGTTTTTACAAACGCCTGTGATGTCAAACATCATTACCGATACGCATTTTTATGAGCGTGACCGAATGGGGCGCATGGCAGTGATGCTGGCAAATATCGGATTGGGTAAACAGGCTATTGGTGTTGATGAAGCTACAGCAATGTTTGTGACCAATGACGGAAACGCTGTTATCGATGGTACAGGTAGAGTGTATGTACTTACTACTGATAATCAGAGTCGATTTGATATCGCACAATGTGGTTCCCCCGTCGTGCTCAATGACCTTGTCACCTATGACTTGCGAGCGGGTGATAGCTTTAATCTGTTAACCGGTCAGTCTTCTCGATCATTCTATCGTATCTCGATTGACGGGCGTGCTACACGTTTCTATTCGCCTAGCAATCCTTATTAAACCAAGGCTACATGTTCAATTAAGCGATAGATAGCGCTTAGTAGCGAGGCTTAGTCCTCGCTAATGTCGCTTGTGCTGTTTCCATGTTCCACCGTACCGATAGTGTTTCGCGTCTTGTTTCTTTGTCTGTTGGCAGAGCTTGCAAGCAAATAACCATTGGCCATTTTCTTCTACTTTTATCCTAAACAATTCTGACGCCGCAATGCTGCACATATCGCAAGATTTTGTTGGCCTTTTTCTTTGCGATTTACCCATTTATCGTCTTAATTAAGTCTTTATACCAATCCAATACTGAGAGATTTAGTCAAGCAGATCACTTTAGCCTTATTGCTAATGCTGTTAATTCAGAGATAGCCGATAACTATTTCATACTAAAAAACCATTTAAGGACGCAGATATGGACGATTTAATCAATCAATCCAAGATAGAAGAGTACATTCCACTGATCATTGATTTCAGTACCAATGTGTTGCTCGCCATCGTTATTCTTATTGTAGGTATGTACGTCGCAAACAAAGTGAATAAGATGATTCACAATTTGGGTAAACGTCACGAAAAGCTAGATGATACCCTTTTTCGCTTCTTGGGCAGCGTTGCGCGATACACCATTTTGGCCTTTGTCGCGATAGCCGTGTTGAATCGTTTTGGGGTACAAACCGCTTCAATTGTGGCACTGCTTGGTGCGGCTGGTCTGGCAGTCGGCTTAGCGCTGCAAGGGACCTTATCTAACCTTGCCGCGGGTGTGATGTTATTGATTTTCCGTCCGTACAAAGTTGGTGATTTTATTGATGCGGCTGGACGTTTTGGTAATGTCGCAGAAATAGATTTATTCACGACTATCCTCGAGACCTTTGACCGTCAACAAATCATCATCCCAAATAGCCAGATATGGGGCAGTCAAATAATCAATCACTCCCATCATCAAATTCGCGGCGTGGATATGCGTTTCGGTGTGGCTTACAAAGAGGACACAGCGAAAGCTCGTGAGGTTATCAATAAAGTGTTGGACGCACATCCCAATGTGCTGGCCGACCCCGCGCCATTCGTTGAAGTAGAAACACTTAACAACAGCTCTGTTGACTTCTTGGTGCGCCCATTTTGTGACGGCGCTCATTATTTCGATATTCTTTATTCTGTGCCGGAGCAAATCAAAAGTGCGTTGGATGACGCTCAAATAGAGATACCATTCCCGCATACTAAAGTTATTCTAACCAAAGAAGACGAATAACTTTTATCGTCCGTAAGCACCTGTGATGGTGCTTACGGCCTGTTTTATCACTTGATTGTCGTCGAGATGGCTAAGAGTTCGGGCGGATTTCCCGCCATTGAAAGCCATGATTACAGGCTGGCTGGTATAAGGATAAAGATTTAGCCATTGATTGAAATGTCCTCTTGGTAGTCCATTGTCTGGTGTTGCTATCCACGTCGTTGCCTTATCCCAGAACACATCATCAAACTGCAAATACACTTTATCCAATACGCCCATGCCTAGCTTCTCAATTGCTTGCTGTTTGACGAGGGGTAATGCAGGTGAGAACAGTTTCTGGTGTTGTTTCAACACGCCCAATGGCAGGGTGACAAGCACAGCATCAAACTGGGCTGTGTGATGGTGGGTAAATTGAAGTGTTACCCCGTCACTGTCATGGTGGAGTGTTTTTAAAACGTGATTGAGCCGAATATCTTCAATCTGAGCAAAGTCTTGAAAAATAGCGCTGTAACCATGCTTAAATATGACTTCAGCCCCGTCATAATCATCGTCGAAAAAGTACGCGAACTGGTTCACCTCAGATAAACTCGCCCCCGCCGTGTGTTCGATATCGACGACCTCGTCGAGCCAATCTGGTGGCGAGATCATCTCCTTGCCATGGCGATTTCTGACAATATAGCTATCGTCTGTTTCAACCGTCACCAACTTCCGCCTTTTCGCAATAGCATAGATGGGGTTGTCATTAATGCCGTGAATCCAAGACGCCCCTAAGTCAAGGGGAGTACCCAGTGATGTATCCGTGTGAATACGCCCGCCAATACGGTCACGGGCTTCGAAAACAGTCACCGTTTTCGAAGCCTTTTCCAATGCATCGGCCGCCGCTAAGCCACTGATACCAGCGCCAACAACGGCGATGTGCTTTGCTTGTGTTGCTTCGATTTGCTGGGCTGCAATCAAACCAGATTCATAAGCGGCGTGAACGGTACTATTGTAGTCTGGGTGCGTTGCCTCACCGGCGAAGAAAACTCGGTTGTTAATTGGGGTGGCGAGTGCGTTGATATGCTTGCGTTTTGCACCTTTGGCGATAAAGGAATAGGAGCCTAAACTGAACGGGTCTTGACTCCAATTGGTTCGCAGGTATCCAAGCAGCTTGTGGCCCGGAGGTTGCGCTCCAGCCCAAGGTGTCATTCCCATGAGTAAACCACAGCCTGCGGCCTGCAAGAAAGTACGTCGTTTCAAAGCGCGTCCTCGCCAAATTGGTATTTTGCACAGTGTATACTAGGGAGCGTTAAATTTGTCGGTAGAATTTTTGACCACTATTCGCGACGCCGATCAGCCTTTTATACAGGCTTACCAGCATAGCGGTTGGTCGGTTGCAAGACATGAAAATCAACTTGCTTATATGACCAATTCATGGCGGCAAATCGGACCGCAGAATCAATGGACCCTAAGCTGATGCCTTATTTTTCCTTGCCGCTAGTTTGGCTTTGTAGTGTGCTTTGTCTGCGATGTAGATGGTTTTGTGCACTTCGCAATAGACTTTTGATTTGGTTTTGTCCGTCAGTTGCGTCACTTTTACAACGTCCATCTCTTTTTGGTCGGCAATCGTTGCTTTTATGTGGTCAATTTCTTCTTGCGAGTAGGTAAATTCTGCGTATAAGTCCTCCAACGCTGGCGCTTTGAAATAAATCTCTGCGGATTTATCCCAAACGATGTAGTTGCTGTCGAGCAAATTGATCAGCTGCACCATGGGGACGGGATCAACGGCCGAAAAAAGGCTGCCACCAAAGATAGAACCAACATAGTTTCTGTTTTTGTAGCTAATCGGAAGCTTAGCCACGATTCGCGTTATGTCATCTGATACGTCAATTAACTTGGCGGTACTGCGACGGTACATTGGGGAAAGGTTGAACCCCAGTCGTAATGTACGCGCCTTCCCCAACAATTTGGGGCCGATTTCTGCTATTTTTTGATACATGTATTAGCACTCTGTTGGTGAATCACTTACGCGGCTTTTTTGCGCTTTTCCGACACGCGCATGGTGATGTCTGCGTGGAAGACCTCGACGCCATTGGTATCAAACACGCCAACTGGCATGACAACATCCTGTGGCGCATCCCAATCAAAGTGCTCGACTTTACATATTGCGCGCAAATCGGTTTTCGCCATCTTCAAATATTTAACTTCCATGCCCACAGGGATCCATCGAAAGTCACTGTTAAGTGATACATCAAGGCAGGTTCCCCCCGCCAGTTCTGCGGCATTGCACATGGCAATCGCATGCACTGTATTGATGTGATTGAGTACGCTGCGGCGTTTCTTGAACTGAATCTCAACACACCCCGGTTCAAGGGTGGTAAAAACAGGTTGAATCGTAGAAAAATAAGGGGCTTTAAAACATACCATCTTGCTGACAAGCCAGCGGCCGAAACCACTACCGCCAAAGGTTTTCCAAAGTTTGAGTAACGGGCTTTTGGAGGGTTTATACGACACGATTATCGGCTCCTATTGGTAAAAAGACTGGTAATGTGATGAAGATAACGAGATACGACTTCGAGTTCTTCGTCTTCAAAGCCATCATTCATTTCATGGTTGATATCGTTGAGTAGTGTCATGCCTTGCTCGAGTAGCGAAAGGCCTTTATTTGAAAGGCTAAGGCGGGACGCTCGGGCATCGGTTGGACACGCTGAGCGAACAATCAGATCTTTGTTTTGCATGCGTTTCGCCAAGCCCGTTACCGCGGAGTTGTCCAACATGAGCGCGTCAGCTAATTCTTTCATCAAACAGTGCTCACGTTCCTTTAGCACCATTAACGCACTTAATTGCGTTACTGAGATGCCCAATGCTTCTCGACAGCCAACATCCATGGATTTCATCATCGCATGGCGGGCCTGGTTTATTTGATAAATGAGACGTCTACGTTTTTGCATGTGGTCACTATAATTTCAATATAGTTGATATGTCAACTATGTGCGTTCGAAAAAGTCGGCGTCGTTACCGAACGTGTGCGGCCCGATATTGCGTAGGCGACATACCAGTGTGAAGTTTAAATGCCCGGTTGAACGATGCTTTGCTATTGAAACCGGATTCAAACCCAAGTTCCAACACGTCCGTATTTCGCTTGGCTAGCAGCATCTTTGCATGATCGACTCGAAAGGCATTGATACAAAAATTAAAATTTTCGTAGCCAGCCACCTTGATCGACTGTGTTAGCTGCGCGGCGGTACATCCCAACGCTTCGGCGGCAACGGACAGGTTTAGCCGAGGCTGGAGGTATAGTTGCTGCGTAGTCAGAGCCTGAATCAGCGCTGGATTTGTCTGTTTATCTGAGTTTTGTGTTGATTGTGTAGAGGTACTGGGGAGTGGCGGTAAATCTCCTAACGCTATTGATACCTGAATCAATAGATAAGCATGGATCACCAGCCCTAAATACAGAGGATACTCTTGTTTGTGATTGAGAATACCGCCAAATAGCTCGTAACTGTCCGCAAGCCACCAGGCGATACTTAACGCGGTAACACTTACACAGACCAATGTGACGAGTCTGGACGAGTACAAATAGGCTTGTGAACTGACCTCTTGCAACTTGCACAGATAGCGTCGGCTCGCTCGCCACACCCAAACAGCAGCCATGGCAAGACTGACGCAGCCAAGCATCGTTAGCAAATTATCAATATAGGGATGGTGCCAACGTTCAAGCCATGCCCGCTTGCTATCCATTGTGGGGACAAATAATACCAATCGATAACACAACTCCAATAGCGGCAATAAGCACATGTATTTAAGCGTGGTTGGGAGCGTCGATTTGGTTAGCGTAAAAAAATATGCGACGAGCAAAGGACCGCTGAGGGTAAAAATGGTAACCGGTAAATAGCGATACTCGTGATAGTGTGAGAAGAAGCCAGAAAAGCCCAATATGGTTGGCGTACAGAGTAAAAAGACATTCAGTACCCAAAGCTGCAATATCCGTTTATGTTGAGTTGAGCTAGCCGTCTGTGACACAAAGTACAAACTCATTATGGGAAAAGCAAAGCTGAACAACAGTGTTGAAGAAAAAGGGTTAAATAGGTCCATCATGTTTAATTCAGTTTGAATCAATAAAATGAGACGCTTACTCTGCGACTTGAGTCGCCGTAGGGCAAACGTGTGTGAGATACCGTAAAGCGATTTGAATGAAGTAACAAGGACTGACTGTGAAAAATGCGATTTCACCCATACTGATGGTGCTCTTACTGCTGGGTTTTAGCGATCTACTACGTGCTGATGTTCTGGTCTCCAGTTCATTGGACTCGGGACAATTTCAATCGACATACGTCAAGGCGGGGCCAGACGATGTGTTAGAAATAGGGTCTATCGCAAAATATGCCTGTACGCTTGCCGTGCTGTCGGCAGTGGATAGTGGCGATATCGACTTGGATGCACCTATATCAACGTATCTTAAAACACTGCAATTTGACGAGGTTTCTCCTACAGTCGCGCAAATATTGTCGAATCGAAGTGGGTTGCAAAACAATTTGCCCGCCGTGCTAAAGGCCCGTCCACACTACCCAGACGAAGTAGAATCTACCCAGCAAGCAAGTCGCGATTTACTCCTAAGCGAGCTTGCGTTTACACCCGGAATGCAGTGGGACTACGAGATCATGAACTGGGTGGTCATTCAATTCCTGCTTGAATCAGTATTAAAGCAGGACATCACAACAATCCTGTACGAGCGCGTTTTTGAACCGGCAAAGATGTCATCGACCCTGCGTTTTGTAGGTGATTTGCAAAGCCCGAACCCAGCGATTAACCAAACGGCATCTCGCCCAATTCCTTCGTTTATGACCTGTGCTGGTGGCATTGCAGGGTCACCTAGTGATCTTATTCGCTTGGCTCGATTTCCGTTTTACTTTGTTTCTGATCCTCTCCAATCACGAGCGATGGCTTTGACAACACCGCAGCAACACTACGCATTGGGCGGCCGCTTCAAAGCCCTTACCGTGGGGGGGCAGCAACGTATTATCAGCCATCAATCTGGCCAAAATGGTGATTTTAGAAGTGCCGTTATCTATGTGCCCGAATTGGATATAGGCTTTGCAGTGATGACCACCGACAACAGTTATGATATCCAAGCAACATTGGGCCAATGGCTGGCCCAGGTTGAAAAGTAGCACGCTACCTTGCTGCTTTGGCAAGCGCTGTTTGAAGAACGGTATCCCTATCTTTCATCCAGTCTTCAAAAGTTTGTTTACTTTGAATATCGGGTGCTAAACCTTGGTCAGCTTGAGGTGAATCAGGGAAATAGCCAATTAAGGGCAGGTCTACCTCGATACCTGTGTGTGGGAAGTTGACGAAGAACATCTGCCCTCCGTTTGTGCCCCGAAGGTTTCCTCCGTTGGTGTCTCCAATTAAGGTAGCGCGACCGGTGTCTTTTAACTCCTTGGCCATGGTGAAGGTTGCTGAATTATTACTGCCATCGACCAGTACAACGACGTCTCCTTTGAATGGCGCCTCGACTGGCGACACCGTATCAAACCGGTAGGGCTTAATGATATTCACCTGGTTATTCGATGATTGAATCCATTGTCGGATGTCATAAACCGCAGGATTCCAGGTGCCAAGATACTGTCGATGCGTGTCGGCGACGGTGGTATATACGGTGTGCTCAGCGTAACGTGGCACCTGCATTTCACTATCGGCGAGGTGACGATAAAGCAACTGAACGACGTCATACATACCCCCGCCGTTACCGCGAATATCCAATATTAATGTCTTGGCATCTTGTTTATTGAAGTAATCAAACGCGTCTTCGATAAAGCCTTGCCAGTCAATGTTCATATTGAATGTCGCAAAACTGTGAAATCTGAGATAAGCCACGTCATTATCGAGCATGCGATAAGTCCAGCGTGCTTCTTTCGCCACGCCGTAGTCTGGATTAAGGGCTATAAGCCGAGCCTTGCGCTGTTTAGCGGATTGAGTATTGAGCACGGTTTGAATTCGCTGGCCATCGCGATAACGTTTCACATCAACGGTGTATTGGTTGTTCTTTGGAGAAGTGATAAGAGGGAGCAATATATCGAACCATTGCATGGTTGAAAAACCATCCATTTCTAATCGGGCGTAACGCTTTTGCCAATTACTGCCATCAGAGACAACGTAAGGTAACATCTTTTCAAGCAAGGTCGGCATGGGAATACCGTTGATCGCTAAAAGTTCATCGCCTTTCTCAAATTGGCTGGACTCGCTGGTATCAATCTCTATAAACCATTGCGACGTTATTTTTTTCAATAACAGTGGCAAGGCTTTTTGGTGGTCGATAAAGTCCGCCTTAATCCTATCGCTTTGGTTGTAGGGGTTTACCATGGTGTGTCCGCACTGAATGCTAGCGGCAAGTTGCGACATGATCATGAACGCATCTTTGGGTGAGTGTTGCGTTGATGCTTGGGCTATCGCATCTTGAATGAGCGTGTCAAATGACGCTTCTGAGTGATAGCGATACAGTCCAGGATGATAAGTTTTCATCAGCGATTGAAACAAGGTGATATCTTTTTGTAACCCATTCAGTGGCGTGTCAGTTGTGTCGGCACGGCAGGTGAATACGGATACTAAAAGTAGTAGCAAAACGGTGAAATAACGCATTGAGAAGTCCTCAGTCAAAGTGATAGCTCTAGTGTCAACGCCCCGTAAAAGTCCGTCGTCTCATAATCAGTAAATCCTTTATTTTTCAGTAATTGAGACCGTTTTTTATGATTTGAGACGTGGTTTTCTGGATAAAATCGTGCATGATTAGTGTTAATGAAGTCACAAGGTCAATTTCTGATGAATGCAGAATCGTTGGACGTTACTTGGCGCGCAATGCTGATGTTCGGCGTGGTATTTATGCTTGCCTGTGTTGCTGTTCGTTTGCTTGCTCACTCACCTGAGCGCAAAGCATGCCAATTTCTCAGTGCCTTTATGCTGGTATTTGCCCTCAACCAAGTACCGCAAATTATCGGCTATTCAGGCTTTTATCAGGCCTTTCCATGTTTGACGTTCGCACCGTTCAATAATGAGTTATGGTTAGGTCCGCTACTGCTCTGGCATGTCACAACATTGACCAAGTCAACGCTGCCAAGATGGCATCGTTTGCTATTTTTCCCTGCTATCTGTCAAAGTGTGTACTACGGCATCGTATTTGTTATTTTCCCTGATTACCGAGACAAATGGGCATTTAATGACGCCGTTCATCACGTCTTCATTCAGCCAGTTGAAGTGCTGTTAACCTTGGTCGTTTCGGCATATTGCCTAATCAAAAGTATTCAGCTTATTCAAGCTTATCAGCGTGATTTACCGAACATCGTCAGTGAGGAAGAGCCTTTTGATATTCGTTGGCTCAATCAGTGTGTATGGAGCATTGCGGTGCTTTATGGGATCTGGTTTAGCAGCGAGTTAATCAACCAGTTTATCTTTCCGTTATCTTATACCGCTTACTACCCTGTTCACGTGCTCTTGGCGTTTTTGGTAGCGTGGTTGGGTTTAAATGCCTTGGCCAATATTCAGTTGGCGTTTCCTGTTCCATCGGCCCAAGACAGTACGGCCGTGACAGACGATGATCACATCTCACAGTTGCGTCAGCGCATACATCAATTGTTTGAATCCGAGCGGTGGTATCTACAACCACGTGTAACCTTGACCGACCTAACCACACGTCTGGCGAGCAATGAGTCCTACGTGTCCCGGGCGATCAACGAAGGGTTTAGTCTGAATTTTAATGGCTTGGTGAACTCGTATCGCATCGCGTTTGCGAAGCAGTGTCTTGTTGAATCCCCAAACAGTGGGATGACTGACATTCAGTATCGAGCGGGGTTTAACTCAAAAGCGAGTTTCTATCGGTGCTTTAAACAATTCGAGGGGTGCACGCCTGCTGAATATGCAAAACGATTAGCGGCGTAGTCAAAAGGGGGCACTCGTACCGCAAAGGTCGACACGCCCTAAACGAAGCAATTCAACAAACCCTTATTCTAGCCAGTACAGGTAAGACTCTGTTATATTCCCACACATTGAACAATGTGAGGTGTGCTATTCAGTGTACTGAGTAGGACTTAATTGGGAATTTGGTGAAACACCAAAACTGTACCCGCAACTGTAATTGATTGATTAGTGATCATAAGTCAGATACCAGCCTTCATTGATACAGCGTAAATCGTGCGGGAATACACGATAGCAAGTGTTCACTTCGTGTACAGTATTACTCGTTTTATCGTAGATGCTTGCCTCTTCCCGCCACCTTAAGGTGGACCCTTTGTCAAACAACAGTGTGCTTCAGGCCAATCACGTCTCTGTGCTTATTCAGGATAAGACCATCTTGGATCGAGTCAGTCTGAGTGCGTGTGCCGGCGAGGTCGTCGGTATTTTGGGACCCAATGGTGCCGGTAAAACCACCTTGCTTAAAGTGTTATCCGGTCAGCGTCAGTGTAAAGGTGAAGTAACGTGGCAAGGGCGCGCTATCACAGATTTTTCGATTCAAAGTTTGGCGCAACAAATAGCCGTTGTGAACCAAGTCAACGATGTGGTGTTTTCAGTCACCCTCGAACAAGTTGTCCGCATGGGGTTGTTACCACACAAATCATTGCTGTCTCGCCAAACGCAACAAGACAACCTTCGTATCGCGCAGGCGATTCAAGCGGTTGGCTTAGCCGATAGGAAAAAGCAAGATTTTAGTAGCCTGTCAGGTGGTGAGCAGCAACGCGCATTAATTGCAAGAGCGCTTGTTCAAGGTTCGCCGTTGTTAATCCTCGACGAACCTGTCAATCATTTGGATGTCTATTATCAGCATCAAATTCTACAGTTACTACACGACCTTGCGAGTCAATTGGGCATCACGGTTGTTATGAGCCTCCATGATATGAATTTAGCCAGCCAATATTGCGATAAACTGGCGTTGTTGAATGACGGTAAATTAGCCACCGTTGGCGAACCGAGTGACGTGCTGACCGCACAGCGTTTGTCAGAGGTGTTTGGGATACCTTGTCAGGTTGAACTGAAGCAGGGAAAACCCAGTGTAACGCTTGTTCCCAAGCGCCAAGCGGTACTTGACCTAACAGGTTGGTCGCGATGAAGGACACGTGGAAATGGGGAGCGCTTACCACCATCGCGCTAGTGGCTACGATTCTGTCTTTGTTTTTCGGCGCCGCCGAAATGCCGTCTTCTCGCGTCTTTCAATGTGTGATCAACCAATGCCAAACACCAACTGACGAACTGATTTTTTGGCAAATACGCTTTCCTAGAGTGATCGTAGGATTTCTTGTCGGGGTTGGCCTAGCGGTAGCCGGCGCAACGTTGCAAAACGTGACGCGTAATAGTCTAACCGACCCCTATTTGTTTGGCGTGGTTGCCGGGGCTGGTCTTGGTGCAAGTATCGCCACGCTGCTTTTTAGTGAAGCGGTCACAAGGCAGCTGAATATACCCCTTCTCGATTCCGATGCGGTTTTTTCTATCGCGCTACCCGCGGCCGCGTTTCTTGGTGCATTGTTTGCCGTTGGTTTGGTGCAAGTATTGGTGGCAAGTGCACTGGGTCGGCGAACAGAACACCTGCTACTGGCAGGTGTGGCCGTATCCTTTATGCTTGGCTCGGTGTCGCATTTCTTGTTGTTTTTAGCTGAGCCTTTTGCGGCAAACAAAGTGGTATTTTGGTTAATGGGCAGCTTGGCCAGAGTTGAGGCGTGGTACGCCTGGGTCATGTTGCCTATTGTCTCCATCAGTGTAGGGCTTCTTTTGCTTTATGGGCGTCATATGGATGCGCTGTTGTTGGGGGATGAAAGCGCCAAGTCGCTGGGGGTTAACGTACGTTTATTACGCATGATTTCACTCGCGATTTGTGCAGCATTGACGGCGTGTATCGTCTCTTATTGCGGAGGCATTGGGTTTGTCGGTTTAATGATTCCCCATATTATCCGCAACTGGTTAGGGGTAACCAGTCGAACGCTCATATTGGGCTGTATATTGTTGGGAGGCGCCTTTATGGTTATCGTCGACATCATCGCTCGTGTCGCGCTAACGGGCCAAGAGATTCCGATAGGCATAATCACATCCGCTATCGGCAGCGTCTTTTTCTTCTTAGCTATTCGTCAGCGGAGTGCATGAATATGTTTAGTCAGTCGGACTGGGCTATTCCAGTAATTGAAGATGACAACAACGGCAATATTCAATCAGTCATTGATAGTAAAACTAAACCACCGGGCTCATTAGGCAAGTTAGAAACACTGGCGTTTCAACTCGCCAAGGTACAGACGACAACCGAAGGTGCTGAGGTACTCCAGATTCGTCAGCCCTCGATGTTGGTGTTTGCCGCTGACCATGGGATCGCACGCCATAATGTGAGTATTGCACCTGCTGAAGTGACGCAACAAATGGTATCAAATTTCTTAAACGGTGGTGCGGCAATCAACTGCTTCTGTCGTTTACATCAAGTCGATTTGACGGTGATAGATGCTGGAATGATGGCACCAATAGCAGCGCATCAAGCGGGGCAACTTCGCTACATCGAACGCCGTGTTGCTGCGGGTACCGCCGATATGACTGAGCAACCTGCGATGACACTTGGTGAGCTAACTCGTGCGATGGAATTTGGCGTTGATATTGCGCATCTACACTTAAACGATGGTGCTGACGTATTGGGTTTCGGTGAAATGGGTATTGGTAACACCAGTTCAGCTGCGGCATTGGTTTGTGCACAGTTAAATCGTTCTGCTACGGACATTGTAGGCCGAGGAACAGGTATCACTGATGAACAGTTCGCACGCAAAACGCACTTAATTCAACGGGCAGTGGATCGCACACGAATACAGACCAATCAAGATTCAGTCGACGTACAGCATATCCTCGCGTCCTTGGGCGGATTTGAAATCATTCAGATGATAGGGGCGATGCTGGCAACGGCCCAACGCGGAAAAATCATCATCGTGGACGGTTTCATCGTATCCGTCGCTGCATTGTTCGCTTGTGTTATCGCGCCTCACGCTCGTCAGTTTATGGTTTTTGCCCACAGCGGAGCAGAGCGCAGTCATCAGCTCGTGCTAAACGAACTTCAAGCCAGCCCACTTTTGCAGTTGGATTTGCGACTAGGCGAGGGAACCGGGGCTGTATTGGCCGTGCCGTTATTGCGCACGGCGGCCGCATTTTACAACGAGATGGCTACCTTTGAGAGTGCGAATGTCAATGTCTGAAAAACACAATTCACTGTCTGGTTGGTCCGCAGAAATTAATTATTTTAGATTGGCGTTGGGCTTTTTTAGCCGAATTCCGATGGGTAAAAGCGTTGTTTATCGCCCTGAGTTTATGCACACCTGCACTCGCTACTTTCCGCTTGTCGGGTGGTTGCTGGCCCTGTTGTTAGCTGGCGTTTACAGTATCGCTGCGCCACTGTTTGGTGTGGCTGTGGCGGTTGCACTTGTGGTTGTTTCGAGTGTTTTGTTGACCGGTGCCCTACACGAAGATGGGCTGGCGGACACCTGTGATGGATTTTGGGGCGGATTAACTATCGAGCGCAAAATCGACATTATGAAAGACAGTCGAATTGGTACGTATGGCGCATGTGGCCTGATATTGGCTTTGGGACTGAAAACGGTGCTACTGCATTCTTTGGCGCAGTACGACGCTGTTGTCCTCGCCTTGTTTCTCGCATATCCACTCTCAAGAGCGATGGCGCTCACCCACGTTCAGGATTTGCCTTACGTCTCTCATTTGGGGTCGGTGCAAAAAAATAAAAGCGACCCTCTCGCCAGACCTGTATCGGTTCAGCACCTCGTTGTTGTTTTGGTTTCCGGCACACTCGCAACGCTGGCGTTGCCTGTAGATGCGATACTAAGCATTGCTATTACTGTTATTGTGGTCCGCTACGCGCTGAAGCGATGGATGCGTCACCATATTGGAGGATTCACCGGAGATGTGCTGGGAGCGGCACAACAAATTCAAGAACTGGTGATTTATCTCGTCTTACTGGCTTGGTGTCGGGGGGGAATATGATAAGTCTCATTTTGGGTGGTGCACGATCTGGTAAGTCTCGCTATGCTCAGCAGCTGGCGGCGAGAAATCAAAAGCCAGTATTTTATATTGCCACTGCGTCTACCAGTGCTATTGATGCAGAAATGGCGCAACGAATCGAACGGCATCAGGCAGACCGACCTGCCGATTGGCAGTTGGTTGAGCAGGCTACTCGTTTGCACGATGCCATTGACAAATACGGTCGTGAGTCAGAGCGCGTTTTGCTGGTGGATTGCCTTACGCTGTGGCTTAACAACGAACTTTACTACAATAGCGACACGTCTTTTGAAGTGCTATCTGGCAAATTACTCAGGTCATTATCTGATGCATGCTGTGACGTCATTCTAGTGAGCAACGAAGTTGGTATGGGCATTGTGCCGATGGGTGCGATCACTCGGCAATTTGTGGATTGGCAAGGTTGGTTGAATCAAGCAGTAGCAAAGACCGCGGACTCGGTCACATTTGTCGCGGCTGGTTTGCCCTTGATACTGAAGGAAACACCTCATGAGTAAAGCGCCACACACGATTTTTTTGCTACGGCATGGCGAGGTTGATGGCCCCGGTGCAATTTACGGTAGAACTGATGTGCCATTAAGTGACGAAGGCTGGGCACAATTGCGTCGACAATCCAAACGCCTCCCCTCGCTATCTAAAATAGTGACGTCTCCTTTGCAGCGATGTCATCACTTTGCGCGAGAGCTGCAAGCTGAGAGGGGCATTCCTCTGCAAGTTGTGAAAGATTTACAAGAATGTGATTTTGGAAAGTGGGACGGCGTTCCGTTCGATGATATCCCAAAATCTGCGTGGGCCGAGATGGAAGCGTTTTGGCAATCTCCAGACAGTTGTCAGTTTGAAGGTGGCGAGCACTTAGAGGCGATGCACAATCGAGTGGCAAAAGCGTGGGACGCACTGAACGTTGAGATCAACGCCAATGAACAATCGCAAACTGTGTTAGTCCTTGCCCATGGTGGCGTTATCCGTTTAATCCTTGCTTATGTGTTGCAATTAGATTGGTGGAATTCAGCTATTTTCAGTCAGTGGCAAATAGACTACGCCAGTCTCACAAAACTCACTCTGCCTCGATTCGAAGGGGCTAAGGCCAACGTGAACTACGTTGCCATGCCGCACAATAATGAGGCGTAGCGAACCATGCTAACCAATACGCTAATGGTCCAAGGCACGTCGTCTGATGCGGGTAAAAGCATGCTAGTGGCGGCCTTATGTCGTTGTTTGTCACAGCGGAATATCCGCGTCGCGCCATTTAAACCGCAAAACATGGCGTTAAATAGTGCAGTCACCAGAGACGGCGGCGAGATTGGACGAGCACAAGCGGTGCAAGCTCAGGCTGCGGGACTGCAACCACATGTCGATATGAACCCCATTTTGCTTAAACCAAGTTCGGACACCGGTGCCCAAGTTATCGTCCATGGCAAAGCGCTCTCTGACATGCAGGCCCAGTCGTACCACGATTATAAAAAGGTAGCGATGGATGCTGTGCTCAGTTCTCATCAGCGTCTTGTACAGCAATATGAATGCATTATTGTCGAGGGTGCAGGTAGTCCAGCGGAGATCAATTTGAGAGAAGGCGATATCGCTAATATGGGGTTTGCTGAAGCCGTTGATTGTCCCGTTATTCTTGTGGCAGATATAGATAGAGGCGGCGTGTTTGCACAGCTTGTAGGAACCTTAGACTTATTGTCAGCGACCGAGCAACAGCGTGTTGTGGGATTCGTTATTAACAAGTTTCGCGGTGACATCAAACTGTTGGATTCAGGACTGGAATGGCTAGAGGACAAAACCGGAAAACCGGTTCTCGGCGTGCTGCCCTTTCTGCACAATCTAAAATTGGCGGCCGAAGATGCGATAAATGTTGAACAATCGCTCGACATTTCGGACAAAAAACTAACCGTAGCCGTACCCGTATTTCATCGAATTAGTAACCACACTGACTTTGATATGCTGCGGGTACTGCCTGACATCGATTTAATCTATGTTGCGCCGGACGATGCGATTCCTCCCTGTGACTTGATTATCTTGCCTGGCAGTAAAAATGTTCGAGCCGATCTCAAAGGCATGCGCCAAATGGGATGGGATAAAGCAATAGCGAGGCACCTGCGCTATGGTGGAAAAGTCTTGGGTATTTGTGGTGGATATCAAATGCTTGGCAATATTATCGAGGACCCTGCAGGCGTTGAAGGTACGCCAGGGCAATCCGAAGGGTTGGGATACTTGGATATGTCGACAATACTTGAGCCCGAAAAACAACTGACTCAGGATTCGGGAATACTTAGCCTAGTCGAAGAGGGCGAGCCCGCTGTTGTTAATGGTTATCAAATACACGTTGGTGTTAGTCAGGTGAATGAGGCGCGGTGTTTTGCTCAACTTCACAGTGGCCAACAAGACGGTGCCATAAGTGAAGACGGCCAAGTTGCGGGTACCTATTTGCACGGCGTATTTGATAGCCCACAAGCCCTTGAACACATATTGGCTTGGGCAGGGGCTAGGGTCGAAGTGGCTGAAGACTACACGCAAATTCAAGAACAAGAACTTAATCGGTTAGCAGACATGTGCCGTAATCATCTCGACTGGAATAAAATCGATCAATTCATAGGACGTAAATGAAATGAGCAATGAACAAGATAAGTCCCGCCACAAGGCGAGAATGCAAGAACACAAAGCGAAGGTAGACGAGCGAGTTGCGGCTGCGCAGGACGAAAAAGGTATTCTTATTGTTATTACGGGTAACGGGAAAGGCAAATCCACATCTGGTTTTGGTACTGTCACTCGAGCAGTTGGCCACGGTCAAAAAGCCGCAGTCGTGCAATACGTAAAAGGCACATGGCCGTGCGGTGAACGCGATCTACTGCAAGCTCATGGTGTACCTTTTCACGTCATGGGTACCGGCTTTACCTGGGAAACACAAGACAAAGACACTGACATAGCTGCGGCGAAGAAAGCGTGGGAGCAATCAAAAGCGTGGCTACAAGATCCCTCTATCAACGTTGTACTACTCGATGAAATTACCTACATGCTGACATACAAGTACCTTGATGTCGCAGACGTTGTCGAGGCACTGGAAAATCGCCCGCCAATGCAAAATGTCATTGTAACGGGCCGCGCTTGTCATCGTGCGATTATTGATATTGCCGATACGGTTAGCGAGGTAAAGTCAGTTAAACACGCATTTGACGCGGGGATTAAGGCGCAAGTAGGTATCGATTGGTGAGATACGCGTTTTTTATTATTCTGCTTGGTTTGTTCACTCGCTCGGTATTGGCCTCTGATACGCCGCCGCGCATTGTTGCCCTTGCGCCTCACATAGTTGAATCACTGTATGATATTGGTGCGGGTGACTACATTATCGCAACGACAGAGCATGCTGATTATCCTCAAGCGGCTAACGAGATTCCTCGTGTGGGCAATTACGCTCGACTGCAAATCGAGCGCATTGTGCAATTGGCCCCTGATGTCATTATCGCGTGGAAAACAGGTAATCCCCAAGATGATCTAGCCCGGTTGGAAAAATACGGTCTTAACATTATCTATTCTGACCCAACCGACATGGCATCTGTAGCCGATGAATTGTTAATGCTTGGGAACGTCACGGGGCGGCAGGCCGAGGCTCAGCGAGTCGCGTCTGCATACTTAAATCGTCTAGCAGCCCTTCGCGCTCGATATCAAAATGCATCGCCAGTGACTGGCTTCTATGAGATGTGGGCTCGGCCTCTTCGCACGGTAGCCAATCGAGCGTGGCTGCAGCAACATCTTGAATTGTGTGGTGTCAGCAACCCCTTTGCTAATCTCAGTGAAGACTATCCGCTGGTTAGCCTTGAGCAAGTTTTAGCAAGTCATCCACAAGTCGTCATCCAACCCACGCCTCACAGTGCTTCCAATGCCGATGCGTTGGAATGGTCGAAGTGGCCGCATATACCAGCGGTCGCCAACGGGTTTATCTTTCATCCTGATGCGGACAAAACTCACCGCATGACACTCAGGATGCTGCCGGAAGTAGAAAAACTGTGCGAGCAGGTCGATATTGCTCGCGTTATGTATAAGACCAAGTAATTATTTGACTTTGTGCATCGGCGTGGCTATCTTTCACGCCGCTGTCTCAGGTGCCTGACGACTGAAACCAACTCGGTCTGGTCAGGTTAAACGGGAAGTATGGTAAGGCGCACTTCATTAATCCTCGTTGAGGACTGTTGGCTAGTGCCGCTCAATCCATCGCTGCCCCCGCAACGGTAAAGCATCAAATTGATGTTAGCCCGACACCGGCCTGAAATGTCACACTAAAAGACGACAGCACAACGCGAATGAAGCGGAGGGCTTCATCGGAGTATGTATATCCTGTTTTTACACTATACCCGCGATGGTATAGCCGACGTTTGGGCATTCTCTTCCCCTCCTTCAATCGTTTTTTGATTAAGATTGAGGAACACATAAGTGAAAAAACTCACTTTAGCCGTAGCGATAAGTACCGCTATATCAGCAACCACATTTGCACAAGACAGTTTAGAAACTATCACGGTAACCGCGACGCGAGCCGCCGAACAAACAGCACCAACGTTGGCGTCACAAATTGTTATTGGACGCACTGAAATAGAACTGGCACAGGTCGAATCGGTGCCCGAATTATTGTCACGTTATGCTGGCATTGACGTCGCACAAAATGGTGGAAGGGGTCAGACTGCTTCTGTTTTTATTCGAGGCGCAAGCTCGGACCAAACGTTAGTGTTGATCAACGGTTTGCGGGTAAACACCGCGAGTAATGGCGCCGCGACATGGTCGACGTTGTCCCCCGAACTCATCGAGCGAATTGAAATCATAAAAGGCCCACGCGCAGCGGTTTGGGGGTCTGACGCTATTGGTGGCGTCATCAATATTATTACTCGTCAAGGCGCATCAGGCATTGTGACGCTGAATGCTAAATATGGCACCAATAACACCCAGTCTTACTATTTGGGAACCAGCATCGCCCACGGAGATGGCGCAACAACTATCGCGATCAACAAAGAAAGCAGTGATGGTTTTGATGTTTTCCAAACGCCGTCAACGGAAGATGTGGAAGAAACAGACGATGATGGTTATGACAATTTGAGCCTAACTATCAACGGCAATCAAGCAATCGGTGACGCACTGACACTCAATTGGTTATTCAAAGCCTCAGACCAAGATACTGACTTTGACTCAACGTATCTCAACCGTGCCGAAAATGAAAACCGCGAATGGCTGAT
>CAWUJV010000080.1:0-18816 GCA_963922845.1 uncultured Alteromonas sp.
CCCTTTTTTTTTTTAATTTTTCTTCTACCACCGATTTATTAACAGGCTTAGAATTTCTTTCCCTATTATTATGTCTACGTTGAAGAAGAGCCCGAGGAAGAAGAACCCGAGGAAGAGGATGAAGAAGACTTTGAAGAGGAAGATGACCCGATGTCGTTAGTCATGTATCGTTACGAGATGGAAATTTAAGACACCATATATGAATAGGACCATTCTTCTCATAGAAGACGACATTGAGTTATCAGAGTTGATTGCCGGTTACCTTCAAAACAAAGGTTTTGACGTATCGGTAGAAAACGACGGAGGCCCCGCCGCCGAGCGTATTATCAGTGAACAGCCGGACTTAGTGATAGTCGATCTCATGTTGCCAAACCAAGACGGTATCAGCATATGTAAAACAGCCAGACAGTATTTTAATGGGTTTATAATGATGCTGACGGCATCGACCGATGATTTTGATCAGGTTGTCGCGCTGGAAATCGGTGTGGACGATTTTGTCCAAAAACCCATAGAGCCACGAGTGTTATTAGCGAGAATTAATGCCTTGTTTAGGCGTGCACCTTCTCTATCAGCGACACCCGTTCCCGTTGCTAGCCAGCCTCAAGCTAAAACACTGTCATTTAGAGCGTTGACTATTAATTTGAGTGCACGAAAGGTAACCCTTGATGGAGAGCCTATTACACTGAATACACCAGAATTCGATACTTTGTGCTATTTGGCTGAACGGGCGGGTGAAATCATTGACCGACAAACATTATTTAGAGCGCTAAAAAACCTAGATTACGACGGTCAGAACCGCTTTGTAGACATCACGATTTCTCAGATCAGAAAGAAATTTGGTGATCAAGCTGACAATTATTTGCAAACTGTAAGAGGTAAAGGATACTTATTTGTAGTGGAGTAACAGGCCATCGTCACCAAATAACAGGAGGTTAGTCTTTATGGGCGGCATACACAGTTTGTTAAATCGGCGTTTGCGTGCCAATGCATAGACGATTGGCGTTAGTGCTAACTGCATGTACGGCGTTTAGTGTCCACGCTAATGAATGGAGCGTGTCGACTTCATCTTGTTCCGACATGCCAGCCACATCCCCCCCAGAGTTTGAGTTTATTGTTCATGATATTTTCGATTTAGAGGGGGAAAACGTATGGTTTTTCCACCAATGGGCCAATGATCTCAAAGTCCCAACTCGACAAATCACGCTTGAAAATGAGATGGCATTTGCGTTGGACAAGTGCCAATTGAATGATGAAGACTTGTATGAGATTGAACGCAATCTTCGCGGACTCAATTACATTCAAGACGCCAAAGTTGAGCAAACGCCTGATGGAAAAGTCAGAGTAGAAGCGTGGGACACGTGGACCCTGTTACCGACTATCAATATCAGCCGAGAAGGCGGGCAAAATGATGTAGCGTTGGGGCTGCGAGATCGAAACTTAATGGGATATGGCGTTTTTGCCCAACTGGTTAC
This sequence comes from uncultured Alteromonas sp., assembly GCA_963922845.1. Taxonomy (GTDB): domain Bacteria; phylum Pseudomonadota; class Gammaproteobacteria; order Enterobacterales; family Alteromonadaceae; genus Alteromonas. The sequence continues at coordinate 1,473 of CAWUJV010000080.1, forward strand.
CTTTTCAGATGAACAAAGAGATGGTTTTAGATTTACCACTGAGTTTCCGCTATTTCAAAATAAAAACATCAAAGCGGGCATTCGCTGGGTTGATGCCAATGATGGTGACTTAAAAGCCTTTCGCGTCATTAGGCCGTTTGTCAGCTTTGCAACCGAGAGCGCGTTTTTAGTTTACGGAGAAGAGGGGCGCTTATCGCAGACCTTTTTTCTCAATGGTGACGATTTTTATGACTTGTTCATCGATACTGAGCAGTTCCAAGCGCAGTGGGGATGGCTTCACCACAATGGCTTAAACAGCGTCACTCGTTCCAGAGTAGGTATCGATTCCATCCGCAAACAGTTTTCACCCGACGGTAACTTTGCGGCCAGAGATGATATCGTCGACAGGCATTATGTCACGCCTTTTTACGAGTTTGAGTATCAACAAAAAGCGTTTCAAGAATTCCAGAATGTCCGCCTTATCAACCAACCCGAAGACGTGAATTTGGGGTGGCATGGATTCTTTAGAGTTGGCCTAAATGTAAGCGAAAGAAAAAACGAAGAGGGGCAAGTGCGGTTTCACTTCAGAGGTCGTAAGGGGTTTGCACTAGATGACGATGTGTTGTCTCTCAACCAGTTTAGTTTGGAAGCCGACGTGGTTGACACGGATAGACCCCGTGTCGTTTTTAGAACAACCAATGAGGTTATTCAACGCTACAACGACAAAATGGGCTTTTATTTCAAACACGAAGCGGCGGTAAGTGATAACCCGTTTTTTGACCATCCTATCTCGGTAGGAGGTGCGAGCGGTGTAAGAGGCTATCCATTGGAGTTTCAGCGTGGGCATCACAAGGTCGCGATGAGCGCAGAGGCGCGTTGGTACCCCAATGTAAATATCGCTCAGTTATTGCAAGTCGGTGGCGTCGCTTTTATTGACGTTGGTCGCACATTTGACAATGACGCGTTTCCCAATCAAAGGACCGGTTGGCTCAGTTCAATTGGAATAGGTGCAAGATTATATGCACAAAAATCTGCTGAAACCCATGTTGTTCATTTCGATATTGCGTTTCCCATGCAGTCTCACCCAGAAGTCAGTAATATCGAATTTAGAATCACCGCGAGCGACACTTTTTAGTTTGCGATACCTCGAAAGGATAACGATGGAGAACCCGATAGGTCAATATCTCGTTAACCTAGCCGTTCTGACATCACAGTTAACAGACTGCCGCTTAGGTGTTGTTGTGACGTCTTCACAATGAGGTGTCAGGTGTACAAGGATGAATTAGAATGCCCTTTTCCGTAGACATAGCGTTTGAGAACACCTCGTTTTCAAGCAAAGAATCAGAATCAAAATTCAACGAATTACTCAGTCAGGATGTGCCAGCGCTTGAACAGCTTGGACAAGACTATCTGATGACGGTTTTGGACAAAGTTAACCCAATGTATTCACAATCTCCGGTCTTGAATTTGATTATTGCAAAGCAAACGGGTCAAACTTCCTTTCAAGTGAGACTAGAGTATTACTTTAAAGAAGAAGAGCGGTTTTATTGGTGGGTCTTGTTTAATGTCCCACATCCATTTGAACCGTTTCCATATGGAAAACAAAGGACGTATTTCCCCATTGAGCTTGGACGATACGTTGAATAAATCTTTTTTGATTCAATAAATCAAGTAGTGCACTCGCAGGGTATGTGTGCCAGTCTATTTGGCGGAGTGCGACGTGGAAGGTATTGGAATAGGGAATGTCTTGTGAAAGTTGATTTAGTGTTGATAAGGATAGTGTTTTCGGTCTTAGGGGGCGCAGCGCTGATTGCTGCTTATGGGCTTTACTTTTTCTACGATTCGACAATTGTCGCATTAGGTAATGTTTTTGCCGCAGTATTCTTTTTTACGTTTTGCTTCGTCTCCAAACCGTTCAGTACGCAGGATTACAAACTTAGTCACGTACAGAGAATCACGTTAGGTGTATCTATTGTGCTCATGATTGCCGGATTTATTCATGTTGCTATGTAGCGAGTCAGCAAACGTAATTTCTTTACCTGTCGTTGAACATAGTCGCAGCGGCTTCCCCTATTTCGACGTCAAGCCTATTGTTAAGTTATGAAGATTTATTGCCTAGTAATTGGAATGTTATTCGTAGCTGGTGCAGTATTTTTGCTGTGCTATCGAATTTATTTTGTTTTACGTGCAAATACGGTTACTGCTATTGTCATCGATAAGGTCTTTCGCAACATGAGCAGCGAAACACGTTCAAGCAGAGCGAAGTTCTTAAAATTTAGTTTCGAACATCCTCATTCAGGTCCAACAGAGTATGTGTGCGATACCAATGTCCTAACGCCGCTCTATCAAGTAAATGATTCAGTTAAACTTTCTATTTGGGGCCAAAAGGTCATAGTCAAACACTGGCTTTACGTAATACTGGCTCCCACTGCCTTGTTAGCAATGGGCGCAGTATGTATCTACGTATCTTTTGAACTGTAGCGTATGGTGTGCAGTGAGCGTTCAACACGTGTATTGATATTTTGGATGCGAGAATAATCAATCATGTAGGCTTGAGATGGTCGCGTTGTATTTTTACTACTGAGCTGAGCACTATGTTTAAGGGGGAATTTGAATAATGGATATCGTTTGGATAACACTAGTTGTACTCGCCTTGCTAAATATCTTAGTCAGCATATTGCTTGTAAATCGAGACGATTTAGAAGCCTTTCAGAAAGCAGCTCAGATAGTTATTGTTTGGTTGGTACCTTTTTTGGGGGCAATGGGGGTGTGGTGGTTTCATCATAGCCAAGATAAAAATGCAATAATGCCTGCCAATCGCTCATTTGGTGGAGGGGCTGGTGGAGAAAGTTCCAGTTACACGAGTAGCGGCGACTAATGTGGCGACAACCTCAATTCTGGTGAATGGCATAGTCGAGTCAAAACGAAATGTTGTGGGAAAAGGATAAATAACGAGGTGATTAGTGTTCGTTGTCCTCGACAATGAGCGATTCACATTTGGGGTTTACGAAGATACCAATAGGTACTTCCATCAAGAAGGATTCAGCAAACTGAAATTTATCAACAAACTCTTTATACAACGTTGATGATTGAATCGCAGCGTCGTCACCAAATACGTAATCCACTCGGTTTGCTGCAAGTAATTGAAAACCTTGATGCAGGGTTTCGATAAACACTAATTCCATTCCCGCCTCTTTTAACTGGTTTTGAAAACCACTGGCATTGATGGCTCTGAATACCGCTACGCTTTGCCCAGAAAACTCTGTGAGAGATTCCCAGCGAAAAGTGTCTGGCTCAGTGAGTCTAAACAAGCCCAATCTAACCAGTTGATCGGATAGCTGGATAAATCGATAGGCGCTTCTGTCTGCGGGCGGGTAAAAGCTCATACACCACTCATCGGAGACAATCGTTTGCTGAGCGCGAGCGGGCGGTAAAAATAGTGGTTTATAGGGTTTGGAAAAATGCTGCTTAGCGTAGTGACTGAGCATGATGAATGCAGTACCAAACTCCTTCTCTTTTGATGTGGTGAAGGGCGGATACTCCAATGCAATAACGTCAATATGGGCTTTGCTAGCGGCGATGGCAGACGCGCAGGCTAGAGTAAGAAACAAAAGCAGTTTTGACATGTAGGCCCAACACTAATCATTGTTATGTACTATTTATGCTAGAGGAGATTAACTGGATCATCAATCTGGCCAAGAGAGTTTCCTCTAGCTTCGAGTGCGAGGCTGGTAGCGATAAGTTATAAATTATAAAAAATGAAGGCATGGAAACCTGAAATCTTATTTGATGATCACCTGTCTTGTAGGGAAACCAGATTGGAGTGTGATATGAAAAATATTGTTTTCGCTTTATTGCTTGTGGCTTTTTTCCCTTTGGCACAAGCTCAAGAAACAGAAAAGCTGACTCATATGCCTGAGTGGGTACTCAAGACTCAGGATGGTATGGAAGTCAATTCGATGAACTATCAAGGTAAGCCGCTTATTTTGCACTTTTGGGCAACGTGGTGTCCTTACTGTAAAAAGTTGCAACCCGGTCTAGATCGATTGCAAAAAGAGTATGGTGAGCAGGGGCTACAAGTCTTAGCCGTGAGTATTCGCGAAGATGAAGGCGCAGCGCCACAGGATGTGCTCAAAGAACGAGGCTTGTCACTTAAAACAGTTGTCGAAGGCGATGCGCTAGCAGCAGACATGTTTAAGATTGCAGGCACACCTACAACCTATTTTATTGGTCCCGATGGCAAGATTTTGGGATCGACAATGCAATCTGATCCCAATGATCCACAATGGGATACCGTGGCGAAATATTTGGTGGGCTTACCTCAAACCTAACCGTTCATCTCTGGGTTTTGTTGGCTTAGCTGATCAGCATACGTATTCATACCGCACATACTTGTCGCGCGTTGCTGAATGTTAAATAGTAGGGTTTATCCTTTTTTAACATTTCAGCAACAAGGATGTGTGCGTGACTCAATCGCCCTTTTATTCCCATCTCGCGGCGTTTCGCGGTTTAGCTATTATTACAATCGTCGCGGCACATTCGTGGTCGTTTTCTTTGTTTTGGACCGGTGGCTTAAATGGTCAATGGTTGCCTGAATTGTTCTGGACTACCGAAGTGCTATTTCACGGCTCTACGCTTTACTTTGCCGTTTTATCAGGCTTGTTGTATTCCTTGGTTTTACAGAAGAAATCTTGGCGAAGTTTTTTTCAAAGTAAAGCGCTGAATGTGGCATTGCCCTACGCCATACTGAGTATCTTCACTACGGTGTTTTACTGGCCATGGGGCGCAGCATCTCAACCCGAGGTGTCAATTTGGACGGCGATAGGGATGAACATTCTCACTGGGAATGCCATGATTCATTTTTGGTACATACTGGTGTTGTTTTTTCTGTTTGCCATTACGCCATTGCTGTCGGCCTGCTTCAGACAACCCGGCGGTCAATGGGTGTGTATCATTCTCGCGTTATTACCGCTTTGTATTTCTAGAAGCCCATTTCCCGATTTCTTGAAGCCCCAGTCGTTTGTTTACTTTTCCGGAGCTTATGCCCTCGGTATGTTGTGGGGGCACCATTATCAAACGTTTCAACGGGCGTTAATCGCGTATCGCCTTTCTTTGATTGTTATTGCCATACTGACCAGTGTAGGGATGTGGTTAACGTATTATTTCGATATGCCTCAAGAGGGCACGTTTTCGCTAAGGCAGTCTTTTGTCTACCTACAAAAGATAGCCATTATGGCTATTGTTGTGCCTTGGCTCGCAAATAGAACACAACCTAGGTGGTTACTACGACTGGGAGAATTCTCTTTTGCCGTGTATTTCCTTCATACTTTCTTTATTGGGGCTATTATCATTAACGCTATCGATTGGCTTACTGCGAACCGCGACCCCCTATCGATTGGAATAATGGGCATGGCAAACCTTATCGCTGGGGTGGGGTGTGCATTTATCGTGGCATGGCTATTGAAAAAGCTACTCGGAAAACACGCCCGAAAGCTGGTAGGTGCTTAAGTCTTTTTGTTACTAAATTAAAAAAAGAGCCGGCACTTGCCAGCTCTTTTCGATGGTTTATTAAGATGATTTAGCCACCTATCGGTAATGGAATTTCATTCCCGTTAACTTGAGCTTTGCCTTCTTTTAACTCCATTTGCGTAACATATTTGTCACCTTCTTGCGTCAAGAACCCCTGTTGCGTAAACATTGAAAGTACCATAGGTACTTGCTGTGCAGCGAGCTGAGCAATTTCGTCTTCACTCATTTCTGCAGTTTGAGGGTTTGCGCGAAGCTGAGACGTCATATAGTTAGTCGCCGCCATTCGAATGACACCTTCGTCAGCTGTCATTTTTGCATCCGCAAGGATGTGAGTTAGCCAAAAAGCGGGATCTTCCATCACAACAGGTAACTCAGTAATGTCCACTAGCTTAGTGTTCATAAAGCCGTCAAATGAACCTTCAGGTAATGTGCCTGCGAGTTTAGTGATATTGAGCTCTGGTGCGGCTTGCAAAAAAGGTAGCAAGTGCGTATCAATCATCTCTTTTAGCATGGGTTCAACTTGATCAGGCGTCATGGTCAACGAGTTGTTGGAAAACTCTTGATAGGCACGAATAAAGTCTAAATCAAGGTTATTCCCTGCTAATGCTAATACTAAATCACTGGCTTCAAAATCTGGCGCCTTAATCGACTTAGCAGAGTAAGCGAAGGTGATATTAGCGTTGTCCGCATCTTCATCGATATCCGTTGAAGTATCGAGTTTAAGCACATCGATTTCTACTGCTTCATCGCCTAATTCTGGGCTTGTGATGGTCATTTTGTCGATTGACATCACTGCTGATGAATCAAATAGCTCACCCGCTAACGCTGCGGTCAGGTCGCTTGCGCCATCTGCCGATACGGCTAGGTCAGCTAAGTCAAAATTGAATTCATCAGATTTAATCACAAAGCTTTTTGCTAACCCTTCATAGTGAAGCGTTTCGCCTTGTGTTTTGCCCGCACCTTTGTAACCAGAAAAGGTAAGTTCACCGTTACCTTCATCATCTACACCGCTAAAAGAGACGATTTCGTCGGCGTAACTGACGCCACCAAACAGACCAATAACACCGGTATTGGTGTAAAGTGGTGCGTCTTTTTCCCAGTCAATAAATTCTCGGGCTTCTTCCGCTAGCACTTTTACATTGAATTTGGCTAGTCCGAAGCCAACACCTTCGCCGAAGTAAAGTGGGCCATGGAACAAATCCATTTGCGCTTTAATTGTGGCATTTTGAAGGAAATCGGCTTCCTCTGTTGGAATATCTTGCGCTTCGGCTAGTTTGCTAAAATCAATCCCTACCTCGATTTCGGCGTCGCTGGAGAACCAACCTTTGTTGTAGGTCACAACTTGTGCCGTGTACATGGGATGTTCGTTAAGTTGGGCGAGTTGATCATTGATATTTGATTCGACATTGGTGCCGATGAAATAAGGCGCTACACCCAGTGTCGCAACGGTTAAACCGCCGATAATAATGAGAGGCTTTGCCATTTGTGCTTCCTTTGTTGTGTCTATCCGTATTGTCGTGTCAAACCGCTCTGAAGGGCTCATCACGTTAGGTCAGCCTTCATGATACACCAAGAACCACGCTTGTTCAGCATTATTGAAAGCCGATGATTCAACACATTAAAGGTCGTCAGTCTCACTCTCGCGTTCGTCTAATGAAGGAGGGGCCACTGTTGTTGGTGTAGATATGAGAGTTAGCTTTGGTTTGCAGGCATCGATTGCACTGTGCAGTTGCTCGGTAAAACTTTTATCGTTAGTGCAGTGCAGAGTTTGGCTTAAGTGCAATAGTTCGGTGTACAGTCTTGGACTTGATATTATCTGGGCTGCCTCCAAACTCATTATGCAAACGTCATCTTGTGACGCCCATTCACGTAGGAGTAGGCTGATAACGCGATCGTCTTGCCTGTTGGCCAAACCAATTAGTGCCTCGCATCGTATTTCCATATCGGTATCATCAGTCCCTTCGATAAGGGCTTGTCTAATTTCGGGGGGATCGCCCTCGTATGTTGATCCTAGGCCAAACATCGCCAAGTTTCTTACATCGTAGTCTTGGTCTTTCGTTAGTTTGATTAAAGGACCGATGGCCTCATCCGTTTCCAATAGCGGAAGCGACGAGGCAACGCCGTAGCGAACCAACACACTGTGGTGGTCTACCAATGCAATGAGTCGTCGAATTGCATTGATTTCACCGCGAAAGCCTATTGCTACGCAAGCGGCATAAATGACCTCTTCGTCTTCATCGTCCAACAACGGAATCAATAGAATGAGGCTTTCCTCTACATAAGTCGGTGTACTCCAACCTAGTTGACTGAGGACGTCAGCTCCAACAGCTCGGTCAATTGGGTCTGAACTTTGTGTGTAACGCTTGCCGATAAGAAACTCTTCTTCTCCTCCGCGATAGTGCACCAGCGCAAGACTCGTGTCTTTGTCATCACGCGTAAAATCTTGGCGGTAACGCTCGACAACCGCAAGACTGGTTCGTGTATCGTTTTCGTATTTTAAATCAAAGTCGACGTTGCTTGGCATGGATAAAGAAGGTACTCGCTGTAATTTGTTATGTAACTTGGGCAACACATCAAGCCATTGCTGCTAGTCTAAAACGTGAGGTTATTGTTGTTCAAGCGAGGTAAATCGATTCTGTTGTGATGCGCTGATGGCACAGTTCGTTGCGCCAACCATCGTTTTTTATCGAGTGCTGTAAGTTCGAATGAGCATTTAAGGTAAAAGAAACAAAAATACCGAGCAGGGGGGCCCGGTATTTACAGACAGTGATGATTTGAGATTAAAGAAAAACTGCGCTTATGCTTTAGGTTCTTCTTCTTTGTCTTTTTTCGTTTTGGCTACTTCTTTAAGCGCTTTACCTTCAAGGGCTTGTTTTTCCTCTTTGGCTTCTTTCTTCAGCGCCTTTACTTCCGCTTTTGCCGCTTTCTCGACTTTTACTGCTTCAGCTTTAAGCGTTTCCTTCTCTTCTTTCGCTGGTGGCTCGGCATTAGCGATAGTTGCAAAAGCCAATAGTAACGTAGCAGTGATATATGACTTCTTCATAAGAATCTCCTGATTTGATAGTTAAGTCACATTAGCTATTACAGGTTCTGGGCCAAGTTTTTAAAAGAGGCAAAAATCAAGCGGGATTTTAACTTATCTTTATGATTTTATTGGTTTATATATTTTGAGTTTGTTGCTTGAATGCAGCGATTTTGCCCAAAATCTCGATGAGTAAAAAGAATAATCATCTAAAGGTGTCTTTTTTTTGCGACAGTTTTCATGCGCTATTACAGAACGCTCGAATGGCAGTGTGCTGGACAAAAAAAGGCCAGCATGATGCCGGCCTCTATTGTAGAACCCTAGGGTTATTGGTCGGTTTTCTCTGTGGTGGGGTCGTACATTTCAAACCATGCTTTTATGTAAGCTTGGGTACGCAGCCAATTTGACGGAATAGAACCCGTGCCATGGTACTCCCCTTTCATGGCAATGAGTCGGGTAGGCACGCCTCGCATTTTTAGCGCTGAGAAATACTGCTCAGCCTCGGCAAAGGGGGTGCGAAGGTCTTTGTCACCGGTAATCAATAGTACTGGTGTCTCAACATTGCCAACCATTTGTAGTGTGCTGTTTTCAAGCCAATCGGTTGGATCTTCCCAAAATGGTTTTTTATGAAAGCGGTAAACCCATACCGGCACATCAGAATAACCTGCCATCGCTATCCAACTCGTCACAGGGCAACGAGAAACCGCACTCTTGAACCGGTTAGTCTGTGCAACAAGGTAAGTGGTTAGCACACCACCACCAGAGCAACCAGTCACAAACAGACGATCGGGGTCGACATTACCCGTTTCAATCGCCGCATCGACACCCATCAATAAATCTGCTCCATCGCGTTTTCCGGGGTAGATCCCTTGAATGGCGTTGGCAAACTCAGCGCCATAACCTGTACTACCTCGCGGGTTGGTATAGAGCACCACATACCCCGAAGCCGCTAGATCTTGAAACACGAAGTTAAACCCAACGTTATACATTGCATGGGGGCCGCCGTGAATATATAGGGCTAGTGGATATTGTTTGTTCGGGTCGTAGTTTGGTGGCATAACCATCCAACCCTGTACTTTGGTATTTTCGGTGCTGTCGTACCAAATTTCTTTCACTTCACCTAACGTAATATCAGCAAAAATATCGCCGTTTAAATCGGTTAAGCGCTTCGGTGTTTTTTTCGATTTTTGGATATAAACGTCAGAGGGTTGTTGCGATGTAGATAGCGTCATTGCCATCGTTCCGTCGTCTGAAATAGACGATAGATTGATGACCTGTTGGCCTTGCGATAACGCAGACATCTTGCCTGAAAGATTTACGCGATGGATGTTTCTGCTGCCATGGTGGTTATAAGTAAATACCAGCCCTTTGCTATTTGACATCCAAAGTACGTTTGATGGCGAGTCAGATAAATTGCCAGCAATCATCTGTGACTTTGTTCCATCGTTTCGCATCAAATATAAGTGATTGAGGCGAAAGGTATCGCTTGCCCATTCTTCGGCACCAATGTAAGCGACATAGCGGCCGTCAGGGGAGACAGTGGGTGAGTGAAAATAGCCGTCTGCCGGGGTGAGCGCGGTAATGTCGCCTGATTTCACGTTTACACGGTAGACAATAGATTTAAATACATCGATATCGCCGTTTTCTCTTGGCTGGCCATCAAAGTATAAATCTTTTCCATCAGCAGACCACGAAAGCACGCCGCCAGTGGCGATAGCGCCAAGCCTTCTATTAGATACGTTCCATTCGCCATCAGTAATTTGTTTTGCAGTACCGCCATCTGCGGGGACAACAAAGAGGTGGTCATAGCCTGTATTGGTGATACCGACTCTATCTTGACGGTAATTGAGTGTATCAATAAGGACAGGATCGGATGTCCATTTGGCACCTTTGGGTCGACCGGGTAAGGCAACGGACCACGTGTTTTTGACGATGGTTCGAGCGATAAATGCGATTTTTGTCCCATCGGGTGACCACGCAAAATTTCGCGGATTCACACTTTCGGTTGTAATTTGAGAGGTAAGGCCTTGCGCATCCATGTATCGGACAAATAGCTGTGTACTGCCGTTGTCGTCACGTCGCGTAAACGCAATACGGTCGCCTTGTGGTGACCAAGTCACATTGGCACCCTTAGTAACAAAAGCATGTTTGGTACCATCTGCATTGACCTGCCAAATTTCGGCGCGACTGCGGTCATTCATTTTGTCGATGCTGCGGCGTGTATACAAGATGACTTTGCCATCGGGGGAGATTTGTGGCGATGCCGCGCGTTCAAAGTCTAGCCATTGTTCGGGCTTTAGCGTGTTAGCTTGAATGCCACTGGCTGTTGTTAACAAAAACATCAGCGCCATAGTACAAACGATATGTTTAAACATGAGTCGTCTCTTCTTGTTTTTTGTTATGTAGAGTGTGGTATTACATATAAGCACAAAAACGCCAACCAAGATAATGGATTATTGATCTTAGCGAGAAAGCAGGCGCAACGAAAAGATGACGATTTTATAATCACCACCTAATTTTTTAGAGCGTCGAGAGCAAGTACCTTATCGTGCACTTCCGCCAATCCAGGGGACTAAGGGGTTTTACAGGAAGATATAGATAAGCGGTATGGCAACCCCTGCCAACACAATGCCAATTTTCTTTTTACTCAAAGCGCCGTTCTTGCCTCGCACCATGAAAAGCGCAGATAAAGCCAGATACAATAAACACACGGCGTAGATATCAGAAAATACCACCCAAGACGCTTTTGCTTCGTTGAGATGGAGTCGATTTAAATGCGGCAAAATAGGGCGAGACTCTACCGCTTCGAGCACAGCGACGTATTTGTCATGGTGATAGGTTAGGGTATGGCCTGCCTCAAAAAATAACTTGTAAGTGTTTTTTGACTCCCAATATGTAGCCTTGACGGATTGTTGGATGGCAAATGCATTGAGTAACTCATCATTAATTTGTTGATCACTTTGCGTCAAATCGACAGTTAGCGGCAATTGCGTGCGTACGATTTCGTAATTGGGATTGAAGTCTCGAACGTGGTTTAGCGCCAGCCCAGATACAGCGAAGACAACGGTTAAACCTATGCAGAAATAACCGATGTCTCTGTGTAGTGTGCGGTTTAATCTAAACCAGTCTATTACTGGCCGTTTAATCAAGAATGGTCACGCCAGTTGGCTCGACTTGATATATCGCCATGCCTTCAGTGACGGAAGCAGGATCAAAGGTTTCGCCATTTCGCTCAGCTAGACGAGCTAGGTGACGTTGCGTCTGCTCAATATTTAGGTCGATGGCATACAGCTTGCCTGTTGCGATGGCATCTCTGCCTTTTGCGTGCATTGGGAAGACCATTTCTCCATCTTGTACTTTTAATCGCAGTTTTTGAAAACGAGCATCAGATGCGAGGTCTACCCAGCATCCACGTTTTTCACAAACGCCAACGATAGTCCCTTTGACGGTGACATCTTTGTGCAAGTATTGCGCGGGTGATGCCAAAATATCGGAGATTAACGTGACTTCATTTTTTGTAACTTGGTCACCGAATGTTAATTCTTCCGCGTTCAGCGAAAAGGCGAGTATTGCCGCTACGACGGTAAATAATCTCTTCATAAGCGATTCTTCCTAGTGTGCTTACCTTGACGAAAAGAGTGTATCAAACAATGTCTTTGGGTGTCATGACAATGATCAATCGATAGCTTTATCTCAACATATCGGTAAGCTAACACACAGCTCAAGCACTGCTAGTCAGTGATTTAATGATAAAAGGAATGACTATGACATTGGACGATGTAACACAAATACTCACCATATTAGACGCGGGCTCTAAGCGTGGGGTTGGCTTACTAATGTTGTCGCGCCAATCCGGTGTGCCGGCAAACACACTTCGCGCTTGGCTTCCCCGGCACAAGTCTTTTGTGGTTAAAGTACCGGCTAGCGGTGCATATACGATTAACCGCTTTGGTAAATACAAGGGCAACATAGTGTTGATGATTGACGCATATCGTGACAGTCTTGAAACGAAGCGGCAGCAGGAAAAAAGTACGTCTGTGTCATCGTTTCCCTTTTTCTTTTAAATTTTAGGCAAGGAGGCATTATGTCAGATATTCAAGTACCAAACGGATCATCATCAAGAGATGACAATGCTAAAACCAGCGCGTTGATAGCCTATGGGCTGTTGGCATTTGGTCTGTTTACTGGACTGTTTTGGGTAATCGGTGGTATTTGGGCGGTCGTCAAAAAAGAGGATGCACAAGGCACGGTCTATTACGGCCACTTTAACGAAGTGATTTCAATATTTTGGAAGGGACTGCTGCTCTATATCATCGGATTCATGCTATTATTCTTTATTGTTGGCTACTTTATTTTACTGGCCGCGTGGGTGTGGTCGGTTTACAAAATCATTAAAGGACTGGCCCGTTTAACATCTAACAATCCCTAATGGGTTGAACACACGATGACCGGATTATTGCGAATATTAAGCTGGGTGTGTTTACTGCCCAGTGTCGTGGTTTTGGCTAACACGTCGGTATCAGAGTCACTGTTTCGCGATCACGGTCTCATTGGTACTATGGTTATCACGTCGCTTGATGGCGAAGATACAATAGTCATCAATGAAGATAGAGCGCGTCAACGGTTTGCCTCTGCTTCTACATTCAAAATACCCAATACCCTAATTGCTGTGGCAGAAAATAGCGTCGCCGGCCCAGAGCATGTTTTTAGCTGGGATGGTATTGAACGTGAATACGCCAGTTGGAACCAAGACCAAACCCTAAATACGGCGTTTAAACGTTCATGTGTGTGGTGTTATCAGGCTATTGCAAGGCAAATAGACAAATCTGAGTATCGCAAATACATCAAGACGTTAAAATTTGGCGAGCTGACCGACAATTTCCATCTAACGACGTTTTGGTTAAATGGTGAATTGAAGATCAGCGCTAACGAACAAATTGCTTTTCTGAAGTCGCTGTACCAACGCGATTTTGATTTGCCTGACCGAGCTTACAATACTCTTCAGTCCATCATGTTGATGGCGTCGACGCCAAACTACAAACTATTTGCTAAAACCGGTTGGGCCGCACGAACCGACCCGCAAGTGGGTTGGTATGTGGGATACGTGGAAACGGCTGACAATGTATGGTTTTTTGCGACTAATATCGAAATCACCCACCGAGATGATCTCAAGTGGCGCAAAGCATTGACCTTGGATGTACTTGAAACGCTCGCAATCATCAAGTCGTAGCGACTATATGCATAACTCTCTTAGTGGTAACGTGGCAGCACCGATAGCAACGGGGTTGTGGGTGACTTCTCCCGCGACAATTTCGGGCATGGGGCGCTTGGCACCGCGTCGAAACTGCGCGTAAACGTCGATTCGTGCGATGACTTTTTCCGCTAGCGCTGTTGGGATATGCCCGCCAATCACGATGGCTTGTGCATCTAGCAATGCCGAGCTACATGTCGCAACTAGATCGAACGAATCTTGGACTTTATATACCCACTCATCAATGCCAGGCCAGTTGGGATCGTAGGTATCCTGCAGGGTATAAACAGATGGTATCTCGATACCGTGCTTAGCAACGATACGTCTAAATAATTCCAGGTTGGGGTGACTGTACAATTTAGACGGCAACATATCGCCCAATTCGCCCGCATTGCCGTAAGTACCTCTAATGACATCTCCGTCATTAACCAGCCCTCCACCAAACGCCGCAGAGACAAATAAATAGACAAAGTTTTTATATTGGCGGCCACAGCCAGCGACGCCTTCACCGGCAGCGGCACCTGTGCCGTCATTCACCACCCATGTTGGCAGTTTGAAAAAATCCGATGCCAACATGGCGATGTCTATCTGGGCCCACTCCTCGATGGCGTGGTGCGTATTCATCTTGCCATCCATCGAACTGAAGAAGCCAGAGATACCAATGCCTAAACCTAACACACGCTCAGGTGTAATATCGTATTTTGCTGATAAGGTGTCCATGATACGTTGTGTGCTAGCGAGTACGTTATCGATAGACATGTCGTCCATAAGCAGCAGTTCGCTGTCGACAACATTGCCTTCAAAATCCATCACTGCCACGGCAATGGCATTGAGCAAAATGGACAACCCAAAGGTGTAGGCGTATTGGTTGTTTAGCTTTAATCGATATCCAGGTTTACCGCGCACGCTTTGAATCAGTTCTTCGGTTTGCAGCACTACGTCTTTTTCCATTAAGGATTTTATCAATCGAGACATGGTTTGCTGAGGGGTCTTGGTGATATCCGCTAGACGGCTTTGCGTCATGTCGTTATTCCAGAATATTTGCTTGAGAATCGCTCTTTCATTGTCTTGAAAAAGCTTGTCTCCTTTGCCCAGAGAAAACTGATGACGGAACAATTGATTGTTGTTTTTAGCTGCTAGCATGAAAGAATACTCGGCGTACTGATACGCCGAGACTAATAAAATACCCCGTTAGAGGCAAGCGTTGAACGTATTGAGGACCTACCATCACTCAATGGCAATCACTCTGAAGTCATTGACATTAGTGCGTGTAGGTTCAACGATAAGATGTTGCTGTAACGCGTCAAAAAACCAATAGCTATTGTGCGACGACAAACAATCAACAGGGTCGACACCAATACGCTTGGCATCAGCCAAGGTCGTTGACTTGATCATCCCGCCTGCGACGTCTTTACTCCCATCTACACCATCCGTATCCGCTGATAGAGCGGTAATGCCAGGCGCAGAGTCCAACGCGATGGCCAATGCGAGCAAGTACTCCTGATTCGGGCCGCCGTCACCTTGACTATCACCTAATGTTACCGTGAGCTCTCCTCCGGAGAACAGCAGTGTCTTTTGGCCCCTTTGTTTTGCTTTGAGTGCCAGCGCAGCATGCTTTCTTGCCACCTCTGACGCTTCGCCAGTTTCTGTGTAGCTGATGATTTCAGTATGCCAACCTTGAGATTGTGCAAGTGAAGCGGCGCTATCTATCGCTGTTTTTGCGCTAGCAATAATATCGTAGTGGCCACCTACCTTAGGGGATGGGTGTTGTTGCTTCAGATGGGCAACGACACTTGGAATGGGCTGCCAATGGTACTTTTCTAGAATGTATTGGGCTTCTTGCGCACAACTTGTATCTTGTACTGTCATACCAGATGCGATGAACGTTGGGTCGTCCCCCACGACATCCGAAATCACCAGGGAGTGTTTGGGCCCTTGGCAATGAGCTGCAAGTCTGCCACCTTTGATAGCCGACAGTTGTTTTCTCACCGTATTCATTTCTTCAATCGCTGCGCCACTGCGCAATAAAAAGCGATGAACGGCAAGCTTTTCCGCTGGAGTAATATCGCCAGCTGGCACACTAGCCAACGCCGACCCTCCGCCCGAAACAAGAAAAAGCACCGGGGTGGAATCGTCTACCTGTTGTGCTATCGAAAGCAGTCGCTGCCCGCCGACTAGACTGTTCTCATCAGGTAAGGGGTGTGCCGCGCTGATAACGGCAATGTTACCTGTTGGTGCATGGGTCTCATAACCGTAGCGAGTCACGACCGCACCGTAGCAGTTATCGCCGAAGTAGCGATGGACTTCGGCGGCCATACCCGCGGCCGCTTTCCCCGCGCCCAACACACAAATAGGTTGGTTGGGGTCAAATTGTGTTAAATAGGCTGGCATACAATAATGTGGTTGGCACGAAGCAACGGCGCTTTTATACAAATCTATCAAAAAATCCATAGCGACCTCGTTAGAACCAAGCAGGAATTGACACACAAAACACAATCATTGCGGCAAAAAAGCCGACAAGAATCATGGTATCTCTTTTGGTAAGGATAGAGTGGCGAACGAGTGTGATTGGCTCAATACCTACAGCTGACTTCGTAGGTAACACAAGCTGTGCAAGGTAAGCGGTCACAGTGGTTGTGAGCAAACCGACGACATTCCACCAAAACCAGAATAAGCTCGGAAAACCGACCCAAAGGACAAAGTTGACTGCGACACCCGAAATGATGCCGATATTAATGTGCGTTGCGCCGAGTTTGCGGTCAAATAATGCGATCAGAAACACGGCCAGAATAGAGCCATAAAACATGGATCCGACTTTATTGATGGCCTCGATTATCGTCGGTGCAATATTCCCTGCAAATAAGGACAATAAGAGAGTGACGGCGCCCCAAATCAAACCGACATATTTGGCTTGCTGCATGTACTTATTTTGATCGGGTTCTTTGCCAACGATGCGATAATAGTCTTCGACAGTCACGGCGGCCAGTGAGTTAATAGCCGAACTGAGCGAAGACATTGCTGCGGCGAGGATAGCGACGACAAGTAAACCGATCAGCCCGTGTGGTAGGTAATCCAATATGAATATCGGTACCAGCCAATCTGCACTTTGCGATTCCACTTTGGCCATAAATGCGGTTTCTTTCAACGCTAAGGTGCCGATAATAAGTCCAGAAAAGCAGTACAAAATGGTGACAGGAAAACGGATTAAGCCATTGGCGAGTATCATTTTGCGGAGATCATTTTCGTTACGTGCGGCCAATGCGCGCTGGGCTTGTGTTTGGTCACAACCATAATATGACGCGTACAACACGATGCCCCCAAATACCATGGGTAAAAAACCGAAACTGTCACCATTTATACCGAGTGAGCCGAAATCGATAGCGGTGAGTCGCGATTGCGGAGCTGATGAAATAAAGGCGTTGAGCCCACCAAGATAGTGCAGTCCAAAACCAATGCATGCGATGGTACCGAGCACGATAATAACCATTTGAATGGCATCACAGTATACAAAGTCTTTCATTAAACCCTGCATCTAATACAATAATGTGATGATGCCAGTGATT
>CAWUJV010000081.1:0-18803 GCA_963922845.1 uncultured Alteromonas sp.
CCCAATCGATTAGCGATGTAATCGAAATCAAGAGAGTCGTACGTGAGCGCGGTCCGGTCTAACTTGGCAAATTGGCTTGTTACCGTCATTGCCTGAAAGTTAAGTAATGGCGTGTTAACCGTGATCATCAAGACCATCACAAGCAACCCCAATGCAACGTTAACCTTGTTTCTCAACGTTAGCCATTCATCTCGTTCACGAATAATAGCGGAGGCGTAGCCCACAGAGAAACAACCAAGTAAGAACCAAACAAGGAGCGCCCAGCACCGATCGACGGTTAAACCGTACTGGTCAATTCGCAACCACAAACCGTAACCGGCAATCAGTGTATAAATCGGCAAAATCGCCATGGCCACATATACCATCCGATGGACCCATGTGGGGTACGGTTGAGTAGACTGGTTGACGTATACAACATTGACAAACAATAAACTCAAAAGCTGAAGCCAAAGCAGTAACGCTGTCCCATCGCCGGTATCCCACAACTTTTCGAGGCCCGAAAATGGCATGGCGATGACAAATGTGATGGAGACAAGCGCACTAACAGGTAGCAAAAATTTAACCAGTGTAGTCATTACGCTTTCAATGGCGTCAATCGTGCGAATAATCTTGCGCAGAATAACGGTCGCAAAGCAGTAGGCAAAGGCCGATAGTGGGATGTTAAACCACGATTCTTTTAACAAGGCTTGTAAAAAGTCGATGCCCAGCACCGCGAACAGTTCACCGCCCAAGAACAAAATGCCAAACAGAATAGCGGTAAACAAACCACACCCAAAGAGCATAAGCACGTTGCGCCATGAGGCAGTGAAAAGCGCCCCGTATGTCACATCACGGTGTTCAGACCAAAGTTGCACGTACATCAATGCCTTTAGTGAGGCGATGGTGGTGGTAAACACAAAGATAAATCCAACACTGTAGTTGGATAACTGCTCTACGGGCTCTTGCTGCCATCCGATATAGGCACCGGCCCCGGCGGTAATAAGCGCGAAACCGCTACACGCGAGCAGTACGCGTTTAACATTGCTGTCAGATATGGACAGAAACACCATCCATGGAAAAACAAAGAAGAAGGTCGCTAAACTGAACAACCAAATTGGATCGGTCGCCGGCCACGCGCCGCTATCAACTGAGCGGTAAAGAAAGGTCAGCACCACACCTTGAATTAACGCAAAGGCGAAGCATAGGTACTTAGGTAGGGGTCTTTCCATCGGCGTTTCCTTACTTAATGTCTGGCGTTCATCATCCTGTTGATAAACGCCCTAAAAAATTATTGCGTGAGCAGCGTCGTCATTGCTTGGTTAAACAAGCGGATCCACTTCATGCTAAATTGACCTCGCGCGACGCGGTTTATCTCAATCACAGCGTGTTTTTTCGACATACGCGTATCCGCATTATGTGCTCGTGAATGGGTCATTGCATCGTAAGTATCTAAAATGGCCAACAGTTTGGCGCCGTCACAAATTTCTGGTTCTTTAATACCCAACGGATAACCCGTTCCATCGGTTCGCTCATGATGTTGCATGACAATCTTACGCGCCATATCCCATTGATCCAAATGCTCAAGGAGGCGGGTGCTCTTGTACACATGAGAGCGCATCAGATTGAATTCGTTTTCACTAAGTGGGTCTTTTTTGTGAAGTAGTTTAAGTGGCATAAATGCCATACCGAAGTCATGCACATAGCACGCGACAGCCAGTTGATCATCATCAATAGGTTTGCCCGCAATATGATTAATATACAAGGCTAATTTGGCAATTCGATCGCCTCTGCCCGCCCAGTAGTTTGAACGATGTTCAATGGTTTTCATCATCTCTCTAAAAAAGAGAATATCCATATGTTTTTCGGCGCTGAGGTCTTTTGGAATACCAGTACGAGAAAGCGTCGGTACGTTAGCTTCCTCTTCACTGTCATGATCGCCAACATCTAAATCTGGATTGAGCAACAACACAGCATCAGTTAACAATTTTCCATGTTCAGTACTGTTTTCCGGCTTGATTCGGCCTATAGCTAAAACCAACTGTTCAAACAAGGTAGCGTCATAGTCAGCCTGCCCTGAAGCCATAACCGCCTCGACAAACACTTTGACTCTATCCATAGTCAGCAATACCAAATCACTCATTGTGCTGGTGTATTCAATTTGGCCTTTGCGTAAAAAATCCAGCAAGTCTTCGACGTGTTGAAGCAAAGGAATCATAGGGGAGAAATTAACCAGCCCCAAATCTCCTTTAATGGTATGTACCGACCTAAACAAAGCACGCTGCAGCTCGTTGTCTTCCGGGCGAAGCTCAAGCTCAATCAGGGTCTGCTCGCTGGCTTCGTACAATTCATTGATTTCTTCCATCAAGTCATTGAGGATGTCGCCTTCTAATTCCTCTGGGACAAATGTTTGCATGGCCTATTTCGCCTTTTTTAGATGTTGAACAGACAAGCACAATAAAAGTGCACACAGGCTTAATTTTCAACGCCTTAGATGTGTCTTATGTCTATAGATAGACATTCTGATAAAAGTGGCTTGTTAATCTTAATGTATAACACAATTACATCGACCGAAGTACTTTCATCTTTAATTCACGCCGACCTAACGATTAAGCAAATAAATACGCTGGGTATGCAATAGACGACGTCCGTTATCGATTATTTTAATCAACAGGACTGATCGGAGAACTATTCTAGAGCAGATACAGTATACTGCGCGCAAAATAATGACTTGGTTGTATTGTGCTAGCTTTAATCCGCATTGTTGTGCTTTTTATCGCATTTATAACGATAAATTTTTTACTTCTTCTTATTTGTATTGTCCGCCCGTTTCATCGAGATAATGTGCATATTGCCGGACAAATGTATTCATTTATGTCGCGTATCATCGGTTTGAAACTTGTTATGCGCGTCTCTGAGGATATCCAATCAGATACGCCTTACGTGTTCATCGCTAATCACCAGAATAGCTATGACATTTTTACAATCTGCAAAGCCGCATTACCAGGACTCGTTACGGTAGGGAAAAAAAGCCTGATATGGATCCCTATTTTCGGTCAAATTTATTGGTTATCTGGCAATATTATGATTGACCGCAAAAACTCTGGGCGCGCTCGTAATACGTTAGAGTATACCGCGAACAAAATGCGCACGCGCAAGATGTCTATTTGGTTTTTTCCCGAAGGCACCAGAAGCTATGGCAGAGGTCTTCTTCCTTTTAAGGCTGGCGCCTTTAAACTTGCGCATCAAACCCAGTCTTCAATCGTCCGAGTGACGTGTTCGAACACCCATGAAAAAGTCAAACTCAATCGCTGGAACAATGGAACGGTTATCATTGATGTATCAGCTCCAGAGGCAATGACAGATGAGTATTCTATTAAGGAGTGGATGACCGTTCATCACGAGAGAATGTCAGAAACCTTCGTAAAACTTGACGCCGAAGTCGCTGAAATCGAAAAATAAGGTTACACTGACGGCATCGAAAGGCGAGAGAAAAATCATGACGCAATTTGAAGAACGAGAAGAATGGTACGCATTTAACCAAGAGACCATCGAAGCGCTATTAGACGACGGCAGTGTTGCCGATGCTGAATACACCATTGAGCATCACCTCGCTAGCACCGATTTTGATGTGTTAGAAAAAGCCGCGGTCGATGCATTCAAAGCGGGTTTTGAAGTATCGGATGCAGAAGAATTAGTACTTGACGATGGTGGCACGGTATTTTGTTTCGATGCCGTGGTGATGAGACCGCTCGACAAAGAAAAGCTAGATGCAGATACGGATACGCTGTTGAAAATTGCCGATAAACACAGTGTGCACTATGACGGCTGGGGTACGTATTACATCTCGCCTGAGGGCGAAGAAATCGACATCGATGACGAAGATTAAAAAAAGAGCCAAATGGCTCTTTTTTGTTTATGCGCCTTCCACTGTCAATACATAGCGCGGCCGA
Source organism: uncultured Alteromonas sp. (assembly GCA_963922845.1). Classification (GTDB taxonomy): domain Bacteria; phylum Pseudomonadota; class Gammaproteobacteria; order Enterobacterales; family Alteromonadaceae; genus Alteromonas. The sequence continues at coordinate 3,930 of CAWUJV010000081.1, forward strand.
AAAAATGCAAGATATACCAACGGACCGAATGACCCAAGCAATAAGGTTAATATTACCCAAGGGGCGACACTTCGCCCGACGCGCTTAAGTTCAGGTCCTATATACGCCAACACGATCACAAGTGATACGACTAAATCACTTAATACCTGCCACCCTGCGGGTTCAGCGAGCTGATAGCGAAACAATCCGACATACCCCACCTGCCAAAGGGCATAGAGTGACAATGCGCCAAATGGTAGTAATACAATCACAGCGAATTTTTGTAGATTCATTTTTCTCTCCTATTAAGTAATGGGCGTATCATTATGTAAAGGGGTTATCACTGCAATTACCTCAGAGGTTATTGAATATTGGTCGGGCACATTGCAAAGTAGTCAGAGGTATGAAGGAGGAGGAAATAAGATGAACTTGACGTCGACGGTGGGATTTCCTGAAGCCTGTAAAAAATGGCGTCAGTTTAGAAAGCTCTCTCAACTTGATTTAGCTTTTGAGGCGGATATTTCTCAACGGCATCTTAGCTACTTAGAAACGGGAAGAAGTCAGCCTAGTAAAGACATGGTGTTGCGGTTGGCCGACGCGATGGATGTGCCACTGAGAGAGCGCAACGCTTTACTTCAGGCTGCGGGTTTTAAAGGCGTGTACCAAGAATCGCAACTCAATTCTCCGCAAATGTCACCTGTACTTGATGCGGTCAATCGCGTGCTCGCCCACCACGATCCCTACCCCGCCATTTTAGTCGACCGATTTTGGAATGTGACTAAGACCAACCAAGCTGCCACCCATTTATTTGGTCATGCACTTGCCGCTGCAGGTTTGCCACCCGAACAATCGATTAATATCGCTGAGTTAACACTACACCCCAATGGCATGAGGCAGTTTATCGTTAATTGGTCTGAGATTTTACCGTCTTTCGTCAAGCGATTAAGAAGTGAAGCCATGGCCTCAGGCGATCCGGCGGTCGTCGAAAAGCTAACGACGTATTTGCAACTTGTAGAGCCTGAACTCAATGGCAAAGAAATTTCAGTCGGTCTGCTTCCCGTTATGCCATTAGTATTGAATATCAATGGTATGGTACTGAGCTTCTTCTCTGTAATGTCGACGTTTGGCACGCCGCAAGATATTACGACTGACGAACTGCGCATAGAGACGTTTTACCCCACAGATCAACAAACCACCGATTATTTTTCATCCCTGTTTTAGTCGTGCCAGTCACCATAACATTAAGGTTCCTTTCAGCTTCAATTCATCTTAGTCACGGCATCCTTTAACCAACCTCAAGGAGAAGGATAAGATGATGAAGCACTCACTACTTACACTCAGCGCAATGTTCGCCACTGCGCTATTCGTTTCCCCAGCTTGGGCGTCGCAAGCAGATACTGAGGAAAAAGTCGCTAATGTTAGCGTATCGCAATTTGATAAGCCTTTAGTTCAACGTGCAGGAAAGTCAGTTCAGTCAAAACAAGCGTTGCTTCAACAATTAAAAGGTAAATCTCGGAAAGACGGGTTTATCCCCAATCAAAACGTGTGGATCTTTGATAGTTGGGTGACCTTAGACTTCGACGAGGATTTAGACGGGTTTTACTCAGAGTTTAGCGTTGAATTTGATGTTGATTCAGTTTACGCACATGTACCGGTATACGCCATTGTCTACTTGGGGCGCAACGATTTGTTTGACGCCATTCACGTTTCAGATAACTTCGATATCTATGGCGAAAGTTCGGCTGACAGTTTAATTGTGGAGAGTGAGCTTGTCTCAGGGTTCGTTCCCGCCGACTACGAAATTATGATCGAAATATACGACGCGTTTGACGACACGTTACTCGCGTACACGGATGGAATTGAGGACGTCGACCTAGCGTATGTTAGCCTTGAAAGTAAAACGTTTGAAGAGCGATTCAGTGATACGGTTGTCATTGTAGAAGAGCACGGAGGTAGCCTAGGTTGGGGACTAGCTGGTGTGCTGGGTCTACTGTGGTTTAGACGATTTAAGGGTTAAGCCTATCGGCGCTGAATGGCACTTTGCTATGCAGCGTCGTTTTGTTTTCTTATTCTTCATAATGTTAGGTCAATAGCACCTACCACAGGCAAACTATCCACGTAATCCCATACGCCATTTTGGCGAATTTTTCTGTTTGGCACATCAAATTGGTATCCTTGCCAAAATACTGCCAAAATATAACTATAACCATGAGTCACAACACGGATTGAACGTCAATGACAAGGCGGAGTTGTCATCTACTTGCGCAAGCTTCAACTATCTACCAGCAATGCTTTTCTCTCCTTTCAAAGGAAGGGGTTTGGCTTTTTAGTACGATTTCCACCTTTCCATATTCAGCGAAGTGGGTAGTGCGTGTTTAGGTCAATCCGAGTTCAACTATCACTCGTACTCGCGGGCCTTGTCATCTTACTCGTGATGCAGGGTATTGTTGGGCGCAGTAATTTATCGACACTTAAGGATGGCCTGCAACTTACCCAAAGCGCAGTCGCCGATGTGGGCCTTGCTCGCGAACTTGAGCGAGATGTCATCGATCTACAGAAAAACGTTTTGGTGTTTAAAGACTCAGCCAGTCCCACTGCGGTCAGTCGCTTCCAGTCTTTGATGACCGAGATTACGCGCAAATTGGATATTCTTGAGTCCTCAAGTTTTTTTGAAACCCCAGAATTAGAAGAAGATAACCTTGTGTCTTTGATGCGAAAGCATCTCAACGACTATCAAGAAAACTTTATTGCCGTTGTACAAACTCGGAACAAGCAAGACACGATGATCGCATCTGGGTCACTGGTCAACCTCGATAACTTGAATGCATTGATTGATGCGTGGTCGCCGACATCAGACAGTATTCAAGTGGCGAGACAGCACATTAAAACACTCACTGCGCAGGCGGAACTGTCGACGTTTAAGTATCTCAATACGCCAGACGTTCAGCATGTCGATAGCTTTAACAGGGCTATTGATGCCATCCGCCAGTATCAGATGGATAACGATCCCGCATTGTTTCCGAACGGTCTTGAGCGCCAATTAGACAATGCTCAAGAGCGTTTTTTCCAACTGACTCAGTTAATTCAAGGTAATTCGTTCCTCATTAACGTGGTCATGGCCGGCACGGCTAATGAGTTTTTGTACCTCAGCGGAGAACTTGTTGACGAAGTTAGCCGTCGTACCCAAGCAACCAATGCCCAAATCGCGCAAACGACGATTGAAGCGGGTAGAAAAGGAAACTTGTTTACCTTTTTCGGTATCGTATTGGCTTTAATGATTGCGCTATTTACTGGCTATCGGGTCCTGATCCCCATTCGAAACATTACCGATGTCTTTATTAAACTCACTGACGACATCAAGATCAGAACAATACCGGGTTTAGATCGCAAAGACGAAGTCGGGCAGCTAGCCAAAGCCGCAAACGTATTCCGCGATAAGAACCGACAGACCGAAGCCCTGCTTGTGAATGCACAAGAGCTCAATGTAAAACAAGAACAGCTCAACAAAGCCTTGGCTGAATCAAAGCAAAGAGCTGAACAAGCGACCATATCTAAAAGTATTTTCTTGGCCAACATGAGCCACGAAATAAGAACTCCCATGAATGGTATTATCGGGTTAGTCGATTTGGCCCAACGCCAGCCCATGTCGACAACACTGAAAACCTATATCGATAAAGTCAGTTATTCTTCACAAATACTGATGAGTGTGATCAACGATATTCTCGACTTTTCTAAGATCGAAGCAGGAAAAATGGAAATAGAAAACGTCAGTTTTTCATTGCATTCCTTGTTCGACAATCTGCTTGCTGTTATTGCGATGCGGGCACAAGAGAAGAATCTGAGCGTAAAACTCGAAGTCGCAAAACACATTCCTCAACAAGTGATAGGCGATCCCCTTCGAATTTCGCAAATTCTCATGAACTTGTGCAGTAATGCGGTGAAGTTTACTGAACAAGGAGGGGTTACTATCCGATTTGACGGTGAAATGAACGCCAAGGGAAATGGTATCGAACTCAGTATGCAGATAAAGGATAGCGGTATCGGCATGACAAAAGTTCAAGTCAGTCGCATATTCCAACCCTTTATCCAGGCGGATGGTTCAACAAACCGCAAGTACGGTGGAACAGGTCTAGGCTTAGCGATAGTCAAACAACTTACCGAATTAATGAAAGGCGAGTTAGCCGTTACCTCTACACCAGATGTAGGCAGTACTTTTGCCGTAACGGTACCGCTTAGAGTGTTCAAAGGTCAATCCGCCATGCTTGAGGCTTTACCGTCCATTCCCCCCAATACGCTGTTTGCAGCCAATAACAGCGTGCTATCACAAGATTACCTAGATACCTTGGGCGTAACGGCAAGTCCAACTCCGCTTAACGCTCTCGCTTCGCTATCACCTGCCCCAACGCATTTGATTCTCGGTATCCAGAACTATGGCGAGTTCAAAGAGATTCTGCCCGTGATCGAAACGCTAGCCGAGACTGGAACACACGTTGGACTCATTTTGGACACGCAAACCAGCCAGTTACAGGAAAAGATTAGCCGAAAATGGCACCATGCTATGCTGATGCATCCATTTAGCCCGAGTCAGCTAACACATTTTATTGAATCCTTTTTGGGTATTCGAGCCCTCCTTGGTCAAGAGCAGGAATCAACTGAAGCCGTGCAAAATTTGGATGGGCATATTTTACTCGTCGAGGACAATAGCATTAACCAAATGGTGACCGGAGAAATACTACAATCGATGGGGCTGACCTTCGATATTGCTGAAGATGGCCAACAGGCCATCACTAAAATCGAAAATGCGCCTCACTATGATCTCATATTGATGGACGTTCAGATGCCCGTTATGGACGGATACGAGGCGACCAAGCAGTTACGAGACCGCGGATATACGCAGCTGCCAATTATTGGCTTATCTGCAAACGCGATGAAACAAGATACTGAGAAAGCCAAAGCTGCAGGGATGAATGCTTACCTGACTAAACCTGTTAAACGCAGTGCGGTCAGCAAAACCTTGTGTGAGTATCTAATACCAGTCCGCATAGATAAATGATCTACTCAGAGAGTGCATAGGCCTTTAGATCAAATACTCGCGCTGAGCGACCATTTATCTATGCGGATGGGTATAAATTGACGCGATAACTTTCACAAACAAAAAAGCCGCCTCGTTAGGCGGCTTTTGCTGTTTAATGGTGATTAGAGCGCACTGATCGTCGCTTGTTGCTCTTGCAACTTCGCCAGTTGCATTTCTGCTTCGGCTAACTTTGCACGTTCTTTTTCGATGACCGCTTCTGGCGCATTGCTGACAAATTTTTCATTCGCTAGCTTACCTTTAGTACGTTCAACATCTTTGACTATCTTTTCCATAGCCTTAGCGATACGAGCAAGCTCGGCATCTTTGTCAATTAACCCGGCCATAGGAATCAATATCTCCATCTCGCCAACCAAGGTCGTTGATGATGCTGGCGCTTCCTCGTCAGCCAAAAGAATACGGAATGATTCTAATTTAGCCATTGCTTGTAAGAAGGTTGCGTTACTATCTAGGCGACGCTGATCGTCAGTACCGACGTTTTTCAACAATACCGACAAGGGCTTACTTGGCGAGATATCCATTTCGCCGCGAATATTTCGAATACCTACAACGAATTGTTTTACCCACTCCAAATCATCAATCGCTTGTTGCTCAACAAGTGATGACTGATATTCAGGGAAGGCTTGTAACATAATCGTATCCGCATTAATGCCCGCAATCGGCGCAACACTCTTCCAAATCGTTTCGGTGATGTAAGGCATTAATGGGTGCATCAAACGCAATAAGGACTCTAGCACCGTGATCAGTGTGTGTCTTGTTGCACGTTGCTGCGCTTCTGTTCCTTTGAACAATACGGGTTTAGTTAACTCCAGATACCAATCACAGAATTGGTTCCAAGTGAACTCATACATAGTATTGGCGGCAAGGTCGAAACGGTAGTTGTCTAGATGATCGCGATAGGTCGCAATCGTATTTTGCAATTGCCCTTGAATCCATCTATCGGCCAACGAGTACGCTAATGTTTGTTCTTCGCCGCCAAAACCACAATCGTGCTCTTCGGTATTCATCAACACATAGCGGCTGGCGTTCCAAAGCTTGTTACAGAAGTTACGATACCCTTCGAGGCGATTCATATCCCAATTAATATCTCGTCCCGTCGATGCCATCGCTGCTAGAGTAAACCTCAACGCATCTGTACCATGAGCTTCAATACCGTTTTCGAACGTCTTTCGGGTATTTTTCTCAATCTTTTTGGCTAGCTGAGGCTGCATCATGTTACCCGTGCGCTTTGCCACCAAACTTTCCAGATCAATACCATCTATCATGTCTATAGGGTCTAACACGTTTCCTTTCGATTTAGACATTTTGTCGCCATTCTCATCGCGAATCAGTCCCGTGACATAGACGGTTTTGAATGGTACCTGAGACTTACCATTTTCGTCTTTCATAAAGTGCAGCGTCATCATAATCATACGCGCTACCCAGAAGAAGATAATATCGAACCCCGTTACCAGTACATCAGAAGGATGGAACACTTTTAAGTCTTCGGTATTTTCAGGCCATCCCAATGTCGAGAAAGTCCACAAAGCAGAAGAGAACCAAGTGTCGAGTACGTCGTCATCTTGCTTCAGTTCAACATCGTCAGCGAGACCATTCTCGCTTCGAACTTCGGCTTCATCGCGCCCAACGTATACATTGCCTTCGCTATCGTACCAAGCAGGAATCCGATGCCCCCACCATAACTGGCGGGAAATACACCAATCTTGAATATCATTCATCCAAGAGAAATACATATTTTCGTATTGCTTTGGAACAAACTGAATATCGCCATTTTCCACCGCTTCACGAGCAGGCCCTGCAAGTGGTCCCACACGTACGTACCACTGGTCAGTCAAAAGTGGTTCGATGACAACACCCGAACGGTCACCGTAAGGCTGTGTCATGGCGTTTTCTTCAATGGTTTCGAGTAAAGCTAGCGCTTCAAACTGTGCAACAACGGCTTTACGTGCATCAAAGCGGTCCAGCCCATGAAGGTCTGACGGGATTGGCGCGTCTAGCTCAAGTGGTTTGCCATCAAATGTATAACTTTCACCTTCAGCAAGAATGGCTGCATTTTTATCAAAGATGTTGATCATCGGCAGTTGGTGACGTTTGCCAACTTCATTGTCGTTAAAGTCATGTGCTGGCGTAATTTTTACGCAGCCCGTGCCCTTTTCCATATCGGCGTGTTCGTCAGCAACAATTGGAATTCGACGATTAACCAATGGCAATAAAATATCTTTGCCGATGAGGTCTTGATATCGCTCATCATCTGGGTTTACCGCAACACCCGTATCACCCAACATGGTCTCTGGGCGGGTTGTGGCCACCACGATATAATTTTTACCGTCTTTGGTGGTAACACCATCAGCAAGGGGATAGCGGAAGTGCCACATCTTGCCTTTTTTGTCTTTATTCTCGACTTCGAGATCAGAAATTGCGGTATGCAGTTTGGGATCCCAGTTAACCAAGCGTTTACCGCGGTATATCAAATCATCTTGATACAGTCTCACAAAGACTTCTTTTACCGCAGAAGACAATCCTTCATCCATCGTGAAGCGCTCGCGATCCCAATCAACCGACGCACCTAAACGTCGTAACTGTTTGGTAATAGTTCCGCCCGACTCACCTTTCCAATCCCAGATGCGTTTGATGAACTCTTCGCGGCCTAAATCATGACGCGTTTTGTCTTCTTCAGCCGCGAGTTTACGCTCAACGACCATTTGCGTAGCAATCCCGGCGTGGTCTGTACCCACTTGCCATAGCGTGTTGTTACCAGACATCCGCTTATATCGAATCAACGTGTCCATGATGGTATCTTGGAAAGCATGGCCCATGTGCAGACTACCTGTCACGTTGGGTGGTGGGATCATAATAGAGTATGACTCGCCCTGACCAGATGGTTTGAAGTACCCCTTCTCTTCCCAATTCTGATAAGTCGCTTGCTCAATACTTTGTGGATTAAAGGTTTTATCCATGATTTCTCTCATTGACCAGCAGATTGAAACTGCATGTGACATCCAGCCTGCTGGTATTGTTTATAACGAAGACGTGCCGCTTGCTTTGCGTCTTCCGCTTGCGGCACAAAATCTATAACTTTCTGAAATTGTTTGTGTGTTTGAATGAGCGCTTTGCTCATGTTCACTACAACCGCACGACGGCTGAGTTGTTCGGTCGACCAACATATTTCCACTGGCGTTCCAGCAGCAGGACCTTCGCCGTGCAAATTGTGAGGAATAAACCGGTCAGAGGGAAATTGCCACAATAACTCATCGACCTGTTCTGCCTCTTTTTGCGTCCCACAAAGCACAACGAGCTTTTGCTTTTGCGTGAACGCTTGCGCAGTAATATCACACACTTTTTTCGCTAACTGACTATCGTCTGCTAGCTGGTGAAAAATGACTTGCGTCATTGCTACTTAGTCCTCTTGTGCTACGCCTGCTCGATTCATTAGGAATTGAGTCAACATAGGAACAGGTCGGCCTGTGGCACCTTTGTTTTTGCCACTGCGCCATGCCGTACCTGCAATGTCCAAGTGAGCCCAGTTGTACTTTTTGGTGAAACGAGACAAGAAACATGCTGCGGTAACCGTGCCTGCTGGACGTCCACCAAGGTTAGTCATATCAGCAAACGGGCTTTCCAATTGCTCTTGATATTCATCCCACAAGGGCAAACGCCACGCGCGGTCAGAGCTTTGCTCTGATGCATTGATTAGCTCATGGGCAAGCGGATTATGCGCGCTCATCAAGCCACTTGCATGATGACCCAATGCAATAATGCAGGCACCTGTCAATGTCGCAATATCAACGACTAATTCAGGGTCATAGCGCTCTACATAAGTCAGTGCATCACACAACACCAAGCGTCCTTCGGCATCGGTATTCAATACCTCAACCGTTTGCCCTGACATAGTGGTAAGAATATCACCGGGTCGATAACTGTTTGCATCCGGCATGTTTTCACATCCCGCCATAATGCCTATGACGTTGATTGGCAAGTTCAGCTCGGCAACAGCGTGCATGACACCCAATACGGATGCGGCACCACCCATGTCGTATTTCATTTCATCCATGCCTTCGCCTGGTTTCAGTGAAATACCACCTGAATCAAATGTAAGACCTTTACCCACCAGCACGATTGGTGCTTCATCGTCTTTGCCACCATTGTGATGCATGATACTCATGATGGATTCATTGTGTGAACCACGACCGACAGCTAGATAAGAGTTCATGCCTAATTCAGCCATTTGCGCTTCGTTCACACTTTCCACTGTAATGGACTCATGTGCAGCCGCTAATGCTTCAGCCTGTTCGAGTAAATAAGCTGGATTACAAATATTTGGTGGCATATTGGCAACATCTTTTGTTGCTGTCATACCCGTTGAAACGGCAAGGCCGTGTTCAAGCGCTCGTTCACCTACCGGCAGTTCGCGGCGAGTCGGCACATTGAATACGATCTTGCGCAAAGGACGTCGCGGCTCGCCTTTCTTCGTTTTGAGTTGTAAGAAGGTATATAAAGAATCTTGCGTCGCTTCTACCGCTTGGCGTACTTTCCAGTATGTATCGCGGCCTTTAACGTGTAGTTCTGTCAAAAAGCACACCGCTTCCATCGAACCCGTTTCGTTTAATGTCTTGATCGTTTTAGCGATAATTTGCTTGTACTGACGCTCATCAAGCTCTCGCTCCTTGCCACATCCAACAAGTAATACGCGCTCCGATAATACATTTGGGACATGGTGTAGCAAAAGCATTTGGCCTGCTTTCCCTTCCAAATCACCACGGCGTAATAAGTTACTGATGTAACCTTCACTGATCTCGTCTAGCTGCTCTGCTACAGATGTTAAGCGACGTGGTTCGAATACTCCAACCACAATACATGCGCTTCTTTGTTTCTCAGGACTGCCGCTTTTTACACTAAACTCCACGATGTCACCTCGTTTTTATTTTCTGTCTGGTCTGCAAATAGCAAAAATCACATAACGTTTTGCCCAGCTTTGTGTTTTAATACGCAGCCAAACTTGCAAGCTGGCGGCGTTTCGCGCAATGTATCGTATTAACAGCCAAAAGCGAGCGACACGAGCGCTAAATTTCGATGCAGACGGTTATTGAATGCAGGCAAAACTTGTAAAAACACTTAGTTTACTCAAAATTGTGGCTTTTTTCACTATAAATCCTAATTTTCTAGTAGGCCAGAGATGCTGATATTCCGCTATTTACTTAAGGAAACTCTTAAATCTCAGGTCGCGATATTTTTAATATTAATGGCAATCTTCATTACCCTACGCTTTGTCCGTGTATTGGGTGATGCATCGGATGGTGATATTCCCGCCAGCCTTGTCATTGGCTTCCTCGCGTTGTACGCGCCTATCTTGTCGTCCTTGATTGTGCCGATCAGTGCCTACTTGGGCATTATGTTGGCACACGGTCGATTGTACGTAGACAGTGAGATGACTGTCATGCGGGCCTGTGGCATATCAGAATGGTACGTCACCCGTGTCATGCTGGCACTATCGGTCTTAATCATGGTTGTGACCGGAGCCATCACCTTGTATCTGGCCCCGACAGCTGCCGAAAACGAGTATCGATTACGAGAAAAAGCGACGTCAGAAGCCGGCCTCGCCGCTATTATTCCCGGTCGTTTCCAGCAAACAGGCAATGAGAAAGCCGTTATTTTTGTCCACGATATCGATCCGCAAGATGACAGTTTACAACGGGTATTTTTGTCCCAGCATCACAATGATCCGGAACAACAACGCGTTCGTGTGGTTTATGCAGAGGCAGGTACAGTGCAACAAAATCCTGATGGCACGAGAAACCTAGTATTGAAAGAAGGTGTGCAGTACGAGGGCATACAGTCTCAAAGCGATTATCGCGTTGTGGCGTTTGATGAGTACCAAATTCAAGTCAGCGAACCCGAGCAAACGCAAAGCCGTCGGAAGGTCTCAGTCTTACCTACCGAAGAACTTTGGAATGACGACTCCATCGAGGCCGTCGCCGAGCTGCAATGGCGCTTTGCGATTCCGCTTTCGATTCCCTTTTTGGTGTTGATTGCAGTGCCACTGAGCGCGGTAGACCCACGCCAAGGTCGCTTTGGCAAGATGTTCCCCGCAATTTTACTCTATCTCGGGTATTTCTTATTACTACTCGCCAGTAGACGAGTCCTTGAAGACGGTAAACTTCCACCACAGCTGGGATTGTGGTGGGTCCACGGCGTAATGCTGGTGATAGGCGTCACGTTACTGGTAAGAGACAGAAAGACCGGTACGCAGTTACGTGCACTTGTATTAGGTAAACGCTGATGTTCAAGTTACTCGATATTTATATAGCTCGAACCCTGTTGGGCACAGTGACTGTCACGCTGTCGGTGTTGATCGGATTAAGTGCTCTGATTAAATTTGTCGAGCAATTGCGTAAATTGGGTGAAGGTGATTACGACATGACCATCGCGGCTGTGTATGTCATCTTGAGCTTACCTCGCGATTTAGAGCAGTTTTTCCCAATGGCGACGCTGCTAGGTGGATTAATCGGGATGGGGCTGCTCGCGAGCAACAGTGAGCTTGTAGTGATGCAAGCAGCGGGAATGAGCCGCTTGAATATCATTACCAGCACAATGAAATCAGCAACCGTGATGATTCTATTCGTCATGCTAGTTGGCGAATTTGTTACCCCTGTTAGTGAGTCAAAAGCGAAAGAAATCCGCACTGAGGCGATTTCAGGAGGAAGTCTGTTTTCGTCGGACAAATTAGTGTGGGCAAAAGACGGGAGTAATTTCGTCAGTATCGGCCAAGTCATAACCCGAGAAAACTTGCAAGAAATTACCATTTACGACTTTGAGCAAGACCTTACCTTAGCTCGCATTACCTATGCAGAGGATGCGCGTTTTGACGGTGATGTGTGGTGGCTGAATGATGTCAGTATTACGCGTTTCGGCTCATCGAATATTGGGGTCGACAGCCTCGATGAACTCAAATGGGATTCAACGCTCACGCCAGACAAACTAGGCGTAGTAGCCGTCAAACCAGAGGCGTTATCCATACAAGGTTTGATGGGCTATGTAAATTATCTAGAGAACAACGCACAAGACCCAAGCCGCTATGAACTGGCGTTGTGGCGCAAAATTCTGCAACCCGTATCGGTTGGCGTGATGCTATTGATGGCGTTGTCATTTATTTTTGGCCCACTTCGCAGTGTGACTATGGGCGCGCGTGTGATTATGGGTGTATTAACTGGCTTTGGCTTCTTTATCACCAATGAAGTGTTCGGCCCTTTAAGCTTAGTTTACCAGCTTCCACCCTTTTTAGGCGCGTTGCTTCCCAGCTTGTTATTTGCTGGACTGGCGATGATATTGTTAAGACGGTAGCGATACTGGCGAGTCACCAATTTTTGTGGTGATTCGCCGATTTCGTCAGCACGATGACTTCGGTTTTAGCAACTCTATCTTGTAGGGATTGTTTATTCTTAAAGTCCAGCAAAACCAGTAACGTACCCACACCGCCCAATGATGCAATTAGCCTGATGATAAGGCGCCCCCATGTCATAGGTTCGTCGACGGTGCTGTATATACGCAAACGCCATGCTCGCATTCCCAAGGTTTGGCCGCCTCGTTTCCAAAACCACAAGAAAAAGGCCATGACCCACAGCACGACCCATACTTGAATAATCGCTTTGTAAGTAAACGATGCTTGAATCGCTTCGCTGGGTTGCTCAAAACCGAAGCTGTCCAACGTACCATTGTGAATCATGACGACCATGGTCACGATAATCACCATTGCTGCACACATACCGACAGCTGTGGCCACAAGCGTGTCGTATATCATCGCCGCTAAACGGCGGATGAAGCCAGCGCGTTGTCCTTGATCATTTTCTGTGTTCTTTTGTGATGCTTTCTTTGAAGACACGCTTACAACCTACGTATTACTATCTAAATGACGAATGGCGCAGAGTTTGCCACAGTTGAACGTTCCACCCAAACAGATTTCAAGCGCAATACGGATTACCCCGTCCATTTCATCATTTATACTCAGTGGCATTAGTGTACCAACTGCTGCTGAACTAACGTCTGAATGTCTCGATACATGTTTAACCGCGCCTCGGCAAGTTCAGACACTTTTGCACCCGGCCAGTTACTATTCAAGGCGATGACTAATTCATCTTCCGGCGAAATAAAGATACCTTGCCCAAATATGCCTCGTCCTTGAAAAGTACCATCGTTAAATGTCCACCATTGATAACCATAACCCGCGTTATCAGAGCCTATGTCGGCTTGCTTTGTGGTTGCTGTTTTGAGGTAACCATCCGGCAAAATAGACTCGCCATTTATCGTTGCATTACCCAATATAAAGTCACCGAATAAGGCGTAGTCTCGAGTGGTTGCTTGAATACAACATCCACCAATTTCATGCCCCGTACTATCGAGTAACCAAGACGCATCTTGTGCTGCACCGATGTGTTGCCAAACCTTCTCTGACAAATAGTCGGATAAGGTTTTACCGGTAGCTTGCGCAACCAGCACACCAATTAAGTTCGACTCTCCCGTGCTATAAGCCCAGTGTGTGCCAGGTGGATAAGCTGCTGGCAGTTTTCGCATATAACTGACCGTGGCATCGACGCCTGGGTCTGGTTCGTTGTAATTGAAACGGTTTACGTCAGATTGAGGATCATCATAATCCTCATTCCATTGAATTCCCGACGTCATAGTGAGTAATTGGTGTATCGTCACATTTTCGTACTGACTACCCACCAGATCTGGAATGTATGTTGATACGTTGTCATCAAGGCTGCTGATGTAACCGTCTTTTATCGCAGCGCCTACTAACGTTGACGTAAACGATTTGGCTACGGAAAAACTTGTCCATTTGCGCGTTTCATCTAACCCTAAATCGTAGTGTTCAAAAACAAGCTTCCCTTTGTGAAGCACTACCAATCCTGCAATACGCTGCTGATCAAAGTAACGCGATACTTGTTCTTTACTGATAGATAACGGTGTAGAGGTATCGAACTCTCTAACGGTATCGCCCTTGTGAACGATGTTAAATGGCAGCACTTTTAGTTTCTCTAAGGACTGAAAAGCGGCGTCGCGTTGTTCTACGTCCCAAAATAAAGGATTGGGGTGATTAGGTTGATTGAGAATGAGATACCGAACGGATTTATCTAGACTAAACCAATAGCTGATGGCGACTAGAGCCGCCAAAGCGAGTACTACCGCCCCTATTTTCCTCAGTTTTTTTGTATCCATAGCGCACCAGCTCCATTTGTAAATTTAATGTTATTATTATCCAGCGCTCATCATACTGATAAATCAACAGAAAGCACCACCCCTGTTATTTCGAAAAGACCACTTAGCAAGGCTTCCAGATAAACGAAAAGGTAGGTTGTTCCAAACTCAGCCTCTACTAATGATCTCGAAAAGCGAATATGGGCAAATTGAACAAGGAAAATGCGGGCTCGAATAACAAACATGTTCAGTTTTTCGACGAACGCACCAAAAATCGAAAAAAACACTTGCCACAATCAGACACGTCGCTATAATTCGCAGCCTAACAACGACATACGTTGTAGCACACTTACCAGTGCCAGAGTGGCGGAATTGGTAGACGCAGCGGATTCAAAATCCGCCGCCTTTGCGGGTGTGCCGGTTCAAGTCCGGCCTCTGGTACCACTTTTAAGTTGTGCGATATAAACCGACGAAAGTCGGTTTTTTTGTGCCTGAAATTTACGCCTCGATTGCACACCCTTGGTATGCCGACCGTAGCCGGGAATTCAAAGCCCGAGCCTCTGGTACCACTTTTAAGTTGTGCGATATAAACCGACGAAAGTCGGTTTTTT
>CAWUJV010000082.1:0-18766 GCA_963922845.1 uncultured Alteromonas sp.
TCCCCTTTCTTGCGAAAGCAGCGATTGCCTGGCCGACTCCGGCGCGCAGTATACATCAGACAGTTAAAATTGCGAGCCCTCGCGGTTCAACAAATCGATCAAAAAAGCCGGCAGTTGCCGGCTCTTCATCCAATCGCGTTCTCATTACGCCGGAACAATAGCGTTGTGATACACGTCTTGAACGTCGTCACAGTCATTCAACATGTCCATGAATTTCTGAAACATTGGCATATCTTCTTCGCTGATTTCCGTCTCTGTTTGAGGAACGAAGGTAATTTCCTCAGCATCAAATTTGATGTCAGGATAGGCGTCGGTTAGCGCTGTTTTTACTTTAAAGAATTCCGTATTCGGCGCATAAACGGTCACTTTGCTGTTTTCACATTCAACGTCAGTGACATCAACATCAGCTTCCATCAATACTTCAAGTACTGCATCTTCATCCTCGCCATCAAAAACGAAGATAGCCTGGTGCGCGAACATGTGTGAAACCGAGCCCTGGGCGCCAATTTTCGCATTAGTTTTAGTAAAACAGTTACGTACATCTGTAATTGTGCGGTTGGCATTGTCAGTTAAACAGTCAACAATCACCATACAATTACCTGGGCCAAAACCTTCATAGCGCGAGGGCGTAAAGTCTTCACCAGCTCCGCCTGCCGCTTTATCGATGGCCTTTTCAATAACGTGACTGGGTACTTGGTCTTTTTTTGCTTTTTCCATCAATCGGCGAAGCGATAAATTTGTGTCTGGGTCAGCGCCCCCATTTTTTGCACAAACGTAAATTTCTTTACCGTACTTTGAATAAACTTTTGTTTTCGCGCCGGCGGTTTTTGCCATAGACGCTTTTCTTACTTCAAATGCTCTTCCCATCTTGTGTCTCTTCTTTTGTGCTCGTCAACTCACACGCTGTTCCCGATACATTATTGTGTAAATTGGACTGTGAGCGGCGCGACTAAAAACGTGATGCAGGATTTTACCGACTTTCACGCCCAGATACCAATCCCGTATTGCAATCCCTAGGGCAAATGCTCCAAACCGAGGTAATCCATCGATTGCATTTCTTTGAGTCGACTCAAACAACGTCGAAATTCAAAGCTGAGCAACCCGTCAGTGTACAAAGACTCAAGGGCCACTTCGGCGGACATGATAAGTTTGACGTGACGCTCGTAAAATTCATCCACCATTGCAATGAACCGTCTGGCAACATCATCATTACTTTGCCCCATTTGCTTCACGTTACTGACAAGTACAGAGTGATAGCAACGGCTAAGCTCAATGTAGTCACTCTGGCTACGGGGACCTTCACAGATGTCCGTAAAGTCAATCATCAAAACACCATCGGCATTGCGAATGGTTTTAATCGACCGATGATTTATCTCTATCGCTTCGCCTTGGGTCCCTTTTTCAGGAGATAACTGCGTAAAGTACTCGTGAAGATTAGTTGTTGCGCAGTCATCTAACGGGAAGTGATAGATCTCAGCTTGTTCGAGTGTGCGCAAACGATAATCAATACCGCTATCAACATTGATCACGCGCGTATTTTGATTGATTAATTCAATCGCGGGCAAAAAACGAGCGCGCTGTAAGCCGTTTCGGTATAGCTCATCAGGCACAATATTTGAGGTCGCCACTAGCACAATTCCATGGCTGAATAATTCTTCCATCAACGTGCCAAGAATCATGGCATCCGTTATGTCGGAGACAAAAAATTCATCGAAACAAATGACCCGCGTTTCTCGCGCCAATTTAGCGGCTATAATTTTGAGTGGATCTTGTTCATTGTCTAAGAGCTTGAGTTCATCATGGATGCGATGCATGAAGCGGTGAAAATGCACCCGCATTTTGTTGTCGAAGGGCAAACAATCATAGAAAGTATCTACCAAGTAGGTCTTTCCTCGGCCTACACCGCCGTAGAAGTATATGCCCTGAATACTCGGTTTTCTCATCCCTTTGCCAAAGGCTGATTTTATTTTCACGCGCCATGTTAGCTTTTTAGCTGGTTGCGTTAACTCTTCGTATAAACGCTGTAGTTCGCGTACCGCATTTGCCTGAGCCTCATCTTTGTGGAAATCTGGCTGAGCCAAGTCTTGTTGGTATTTTTCCCAAGGTGTCACGGGATAACTGCTCCTACCTTAAATCTATTGTCAACAAAAAGTGCGCTGCACCGACCTGCTTGAAAATTACTATTATGTCCTTAATTTAACATCAATTCACGGTAGAATCCCGAGTCATGTAGTCCTTTGCCATTCTTTGTCACACTTTCTGACATTATTCACGGTGATGTGAGACGAATAGCTTAGGTAAAAAAGTGCCAGCTTGGTCGCCACTTGCTATAGTCAAGTATGGGCACTTAGTGTTGTAAGATTGAAACATCTGGAGAATTCAATGGAAGTATTAGTATCTGTCGCCTTGTTGTTGGTGGGTGGCATCATCGGTTTCTTTATCGCCCGCCACTTATACGCAGGTAATCAAAACAATCAAGCGGTAGCTCAAGCCGAGCAAACGCTAAAAGAAATGCTATCTCAACAAGCTGAACATCACATTTTTCAAACTCGCCAAACCATCAGTGCTATTGAAAAACAATGTGAAAACCTCAAACAACAGGTCAATGACTATGAGACCGTACTCTCTCATAGCCAAGATGAGACGGTGCCAAAAATGCCATTCTTTGGTGAGCAAGCCACCTCTTATCTTCGTAACAATGTAAAAAGTAGAGAACAGAAAGTGAAGTCGGTGGCCGATACGCAACCTCGTGACTTTTCAAATGGCCCGTCTGGGTTGTTCGTCGGCGCGAATGAGCAATCTACCGCAGATTCGACTAAAGAATAGGAACTTTCAAACTCGCTTTAAGTCTTTGTGATTAAGCAAACGCATAAATGATGAGGAGTGTAAGCGTTTATGAATAAATATTTTCGCCAGTTAGTATTGGTTTGTGGCGTAGTCGCCAGCTCGATGACCTTAATAACGCAAGCGAATGCCGCTATTCCATTTTTCTCCAGCGACAAGGATGAAGTACCGTCGCTTGCGCCTATGCTAGAGAAAACAACGCCAGCCGTTGTGAGTATCGCGGTATCAGGTACACAAACGTCACGTCAACAAGTACCCGAGATGTTCAGGTACTTTTTTGGCGGCCCCCAAGAGCAAGTCCAAGAGCGTCCATTCAGAGGCTTGGGATCTGGCGTGATCATCGATGCTGAAAACGGCTACGTCGTCACCAACAATCACGTCGTAGACAAAGCAGATGAAATCACCGTCAAGCTCACCGATGGCCGAGAGTTTATGGCGAAGAAAATTGGTTCGGACCCCCAAAGTGATATTGCGCTGCTGAAAATCGATCCTGATAACCTAACGGCACTCAACTTGGCCAATTCAGATGATCTACGTGTGGGTGATTTTGTGGTTGCGATTGGTAACCCGTTTGGCCTATCGCAGACCGTAACATCGGGTATCGTCAGTGCCCTTGGTCGTTCGGGTCTTAATATCGGCGGATACGAAGACTTCATTCAAACCGATGCGGCCATTAACCGCGGTAATTCAGGCGGTGCACTCGTCAATCTAAAAGGTGAGTTAGTCGGCATTAACACGGCTATCTTTGGTCCCAACGGCGGTAATGTCGGTATTGGTTTTGCCATCCCAAGTAACATGATGAACAACTTAGTTTCTCAGCTTATTGAGTTTGGCGAAGTACGTCGTGGACTGCTCGGCATCATTGGTGAAGACGTGGGTGCAGGTCTTGCGGAAGCCATGCAATCAGACGTGAAGAAAGGGGCGTTTGTCAGTGAAGTACAGCCTGATTCAGCGGCAGAAAAAGGCGGCCTACAAGCTGGTGACATTATCACCGAACTCAATGGCCGCACGATCTCAGGTTTCCAAGAGTTACGTGCGAAGATTGCCAGTATGGGCGCAGGCGCTGAGCTTGAGGTAACGGTCATCCGCAAAGGTGAACGCGTTAAACTTGACGTGATATTAGGTGATGCCTCTCAAAACGAACTGACAGCTGAAGAGATGCTGCCGGCCTTGGAAGGTGCGACATTCGCTAACGGTGAAGACAACAAAGGCAATGCCGGTGTTCGGGTAACCGATATCGAAGCAGGGAGCCCTGCTGCGCGTATTGGTTTGCAAGAAGACGACGTTATCATTGCGGTTAACCGTACACGAGTAAACAACCTTGGTGACTTACGCAATGTCTTGGACGGCGCCGAGGGCGTTATCGCCATGACAGTAAGACGAGGTAACGCAACCTTGTACCGCGTTATTCGTTAATCCTCAAAAGGGAGGCACAATTGCCTCCCTTTTCGTTCCTTTTCTAGCCGACTTTCCAAATCTTTGATATCCTTCAGTAAAAATAATAAGCGTAATTTCTCGCAGACTAACCTCGGATTTCAACGTTACAGTGAAAGGCAAACCTCTACTCAGTTTTATTGCACGTTCTGTTTTTATCGGGCTGATTGTGGCAGGGCTGTTGTTGCTCTTGCTCCCCGATTTGCGAACTAAAACATCAAACTCATCGGGTTGGTTTTCATCTACTTCACCCAGCAGTAACCGAGAGTCCTACTTTGATGCAATCAGTCGTTCTGCTCCTGCGGTAGTGAATATTTACAGTGTTAGCATCGAGCGCGACAGTGGCCTATTTCGCAGTCAGCCTCGTGAACGCGCGAGCTTAGGCTCAGGCGTAATCATGACTGAGACGGGCTACATCATGACCTGCTATCACGTGGTCAACGGCGCAGACAGTATTTTTGTTGCTCTGCAAGATAGTCGTGTATTAGAAGCACAAATAGTTGGCAGTGATCCCCTAACGGATCTCGCCATCATCAAAGTCAACGCCGATAACCTTCATGTTATACCTCAGCTTGAAAAAACCGATGTGAAAGTCGGCGATATCGTGATGGCCATTGGTAACCCCTATGATTTGGGCCAAACCATTACTCAAGGGATCGTGAGTCGCGCGGGGCGCTTCTCTGGGCTGGCCAATTACAATGATTTCATTCAAACCGATGCCGTTCTTAACCAAGGTAATTCGGGTGGCGCATTGGTTGACAGTAATGGTTTTCTTGTTGGAATCACCAATGCCAACTTCCAAATTCGCGACGGTCGCAGACGCGTCCGTAACGTCGACGGAATCAACTTTGCCGTACCATATGAATTGGCCAAACGCATTATGGAGGAAATCATAATCAACGGTAAAGTGGTGCGGGGTCAAATGGGATTTGTCGGAAAAGAATACAATGGACGACCCGGTATTCAAGTCACAGAGGTTGCTCAAAATAGTCCGGCTGACAAGGCAGGCCTGAGACCTGATGACATCATTATGGCAATAGATGGAATACGTTTAGAAACGGCCTCTAAGACACTAGATATGATTGCTGAAACCGCTCCCGGTACAGTCATGACATTGGAAGTAAGTCGCGATGGCGATCTTTTAGAATTAAAAGCAGTGGTCGCGGAACTTGGCGTGCAGGATTAAAAACTAAATCCGGTTTAAAGAATATCTATAAAAAAACCACCTTTTCGGTGGTTTTTTTGTTGGTCTATTCGAGTGCTATTCGGCTACGCGTTCGATATTCGCGCCAAGACCACTGAGTTTTTCTTCGATTCGCTCGTAACCGCGATCTAAATGATAGATACGATTGACGTGAGTTTCACCCTCAGCGATAAGTCCTGCAATAACCAGACTGGCAGACGCACGCAAGTCAGTTGCCATCACAGGCGCGCCTTTTAATTTAGACGACCCTTTAGATACCGCACTGTTGCCCTCTAACGCGATTTTCGCGCCCATTCGCTCAAGCTCAGGCACATGCATAAAACGGTTCTCAAAAATGGTTTCTGTGGTCACTCCCGTCCCTTGTGCCACACAGTTAAGCGTCACGAACTGGGCTTGCATGTCGGTTGGAAATGCTGGATGAGGAGCCGTTTTTACTCTGACGGCAGACAGCGTTCTGTCACGCATATCTAGCTCAATCCAATCTTCACCGGTTTCAATGTGCGCACCCGCTTGTTTTAACTTGTCCAATACGGCTTCAAGGGTTTCAGGAGCAGCATTAACGCAGCGAATATGCCCGCCAGAAATCGCCGCAGCAACTAAAAATGTGCCGGTTTCAATACGATCTGGCAACACTGAGTAATCACAACCTTGCAGTGTCTCTACACCTTCAATATGAATGTTGTCGGTACCTGCACCCGTAATTTTAGCCCCCATTTGATTAAGGCAATTGGCCAAATCAACAATTTCGGGCTCCCGTGCGGCGTTTTCCAGCACCGTCTCACCTTCCGCCAGCGTCGCCGCCATCATCAAGTTTTCGGTTGCCCCAACACTCACAGTGTCCATGAAAATTCGCGCGCCTTTGAGTCGACCATCTACATGTGCACGAATGTAGCCTTCATCCACTTCTATTTCTGCCCCCATGCGCTCAAGGCCGTCAAGGTGAAGATTCACCGGACGCGCACCAATCGCACAACCGCCAGGCAAAGACACATTGGCTTTACCATGCTTAGCGAGCAAAGGGCCCAATACCAAAATCGATGCACGCATCGTTCTTACTAATTCGTAAGAGGCTGTCACACTTTGCAAGTCTTTAGCCGTCAAAACCACTTCATTTTGTTCGCTTGGGCTCACTTCAACGCCCAGTTCTTTTAGCAATGCAACCGTTGTTTTAATATCTCGAAGATTTGGCACATTGGTATAACGACAACGCTGCTCAGTTAACAGGCTTGTCATCAATAATGGAAGTGCGGCGTTCTTGGCACCAGAAATCGTTACGTCACCCTTTAATGAAGGGCTTTTTTTAATTATGAGTTTGTCCACGAAGTCTGTTCCGCTTTATGAAGGGACGTGAAATTGGCGTTCACGCTGCCAATCAGCTTCGGAAAAGGTTTTAATTGAAATGGCGTGCATTGAACCATCGGCGATTTTATCAGACAGAGGCGCATAAACGGCTTGCTGACGTTTTACACGACTCATAGCATCAAACTGGTCACTAACCGCGATGATCGAATAATGTGAGCCTTCGCCTTTAACGTAGACTTCGGTTAGGCCCAAGGCCTCTTTTAGAATTGCTTCAATCTCAGTGGTATCCATCGTTCTCTCTTACTACCTGAATTAGCGATGCGTTATTGTAACGGCAAAAGACGGTCTACGTCGCTGATTTTTGCCAGCTTGAGTAATTTGTCTGGAACATCAGACAGGGTAATCTCTACTTTAGCCCCTCTGGCATGGCGAATAGCGTTGATTAACCACGCTAGGCCAGCACTGTCGACATAATCCACTTTTGCTAGATTTATCGTCAACTTGCCCTTTTGCACAAGCGACTGACGTTGCGCATTTGACATCACTAACCACAAATCTTTGTCTAATGTTTGGTGTTCTAAACGCCCTGACAGCATTAGCGTATCATCATTGGCGAGTTCAAAATGCTTCACTCGCCAACCTCTTCTTCAAGGCCAGACTGAAGTTTTACCGGCTGATCGATTTGGCTTTGCATGATGCTGATCACCTTATCGATGCCTTCTTGGCGTAAAATTGATTCAAATTCGCTGCGCTGACTACTCAGTAAGCTGATGCCCTCAGCCACCATATCGTAGGCCTTCCACTCTTTGGTCTTTTTGCTTTTGCGTACTTTAAATGCAATCTTGATTTCAGGACGTTGCGGGTCAAGAATAAGGGCTCTCACTGTCACAGTGCGCTTGCCTTCAACACTGCTCTTTGGCTCAAATTGAACCGTTTGGTTGTCGTAATAACCAAGTGCAATGGCATATTTGGTGATCAAATATTCGCGAAAGACTTTCACGTATTCGCCAATTTTCGCACGAGGTACCGATTTTGCGTGCTTCCCCAACACCATGTAAGCGGCAAATTGATAGTCAATATAGGGTAGAAGTTCTTCTTCCATGATAACTCTCAATACTTCAGGATCTGCCTGAATATCGGTTTGCGATGCCTTCATTCTATCAAAGGTTTTAGTCGCGACTTCATGAACCATTTGATACGGGTCATCTTTGGCAATTTGAGCGTTGGCCGCTCCAGCAGCAACAAACCACACCATCACAATGGCAAACAACTTTTTCAATTCAAATACTCCTAACTGGAAATGCTATCTACTTTATCCGCGACTTATTCACTATCGCGGCTAAATAAAAACTGTCCGATCAAATCTTCTAGCACTAGGGCAGATTTGGTGTCCTCGATGTAGTCTCCGTCAACAAGATTGTCTACGCCGTCAAATGAGAATCCCGGCTGCATACCGACGTATTGCTCACCGAGCAGGCCCGACGTCAAAATTGACACCGAACTAGTCTCTGGAAAATCTGCGTACTCTTGAGAAATACTCAATTCAACCACCGGGGTGAAGTCTTCACTGTCCAAGGTAATCGATGCGACTCGGCCTACTGTAACGCCGCCGACTTTTACCGCTGAGCGCACTTTCAAACTGCCGATGTTGTCAAATTTCGCATAAAGGGTATACGATGCGCCGTCATCACTCATCGTTTGATTCGCGACGCGTAGTGCTAATAAGAGCACCGCACCTATTGTCAATACGACAAACAATCCTACCATCAGTTCCGTTTTGTACTTGTTCATTGTATTCCCCCTACTCAATTCCGAACATCAGCGCTGTCAACACGAAGTCCAGCCCCAGTACTGCTAATGAAGAAAACACCACGGTTTCCGTGGTTGCTTTGCTGATGCCCTCCGAAGTAGGAAGACAATCATATCCTTTAAATATGGCAATCCAGGTCACAACTAGGGCAAAAACGAGGCTTTTTATTACGCCATTCACCACATCCTGATTCCAGTCCACCGTAGATTGCATAATTGACCAATAACTACCGGCATCGACACCAAGCCAGTCCACCCCAACGAGATGACCGCCCAATATGCCTATAGCACTGAATATCAACGCCAACATCGGCATTGAAATCATACCCGCCCAAAAGCGCGGTGCGACAATTCGACGCAAAGGGTCAATCGCCATCATTTCTAAACTACTCAGTTGTTCGGTTGCTTTCATCAATCCGATTTCGGCGGTCAATGCCGAGCCTGCGCGTCCGGCAAATAACAGGGCCGTAACAACAGGGCCCAACTCCCTCAATAAAGAGAGTGCGACCATGGGTCCTAAACTCCCTTCCGCCCCATAATCCACCAAAATAGTATAGCCTTGCAGGGCCATTACCATGCCGATAAACAATCCTGACACCATAATGATTAACAGAGACTGAACCCCGACAACATACATCTGGCGAACAGTCAGGCCAATATTCTTAAACTGTGGGAGCGCGAGAAGCGCGCCAGCTAACATCAATCCCGCTCGGCCGAATGCGCTGATTTTCGCTATGGTTGATGCGCCTATTGCTTGTATTGCTCTCATGACTGCTCCCCAAACAATGCGGCATCCAAATCGGTAGCTGGAAAATGGAATGGTACGGGCCCGTCGGCATTTCCCTGCAAAAATTGTTGAACAAGAGGTGAGTCACTGTGTTTGATCGCATCAGGCGCCCCCTCGCCTATAATACGCTTATCCGCCAAAATGTAGACGTAATCAGCAATGGTCAACACCTCAGTCACATCGTGTGTCACGACGATACTCGTTAGGCTTAGCGCATCGTTAAGTTCCTTGATCAACTTGACCAGCACACCCATTGAAATCGGATCCTGACCCGCAAAAGGCTCATCGTACATAATGAGGTCAGGGTCGAGTGCAATAGCACGGGCCAACGCAGCACGTCTTGCCATCCCCCCTGATAATTCGCTGGGCATTAACGTTTTTGCACCGCGCAGCCCTACGGCTTGAAGCTTCAACTGAACAATCGTGTCGATAACACTCTCACTGAGTTTGGTATGTTCACGCAACGGGTAAGCCACATTGTCGGCTACCGACATATCGGTAAACAGCGCGCCACTTTGGAACAACATGCTCATTCTTCGACGCGTTTTATACAATTGGCTGCGGCTCATTTTCACAATGGAATCACCGTCAAAACGCACATCACCACTATCGGGACGCAATTGACCGCCAATCAGTTTCAATAACGTGGTTTTACCGATACCACTTGGTCCCATCACTGCGGTGATTTTACCTTTGGGAACCGCGATTGAGATGCCGTCATATATCACCCGTTCTCCGCGGGTGAATTTCATCTTGTCTACTTCTACTAAATTATCCATTTATGGGTATCATCATTTGTCTGTCCGCAATACCAATTATCACTGCATAAAACGACGGACAGAAAAAAAGTTCACTGACCAGTGTAATTTGTGTTTATTTTATTCGTTTTCAAGCTTTCGGCACCTCGCAAATCGTTACAAGTTATGTGCTTGTTTAATGTAAGCACGTGGCCGAAGTAGGATTTATTGACAATCAACGGTAGCGGTAAGTCGTGATAGGCGAAGTTGCATATCACATTGGTTCAGTCCTTGAACGTTATAACGCGTCCTCTGGCCAATTATATCCTAGGCATTCACTTTAGTCTCATACTTTATCATTGCATTTACTCCACTTCCGAAAATCATACAAAAATTTACAAGTGGTTACGCGCTGTGACACGAAGAAATAATGCGATATTGAACGTCTTATTGTCTTGATTTTTGGTACTGCGTCCAGATTGCCGACCAGACACAATGACGCAAAAAAATAGCACCGCGAATTCACCTTGCAAATCACCCAAAATTCGCCCCTAAATTACAGGGTGTATGACTCATCAAAATAAAACGTGATTCCGGCAACGTTTATCTCGCCTGTGTCGATCAAGTAGGCGTAAAGTAATTACAATGCAGCCCTGAGTTCGGATTCGAAAATACCTTAGTTTGCGAGATAGCGAATTTACATTAGGCAAAAGCCTCTGTTTTTGCGACAATCGCCGTAATATCAAAAGGACATGTGCTGCTGTGTTACTCCAAGTCACTATTTTCATTGTCGGATTAGCTGTACTCAGTTGGGCCGCAGACCGTTTTGTATACGGTGCGTCTGCACTGGCAAAAAACTACGGCATTTCGCCAATGATGATTGGTTTGACTATTGTCGCGATGGGTTCAAGTGCCCCCGAGATCGTAGTGTCAGCCGTGGCGTCTATGAATGGTAATATGAATACCGCAGTTGGCAATGCCATGGGCTCAAACATTACTAATGTCGGTTTGGTGCTGGGCTTAACGGCCTTGATTAAACCTCTTATTGTCTCATCCACAACACTCAAAAGAGAAATGCCTGCACTGATTGCCGTGAGTGCCATCGCGTTCTTCTTTTTATTTGATGGCGAACTCGAGCAATTCGAGGGCATTGTGCTGGTGTGTTTATTCGGCGTAGCGGTTGCAGGTATGGCTTGGCTGTCAATCAATGTCGAGAAAAACGACCCGTTGGTAGCGGAAACCAGTGACGAAATTCCAAGTAATGTCTCAACCAAAGCCGCGGTTTTTTGGGTAGGTGTTGGCTTGATTTTACTCCCTTTGAGCGCCAACTACATGGTAGATGCAGCGGTATCGATTGCTCGTTATTTTGGGCTGAGCGATCTGGTAATCGGTTTGACAATTATTGCTCTTGGTACAAGTTTGCCTGAATTAGCCGCGAGTATTGCGGGCGTAATGAAAGGTGAAGATGACCTAGCTTTAGGGAATATCATAGGGTCAAATATATTTAATTTACTCGCTGTACTCGGGATGCCTGGGCTATTGGCGCCGGGGCTCGTCGACAGCAACGCATACGAACGCGACGTCTATGTCATGCTGGCGCTGACCGTCTTAATGTTCGTATTTAGTTTTAATGTTAGAGGAACCAGCCGCATTAATCGTTTTGAAGGCGCATTTCTTGTTGGTGGTTTCTTGTTGTATCAATACTGGTTGTTTAAGTAATGAATAACGTTTCCTTTTTGCAGTCTGCCACGCGCGTTATCGATATCGAAACACAAGCGATTGCGTCGCTTAAATCGCGCATCGATCATCATTTTGAAGCGGCGTGCGAGATACTGTTTAAGTGCCAAGGAAAAGTCGTTGTATCAGGGATGGGAAAATCTGGTCATATTGGCAATAAAATCGCTGCCACACTCGCAAGTACAGGGACCCCGTCGTTTTTTATGCATCCCGGAGAAGCCAATCACGGTGATTTAGGCATGCTAAGTAAAGACGATGTGTTGTTGGCTATCTCTAATTCGGGGGAAACCGGCGAGTTGCTTAACCTCCTCCCGGTGGTGAAACGACTCAATGTACCTACCATTGCGCTAACAAACAGTCACACAAGTTCACTAGGTCAGCACGCTGATGTGGTTGTCGATATCAGTGTCGAACAAGAAGCGTGCTCGCTTGGTTTAGCGCCAACATCGAGCACAACTGCAACCTTGGTTATGGGGGATGCGCTGGCCGTTGCCTTACTCGATGCCAAAGGGTTTACTTCCGAAGACTTTGCCCTTTCTCATCCTGGTGGCAGCTTAGGCCGGAAACTCTTGTTAAAAGCTAGCGATATTATGCTCACAGGAGACGGTTTGCCACTGGTCGGTTTACAGGCCAGTATATCCGACGCATTGCTAGAAATTTCACGAAAAGGCCTGGGAATGACAGGTATTGTCGACGACAATGGCTCTCTTGCAGGGGTATTTACAGACGGCGATTTGCGCCGAATTCTCGATGCAAGGGTCGATATCCACAAAACCAGTGTCGATGCTGTCATGACCAAAGGCGGCAAAACCATCAGTGAGGCAGAACTTGCCGTTGAAGCCATAAATTTGATGGAAAGCTTCAAAATCAGTGCGCTATTTGTCACTGATGAGGAACAAAAACCCGTTGGCGCGTTCAATATGCATATGCTTCTTAAAGCAGGAGTCCTCTAATGTCGACAGTAGAGACCCTTTACACAGAGCTCGATAGTGACATTTTCAATGCACTGAGTGAAATTAAACTCCTCGTTTGTGATATCGATGGGGTATTCTCCGATGGCCGTATTTATCTTGGTAATGATGGCGAAGAGCTAAAAGCATTTCACACCCGAGACGGATACGGCGTCAAGGCACTGATTAATTGTGGTGTTGAAGTTGCTGTCATCACTGGAAGACGTTCAGCCATTGTTCAGCAGCGTATGCAATCCTTAACCGTGAAGCACATAGTACAAGGGCAAGAGAATAAGGCCGACGCGATACAAGAGTTAATCAATACGATGGGCTTAACGACGCGACAAGTGGCTTCTGTAGGCGACGATATGCCCGACATAGGTATGTTTCATCACAGTGCCATCCGCATTGCCGTTAATGATGCCCACCCCTTTGTCGCCCGCAACGCAAACTGGGTCACCGAGCATCGCGGAGGTTTTGGCGCAGTAAGAGAGATAGCCGATACGATTTTACAAGCTCATGGGCGACTTGAAGAACAGCACGGAGCAAGTGTGTGAATCGATTAGGCATCAGTATATCGGCACTTTTTGTGCTGGCGTTGCTTCTTTACTTGCCAACATTTATGGAAGAAGAGCCACAAGACAATCAGTCGGTGCAAGAAAACGCGTTACGCCCAGCTTATCTTGCTGAAAACTTGACCACTACCATGTATGACAGCAACGGACAATTGAATCACGAAGTGTTTGCTACAACGATGGAACACTACGATTTACTTGGCTTCGTGTTGTTTCAAAACCCAATGTATACCGTTTACGTTGGCGAAAATGAGTCACCATGGCAGGTTACAGCGAAGGAAGGCACGCTGTACGACAACAACCTGATTCAGTTAGAATCGGAAGTGATTATCACCAACATGAGTGATGACGATTTCGTTCAAACGATAAAAACGGAGTTTATCGAAATTGATTTGAACAAAAAAACAATGACGTCAGACCAACCGGTTATCATCATTGGCGGACAATACGTAATAAACAGCAACGGTTTTAATGCCGATTTGCACACAAGACAATATGAGTTAATTGATCATGTACAAACCACTTATAACCCTGACAGCTAGTCTACTGGCCCTCTCGGTCAGCGCTCTATCACTAGCTGATGAGAACGACTTCACTAAGCCTATAAAGGTCGATGCAGCGTCTCAGTTTGTCGATGGCATTAACAAAATATCATTATTCAAGCAGGACGTATTCATCACCCAAGGGTCTTTGACGATTGAAGCCGATGAAGTCGAAGTTATCGCCAGCGCAGGGAAAGGCCAAGAAGTGTTTATCGCGCGCGGTAACCCCGCCAGTTACACACAACAAGTCAAAGACGGGAAAACCGTTAATGCTAAAGCCAACGAAATTCGTTATGAAGTGGGCAATCGGACAATCGCGTTGACGGGAAATGCTGAATTACAGCAGGACACGAGCATGGTAAGTGGCGACTCCATTACCTATGACATGGAAAACGAGCAAATGCTCGCCGAAAGTACAGAGGGTCGAGTGACCACGGTATTTGGGCCTGGTGCACTGAAAACCTTGTCTGACGACAAAGGTGCAGATGAAACCGAGCAAAACAATGATGCTGAAAAAGATGGGGACCAATCTAACTAATGGCGACCTTAACTGCTTCACATTTGGCAAAATCTTACCGTTCGCGCCAAGTTGTTAGAGATGTAAGTTTGTCTGTTTCTAGCGGCGAGATTGTCGGCTTACTCGGCCCCAATGGCGCCGGTAAAACGACAACGTTTTATATGATTGTCGGTCTGGTACCTCTTAACAAGGGAAGCATCCATATTGATGACAATGAGTTAACTCATCAGCCGATGCATGAGCGCGCTCGTCAGGGAATAGGCTACCTTCCACAGGAAGCCTCTATTTTTAGGAAAATGACGGTACATGAAAATGTCATGGCCATTTTGCAAACCCGAAAAGACCTCAATCGGCAGCAGCAGGAAGAAGAAGCTGACGCATTGCTTGATGAGTTCAACATCAACCACATCCGCAACAGTGCGGGAATGAGCTTATCTGGCGGCGAGAGACGGCGGGTAGAAATTGCTAGAGCCCTTGCAGCGAATCCTCAATTTATTTTACTTGACGAACCATTCGCGGGTGTTGACCCGATTTCGGTCAACGACATCAAAAAAATAATTCAACATTTGCGAGACCGTGGTATCGGCATACTGATTACCGACCATAATGTTCGTGAAACCCTTGATGTTTGTGAAAAAGCCTACATTGTTAGTCATGGGGAGTTAATCGCGCAAGGAACCGCGGAGCAAGTTTTAAGCAATCAAAAAGTAAGAGATGTATACCTAGGTGAGCAATTCAAGCTATAGTTACTATAGCGGGTCGCAAAAGAACCAAACTGGAACCGCAAATTTGACTTGCACTTGGTTCGCAATTCAGGGTAAATAGCAGGAAAATTAGAAAGTTAAGACGTAGATGAAACCTTCTTTACAGCTAAAATTTAGTCAACAACTCACAATGACCCCACAGTTGCAGCAAGCTATTAAGCTTTTGCAACTCTCTACGCTCGACTTGCAGCAAGAAATTCAAGAAGCTCTCGACTCCAATCCGCTACTCGAAGTCGAAGAGATTGGCGATGGCGATGCGCCAGCTAAAAGTAACCTGGACAGCGAAAGCGACGCGAATGCGGAAGCGCCCTCAGCCAGTTCAGATAACATCGAAACCTCAGATGCATTAGAAAAAGACGGCTTACCGGACGAACTCCCTATCGACAGCACATGGGACGAGTATTATTCCGCGTCGTCTGCGCCCGCGCCCATGGCCGCATCTGATGATGAACAAGTCTTTCAAGGCGAAACCACTGACGACATACAAGCGCACTTGTTATGGCAAATGGGCTTAACGCCGTTTAGTGATACTGACCGCGTGATTGCTATGGCAATCATCGACTCGATTGATGAGTCAGGTTATCTCACTGTCACCGTCGACGATATTCTGCAAAGTGTGAACACCGACGATGAAACTGAGGAACCAATTGAGGAGGATGAAGTCGAATGTGTATTGAAGCGCATTCAGCAGTTCGATCCTCTCGGTTCAGGGTCTCGCACCCCTCAAGAGTGTTTGTTAGTTCAGCTCAATCAGTTTGCACCTGATACCCCTTGGGTGGCTGAGGCTAAAATGCTGTTGTCAGACTACGCCGATCTGCTAGGCAGTAAGGATTACCGCACCTTGATGCGCAAAACCAAACTGAAAGAAGATCAGCTAAGAGAGGCCATGGTATTATTACAGGGGCTCAATCCGCGTCCGGGTTCAGCGTTGATTACCAAAGAACCTGAGTACGTGATCCCTGATGTATCCGTGGCAAAGAAAAATGGCCGCTGGTTGGTTGAACTCAATCCAGACAGCCTGCCCAAACTGAGTATTAATCAGCAATATGCCGCTATGAGTAGAAATGCTCGTAGCAGCAGTGACTCGCAGTTCATTCGCTCGCACATGCAAGAAGCGAAATGGTTTATCAAAAGCCTTGAATCGCGAAATGATACCTTGATGAAAGTAGCTAATTGTATTGTTCAACAACAAATAGGCTTCTTTGAACACGGCCCTGAAATGATGAAACCAATGGTTTTGAATGATGTGGCTGAGATGGTCGATATGCACGAGTCTACAATCTCGCGGGTAACGACACAAAAGTATATGCACACGCCTCGGGGCATTTTTGAGTTGAAGTATTTCTTCTCAAGCCACGTCGCGACAGAATCTGGGGGCGAATGCTCTTCAACGGCAATCCGCGCGTTGATCAAGAAACTTGTTGCAGCAGAGACACCCAGCAAACCACTAAGTGATAGCAAGATTGCTCAATTGTTGGCCGACCAAGGTATTAAAGTTGCCCGGCGGACAATAGCAAAATACCGGGAATCACTCTCGATTCCCCCGTCTAACCAACGAAAAAGCCTGATTTAGGCTCCACCTATAAGGAAGACGAAATATGCAAATAAACCTTACTGGTCATCATGTTGAAATAACTGATTCTTTGCGTACCTATGTCGACACCAAGTTCAGCAAGTTGGAACGTCACTTTGACCACATATCGAATGTGCATGTCATACTCAATGTCGAAAAACTCAATCAAAAAGCCGAGGCTACGGTTCATTTGAGTGGAGCAGAAGTATTTGCTTCCTCAGAAAACGAAGATATGTATGCTGCCATAGACAGTATGGTAGATAAGCTTGATCGACAGGTGATCAAGCACAAGGAAAAACTCAAAAGACATTAATAAGTTCTGATGGATATAACAGCCATAGTAAGTCTGGACCGCACGCAATGTGCGGTTCAGTGTAATAGCAAAAAACGAATTCTTGAAATCATTAGCGAAATTGCAGCTAAGAATCACCCGTCCGTAGAACAAGACACTGTACTCAGTGCGCTGTTAAACAGAGAGCGCATGGGTAGCACGGGAATTGGGAATGGTATTGCCCTTCCCCACGGTAGGTTGCCCGGGTTGGAGCACGTCACTGCTATTGTGGTTACCAGTACACCGGCAATCAACTTTGATGCTATCGACGACCAGCCCGTCGATATCTTTTTTGCCTTGCTTGTCCCCGAAGAACAAACTGAAGGGCATTTACAGACATTAGCGACTGTTGCGGGTAAACTGAGCGATAAGTCGACAGTCAAAGCTATCCGACACGCCAAAACAAACGACGATATTCTTCAAGCATTAGCCTAAGCATTACATAGGGAGATAAGGGCCGTGAAACTCATCATTATCAGTGGACGTTCAGGCTCTGGTAAATCCGTCGCGCTACGCGCACTGGAAGACTTAGGTTACTATTGCGTCGATAACATCCCGGTAAACCTCTTGCCGACACTCACCCATACCGTTGTCGATGAATACGATCAGGTAGCGGTAAGTATCGATGTCAGAAACTTACCTAAAGAACCCTCTGAGCTCGTAGAGATTCTTGATTACATGCCCGATACGTGGGACATGACCATCGTTTATATCGATGCCAGCGACGACATATTGGTAAAACGCTTCAGCGAGACCCGACGTCTTCACCCATTAACGAAACTCAACAAGTCGTTATCGCAAGCTATTAAAGCGGAGTCAGCGCTACTTGCTCCCGTCGCCGAGCGTGCCGATTTACTGATTGATACCGACAACTTTTCAATCCACCAGCTTGCCGAACTTATCCGCGAGCGAATTCTTGGTAAAAAAAGTTCAAGACTGGTCTTGGTATTTGAATCTTTTGGGTTTAAACACGGTATTCCTAAGGATGCAGACTACGTATTCGATGCTCGCTTCTTACCCAACCCGCACTGGGAACCCGATCTAAAACACCTTACAGGGCTCGATGAACCCGTAGAAAACTTCCTTGGTTCTCAACCCATCGTATCGAAGTTTATTGTTCAAATTCAAAACCTCATTTCAACGTGGCTGCCACATTTAGAACGCAACAATCGCAGTTATGTCACCATTGCAATAGGCTGTACTGGCGGACAACACCGTTCGGTATTTGTCTCTCAAAGTCTTGCTAAAATATTCGAAGACATACACCCAGACGTGCAAATTCGACACAGGGAACTGGATAAATGAGCCGTATAGAAAAACAACTCACCATCGTCAATAAATTGGGGTTACACGCTCGAGCAGCTACCCAGTTAGTTCAGTTGGCCAATCAATTTGATGCTAATGTCACACTTCATAAAGGTGATAAAGAAGCAAATGCCAATAGTGTTTTGGGTTTAATGATGCTTGAAAGTCATCAAGGCGAACAAGTCAACGTTGTCAGTGAAGGCAGTGACGCACAAGCAGCGATGGACGCCATTGAAAACCTGATTGCGGGACGTTTTAACGAAGACGAATAACATCGTTGACACTCAACATCAGCTCCTATCACTCGCCTATTACCACGTTGTTATCGCGGATTATAGCTAAGCATTGCGCATAG
>CAWUJV010000083.1:0-18613 GCA_963922845.1 uncultured Alteromonas sp.
CTTTTATATTCTTTTTGCCACGTCTTTTGAGAATTTCTCTCACATGTTCTATACCCATCTACTCCGGGATGATGTGCTGCATCCTCTCTTTCAGGCTCAGGCTCAGGCTCAGGCTCAGGTTCAGGCTCAGGTTCAGGCGGCACTATCGCATTTTCTTTGTTTTCGTCACTAAGCCCTAAACCCATGTCCTTTAACATCGTTTCTATCACGAATGAGCCGTATTTAGATACTTGGTTTGTTGACGTCGTCGGCAATGGTTTGACTTGCTCGGCGTAGGCACTGGTTACAGCGATAGAAAGTAGACTCAGTATTGCCATCGGATAATGGCGCTGAACGTTGCTCATGATCTAATCCGTCGTCAAATAATCTGTTGGTAATGTTCCATTCGCTGCTTCACCTTTTTCAGGTAACGTTTGGTTTCGTCATAGGGAAGTTGTTTGCCAAGAATTTGCAACACTTGTTCCGCAGATAGACTGTTAATTTGCGATACAACGTTGTCATTCATTTTGCTTCTTGGCTTTTTGGTAAACGCACGAGCCACATTGCCAACCCCCGTATTGTAAGCGGCAATGACGCAGTAAAGTCTGCTTTGGGGATCGGTTATCTTCTTGAGATAGCGGTGATCTAATAAATGTAAATAGGCACTGCCGGCTTCCACATTTTGTTCGGGGTTGAAAAGATAGTCTTTGTAAAGCGGTTCTCTTTTGTTGAACAAGAATTCGTTCACATCAATGCCCGCTGAATGAGGAACCACCTGCATCAACCCATATGCTGGAATATGTGATTCAGCCAAAGGATTAAAACTGCTCTCCGTGTGTATGACCGCCATAACCAGCGGCTTGGGTAGTCCCCACGTTTCGCTAAATTGGGTTACGAGTGGTAGGACTGAGGCTATCTTTTTTTGCTCGGACTTGGGTTTGAGCGGAATTTTATATCGAGTAATTCGTTTTTTGACTAACGCGTCTTTGTCTTTTGATGACTGCTTGATACGCTTTTCGTTGCGCTGTTTAATTTTTTGATTGTGTTGTTTAATCTCTTTTTTCGTTTTTTCAATGGTATCGCTATCTAGGTCACTGTTGTCTACTATACGGTCTACTTGATGTTGATCATTCGTTGTTTGTTCATCGATAAAGGCACGTTCTGTCTCTATGTCTTGCTGATCTATTTTGGGTTTCTCAACGCTCACTTGTGCGTCGTCAACCAAAGCTTGGGTATCGATATCATCACGACCTGAATAGGCCTCTATAACGTCTACCTTCTCTGATTTCTGTTGGGGCGCATTGCCATTTTTAGGAGAAAGTTGCTTAACTTTGTCTAACGCATTGGCCGCATCAGCTTTTGATGGCGCGGTGTCTTCATCATGAATGATGCTGACGACGACTTCTTCTTTTTCAAAGTCGATGAGTGTTTTAGTGTCTCCGTCATAGTGAACGACTTTCTTATCATCGCTGACATCGACTTCCCCCCACTTGGCTAAAATACCTTGTCGATATTGGGCAAGAGATGCGTTGTACTTGGCTTTAAACGCCGCGAATGCCTTTAATCGTTTTGCAGTAAACTCCGCCAGTTCCCTCTGATAGGCTTGCTTGAAGGCTTCCTGTTCTGGCGTAAGCCGTGTCTTAACCGAGTCACGATTTTGCTTTAGTGATTCGATGACACTACCACTTTGCGACTGCGATGTTGCAGCCACAAGCAATAGTGACATCGTCAATAGTGTCTTCCTTGTTACCATCGGGTAAACCTACTACTGCACTTTTATCATGCTTAAAAGGCGTTCTCTTGCTTGCTCTGAGTCGAATAATTGCTTCATTTCCGCGTTTTCATCGACCAGCGCTGCAAATACCTTCTCAGCATTGGCTTTGTATGTTGACTCGTCCAATGCAATAACCACATATTGGCCTTGTGTTGGACTGGTGAGGGTTCGAATCACCTTAGACCCAAATAATGTCATAGACGATACGGTTTCTCTGACCAAGTCGGTATCGATGATGAACTTTGATTCCTCTTGTGTTTCTAGTGACTTTTGATAATCGGTGAAAAGCTGAGACACAGTGGTGGCAAAGTGCTCAGACATTTTTGCTCTAGCCTGTGTTGTTGCTGCTGCTGTTGTCATCGCTTGACTTGGCTTTTTCTCAGAGAAGCCAACCGCAGAAAGCGCATAGCCTTCGATGGGTACGTCACATACCCAAAGTGGTGCTGCCTTTTCTGGGGCATCGGCAAATACGCATTCGGGCGTGATAACGGTGGTTTGTGGTGTTGTTACGTTATTAGTTGCACCGCAGCCTGCAAGCAAGAGTACAGGGCTAAAAATGGCGAGTTTCTTCATGTTATGTTCTCCAAATTAATTCGTTAGGCTCTGTACCAAATCGTTTTGCATGACTTTGTCAAAGAATCCCTTTTCTTCGTAATAGGTTCTTGCAATGTCGCCAAACTTCACTTGTGCTTCTGCTTCGGCATCAACAATTACCCATGCGTTGTCGGCCTCGATTAGATCTGACACCACGCCTATAAAATCGTAAGGCACCACCGTCATCGATTTTTGTTCTGTCATACGGTTATAGCGCTCGATTTTTCTGGCAAACTGAATTTTTTGCCCAGGCTTGATACCTTGCGATGCTCCTAGGTTAATGTTCACTAGGTGCTCATTTCCGCGTTTGCGGTATTCAATAATGAATCCTTTTTGTTGGAAGTGAGTTTGGATTTGGTGTTCGATATCAAATACCCCAGCTTCAGCCGCTTTGGCTGCTAACCCTGCTGCGCTGGCAGTACTGATCGGGCAGTTACTATTTGACGTCGCGCTGTTATTGCTAGCAGTACCCGTAAGCGGAATACCATCTAGCACCGAAAGCTCAGGCATCTTATAAACTTTGATACTACCCATCAGTTCGCCGTTATAGGTACATTGCGATGGCGTGCGGTACACCTTGCCGTCATCGTCAGTCCAAGACCTAGCCTGAGAAAACGAGGAGGATAATGAAACGTTGTTTACTGACGGCAATATCGCAATATCTGCTACATCAATACCTGCACCAGAAAACTGTCCGGTTGCTTCATAAGCGATGATTTCATCACCTAGTTTACCGACCAACGAACGATCAACGATTTCTACCCCCGCGGTGAGCAAGCTTTTCTCTATCTGAGATGAAATTTCTCTGACTGCTCCTTTTTCGAAATTTGCACCTTGCTCAACCTTTACTGGCAGTACAACGACTCTCAAACGTTTGCCTTGGAGCTCAGCTTTTGATGGAAGAAATTCGGCATCTGGAATATTTACCAAATAGCTATCATTTGTAATGATGTCTACGGGGTTTTCAACAGATGTAGATGAGCATCCAATCAAGCCAAACGCGGTGACGGACGCAATCATCGATAGCGTAAAAAGTGGATTTCTCATGTTTTGTCCTTCCTGTTATTGCTTTAGTAAATTGCCAAGTAACTGCCCTTCATCTTGGCGGATTTTATTTATCATTCTCTGAATAGCCGCTGTCTGCGCGACATCCTTGCCACTCATCGAGCTACCGGTTTCAGTAATGAATTCACTGCTTAACGGTTGCTGCTGGTGTTCCAGCACCAACGTCATTTTTAATGTCGCGGTATGTCGGTTGAACAAGTATCTCGATTGCAAATCTTCTTTAACTCGCAATTGGTAAGCACAGTGTTGATCATCGGCACTGATACCAGCGGCGACGACTTTGTCTCGTAATGCTAAGCGGATGTCTTGTTGATGAAACTTACCCACAAATAAACAGCTGTCTTGCTTTATGGCCAACAGTTGATCGGCAATAGTGTCGTTAGTTGATGATTGTGATTGAGTGTCTACACCCAATAGTGACAATATTTCGGTGTAACGCAGGTTGGCACCAAATTCGGCAACGATATCGTCGCGATGTGAAAACCACCATTCTAGCGGGGAACCCGCTTGGCCTTTTTGCGCGATTTGCGACTTAATCTTTTTTGTTCGGGCTGTGTATTCATTGCTCAGCGTGTCGATCAATGCCGTCTTATCAACTGACACTAGGCTGTAAAATGTGTGACCCGATTTGTGGTTTTTCAGCGCACTGAACTGACTAATTGGTAAATTTTCTACAGAACTTGAAATACGTTGTTTTATTGACTCGGAATATCGGTCATTAACAAGGGCTTGTTGCTGCTCAAATTGGCTACTCACTCGAGTTCGCAATTGGCCCAATATATTTTTAAGAGCCACATCTGTAGCCTGTTGTAAGTTTCTACCTTCGCCAATGGCGTACAGGGTAGTGTCACTCGTTGGCGGCGATTGTATCCAGTCGGGTAGGGCGGCGTTTGCCACCATTGGTAGCATGGCAAAACCGATAATAGCGAACAGGTTTGACTTCATGGTTTATCCCCAAAATACGTGGAAAATTCGATGCGAGTAAGCAGGGACTCGGCAATGAGACTGGGATCAAGTTCGGTGTAGGCATAAAAGTTGGGTTTGTGCGTTGTTCGAAACCCCTCGATAGCCGTAACTAACCTTGCTTCATCATCAGCAAGCAACAAATCGTTGAACGACCCAATCATGTCGAGTGTCTTCTCGCTATCATGGGCTTCGTCATTACTATCGAAGGTTGTGAGTTTTCCATATTCAATAACGCCCAGTACACGTTGAAGAAAAAGGAACCGTTTGCCCAAATCTTGGG
Organism: uncultured Alteromonas sp.; assembly: GCA_963922845.1. Lineage (GTDB taxonomy): Bacteria > Pseudomonadota > Gammaproteobacteria > Enterobacterales > Alteromonadaceae > Alteromonas. Next base: position 4,659 of record CAWUJV010000083.1, read on the forward strand.
ACTCAGCGAAGTAAACGAGATTATTCGCGTCGAAGAAAAAATCGCCAGCGTCTTTCATTTCAGCTTGAAAGGTCTGTGTGCCTATGGCTTTTTCCACAAATGGCATAGTTGGGGCAAAGTCGTCTTTGAGTGGAACAACTACAAAACCCGCGACGCGGCCTTTATGATTAAGAATGGTCACGACAGCTTTTTTCAGGTTGTAATATTGAAACACGACGCTGTCGTCATAGGCTGATTGCTTTATCACTTCTGGGGGGCCAAACTGCGCTTCAATAAAGTCAATGGTGCGACCAATACTCAGTTCGTCTAATTTTTTGTATTCAATCGTGTGGGTAAAGTTGGTGGTGACGCGTTCGTACAGATCGCTCAATAGTTCTTTTGTGTCGTTAAATTGACCGAAAGAAATCATTGCTAGCGCCACACTGAGCAAAACTCGGTATGCGGCACGGCGTCTTGAAAGTTGTTCCTCGACTACTTGCTCTACACTGTCGTTCATTGGCGCTTCCTTGCTACAACTACAACGCGATTATGTACTAATGATGGGGTTAACTATTAACGTATAGTTGGTCTTTTCCTTTTGTACAAATTTTAATCCCACTAATTTAAATAATTTTTTAAATCTGCCGGTGGCATGGGTTTTGACAGCAAATATCCCTGTATGATGTCGCAGTTGAGGTCTTTTAAAATTGCCTTTTGACCTTGGGAGTCGACGCCCTCTGCGACTACTTTAAGCTTTAATGCCGACGCGATTAACAGTAGAGCGCGATAAATATCTCGTGCACTTTCGTCGTGCTCTATATCTCTGACAAAACTCATATCAACTTTCAATACGTCGATAGGCAGCTTTCTCAAATAGCTCAGCGAGCTGTAACCCGTTCCAAAGTCATCGATAGATACAGTAAAACCTTTGACCCGAAACTGACTAATGATATCGATACAAACACTGAAGTCGGCAATGAAAGCCCCTTCCGTAATCTCTAATTCGATGTCAGCGGGCTGAGTGTGATGTTTGTTGAGGATCTGACACACGTCGTTAACTATCTCTGGCCGTAAGAAATCCTTCGCTGACAAGTTAATTGAAATTCGTCCGGTCATTCCCATTGCTCGGATACGCGGCAAGTCACGACAGACATTGTCAATCACACAATCCGTTATGCCACAGATTAATGAAGTGCGTTCAGCTATCGGAATAAAAACGCCTGGCGGTATCAAACCATTTTCAGGGTGTCGCCACCTTACAAGCGCTTCAAGGCCTGCCACACTGTCGTCTTTTAGCCAGATTTTTGGCTGGTACCAAACTTCCAATCCTTCGCCTTTGAGTAACGTTTCTTTTAAATCTGACTCTAGCTCGACTTGCTCTTTTAACTTCTTAGTAAAGGTGGGCTCGTACACCCGGCTAATATTGGTGGAGTCTTTTTTGGCTTGGTTTAATGCGACATATGCACATTTGAGTAAATCAACTGGGTTGTCAACGTGATGGGGCGACTGAGAAATCCCAATAGAGGGCGTAATGAAAAAGTCTTCATTTGCTACGTGTATCGACAATGCAAACGTCGAAATGATCGCCTCCAAACAGTCTTGTTTATTGAGTGTTTCGCCACCGTGAACCACTGCAACGGCAAATTCGTCTCCGTACAGTCGAGCGACAAACTTGTTACCCAGCTCTAGTCCATTTAACCGCTCTGCCAAGGTATATAGAATGAAATCACCTGCGTGGTGTCCAGCGGTATCGTTAATGTTACTGAAACTATCGAGTTCAATAATGTATAACGAGACCTCGATGTCCTCGGCCTCGGCATATTTGCCCTCTAGCCATTCGTGAAGCTCATATTTTAAGGGCAGCTGAGTGATGCGATCGTATTTCATTGGGTCGCGTCGAATAATCATTTCCGCCACCTGACCGCGCTTGATGACTATGATCTCACGATAAACGTAGGGCACCACCGATTCTGGGTTATCTGTATCAGCTATCCATGCGCTAACCAATCGCTTTAAATGCACGAATTCGTGCGGGTAGAGTAGAGAACGAGATTTGAGACTTTTTAAAAATTGAACACCTTCGCTGAGTTCAAAGCTGAGAATTTCCGTTTCGTGATAAGCGCTAGAATTTGGATCTTGAAGAACCATAGGTACCCTTTATTTATAATCTGTTATCGGTACTGATTTATCCGATCAAAAGATAGACTTTTATATGATTACAAATAGTTCAAAATATCCCCTTCGACAAGCTTATGGGTCATAAATCTTGTAAAAGGCGATGAGTATCTTGGTATTTAGTCCAGCGAGAGGTTAACGCATGCTAACTAACCAAAGAAAAACGCGCTGGGTTGGAACAGCTTCTCCACGTCGGTGATAAATTTCTTGTTAACCAAGAACATGATCACGTGATCATTGGCTTCTATCACAGTGTCGCTATGCGCGATGATGACTTGATCATCACGTACAATTGCTCCAATGGTGGTGCCGGGAGGTAATTTAATATCACCGATTTGGCGGCCAACCACTTTAGAGGTAATTTTGTCGCCGTGAGCGATCGCTTCTATTGCCTCTGCAGCTCCTCGTCTTAGCGAATGAACGTTTACAATGTCTCCACGGCGAATATGTGTGAGTAACGCTGAAATCGTCGCTTGCTGCGGTGAAAACGCAATGTCAATTTCTCCGCCTTGAACCAAATCGACATAAGCGCCGCGCTGGATCAGTACCATGGCCTTTTGCGCGCCCATTCGTTTGGCGAGCATTGCTGACATGATATTCGCCTCATCATCATTTGTAACAGCAATGAAGGCATCGACTTGTTCAACGCTCTCTTCAGACAGCAACTCTGAATCTGATGCGTCGCCACAGAATACGATTGTTCTGTCTAGATGTGCTGAGAGGTATTGAGCGCGTTCTTGTGTATATTCGATGAGTTTTACATTGTGGTTGTGTTCAAGCTGTTTCGCTAAACCTGCACCGATTAAACCACCACCTGCAATCATAATGCGCTTGTAGCTTGACTCTAGCTTCTGCAATTCACTCATTACCGCGCGAATGTGCTTTGTGGCCGCAATGAAAAACACCTCATCATCCGCCTCAATAACGGTTGTTCCAAGTGGTCTAATCGGACGGCCTCTTCGATATATAGCCGCAACGCGTGTTTCGACGTTAGGCATATGCTCTTTTAACGCAGAGAGTGCGTGCCCGACTAACAAACCACCATAGTAGGCTTTAACCGCAACTAAACTCGCTTTGCCATCAGCAAATTCTACTACTTGCAATGCCCCAGGGTAATCGATAAGCCGTTTTATTGCTTGAGTCACTAGTTGCTCAGGTGCAATGATGTGATCAACAGGAATGTCTTGTTGTTTGTACAATTGCTCTTGATAGATGATGTATTGTTCGGAGCGAACTCGAGCTATTTTGGTTGGCGTCTTAAACAAGCTATAGGCGACCTGACAAGCCAGCATGTTACTCTCATCTGAGTTGGTTACCGCGATTAGCATGTCGGCATCTTCTGCCCCCGCTTTTTTCAATACATCAGGGTGAGAACCTACACCGGTTACAACTTGGAGATCGAGTCTATCTTGAAGGGCTCTTAACCTATCGGCGTCAGCGTCAATTACGGTGATTTCATTTTTCTCACCAACGAGGTTTTCAGCCAATGTTCCACCGACTTGTCCGGCGCCCAAGATTATTATTTTCATGATTTTTCGATTTTACTCAACGCGTTAAACGCAAAGGCTTGTTTGTCCTTCTTCACTGAGACTTTATCAGCCTAGCATAATAGAAACCATCCATTTGTGATTCTCCGGGCAAAATTTGCCTGCCCGGGAATTGCGTAGTTTCACTTGGTGCAATAGGGTCTAGTTTTGCATCTGGTGTCCGTGACAAGAACGAGGCGATTTGCAAAGCGTTCTCGCTCGGCAAAATGGAACATGTTGCATAGAGCATTACACCGCCCGGTTTTAGAGTTGGCCACAAACTGTCTAATATTTTACTTTGTAGTTCGGTCAGGTTGTCTATATCGGCTCGCTTTCTCAGCCAACGAATATCTGGATGGCGACGAATAACGCCCGTGGCAGAGCAAGGCGCGTCAAGTAGTATTCGATCAAAGTGTTCGCCGTCCCACCACGTGTTAGGTAAAGAGGCATCACCCTGTAAAATAATGGGCTGGTGGCCTAAGCGTTTCATATTTTCACTGACGCGCTCTAGACGAAGGTGATCGGCATCTACAGCAACACAAGTGCTAAGCTCGGGTTGCAGTTCTAGGATGTGACCTGTCTTTCCACCCGGAGCCGCACAACAGTCGAGTATGCGGTCTTTGGGCTGTGGAGCCAAGTATGGGGCAGCAAGTTGTGCAGCGCCGTCTTGTACCGCAAACCAACCCTCTTCAAAGCCGGGAATCGCAGTGACATCAAGTCTGGATTCGAGAATAACGGCATCGGGATGCGACGCCGTTAAATTATAACGTAGTTGATGCTTATCTAATGCTTCCGTAAATTGGGACAATGAGCACTTTCTTCGGTTCACACGAAGCCAAATTGGTGCTATTGCGTTGGTATTCGCAATGATGCTATCGATGTCGTTGGGATAGGCATTAGCCAGTTGTTTGAACAACCACTTGGGCATACCACTGGCGATAATAGGGTCAAGGCTTTGTATGTCAAATGATTCGCGTTGCACGTTTCTGAGTATGCCGTTGACCAAGCCTTTTAACGCTGCACCTCCCAAGGGAGCGGTACCATTGACTGTTTCATTGATCGCAGCGTGTTCTGAGACTCGCGTAAACTTGAGTTGATACATGCCTATCAACAACAAATGTTCGATGATTTTCTTGTTGCCCTTTAGCGGCTTGTCCAACCGTTCTCTCAGCCAAGTCTGCAAAAGCGGTAACTGACGTAATACGCCCATCACCATTTCTTGAAGCCAAGCACTATCTTGTGCCGAGTGACGGGCCTGGGCCAAAGGCAGGCATTCTCGGGAAGACTTTCCCAATTCCAAAATCTGATAAAGCACCCAAGCGGCGTCAGCCCGTAAGTGCTTTTTGTGAGGTAATTTGATTTGTGACATTAATCGCTAGGGCCCGATAACAACCTACCTTCACCAAACCACTGCTGTCGCGCGTTGATAACATCCGTAGCTGGTAACGCTTTTTTCCCGGGAATTTGCAATGACTCTAGTTTGAGCGCTTGGTTTCCAGTCGCAACGGTTATACCTGTTTTATTCACTTCCACAATGGTTCCCGGTTCGGCATTGGGGGTGGGTGATGGCACGACACTGGCCTGCCAAACTTTAATATTTTGATCTTCAACACTAAACCAAGCGACTGGCCAAGGATTGAATGCGCGAATATTTCGCTCAATTTGAGCCGCATCCTCATGCCAATTTATTCGCGCTTCCGATTTGGATAACTTTTTGGCGTAGGTTGCTGCGCTATCGTCTTGTTTGGTTGGTGTGAAGTTATCGATATTGTTGACCACTTCAAGCATCGCGGTAGGGCCTAGTTCGGCCAATTTTTCGTAAAGCGAAGCACTGGTATCTTGGCTTGTGATTGGAAGTGTTGCGATATGCAACATGTCTCCCGTATCTAAACCTTCATCCATTTGCATGATGGTGACACCGGTTTGATTATCGCCGGCCCAAAGTGCTCGCTGAATAGGTGCGGCACCGCGCCACGCAGGTAGAATTGAGCCATGCACATTGATGCAACCCCTTCGCGGCGTATCTAATACAGCTTTCGGTAACAATAGGCCGTACGCGACTACTATCATTAGGTCGGCGTTTAGCGAAGCGAGTTCACGCTGCGCATCTTCATGCTTGAGTGTTTGGGGCTGATAGACGGCAATTTGGTGTTGTTGTGCAAGCGCTTTGACCGGACTTGCTGTCAGCTTTTTTCCTCGGCCGGCAGGACGGTCTGGTTGCGTGTAAACCGCGACAATATCGTGATTTGAGTTAAGCAGCGCAGCCAAATGCTGTGCTGCAAAATCCGGTGTACCGGCAAATATAATTTTTAGAGGCGTCGACACGTTTAATCCTATGCGCGGGCGCGCAATTTTGCTTCTTTTTCCAGCTTCTTGCGAATTCGCTGGCGCTTGAGCGGAGAGAGATAGTCGACGAACAACTTCCCTTTTAAGTGGTCGAGTTCATGCTGGATACAAACGGCGAGTAAACCATCTGCCTCGAGAGAAAAAGGGTTGCCGTCAGCATCTAGCGCTTCAACTGTAATCGACTCTGCACGTTCTACCTTGGCATAGTTGCCGGGAACCGATAGGCAGCCTTCTTCACTGATCGTAATACCGTCTTTACGTGTAATGTTCGGGTTGATAAAAACGCGAGGCTCGTCTTGTTCTTCAGATACATCCATCACGACGACTTGCACGTGACGATTAACTTGCGTAGCGGCGAGGCCAATGCCGTTTTCATCTTTCATTGTTTCAAACATATCAGCGACCAGTTGTTTGACCTCTGCATCAATGTTTTCAACGGGCTTGGCGACAGTACGCAGGCGTTCATCTGGGAAACTCAAAACTTCTAAAATAGCCATTGGAACTCTTTATCTCTTAAACTGTGTATAAATTAACATACGATCCGATTGACGGCGGTCTTTACTCTCTGTTTTCAGTTACTATTCTAACGTATATCTACTGATGCGTGCAGTTTAAATTATTCAATTGGCATAATCGCGTTGAGAGATTAAATTAGATAAAACATATTGCGTCCGACGTACCCTTGGAGAAATGGCTATGCGTAAAAGCCTTAAGAAGATAACGAACAAACTCATGCTTATTGCTATTGGCGCAATGCTGTCGGCAGTATCGTCGTTGTCTTTTGCACTAACGTTGAAGGATGACGCGCCAGTCACTTATACCGTTAAGAAAAACGATACGTTGTGGGATATTGCCAATATGTTTCTCGAACAGCCTTGGTTATGGCCAGAACTGTGGCGAAACAATACGCAAATCAATAATCCTCACTTAATTTATCCAGGTGACGTATTGAGAATTCGTTATGTAGACGGTGAGCCTGTAATCGAGTTAGTGAGAGAAAAATCTCATATTGTGTTGTCACCCTCTAGCGCCAAGACGGTTAAGCCATCGCCGATCAACATGTTGCCGTGGGACGCCATTGCCCCTTATGTCGATCAAAACGAAATCCTAGATGAAGACGCGTATGAGCGTTTACCACATATATTGGGCAACCAAGTCGGTGATATTCGATTTGTTACCGATGATTTGGTGCTGAGCCGTAAATTCGGCCGGGCTAAGGATCAGTATCGCATCGTGCGTAAGCAAGCTACGATAAAAAACATGGATGGTGAGGACCTTGGAATACAAATTCATCACATCGCCGATGCGGATATGGTAGAGGCCAGAGCAGGTGATGAATGGTTAGTTAAGGTCAAGCAGTCAAACTTTGAAGCTAAACGAGGGGATCGTTTATTCGCTGGTAAGTTTAGTTCAGCGAAAGAGATGACATTGGTTGCCGCAGATGACCAACGTGGTTTTATCGTTGATAACTTGCATTCGCGAGGACTCGTCGGAAAGTACGATATTGTCATCTTAGATTTAGGCAAACGTGACATCAAACCTGGCTCAGTAATGGGCATTTATGCGCAAGGCCCCAATATTATCGATGGCGACTCACCTAAATATGAAGGGGAGGGTAATGTAGTGCGTAGCGTTTTCGACGATGGTTCGACAGTAGAACAACCAGCGTTGAAAATTGGTGAGCTTGTCGTTTTCAAAACTTTTGATAAAGCGAGTTACGGTATCATTACTCGTGCCAGTGAATTGGTTAAGCGTGGTGCGATAGTCGCCAACCCATAATCCAGCACGGTGCCAGTACCGCTCGCAAATGGCGGTACTGGTGCAAACACTTTCACAAAGACAACAGGCGTGGCTAGCCCTTTCTACGCTGACTTCCATTTCACCATTAAAGTGGTTAACGCTTCTTTCATCGTTGCGCTTGTCTCCTGATGAATTGATACGGCAATCTCAAGAAGCGAACCATCCTGATATTAATAACGATGTAAGAGCGGTCATTAATACTATTGATAGCGTTCGTATTGCGCGGTGTCTAGACTGGATGTCTGCTAGCGAGCAGCATCACATTATTACATTCGATGATGCCTGCTACCCCAATACGCTGAAACAATTATCATCTCCACCTTTGGCAATATATATCAATGGTAATCCAACGCTACTGAATGCGTCTCTGGTGGCTATCGTGGGCAGCCGGCATGCTAGCCAAGGTGGTTTGGCTCTCGCTAAACAATTTGCCAATCAGTTAAGCGCACAAGGTATTGGTATTGTTAGTGGTCTAGCAGCAGGGATTGATGCTGCGGCTCATTGGGGCGCGCATAGAGAAGTTGGTCGTACGCTTGCTGTTATTGGCTCTGGTAATGACATCATCTATCCGAAGCGAAACAACAGGCTACACGAAGCTCTTATCAAAGAAGGTGGGGCCGTTATGAGTGAGTTTTGGCCTGGTACACCACCAAAAGCTGCGCATTTTCCTAGGCGAAACAGAATCATTGCTGGGCTGGCATGTGCAACATTGGTTATTGAAGCAAAAATAAAAAGTGGGACCTTGATAACGGCAAACTTGGCCGCAGATCTAGGAAAAGAAGTAATGGCTGTACCGGGGCACATATACAACCCTGCTCATGAAGGTTGCCATCACCTTATTCAACAGGGCGCAGCACTGATAACAAGTTTATCGGATGTTATCGAATCCTTGCCATTTCAGGTTCAAAATCAAGTTAATCACAACGTGCAATTAATTCAAAAAAGTCATGGCCAAAGCTTGGCAAGCGAACCATTATTAGATAGTGTTGATTATGATGTTACTGCAATTGATGTCATTGCCGAACGCAACGGCTTGCCCATATCTGATGTCATGGCAAGATTATTACAATACGAGTTGCGTGGTCTTGTATCTGCCGTTCCCGGTGGGTACGTCAAATTGAGGGGGAAATAACAATGTTCGACATCCTCATGTATCTGTTCGAAAATTTCATTCACAGTGAAACGGAAATTCGTGTTGACCAAGACGAGTTGACCGACGAGTTAGTGCGCGCTGGCTTTCACCATGATGAAATATACAAAGCACTGGCTTGGTTGGAAAAGCTGGCAGCATTGCAAGAAACAGATATTAAACCTTATTTTTGCAAAGGCATTTCTTCAAGTTTGACGCGAGTCTACACGCACGAAGAACAGATGCGGTTAGACGTAAGTTGTCGTGGTTTTCTTTTGTTCTTAGAGCAGATTGCTGTACTTGACGCGTCTACACGAGAAATGGTCATTGACAGAGTCATGGAAATTGATTCGGCTGAGTTTTGTCTAGAAGACCTAAAATGGGTCGTCCTTATGGTATTATTTAATGTACCAGGAAAAGAAAACGCTTATGCACAAATGGAAGACCTGTTGTTTGATGAACACGATGGGGTTCTTCATTAAGTGACGACAGGAATGTAGGGCGTATAACAGTAGGCAATAATGTCAAAAATTGACCATTCTTTATTCAGTGCTAATGAGCATGCGCTGGAAGATGCTTATGGCCCTTGTCCTAAGTGTGGAAAAAGCCTTCACATCAGACATGGTAAAGCCGGCCCATTTATTGGCTGCACCGGCTACCCTGATTGCGATTACATCAAACCTCTCCACGAGCATCAAACTACGGTGCTCAAAGAAATCTCCGGTACTGCTTGCCCAGAATGTGGAAGTTCGCTCGCGATCAAAAAAGGTCGCTACGGCATGTTTATCGGCTGTACTAATTTTCCTGCTTGCCATCACATTGAACAAATTAAACAGCATCAAGAAACGGCCATTGATTGTCCTCAGTGTCGCAAGGGGCAATTAATCGAACGAACGAACAAGTATGGAAAACGGTTTTTCTCTTGTAATCATTATCCACAATGTCGATATGTGGTAAATTCGACGCCATTAGCCGAATCTTGCCCGGCGTGCGGGTGGGGGATCTTGGTCGAGAAAAAAGGTAAAAAGCATTGCCCTCAAGCTGACTGTAACTACACCAGTGATTAATCCATTGAATGATGGTCGATACGAGGTGGTTGAAGTTATGCCTTTCGGTGCTGGAATAATACGAGTAGTGACCAACCGTTTTTACCTATTTGATTTTATAGTGCGATTATTGTCGCCAATATTCGAGGATAACTATGCAGTCTCTGCAACTTGAAACAATAGACAATGCCGAGGAAGCCATTGCTCGAGTCAAAACCTTCTTACTGAATCTGCAAGATAATATTTGCCAAACCATAGAGTTGGCAGATGGGAAGGGCCAGTTTAGGGAAGATCAATGGGAACGGGAAGAAGGCGGCGGCGGTCGTTCTAGAGTTCTCAAAAATGGCGCAGTTATTGAACAAGGCGGCGTGAATTTTTCTCATGTTCACGGCGAGCAAATGCCAGCTTCAGCTACGGCTCACCGTCCAGAATTGGCAGGACGGAAGTTTCAGGCGATGGGAGTGTCTTTAGTCATTCACCCCCACAATCCTTACGTGCCAACATCACACGCAAACGTTCGTTTTTTTATTGCTGAAAAAGAGGGAGAGGCACCCATTTGGTGGTTCGGTGGCGGTTTTGATCTGACACCTTTCTATCCCTTCAAAGAAGACGTGCAACACTGGCATGACACGGCTAAAAAACTCTGTGCGCCTTTTGGCGATGGTGTTTATTCAGCGCACAAAGCCTGGTGCGATAAATATTTTTATTTAAAACACAGAAATGAAACCAGGGGGGTAGGCGGACTATTTTTTGATGATCTAAATGAGTGGGGCTTCGAAAAAAGCTTCGAGTATATGCAAGCTGTCGGTAACGGGTTTATCGATGCGTATATTCCTATTGTCGAGCGCAGAAAAGCGACGCCATACACTGATAATGAGCGCCAGTTTCAATTGTATCGTCGCGGACGGTATGTTGAGTTCAACTTGGTATATGACAGGGGAACTCTGTTTGGATTGCAAACTGGGGGAAGAACAGAATCTATATTGATGTCTATGCCACCATTAGCTCGTTGGGAATACAGCTACTCACCCATTCCGGATAGCCCGGAGTCAAAGTTATCCTCATGGTTGGTACCAACTGAGTGGTAGACCAATTAAACTGTTGACTTGGATCAAGCCATAATACAACGGCGTGGCAATGAGAATCTGGATTTGTTCTAGATCAACATTGCCAAAGCTTTGCTTCTTTAAAGTGTACTCATAAATTAATAGAGCGAGAGTACACATGAAAAAATCATTAGCAGCATTAGCTTTAGGCGCACTTATTATCGCCCCCAACGCCTTGGCTCACAGTAAGGGCGATATTCTGGTTCGCGCCGGTCTAACCACAGTGGCGCCTGATGAGTCATCTAGCAATATCTTCGTTGGTGGCTCTGATTTAGGTGTGAATCTTACCGTAGACAGTAATACGCAGTTGGGTTTGAATCTAGCGTATTTTCTAACTGACAACATTAATATTGAATTGTTAGCGGCAACACCATTTAAGCACGATGTAAACTTTGGTGTTGCTGATCCATTGGGTACCGGTGATCAACTAGGTGAAGTGACGCATCTTCCACCTTCATTGACGGCTAACTACTACTTTAATCAGGCCGATGCGGCTTTCCAGCCTTACATTGGAGCCGGCATTAATTACACTATTTTCTTTGATGAAGAGTTTACGGCAGCTAATGAAGGAGCGGGTCTTGCTGACTTATCGTTGGACAACTCTTTTGGTTTGACTGCTCAAGTCGGCTTTGACTACATGCTAGATGATAAGTGGTCCATCAATGCGTCAGTGCGTTGGATTGACATTGATACTGAAGCGAGTTTCAACTTGAACGGAACGGCAGGCGAAGTCGCGGACATTGAAATCGACCCATACGTTTATACCGTTTCTTTAGGTTACACTTTTTAATTAACACACCTACTTTTTCGCACTGCCTGTTTGGCCAGCAATTGCTGGCCTTTTTTATTCATCTGTATTAACCATATGATCAGCCAACTGATTCAGAGCTTGGGTTAGGTTATCGGCAAGCGCTATATTGTCTACCTGCTCATAAAGTGCTTTCTTCATACAGTACATCCATTGTGCTTTTAGTGTCGGTGTAACTTTGAAGGGTAAATGTCGAGCTCTTAGCCTAGGGTGGCCTCTTTCTTGTTCATAATCATTTGGGCCTCCTAGCCACATAGATAGATACATTGCAAACACTCGTCGGATATTGTCTAGGGGTTTTGGGTGAATAGCATATAACGCTTCGGCTTGTGGATCTGATTCCATTATGTCGTAGAATCGATTGGCTAGTGTGATGACACCTTCTTCTCCACCGACTATGTCGTATGGAGTCACTGGTTTTTTACCTGTATTCATTTTGTCTTTTAATTGCTTTAATAATGCTGAGATTGCCATGAAAAAGTTCGCCGTCTTTGGAAATCCAATTGCCCACAGTTTATCACCTCTTATTCATCAAATGTTTGCAGAATCGTGTGGAGAAGAAATTGAGTATGGCAAACGGTGCGGTTCATTAGACCAGTTCGAGGCTGAAGTACATGACTTCTTTTTTAAGGAGGGGGCATTAGGAGGGAATTTCACTGTTCCTTTCAAAGAACGGGTGTTTGCATTAGCTGATGAACACGACGATGCAGCGAAATTGGCCGGTGCGGCGAATACGCTTCATAAACAGTCGTCCGGTAAATTAAAAGCTTACAATACTGACGGTGTAGGTTTGGTCAACGACTTAGTTGCGCATCAGGTAAGTTTGAAAAACAGCAACGTACTTATTTTGGGCGCGGGTGGTGCGACTAGAGGTGTCATCCATCCGCTGCTTAACGCCGGCGTCGCACATATATCTGTGTTAAATAGAAGCAAAGATAAAGCCATTGCCTTAGTTGAAGAAGTAAATGATCACAGGGTATCCGCACTGGATAGTGTCGATGCACCCATGCTAAATCAGCCTGCCATTGTAATAAATTCAACATCAGCGAGTTTAAACAATACTGTGCCGGCCATGCCGGAGGGAATATTTTCGTCTGGTGCAGTCGCGTATGACATGGTGTATGGCGCAAGTGCTACGGTATTTATGCGTACAGCTCAAGCCCTTGGGAGTAAACTGCAGTTGGATGGGTTGGGTATGCTAGTTGAGCAAGCTGCCGCTGCATTTTCTATATGGACGGGACAAAATCCACGTACCGATAAAGTCTCAAAGCTACTCAGAGATAGAATAAGCGAGGGGACATAACCCCCTCTTAGCTGGGAGTGCTCAAAGGTAGTCGTCTTTTAGCTTGACGTAGTTGTCTGCTGATATTTTTAGAAAAGCCATTTCACTTTCTTTTAGTGGGCGCTTTTTCTGCATAGGGTTGCCAACATAAAGATAGCCACTTTCTAAGACTTTGTTGGGGGGGACAAGTGTACCAGCGCCAATGAATACATCATCTTGTACTACCGCCCCGTCCATTATAATAGCGCCCATACCTACTAATATTCGGTTGCCAAGCGAACACCCATGCAACATACACTTATGACCGATAGTGACATCATCACCTATAACTAAAGGGAAGCCTAAAGGGTTGGCTTGAGACTTTCGAGTAACATGCAGTACTGTTCCATCTTGAACATTAGTTCTTGAACCAATACGAATAACGTTAACGTCTCCTCTGGCAGCAACGAGCGGCCAGATACTTGAACTATCACCGATAGTCACATCTCCGACAATTACCGATGTGTCATCGACATAACACGCTTCGCCTATTGTAGGCGTAATGCCTTTATAAGGTCTTAATGACATTGAACTAACCTATAATCTGTTTGATGTTCTCACTATATACAACAAATCAGTACGGAAATAGGCCGTTTTGAGCAGAAAATGCCCACTTAAAACAAATATGACACTTTTTTGAAAATACTTGTTGACGCCATCGATAAAATCCCTAAAATGCGCATCCGCTTCGACAGGAAAGCACAACAGCTTCCCAGTTA
>CAWUJV010000084.1:0-18545 GCA_963922845.1 uncultured Alteromonas sp.
AATTTAACCCCTCAGTGGAGGCCATTTTGGATAAAAATATGAAAATTCTTGTGGTGGACGACTTTTCTACCATGAGACGTATCATAAAAAACCTGTTGAAAGACTTGGGTTTCTCCAATATCCAGGAAGCAGACGATGGAAGTACTGCATTACCGATGTTGCAACAAGGCGATTTCGACTTTGTAGTAACAGACTGGAACATGCCTGGAATGCAAGGCATTGATTTGCTTCGCAACATTCGGGCTGATGACAAACTCAAGCATTTGCCCGTTTTGATGGTAACGGCTGAAGCGAAAAAAGAGCAAATCGTTGCTGCTGCGCAAGCTGGCGTGAATGGATACGTAGTTAAGCCATTTACTGCTGCGACTCTTAAAGAGAAATTAGACAAGATTTTCGAACGTTTAGGTTAATCCAGGCGCTCCTGAAATAAAAAGAGGATAACTGGATGTCTACAAACGCGAATGTCCCTATTTCCCTCGAGGAAGCAAAGCAGCTTGTTATCTACCTTGAACAAGGCGATAACGATGCGGCCAATGCATTGCTCGAAGCTGCGTCATTGAAAGAGTCCATTGAGTTATTCGCTGAAGTTGGAAAATTGACTCGCCAACTTCACGATTCACTCAACAATTTCCAGCTGGACGAGCGTATCGCTGGTCTGGCTAACCAAGATATTCCCGACGCTCAAAGTCGCTTGACTTACGTTATTGAAGAAACAGAGAAAGCGGCCAATACTACAATGGATGCGGTTGAGGCGAGTATGCCTATCGCCGAGAAACTGTCTGAGCGTATCGACCAAGTTATGCCAGAGTGGAAGAAGCTCATGTCCAGACAGCTCGAGCTTGGAGATTTCAAGTCATTGTGTAAGGACTTGGATACGTTTCTTGAAGAGGCTGCGACTGACTCGTCTAAGTTAACCAGCTTACTTACTGAAGTCTTGATGGCGCAAGGATATCAGGACTTAACCGGTCAAGTTATTCGACGAGTTATTGAACTTGTCAAAGAGGTCGAAGACAGCCTAGTCAACATGCTTACCATGTTTGGCGAAAAAGAAGTGTCTAATTTTGCTAATAAAACCGAGAAAAAGAACGATAAAGTGGAAGCAGAAGGTCCAATTATTGATGCTGAGTCTCGTGATGATGTTGTCAAAGGTCAGGATGATGTAGATGACCTCCTGTCTAGCTTAGGTTTTTAGGGGAGCAGGCGCATGTCGTTTGATGTGGATGAGGATATTTTACAGGACTTTCTTGTTGAAGCAGGTGAAATCTTGGAACAACTCCAAGAGCAACTTGTCGATTTAGAGAATAATCCTGAAGATGCAGATTTATTAAACGCGATATTCCGCGGCTATCATACCGTAAAAGGTGGTGCCGGATTTTTGTCATTAACGGAATTAGTCGAAATCTGCCACGGTGCAGAGAACGTCTTTGATATTATGCGTAACGGGCAACGCACGCTTACGCCTGAATTGATGGACGTTATCCTACAAGCCACTGATGTGGTGGTAGAGATGTTTGAACGGGTTAAGGCTCGTGAACCGCTAGAAAGCGCAGATGCTGCGTTAGTTGAGGTTTTGCACAAGCTAAGTGAACCTGAGTCACCTGATGAAAATATCTTTGGAAACACCGATGATAGCGCACCATCTGAACCTGAAGAAGCATCATTTGAACTAGAAGAACCCTCAGAGCCTGCGCCTTCGAGCACGGCCGAGTCCGGCTCAATCGAAGAAATAACCGAAGATGAATTCGAAGCATTGCTAGACGAGTTACACGGTTCAGGTGCGCCGGGACAGGCCAAGTCGGCCGCGCCCGCCAGTGAACCAGCATCCGCTGGATCCGATAGCGAAGACATCACCGACGATGAATTTGAGGCCTTGTTAGATCAACTGCACGGCAAAGGGCAATTTGGTGGTGAGTCGGCAGATGAACCTCAACCTGCAGCATCAAGCCCCGCGGCACCTGCCGCCGGTGGTAGCGATGATGAAATTACCGATGACGAATTTGAAGCCCTATTAGACCAGTTGCATGGGTCTGGCAAAGGACCAAGTGCAGACGTGCCGGCGGCACCCGCGCCAAAAGCAGAAAAGCCGCGAGTCAAAGTCGACGCTGATGCAACGAAAGCTGTCCAGCAAGCGAAAAAAGAACAAGCGGCGAAGCCTGCTGCAAAACCGTCAACGCCAGCTAAACCGGCCGCTAAGGCAGCGCCGGCGGCCAAAAAAGACGACAAAAAACCAGCACCTGCCGCACCACAAGCGGAAACGACAGTTCGTGTTGATACTAAGCGCCTAGACCAAATTATGAACATGGTTGGTGAACTCGTTCTGGTGCGAAACAGGCTGCTGAGCTTAGGCATTAATCTCAATGACGAGAATATGTCCAAAGCCATTGCCAATCTCGACGTGGTAACGGGAGATTTGCAAGGTGCGGTGATGAAAACGCGAATGCAGCCAATCAAAAAAGTGTTTGGCCGCTTCCCCCGAGTCGTACGCGACTTGGCGAGAAGTCTCAAGAAAGAAATTGTGCTTGAGCTTGAAGGTGAAGAAACCGATTTAGATAAGAACTTAGTTGAAGCACTTGCGGATCCATTGGTGCACTTGGTAAGAAACTCAGTGGACCATGGTATTGAAATGCCTGATGACCGTGTCGCTGCCGGTAAGCCGAGTACGGGGGTTGTCAAGCTAGCTGCATCACAAGAGGGCGATCATATCCTGTTGACCATTACTGATGATGGTAAAGGGATGGATCCAGATAAACTCAAAGACATTGCAATTAGCCGCGGTGTCCTCGACGCTGATGCTGCTGCAAGAATGTCTGATGTCGAAGCGTTTAATCTGATTTTTGCACCGGGTTTCTCGACCAAAACAGAAATCAGCGATATATCAGGTCGTGGCGTTGGTATGGATGTGGTGAAAACCAAAATCAACCAACTAAACGGTACTGTGAATATCGACTCTAAAATGGGTCAAGGTACCCGTCTAGAGATTAAAGTACCGTTGACGCTGGCTATCTTACCCACTTTGATGATTGTTGTAGGCAAACAGACATTTGCTCTGCCACTAGGGGCGGTCAATGAAATCATCAATATGGATATCAAGAAGACCAATACGGTAGATGGTCAATTGACCATGATCGTTCGCTCTAAAGCGATTCCGTTGTTCTTCTTGGGAGAGTGGCTGATCAGAGGTGTTGCTGACATCGATCGTGAGAAAGGTCATGTTGTTGTCGTCCAAATTGGGACGCAGCAGGTGGGGTTTGTGGTTGATGCGCTAATTGGACAAGAGGAAGTGGTGATTAAACCGCTTGATGCATTGTTACAGGGCACACCCGGTATGGCAGGGGCAACCATTACCTCTGATGGCGGCATCGCGTTGATCCTCGATATCCCCAGCCTACTTAAACGTTATGCTAGAAAGGCGCTTAAATAAAAATAAAAGGAATCCATAAATGGTCTACAAAGTCCTTGTTGTGGACGATTCGACCTTTTATCGTCGCAGAGTTCGCGAAATCCTCAATGAGGATCGCGAACTCGAAGTTATCGATGAAGCGCGTAATGGCCAAGAGGCCATAGATAAAATCAAATCACTGAAGCCCGATATCGTGACGATGGACATTGAGATGCCCATCATGGACGGTATTACTGCAGTAAAGGCAATCATGAAAGATTGTCCCGTTCCTATTATGATGTTTTCATCACTCACCCATGATGGCGCCCAAGCGACGCTTGATGCGTTGGAGGCCGGAGCGTTAGACTTTTTACCTAAAAAGTTTGAAGATATCGCGCAAGATCGAAAAGAAGCTTCATCGTTACTTAAAACGAAAGTACGCTTAATTGCGAGGCGCGGCAGCTACATGGTACGCCGTTCCTTGCAAAGAGAGACCAATACGCCGGCAACGACAAGCAGAACACCGTTTATTCGATCCTCAAGTGTACTCACGGGGAATCGAACCACCACGTCTTCTATGACTTCTACACCGGTCAGTGGCACGTCGGTAAAGGCGGTAACTCGTTCGGGAAAACACTACAAATGTCTCGCTATTGGCGCGTCAACAGGCGGGCCCGTTGCGCTACAAAAAGTATTAACGGCATTACCTGTCAACTTTCCTTATCCGATTGTTTTAGTGCAACATATGCCGGGAACGTTTACTACTGCGTTTGCGCAGCGGTTGAATAACCATTGCAAGATTACCATTTCAGAAGCTCAAAATGGTGATCTGATGAAACCCGGTCACGCCTATTTGGCGCCAGGCGGTAAACAAATGCTCGTGGAAGGCAATTCCCAACAGGCAAGAATACAGATCACTGATGCACCTGCTAGTGAAAAAATCAGTTATAAGCCCAGTGTTGACCTAACGTTTGGTAGCTTAGCTCGTGTATACAGCGGTGATGTGCTCGGTGTTATATTGACGGGCATGGGAGCAGATGGACGTGAAGGTAGCCGTATATTGAAGAACAAAGGGGCTAAAATATGGGCCCAAGACCAAGAGTCTTGCGTGGTTTATGGTATGCCTCAGGCCGTAGCTCAAGCCAATATATCTGAGAAAAATATCGGTATCGACGATATCGCAAGCTGTATTCTGACTGAAATGGGATAATGGATGGACCATAAAGTGGATAGAGCAAGAGTAGGGAGCAAACCAGCGTGAAGGTTTGGACTATCGCGAATCAAAAAGGCGGTGTTGGAAAAACGACAACAACGGTTACGTTAGGTGGTTTGCTCGCACAGCAGGGGAAGCGAGTGTTATTGTTAGACACCGACCCTCACGCCTCCCTTAGCTACTATTTTGGGATTGATTCCGAAGAACTTTCTACGTCTGTTTACGATATTTTTATTAATAATCAAACGGTCACTGCCGATAACGTTCTTGATTGTTTGTGCCCAACTAAGTTGGACAGTCTATTTATTTTGCCTGCAACCATGGCACTAGCAACCTTGGATAGACAAATGGGGATGCAGAGTGGGATGGGCCTTGTGCTGAAAAAAGCACTGGATAAAGTCAGCCATGAATTCGATTACGTGCTGATGGATTGCCCACCGGTGCTCGGCGTGTTGATGGTTAACGCATTGGCAGCCTGTCAACGGGTCATTGTGCCTGTACAAACAGAGTTTTTGGCCTTAAAAGGCTTAGACAGAATGATGCATACCCTTGAAATCATGGGCAAATCGTTGGATAAGTCATTTGACACACTCATTGTTCCTACTATGTTTGACAAGAGGATCAATGCTGCGATAGACGCGCACAGGCGTCTGGTCGATGATTACAGCGATAAATTGTGGGAACATACGATTCCTGTCGACACGCGGTTTAGAGACGCGAGCCAAGCTCAGTCCCCTGCATCGGTAGTGTTTCCGCGAGCAAGAGGCGTATACGCCTACAAAAAGTTACTGGATAAGTTGGAAAAAGAGACAAATTTATGACCAAGAGTACGCCATTTCAAAGAGAGGATGTCATGAAGGACTACCTCGATGGCTTACTGCATGAGCCCGATGCACCATCTGAAGCAACGGAGCGTGCGGCGAAGCTTCTTGAACAGGCGTCTGTTTCTTTACCTGAGCTTGAATTACAAACTGAACCGACGATTGATGAGCCTGCTGTTGACGTCCCAGAGGTGGTGACAGAGCCTCAGGAAGCGCTAGAAATAGAGCCGGCGCGGTCGCCAGAATACGCGCCAATTCACGACCAACTGGAGTCGACGTTTCAGGCATTATTTTTTGAAGTCGCAGGGTTAACCATGGCGGTCCCCTTGACGACATTAGGCGGTATCCATAACCTAGACAAAGTGGGTCCACTCATTGGTAAGCCAAATTGGTTTATGGGTGTGATGTTACACAGAGAAGAAAAACTGAATGTCGTAGATACGGCGCAGTGGGTCATGCCTGAAAAATATGACCAAAATCTAGCAGAGACGCTAAACTATCAGTATCTTATCATGTTAGGCGATAGTCCATGGGGACTGGCCAGTGATAAACTAGTTAACACCGTTACCTTGTCCAAGGACGATGTAAAGTGGCGCGAATCCCAAGGCAAACGGCCTTGGTTAGCGGGAATGGTAAAAGAAAAAATGTGCGCGTTGGTAGACGTGTACCAACTAATTTCAATGTTGAACAATGGCTTAGGCAGTAACGACCAGATGCCATAGCTTTGGGAGCCAGGTTAATGAATGACGAAAGAACAAATAACGCCGCAGCAGATAGTAATGATGAGGTACTTCAGTGGGTAACGTACCGTCTCGGTGAGGAAACCTACGGTATTAACGTAATGCAGGTTCAAGAAGTATTGCGTTATACGGAAATTGCCCCTGTACCTGGTGCGCCTGAATACGTACTCGGTATTATTAATTTGCGTGGTAACGTAGTTACTGTCATTGATACGAGAGCGCGCTTTGGACTTCCACCGACAGATATTACCGATAATACGCGTATTGTGATTATTGAGTCTGACGAGCAAGTCGTCGGTATTCTCGTAGATAGCGTAGCCGAAGTGGTTTACCTGAAATCGTCTGAAATCGATAGTGCGCCTAACGTGGGCACGGAAGAAAGCGCCAAGTTTATCCAAGGCGTAAGTAACCGCGACGGCGAACTTCTTATTTTGGTCGACTTAAACAAATTGTTAAGCGATGAAGAATGGGATGAGATTAGCTCTCTTTAAGGCTAATTGAGACGCGTTTAAGCGCGTCTCTCAATTGATCAAACCTTTCCTGTAGTAGACTCTTTTTTGATAGCACAAGCATTCACTCCTACTGTTGTCTTTGTCTTGCTAGCCTTGTTAGCGGGGGCTATCGCTTGGTTGTTTTTGATTAATATGCAATCTAAACAACAGCTAGCTCAACTAAGTTCAGCACTTAAAGCCCTTCAGGGAGCGAGCCAGGATGCTGCTCGCGCTATAAGCAATTTGTCTCACCAATTGGAAGAAGAACGGGCGAAAAGTGTTGTAATGGCAAAACAGGTGGCGGGTTATCAGGCGCACCTAGATCAGCTTGGTAATAAACAACGCGAATTAGAGCAACAAGACCCCAATACCCGTCTCTATCAAAAAGCGGTGCAACTTGCCAAAGATGGCGCGAGTATTGATGAACTAGTGCAAGCTTGCGATCTACCGCAGGCGGAAGCCCAATTGTTGGTCAATCTACATCAAAATAACTAACGCGTATCAATCCCTGTACCTTGTAGAGCCGTAACCAAGCGTGTTCCACAGAGCTCAACACACTATAGTTTAATCCATCAGGGTTTCAGTTCGATAAAATGGTCAATGTCTGTCTAACCTAAAAGCATTATTTTACCTTGTGCTGGCTGATCAGAGCCTACCTAGCTTTCTTACCCGCTGACTCGTGCCGAGTGAACCTTTATGTTTGCAGACAATCACTCAATAGTCGCGGCTTGATATCACCATTCAAGCGAGTCTCAAATGGTTATCTTCGTTGCCCATATAGCGCAAACAATCCACGCGCCAAGTTTGTGAATTATTGAAAAAGTGCTTTTTGTCTTCCTCCATGTGCAACAGTGTCAACTACCGCTAACATTAGGTGACACACTAACGAGGTCATTAGTAACGTAAGGTTCACCAGCCAGTGACATACGAATCGTCTGATAGTTTGCTTCGCTTGCAATGACCTTGCTGTAAATGAGTGTATAGACGTCTAGACGTAAATATGTTGACATTTTTAGACGTCTAGATGCACAATCACGGTATCGTTAACCACTGTGAGGTTAGTATGCCTATTCGTATACCAGCAGAGCTTCCTGCATTAAATGTGTTAGGTGGCGAAAACATCTTCGTTATGGATGATCAGCGTGCGACAACGCAAGACATTCGTCCGATGGAAATTGGCATTTTGAACTTGATGCCAAATAAAATCGAAACCGAAGTGCAAATTTTGCGGATGTTGTCGAATACGCCTTTGCAGATAAATATCGATTTGATCAGAATCGACAATCACGCGTCAAAAAACACTCCACAGGCTCACATGGATAATTTCTATCTTGGGTTTGATGAAGTGGCAAGTAAAAGTTATGACGGGCTAATTATAACGGGCGCTCCGTTGGCGATGTTAGCTTATGAAGACGTAAAATATTGGGATAAGATGACGACTATCCTCGATTGGGCCAAGCGTCATGTACAATCGACGATGTTTTTATGTTGGGCAGCTCATGCCGGAATCTATCATTTCTACGGTAAAAATCGTATTTTAAGAGAAGACAAACTCTCTGGCGTGTTTCATCATCAAGTCCAAGATGTGCACAATGAATTGATGCGAGGGTTTGACCCAGAATTTTGCGCGCCTCATTCGCGTTTTGGCGAAGTGCCGATTGAAGACTATGAAAGTATTGAGGGTCTAAACGTCCTCGCGAGTTCAGAGAAAACGGGAGCTTACATTGTCGCTTCCCAAGATAAGCGCTTAGTGTTTGTCACAGGTCATCCTGAATATGACCCCGAAACCCTAGATCAGGAGTATAAACGCGATGTGGCGGCGGGTGACACACCCGTAATTCCTGAACATTATTACAAGGACAACAATCCTGAGAATGGGCCCATGGTAACGTGGCGTTCTCATGGTAACCTGTTATTTACTAACTGGTTGAACTATTACGTTTACCAGACCACGCCGTATGATTTGGCTGACCTCAGTAAAGGTTAAAAGGTAGAACATTGAAAGTATCACCACTGATTGAAAGTTTACAGCGCCTAGCCGAAGAGCGAATACTGATTTTAGACGGCGCGATGGGGACGATGATCCAAAAGCACAAATTGGAAGAGGAAGACTATCGTGGCGATCGCTTTGCTGATTGGCCAAGTGATGTCAAAGGAAATAACGATTTACTTGTGCTGACTCAACCCGACCTTATTTATCAAATCCACTGTGATTATCTTGAAGCAGGGGCCGATTTTTTAGAAACGAACACATTTAACGCTACTGCGTTGTCTATGGCTGATTACGATATGCAAAGCTTGGTATCTGAAATCAATCGAGAAGCAGCCCGTCTCGCTCGCAAAGCGGCAGACGAATACACGGCTAAAACGCCAGAAAAGCCGCGCTTTGTTACGGGGGTTCTTGGGCCGACGAGTCGAACGGCTTCAATTTCGCCTGATGTGAATGACCCTGGTATGCGAAATGTTACGTTCGATGAGTTAGTCGAAAACTATGTGGAAGCGACCGAAGCGTTGCTAGAGGGTGGTGTGGATATCATCATGCTGGAAACCATTTTCGACACGCTCAATGCAAAAGCGGCTGCCTTTGCTGTTGACCTCACCTTTGAGAAAGTCGGGAGGTCGGTACCTGTGATGATCTCGGGTACCATTACCGATGCGTCGGGCCGCACGCTCTCCGGGCAGACTACCGAAGCGTTTTACAATTCGTTGCGCCATGTTAAGCCCGCCTCTTTCGGGTTGAATTGTGCGCTGGGACCCGATTTGTTGCGTCAGTATGTGGATGATATGTCTACGATTGCCGAGTGCCTTGTGTCAGCACACCCTAATGCGGGTTTGCCGAATGAATTTGGTGAATACGATATGGAAGCGGATGAGATGGCGATGCACATTAAAGAGTGGGCTGAATCTGGATTGGTGAATATCGTTGGTGGGTGCTGTGGTAGTACACCAGAACACATTCGAGCGATTGCCGATGCGGTTGCACCGTTAAAACCCAGGGTTATTCCTCAGTTAGATGTTAAAATGCGCCTATCTGGCTTAGAAGCGTTTTCTCACGAGTAGTTATATGAGTCAATCAACAGCAACTTTTGTCAATGTCGGTGAAAGAACCAATGTCACTGGCTCTGCGCGTTTTAAACGTTTAATCCTCGAAGGCGATTACGAAGCCGCGTTAGACGTAGCTCGCCAACAAGTAGAAAACGGTGCCCAAGTCATCGATATCAATATGGATGAAGCCATGTTGGATTCGAAGGCTGCGATGGTTCGCTTCCTCAATCTTATTGCTTCTGAACCGGATATCAGTCGGGTTCCTATAATGATTGATTCCTCAAAGTGGGAAGTTATCGAAGCCGGTTTGCAGTGTGTTCAGGGCAAAGCAATTGTTAACTCTATTAGCTTAAAAGAGGGTGAAGAGCAGTTTTTAGCGCAAGCTAAGCTGATTAAACGCTATGGCGCAGCGACCGTTGTCATGGCGTTTGACGAAGTCGGACAGGCGGATACGCAAGAGAGAAAATTCGAAATTTGTCAGCGAAGCTATCGTATCCTTGTCGATAAAATCGGCTTTCCACCAGAAGATATCATTTTTGATCCTAATATTTTTGCGGTGGCAACGGGGATTGAAGAGCACAATAACTACGCCGTAGACTTTATTGAGGCGACGCGCCAAATTAGACGTGAATTACCTCACTGTCACGTTTCCGGTGGTTTATCAAATGTGTCTTTTTCATTCAGAGGTAACAACCCGGTTCGTGAAGCGATGCACTCGGTATTTTTGTACTACGCGATACAAGCGGGTATGGACATGGGGATCGTCAACGCAGGCCAATTGGAAGTGTATGATGAGATTCCGCTTGAATTGCGCGACGCAGTCGAGGATGTCATTTTAAATCGTCGAGATGACGCAACAGACCGTCTATTGGAACTCGCACCAAAATATCAAGGCAGTGGTAAAGAAGCGGCAAAAGATAATTTAGAGTGGCGCGAATTACCGGTGAACAAGCGCCTAGAGCATGCGTTGGTCAAAGGCATTACTGACTTTATTGAAGAAGATACTGAAATCGCTAGACAAGAGGCCGATAAGCCACTTCATGTCATCGAAGGCCCTCTCATGGACGGCATGAATGTCGTGGGAGATTTGTTTGGTGAAGGGAAGATGTTTTTACCGCAAGTGGTTAAATCAGCCCGTGTTATGAAGAAGGCCGTAGCCTATCTGCAACCCTATATTGAGCTAGAAAAAGAGGCGGGCTCAAGTAACGGCAAGGTAGTAATGGCAACCGTCAAAGGTGACGTTCACGACATTGGAAAGAATATTGTCGGTGTGGTTTTGCAGTGCAATAACTTTGAAGTGATTGACCTTGGTGTGATGGTGCCTGCCGCTAAAATCTTGCAAGTCGCCAAAGATGAAAATGCCGACATGATTGGTTTGTCGGGGTTGATAACGCCGTCGCTGGATGAAATGGTTCATGTTGCAAAAGAGATGCAGCGCCAGTCTTTCGATCTACCCTTGTTGATTGGCGGCGCGACGACGTCTAAAGCTCATACTGCGGTTAAAATTGAACAGCACTACGAGCATCCGGTCGTTTATGTTCCCAATGCAAGTCGCGCGGTGGGTGTTTGCCAAAAGCTGATTTCAAAAGAGCAGCGCCCGGTGTATCACCAAGAGATTAAAAAAGAGTACGAGAAAGTACGCGACCAACACGCGCGAAAGCGACCCCGTTCAAAGCCTATTTCACTTGAGAGAGCGCGAGATAATGGTGTCACGCTGGACCTAGAAAAAGTTGCTTGTGCACCTCATGCAATTGGCGTAAGTCCAGTCAGTGTTGAACTCGCTACACTGCGAGATTACATTGACTGGACACCGTTTTTCTTAACGTGGTCATTGGCAGGTAAATATCCTCGAATATTGAACGATGAAGTGGTTGGCGAGCAGGCCAAGGAATTGTTTAAAGATGCTAATGCGATGCTCGATAGACTCGTTACGTCGGGTGAAATTGAAGCGAAAGGTGTGTTTGGGCTATGGCCTGCCAACCGCGTGGGTGACGACATTGAAATATATGCCGACGAGAGTAGAACAAGACTATTGGGTGTGGCGCACCATTTGCGTCAACAAACTCATAAAGATAGTCATCCCAACTATTGTTTAAGCGATTTTGTCGCTGAGAAAACAACTGGCGTTAGTGATTATGTCGGCGCCTTTGCCGTGACTGCTGGTATCGGAGAAGATGAGCTAGCAGCAGCGTTTGAAGCGCAAGGCGATGACTACAACGCAATTATGGTTAAAGCCGTTGCCGATCGACTTGCTGAGGCGTTTGCTGAGTACCTTCACGAGCGCGTCAGAAAAGAACATTGGGGCTATGCTGCAGATGAACAACTGGACAACGAATCCTTGATTCGAGAAAAGTATCAAGGAATCCGCCCTGCACCGGGTTATGCGGCTTGTCCAGAACATACTGAAAAGCAGTTGATCTGGGATTTGCTGGAAGCAGAGAAGCACACTACCATGAAACTGACAGAAAGCTATGCGATGTGGCCCGGAGCATCAGTGTCGGGTTGGTATTTCGGTCACCCTGACAGTCGTTACTTCGCTGTTGCAAAAATACAAGAAGACCAACTAGAGGACTATGCCTTGAGAAAAGGCTGGTCTGTTGAAAAAGCCCAAAAGTGGTTAGCGCCCAATTTAGATGACTAAACCTTTTAGCCAAGCTTGTGAAAACAACAAGCAACCTATCCTCGAGCAGCTCACTCGGCACTTTGCCGAGTGTCGTTCTATTTTAGAAATTGGCAGTGGAACGGGCCAACACGCTGTTCATTTCTCTGCGGGACTCGCTCATTTGACGTGGCAGACAAGTGACCAAGCTCACTACCACGATGGTATCAAGCAATGGTTAGCGGATTCTCCCTCAAAAAATGTCAAACCTCCGCTGCACTTTACCTTGGGGACCGATGCATTTCCGCAAGGTCATTACGATGGCGTCTTCACTGCTAATACTGCACATATTATGCAACAAGAGGAAGTTATTTGCCTCATGCAGTCAGTAAGTGAGTACTTACCATGTGGTGGTGTCTTTTGCCAATATGGCCCCTTTATCGAACAGGGTAAATTTAGCTCACAAAGTAACGAAGACTTTCACTACTCGCTTCTAGAGCGAGGTTATGGAGGCTACCGTTCTATTGAAGAGCTTGTGGAATGGCAAAACAATTTAACTCTTGTGCATAAAGTGAGTATGCCTGCAAACAACTTATTATTGGTCTGGCACAAGTCAAAAGCGAATTAAAGCCTACTCACTTTAACGATAGGTGTTTCGTTTATTCAAGTGGATCTCGGACGATAAACCAAGCGCCGTGTTTGGTTACGCCAAATGAGCCAGTGGTTATCATGCCTTGCGTTTTCAGTTGAGAACATTTTGCAGCAAAAAATGTATGTGATACGTCAACATCTCGCAACAAGTTGTTGAAAAGTCGTAAACGCCTGCGGATGATTCTTGCCAATTGTCACATTTTCGTCATTTTTACTTTTTTCGGTGACAAATTCTGATATAAAAAGATCAACTCACTCTGAGTTTTAGCAATTACCACTAAAAACAATAACAAAGGTAGATCATGTCTTTACAGAAGAAATTCATGCTGATCGTTGGCGGTTGTATCAGCGTCATGTTGTTTGTCACCTCTGCGGTTGTCGTTTCGGTCATCGGTAGCAATACCAAGACGACCATTGAACACGAATTAGAAAGTCTTATCACACTCGAGACTCAAGCGATTGAGCAATTCTTTACGCGCTATGGAACGGTTGCACAAAACTTTATCAACAACCCATACATTCTCGATTTTTTTGATTCCCATACTCAACGAGGTGGCGGTGATGAAGGTCGCATTGCTCAAACTCAGCGTGTGTTTAATGCGATCAGTGGCCCGGACGTTAACATTAAATCCGCATTTTTTGCCAGTGCATTAACCGGCGAGTATTTTTACGAAGCGGGACGTGTGGGTGTGGATAAGGATTATTTTGCGAATCGCAGACCCTGGTTTGAAACCGCGGTGAGTCAAAACGGGATTTACGTTACGCCGCCGGCGGTCGATTCACAAGACCAAACGATTTCAGCCGTCGTGCAAGGTCCGGTCCGATACCAGGGCAAACTCATTGGTGTAGGTGGAGTGGATATACTCATCAGCACCATTGGAGACGTGATCGATGCTATTCAATATCAAGATCAGGGTACCGCGTTCTTAGTTGACGATAAGCAACAAGTTGTTTATTTCCCCAAACAGGATATCGAACTGGAATTGAGTACAAAAGTGGCTGATTTTGACCACCTATTCCCAAATAGTCAGGGATTTTCAGAACTGGTGTCGACAATGAGCCAAGACCGTCAAGGTATGTATGAGGTAATGTGGAAGGGGATGCCTTACTTGGTCGTGTTTAAACATGCCAAATTGCAACAACCAGAAATGAACTGGGTATTAGGCATACTTGTACCTAAGACCGTGATTGACGATCCAATTAATACAACATATTACTCGGCGACGGGTATCGCTTTGGCAATCATATTCGTTATTTCCGCAATAACGTTTTGGGCTAGTGGTTTTATTGCCGCGCCTATAATCGGCATGAAAAAAGCGATGGCCAAAATAGCCAGCGGGGATGGCGACCTGACACAGCGTTTGAGGGTCACGACCCGTGACGAAATTGGCGAACTTGCGACTCAATTCAACCTGTTTACCGAGAAACTACAGAAACTTATGGGTCAAACGGCTTTGCATACCGACAGTGTGTCAGAGGCTGCCGCTCATCTACAAGCGGTATCGCACCGAGCAAATAGCGAGCTTCAGCAGGAACGAACACAGGTTACAGCGGTAAGTGATGCTGTAAAGCAAATGGCCATAACTGTGGAAGAAATTTCGGTCAATGCTTCACAGTCTAGCAAAGCTGCGGTCGAAGCCGATAAACAGGTCAAAGTCGGGGTAAAGGAGGCAAAGGATGCCAAAGACGAGATTTATCACCTTGCGGCCTCAATTCAACAAGGTGTAGCCGTGGTTGACGGACTAAGCCAAGAGTCAGATAACATAGGTGCGGTTATTGACGTGATTAACAGTATCGCTGAACAAACTAACTTACTTGCCTTGAATGCGGCGATTGAAGCCGCCAGGGCTGGCGAGCAAGGTCGTGGGTTCGCGGTGGTAGCTGATGAAGTTCGTTCACTTGCTAGCCGTACACAAGACTCTACCGATGACATTCGAAAGATGGTCGAGACGTTACAAACCATGGCAACACAAACTAAAACAGTGATGGCTGAAGGGGCGACTCGGTCGAATGAAAGCGTGGCAAAAACAGAAAATGTGCTGCAATTTTTAACCTCTGTTGAGAGAAGTATTGACGAAGTACAGCAGCAAAGTCAGCAAATTGCGTGTGCGACAGAACAGCAAACGGTTGCCGCTGAAGAAATCAATCGCGCCCTAGAGGAAATTTCTCATCTCAGTGACAACACTGGCAGTAACGCCGAAGAATTGGCGGTTGAGGCGACTCAATTAAATAGTGTCTCTGATGAACTGAGAGAGCTAGTGAGCCAGTTTAAACGCTAGAGGTTAAGAGCATCACCTCATACTGAATGAGGTGATGCGGATTGGTACTAGGCATTGTCAATGGGTATCAATCTCTACCTTTGGTCCTCACCGCACTGTGAAGTTTTAATTCAACAAGCTCCCTTATCTCACCAGCTAATTGACGGAAGAAGGTTCTTGACGGTGAAGTGTTTCTCCATGCTAGTAAGTGCTCACGTACAATTGGCTTACCTTTTAGTTCCGTAACGTGCAATGCTTCTGGGTTGTGTAGCTCCGAATGAATATACAATCCAGGCAAAAAGGCCGAACCCATACCCATGACAACCATTTGCCTCAAAGTGTCCAGACTCGTTCCTTCATAATCTCGACTTAAATCGGCGTTGAGTTCACCGCATATTTGCATGACTTGATGATGAAAGTGATGGCGGTCTTCCAATGTGAGAATTTTTTCTCCAGCTAAGGCTTTGGGTTGTATTAATTCTTGCCCCGCGAGACGGTGTTCACTGTTTATCACAAATTTTAAAGGCTCGGTGAATAGAGGCTCCATCATAATTTGCGAATTGGCCGCGGTCATCGGCGACAAAATGAGGTCGTAATCGCCGTTAAGTAGCCCTTGTTGCAGATTTCGGGGGGCGGCTTCTCTTACATAGAACTTTAAACCGGGATGTTTTTTATGAAGCTCTGGAAATATGTGTGGCAGCAAATAAGGGCCTAACGTCGGTGGAATACCCAAGCGGTAGGTCGTATTCTCGCCTTCTGCTAGTACCTGAGCCGCTTCCGTAAAGCGTGCACACGCCAGCATGACGCCTTCTGCCTCTTCTAACAGCAAGCGACCTTGCGCGGACAAATGGGTGCCCGTCCGAGATCGCTCGAACAATTTTACACCAAGATGATCTTCCAAACTGTTGATTTGATTAGTGAGAGTTGGTTGACTCACCCCTAAAATTTGCGCAGCTCGTCGATAACTTAAGTGCTTCGCCACAGCAATAAAGTACTGTAACTGGTTAAGTGATAAGTTTTTTTCTTTTGATTTCAATTGCTTGTATTGTAATTCATAAATGAAGCTATTTATTGATAGCACAACACTATCACGAAGTTGAGTACTATTCTATTAATCTATCAAAGACACTTTGAGTACAAATTTACAAATCGGTTACAAGTTGAACATCGTTAACCCCTGATGTGGTGGGCGATTTCAAGGTAATTGGCTTTGATTCTGCATCGCATATCGAAGTGTTAATCGGAGCGTGACATAGCAGTGAATCCCAGTTGGGTTATGGGGGGCCTTAAAGGATTTGAATGACTAGGCCGTAAGGTCTCAGTGCTCAATCAGGTCATTTAAAGAATACGAAAGCTTGTTGCTGGGTTACTCGTACGGAAAAACACGATGTAATGCGGCAAATAGTGGCGCATTCATTGCTAATCTGTACATAAGGTTGATGACGCGAATTTGGCAAAGATATTGACATAGGCGCAGACGGTATGCAGCTCATCCTTAGGATGATAGCGGCACAAACCGATATCGATGCGGTGCGGAAATTCTGATTTGAATTAGTAAGTGACACTTACACGGAATAACAATTAACGGCGTTAAAAACGCATGAGGGTAGGGGTTTTCTATGAAAATAGATATGACTAACATTCGCGGTGATATCACCGGTGGTATTACCGCTGGTATTGTCGCATTACCATTGGCACTCGCTTTTGGTGTGGCTTCAGGGCTTGGGCCGATTGCAGGTATGTACGGTGCCATTGCAGTAGGCTTTTTTGCTGCACTATTTGGGGGCACTCCATCACAAATATCGGGCCCAACTGGCCCAATGGTCGTTGTATTGGCGGGCTTATTTGCCAGCCTGACAGGTGACCCCGCTCTTATTTTCACCGCCGTAATACTCGCTGGTGTCTTCCAGATTATTATGGGTGTATTGAAACTCGGTGATTATATAAGGCTAGTACCTTATCCGGTTATCTCTGGCTTCATGAGCGGAATTGGTGTGATCATCATCAGTTTGCAAGTCATTGTCCTATTAGGGCATCCGTCACCGAGTAACACCTTGATGGCACTAGGGGATTTACCCGCGGCTCTGGCCGATATTAACTACGCCACGCTCGGCTTGGGCATTGGAACGCTGATTATCGCTTACAATTGGCCGCCGTCGTTGGGCAAATATGTGCCCGGTACGCTAGCTGCTTTGTTGATAGGTACATTTGCTAGCTTGATGATCGGTAACGTGCCTGTTCTCGGTCAAATCC
This sequence comes from uncultured Alteromonas sp., assembly GCA_963922845.1. GTDB lineage: Bacteria > Pseudomonadota > Gammaproteobacteria > Enterobacterales > Alteromonadaceae > Alteromonas. The sequence continues at coordinate 17,451 of CAWUJV010000084.1, forward strand.
CAACAGGTTTGCCAGAAATTCAAATGCCTACTTTCACGCAAGACACGTGGATGCTAGTGGTTGAAGCCGCAATTATCCTTGCCGTTCTCGGCGCGATTGACAGTTTATTGACATCGTTGGTGGCAGATAACATGACACGTACTCGCCACAACAGTAATAAAGAGCTTGTAGGTCAGGGTGTTGGTAATGCCGTTGCAGGTTTCATCGGCGGTATTGCTGGTGCTGGCGCGACAATGCGTACATTTGTCAACATCCGTACAGGCGGTCGTGGTCAAATATCCGGTATGGTTCATGCCGTGCTACTTCTTGCAATTGTATTGGGCCTTGGTAGCTTGGCACAACATATCCCGCACGCCGTATTGGCGGGTATTCTTGTTAAAGCTGGTGCCGACATCATCGACTGGAGCTACATCAAGAAATCGCACAGAGGCCCTCGCTTTGATTTACTACTGATGGCGATCGTATTAGTGATGACGGTATTCGTCGACCTAATTCAGGCCGTTGCCGCGGGTGTGGTGTTGGCATCATTGGCTTACGTGAAGCAAGTTGCACACACTCAACTCGAAGCGCTGAAAAACATCCCAGACCACTTGGATGACCCAGATGAACACGAGATTATGGTCAAGGCCAACAATAAAATTCGTATTTTCGATTTCGGTGGTCCTTTGAGCTTTGGTGCAGCAGCTGATGTTGGACACCAAGTGCGCGAAAAAGCGAAGGACGGTGCGCAAGTATTGATCCTAGACTTTGAACGCGTGCCTTTCATGGATGTATCTGCAGCCCTAGCAATAGAAACGATAGCCACTGATGCGAAAGCTGCGGGTAGGAAGCTGTTGATTTCAGGTGTTAAACCTGAAGTAGAAGCTGTTCTACACGGCTTAGATGTGTATGAGCATATGGACAAGAACGACAAATATGCACACCGCTTAGAAGCATTACAAGCGGGCCTTGTTATTGTAGAAAACAATATGAAAGAGGCATCGAAAAAGGCGGGAAAGCCCCAAAGCGCTGATGTTGACATGAGCGCAGCCGTTGCAAAATAAGTCGCGTCATTGACGGTCACAAAAAAGCAGCCTATTGGCTGCTTTTTTTATG
>CAWUJV010000085.1:0-18460 GCA_963922845.1 uncultured Alteromonas sp.
CGTAGGTGTTTTCGCCAGTACTTGCTGGCAAAGGCTTTGTAAACGCCTGGCTGAACTAAGCCCACACGCCAACGCAACCTCACTCATCGACAAATTGGTTTGCTGCAATAACTGCTTTGCAAACAACGCCTGGCTGTAGCGCCGATATTTCTGTGGAGATAAACCAATATTGTCGGTGATAAGTTTGTGAAGATAACGCGCTGACACACCGACCCGTTCGGCGATTTGTGAGATAGGCTGTTCAGTATGTTCTTCTAACAAACGCAGTGCTCTTGTCACACTTGCGCTGGTACCTGACCAAGCAGGCGAGCCGGGAGCACTGTCAGGTCGACACCGCAAGCAAGGACGAAACCCGGCATCTAACGCTTGTGACGCACGCCGATAATAATCGACGTTATCTTCCTTAGGAAAAGGAGCTGGGCAAATTGGGCGACAAAAGATTCCTGTCGATTTGACTGCGACAAAAAATGCGCCGTCAAACCGAGGATCCTTTGCGGCTCTGGCCAACGCATAACGATGGCGCTCTTGCTCGTTAGTTATCTTGGCCAAACCTTTAACCTAGCTGGTGAATTCTTAATCGCAGTGTATATCAACAGCGAAGTTAGGGTGCGACAAAATCGGAACTCATTGTTGATAAAGCGCTGGCGTCTTCGCATAATACTCGGCCGAGTCTGTGAAACGCAGTAAAAACAACAACGATATCTCGACCAAATCTAAAAATGAATACCGCTACTATTATCCGCTGCTTCGTTTTTGCTATAGGCCTTATAGGGCTGTTGGCAATGACACCTGTGTTGGCAGCTGAAAAATGGCTGGAAGATTACGCCGACTTTGTCAAATCGCAGGCACTTAAATATCGAGTACCTGGTTACGCCTTCGTGTTTTACCAACAAGGTAAAACACCACAAATTTTTGTCTACGGAAAAACGCACAAAACAGGCAACAAAATCAATGCCGACACACGCTTTCGATTAGCATCTGTGTCAAAAACGTTCACAGGTGTACTTATCGCCAAGCTGGCGCGCCAACAAGCATTCTCACTCGATACTCGAGTCGAAACTCTGCTGCCTGACCTCGACTTTACGGGTAAAGGAATGAACGCATTGGAGCTTCAACATATTATCGGTCAGTCTAGCGGTTTTATGCCTAACGCCTATGATAATCTAATTGAAGCGGATTACTCGCTTGGCCGAGTATTGAATCAGTTATCTTCACTCGAACCTCTGTGTGCACCAGGTAAATGCTACACCTACCAAAACGCCTTGTTCGGCGCAATTGAAGCCTATTTTAACAACCAAAACACCTCTTATCACAGACAACTACAAGAACAGCTCTTTGTACCTTTGGGCATGAAAGACGCCAGTGCAGGTAAAGGCGCACTGATAGCCAAGGGAAATTGGGCAAGGCCACATATTGCCATCGCCCGCAACAAATGGCGTGAGGGAAAAATAGAAAGTAATTACTACCGTTTTTCACCAGCGGCTGGTGTGAACGCGAGCATCAAGGATATGACAATTTGGCTTCAAGCTATGTTAGGTGAATTTCCAACAGTTGTCCCAGATGCCATCATTGAACAAGTTACTACGCCGAGAGTCAAAACCACCAAAGAAATCTACCGACGTGGTTGGAGGCGTCATTTGTTTGATGCTCACTATGGATTAGGCTGGCGAATTTACGATTTTGAGGGAGAGACACTCATCTATCACGGAGGCTGGGTGAAAGGGTATCGAGCCGACGTCGCTTTTATTCCCTCACTTGGCGCTGGTTACGTCATGCTGATGAATGCCGAGTCGAATATGATCAATAGCACTACGGCAAGACTATGGGACACTTATTTAGAACAGCAAAAACAAAAAGAGCGCTAATCGCGCTCTTTTCAGTTGTCGTTTTTAAGATAGGTGTAACCGCTTAAACAGTTCTCGTAAAAGTCTGTCCAACGCACGCCCTCTCTGGGCTTTATATCCCCTTTTGCCACGTGCTTATCAATACGACGCTTCACATCTGACGCCATTGCACGGGTGTTGTATTGCATGACCGACATCACATCGTCTACCGATGACCCTTTGACAATTTCTTCAATGTAGAAGTCTTCTGGATCATCGTCATAACTGAAAATATGGATTTCATTTAGACGACCAAACATGTTGTGCATATCACCCATCACATCTTGGTATGCGCCTGTCAGGAACAACCCCAGATAATACGGGTCATCATTAAGTCGATGTAACGGCAACACATCGGTAATTTCTCGACCGTTGGTAAACTGGTCAATTTTGCCATCACTGTCACATGTGATGTCGACTAAAGAACAGTTAACTTGCGGCCTCTCGTTCATTCTCATCAGCGGCACAACGGGTAACAACTGATCAATTGCCCACGTGTCAGCGGCAGATTGAAACACGGAAAAATTGCACAAATACTGAGACGACAATGAATAATCTAGGCCTTGAATTTCTTCAGGGGTGTATTCTTCGTCGGCGTAATGGTCCTGTAATCGCACCATGACTTGCCAATACAAGGTCTCAATGACGGCCAATTCCTCTAACGACAGTACGCTGAGTTTGAAGGCGTCTAAGGCTTGCTCTTTCAACTGAGACGCATCGTTAAACACTTCTTGTTTATTGCTTAGCTCTGCGAACGATGTCACTAGCTCACGCATGTTTTTAACGAACATATGTTCGCCATCGCGAGGACGGGTATCCATTTCGGCGCTGTTCGACCGAATTTCACCCACTATCTCTGTGATAACACAGCTGTGGTGCGCGGTTACTGCTCGTCCACTTTCGCTGACTAAATTGGGGTGAGGTACGCCTTCCATGTCGCAAATTTCTTTCATACCGTAGATAACATCTGCGACATATTCTTGCATGTTGTAGTTGCGTGAAGACTCGTTAGTCGAGTTACTGCCATCGTAGTCAATACCTAATCCACCGCCGACATCGACATAGCTCAATGGGAACCCCATTTTATGCAGTTCGGCATAAATGCGAGCGCCTTCGGTAATCGCTTCTTTGACAGCACGAATATCAGTTAATTGGCTACCAATGTGGAAATGCAATAGGTGTAAACAGTGCGCCATACCTTGCGCTTCAAGATACTGGGCGGCTTTGATGATTTCGGTAATCGTTAACCCAAATTTAGCCCGTTCACCACTTGAACTTTCCCATTTGCCGCGCCCTTTTACGGTCATTTTCGCTCGCACACCGATCATCGGCTCAATATCGAGTTCTTTCGCAATTTTGACTAATAGAAGCAGCTCTGTGAATTTTTCGACCACCACAACCATGCGACGACCAAGTTTGCGTCCCAATAACGCCAAACGCATAAATTCTTCATCTTTGTAGCCATTGAGAATAGTCAACGAATCTTCATTGGTATTCATTGCTAATACGGTGAGTAGTTCGGCTTTTGAACCGGCCTCTAGGCCATAGTTATAGGCTTCACCCGCATCGACGATTTCCTCGACGACTTCACGCATTTGGTTCACTTTGACAGGATATACACCATTGTAGTGACCGTTGTAATTCGCTTCTGCTATGGTGTTGATAAATACGGTATTGAGATTAGCAACTTGCGAACGCAATACATCGTGAAAACGCACAACCACAGGGAACTGAATGCCCTCTTGTTTGATTTCATTGATAACAGACTGAAAATCAATGCGCATATCGGTATTGTTTGGATCTGGTGTAACGTGGACATTGCCGTTCTCACCTATGCGGAAATAACCGCCGCCCCAACGCGATACGCCGTATAATTTTTCAGCCTCTTCGATGCTCCAGTCTGCCAATGCGACCACTCCTAAAACAAAAAACGCCCTCCGTTTGGCTGGCGTATAAAAATGCAAAAAAACTGCGTAACTAAATTTTCCGTATTATAGTCAAGTTGCGGTTTGACGCTATGAAAATTAGCACCAAAACCGACGATTTATTTGTTTAGCGTTATCCATTCCTCTACAACACTATCAAATTCAAGATCAGGGTATTTAGCCATCCATTTTTCAACCCCTACTGGCGTCGTTACGCGCTCAAGGGTGAAACGGAAATGAGAAAAGTAGGGCAGTAGGTAGTTACCCTGATGCGGAGAGTCCATCAACCAGCATTCCCCTTTTTGACCGCGACGGTCCAGCACTAGGGTCTCTTTGATGGTGGCGTATTTCACTTCGTCAGACACTCGCCAACCTCGCATGTCCACTAACATGTAAAACGGCCGCCCCTTGCGACTTGCCATCGCATCCGACGCCTCGGCCAAATACGCGATATCAGTTGAAAGATCCCAATCTCCAGTCGTTTTTGCAAGCAATAGATTGTCATGAGACTTGAGAGAAAAGCTTGGCGTTACCATACAGACTACTTATCAATTGTATCGACACTTCCTAACACTACCGTGTTAAGACACAGAATCAACATCAGACACGTTACCCAACCACTGTTTTACGGCTTCTATTTCATAATCACCGATGGGTTGTCGCTCTAACCAGGTATAGATAGCGGCTCTATCGTCACTTCTTACAAAATCTAAACTGGGTGATTTCACGAATTGCAATAAATGGTCGGAATACTTCGCCTCATCAATAACCCAACACTCGCCCGTCTGCGACCGTCTATCGAGTACGACTTTGGTTTTAAACTCGGAGTTTTTCACTTCTTCGGGACATATCCAACCACGCATATCAACGACAGTAATGAATTTACTCGTTTTAAATTTGGTAAAGACTTCACCTAACTCGGTAACATACGCAATATCCGTGACGATATCCCAATAACCCGACTTCTTGACGAGTACAACCGAGGCTAACGTATCAATAGAAAAAAACGCTTTGTCCAACAACTGGCTCCTAAAAGCATCACAAGCGATATAGCTATACTAAGTTTAGATCATAGCCGCTCGAACAGTGATTAATTTTTGATCGGAAATTAGTCTATATTTTATTCAAATAGTTCAATACCATCTCTTCTCTTATCTTATCTTGTGAGACGACAACGCATCACCCCTCGATAATGGCTAATTAACTTGGCGTCATCAGACAGGGTGCATTACTATGTGCGCCAGCAGTGATAGCCCAAATGATTAAAAGGTAGTGAGTAACGGGTATGTACAAGTATTTAGTGGCGTTGATAATCCTTACCAGTTTTCGCGTATCGGCAATGGAAGCGGGCGAATACTGGTATGTCATTTCCCAGCGATGTGAATTACTCGGCCCAACTGATGAAGCTGAAAGAGACGCAATCACACCTGCCTTAGTGCTGTTTGAAATTGTCCCTGCAGGAATCAGTGACTATTACTTCAAAGTTAACACCAAAGCGCTATCTAACTATACGGATGAGGGTAGGGATTATCTCGAAGACCTATCGTCGATACAGGCGTACACAACAGGCAAAAGCAATACTGCTGCTAACGAATCGGTTCACGATTTCATGTTGCAGCGAGAAGCGATAGATAGAACGGAACTCGTCAAGCGTTTATCCAGCTTTTCTCAGGTCCCGTCGGATGTAGGGTATTACTACAAACACATTCTCAAACTTTCGGACAATAATGCGAAATTGAAAGCCGTCACGCGAGCTAGGCTAATAGATACTGGCGCGAACAATCGTTTGTATCTAGACAGCTATCAGTCAGAGTACTATTTATTGAATGACGAGGGAAAACCGCAAAACGATGCTTTTATTATCGTCGATCACAAAAAGGCCCTTACCGCCGCCCTGCACACCGAGGATAGCCCATGGAAACTCAGCCTGAAAAACGGCGTATGTGGCGAAAAGCCTAACTTTGGCGAACCTGCGCTGAATTGATAGAGTAAGTGAAAATAGCCATGCTGTGCATGGCTTGAGGTTCTTTTACTTTTGCTCGCTCACAAACACGGGTAATACTCTTTCTGCAATGAGTTGTTGTGTCTTGTCATCTCGATGATGCGCCGTTACGACTACGATCAAATCAAGCGATTCAATAAGCATGACATACATGCCTCCGCCACCTTGTGCGGAAACACTGGGGTAGCGTTTGCCACCGTAGTGAAGGTCTGTACTCCACCAATAAAAACCGTAGCCTTGATTAGTGACATCTTTACCCCCTCCGAACACATCATCGTCACCGGTGATAACTTGCTTCGCCATGGCTTCAGCCAGATACCCCTTGGGGACGAGTTGCTCTTTGCCCCACTTCCCGTTGCTTTCAGCCAATAAGCCAAATTTCAGCATGGCACGAGACGTCATACTGGCAGAGCCTGGTAGTCCCGAAACCTCATCTGTTTGCCAGCCATAATGAGTAATACCCATTTTTCCGAGAACCTCTTGCTCAATAAAAACCTTCGCGGAGGTGGGTACAACGGCCTCAACAACCTGCATAACTAACATTGGGTCATTTTGATACAGAAACGACTGTGATTCATCAGTGATGGGGGCGCTTAGCTCCAAATAAGCTTGTACCAACCCTTGTCCTTTCATGGCTTCAGGTTTTCGTTCAAAGTTGTCCCATTGAGATTGCTCGATGCGAATACCAGATTGCATGGTTAACGCATGACGCAGCGTAATCTTATCCGCGCCTTGTGTAAGCAAAGACCTATCGAGCGCTGGCAAAAAGTTAATTAACGGCTTGTCCAAATCTGCCATCGTTAAGTACCCCAATTGAATGGCTCGTCCCAAAATCGTACTTATATACACTTTGGATGCAGAAGACTGAGGATGGGGTAGGTCGATGCGTCCACGTTTGAAGTAAGATTCAAAAATCAATTTACCATGCTGTGCAATCAATAGGCTGTCGTAGGTACCTAGCTCACCGGTTGCCATTTCTTCGGCTAACGCTATCAATTTTGACTTATTGGTACTATCGCTATTAAACGCTAGGGTAGGAATACCGTCAGATCTCATGTCTGGTGACGTAGAAATGTAAGCGTGCTCTAGCTCTGGAATATCGAAGAAAGAACGTTCACTGTTTGGTATACGCCAATGCATTAATGCCGCTTCTTCAGCTGTTGCCTCAGGTGCAGTGTTATTCTGGCTTATGTCATTTGACCAAGCAAAATGAAGGGGCGCTAAAAAGCCAACTATCGCTAAAATTTTATACTTGAGTTTCATTGTTTAATGACCTAATTCATAACAAACTAATCACGTTGTAAAAATTAAAAAAAAGGATGTATAAAAACTTGAAGACAAGATGACGTTTTGCTGATTTTTAACTGAGCATAGCGATTAAGACGAATGGATATACCCAAAAGTCACATAATCCCGTACAAACTGTTTATAATGTGCCGCCGCACAATATACGTTTTACAGTTTATCAATGGAGTGATTGATGCGTATTGCCTTAGTTATTTTCAGCGGAATGCTATTTTCAATGAGTGTTTTCGCGTCTAAACCTAAAAATATCATTTTTATTCTTGCTGACGATTTAGGTTGGAACGATACATCAATTTATCAACCTAATCAGTTTTATGAAACACCAAGTATTGATGCGTTGGCGCAAAAAGGCATGGCCTTCACCAATGCATTCAGCAACAGTCCGTTATGCTCTCCCACAAGGGCAACGATTCTGACCGGAATGGTGCCTGGCAAACACGGAATACTGAACCCAAACATTAATACTCAAGAGGTGCGACTGGTTGCCACTGTTCGAGAAAATGGTCCGACAAATCAAAAATCGACTACGCCTTTGACCGCCACTAGGCTTGATAACAACCTGCCGACTCTGGCAAAAGTACTTCAACAGAACAATTATCAAACTGCGCATTTTGGCAAGTGGCACTTAGGCTCTACACCATACAGCGCGTTGGAGCACGGCTTTGATGTAGACATACCACATTACAGTGGCTCTGGCCCTGAAGGTGGCTATTTAGCACCGTGGTCGTTTGCACCAAACCTCAGTCCCACCGAACCCAACGAACATATTGATATTCGCTTGGCAAAAGAGGCACGGGATTGGATTTTACGTGCGCAAGAAAGCGGCCCCTTCTTCGTTAATTTCTGGCCTTTCTCGGTCCATGCTCCCTTTAACGCACAACCTGAAAGTGTTGAGTATTTTAGAAACAAACGCACCCCATTTAATAGCCAGCGCAGTGGCACCTATGCTGCTATGGTAAAACACTTCGACGATGCGATTGGTATTTTGTGGCAAGCCCTTGTCGATGCGGGCATCGAAGATGACACCATTATTGTTTTCACGTCGGATAATGGGGGAAATATGTATGATGTGTTGGGACAAATACATCCTACAAGTAATTTCCCGCTTAGAGGAGGTAAAGCCACTCAATACTCAGGAGGAAATCGAGTACCTACGTTTATTATTTGGCCAGGTCTTACACAAGAAAACACTCTGAGTGCAGTGCCAATTCAATCTGCGGATTTCTACCCAACATTACTCAATGGATTAGATATTTCGTGGCCAATTGCCCATGAAGTTGATGGCCAAGATATTCGACCAATTCTCAAAGGGGAGGCTTTCGAGAGAAAACCTATTATTACATATTATCCTACTGCACCTAGAGTACCCGACTGGCTCCCACCATCAGCAACTGTCGTCGACGAGGATTGGAAACTGATAAAAACGTTTTATTATGGTCAGAGACAAACCGATCGATTCGAGTTATTTAACGTAAAACAAGATGTCGACGAAAGTGAGAATCTGGCAGAATCTCACCCAGATGAAGTCGCTCGCCTTGATCAACTGTTAACACAGTATTTTGAAGACAACTCTGTGCCCCTACCACAAGAAAACCCGCGATATAGAGACGGCGCTTTCAACTATGCCAATATTGGCAAACCAGCAGACCGTTTCACCTTACCAGAAGAAAAAGTTCGATCTAATTTAGCGGTAAAGTTCACCCAGTCATCAGAGCAAGTTAACGCAGGCGAGCAGGTGTCAATTAGCTGGCAGTTAGAAGGGGCATCCAATGCCGCCCGAGTAGACTTTAGACAATTTATGGGGCCGGAAGTCACACTGTCAAACGCGACACAACGTGTTACCTTTGAAGCGCCCGAGGTCTTTACCGAGCAGTATGTAGGTTTCGCTTTCATTATCAAAGATGGTACTAAAACACTCAGACAACAAGTAGCCGTAGCAGTGATACCAACAGCCAGTACTCCAACGATCGCCCCAGCACAAGATATCATTTCAGCAGAAAAAGGCAGTGTGGCAACCATTGGTTTTGAAGTAATGGACAAGAACAAAGATCGGCTTTCCGTGAGACTGGAAAGCCCAGAACTAGGTATTGACCAACAAATAGATGCAACGACCAATCAACACAGCGTTAGTATTCCTCAAAATTTTAGTGGGAATACAGCAAACGTTACGCTACACGTATCAGATGGTGCAAACACTAGTTCTACAACAGTAGTTGTTAATGTTACCGAAGTATCAACACCCCCTCCGCCAGCTCCAGCGCCAACACCAAACGTAACGCCAAGTCCAAGCTCTGGAGGTGGTAGCGTATTTTGGCTACTATCATTTTTGTTCATTGGGGTGTGTTGGCAGCTGTTAACTGCAAATAAAAAAGCCTAATACATATGTTGTTAAAATTTGAGATACAAAAAAGCCGGAGCGATTAAGCTCCGGCTTTTGAAAGTGCTAATGGCTAGCAGATGATTACATCATGCCGCCCATACCACCCATGCCGCCCATATCAGGCATTGCAGGAGCAGCTTCTTCTTTAGGTAGTTCAGCAACCATTGCTTCTGTTGTGATCATTAGAGATGCAACGGATGATGCGAACTGAAGTGCGCTACGTGTGACTTTAGTTGGGTCTAGGATACCCATCTCTAGCATGTCGCCGTAAGTGTCGTTACCTGCGTTGTAACCGAAATTACCTTCGCCGCCTTTAATAGCGTTAACAACAACAGACGCTTCAGCACCAGCATTTGAAGAGATTTGACGTAGCGGCGCTTCCATTGCACGTAGTGCTAGGTTGATACCGTGCGTCTGGTCTTCGTTTTCGCCTTTAAGGTCAGCCACTTTTGCCGCAGCGCGCACAAGTGCAACACCACCACCAGCAACAACACCTTCTTCAACCGCTGCGCGAGTCGCGTGAAGCGCGTCTTCTACACGGTCTTTCTTCTCTTTCATTTCAACTTCAGTTGCAGCACCAACTTTGATAACCGCTACACCGCCTGACAATTTAGCCAAACGCTCTTGAAGTTTTTCTTTGTCGTAATCAGAAGATGATTCTTCGATTTGACCACGGATTTGAACGCAACGACCTTCGATTGCCGCTTCTTCACCCGCACCATCAACCACTGTTGTGTTGTCTTTGTTGATAACAACGCGCTTAGCAGTACCTAGATCTTCTAGTTGTACTTTTTCAAGCTCAAGACCAATCTCTTCAGAGATAACTGTACCACCCGTTAGGATAGCGATGTCTTGTAGCATTGCTTTACGACGGTCACCGAAGCCAGGTGCTTTAACCGCTGCTACTTTTACGATGCCGCGCATGTTGTTTACAACAAGTGTTGCAAGTGCTTCGCCTTCAACATCTTCAGCGATGATCAGTAGAGGCTTAGACGCTTTTGCTACACCTTCAAGAGTCGGCAGCAATTCACGGATGTTAGACACTTTTTTGTCAACCAAAAGGATGAATGGGCTATCTAGTTCAACTGTGCCATTTTCTTGGTTGTTGATGAAGTAAGGAGATAGGTAGCCACGGTCAAACTGCATACCTTCAACAACGTCTAGTTCGTTTTGAAGTGCTTGACCTTCTTCTACAGTGATAACACCTTCTTTACCTACTTTATCCATCGCGTCAGCAATGATTTGACCAACTTCTGCGTCAGAGTTTGCAGAGATAGTACCAACCTGAGCAATAGACTTGCTATCAGCACATTCAGTTGAAAGACCTTTAAGCTCTTCAACCGCTGCTGCAACTGCTTTGTCGATACCGCGCTTAAGATCCATTGGGTTCATGCCAGCAGCAACTGATTTAAGACCTTCAGTTACGATTGCTTGCGCAAGTACTGTAGCAGTAGTGGTACCGTCGCCCGCTTCGTCGTTTGCTTTTGACGCGACTTCTTTAACCATCTGTGCGCCCATGTTTTCGAACTTGTCTTCTAGCTCGATTTCTTTCGCAACAGATACACCATCTTTAGTGATAGTCGGTGCGCCGAATGACTTGTCTAGGACAACGTTACGGCCTTTAGGGCCCAAGGTTACTTTTACTGCATTTGCTAGGATGTTTACGCCGTTAAGCATTTTTGCACGAGCGTCATCACCAAAACGTACTTCTTTAGCTGCCATTTTAAATTCCTCTAATATTTGATGATACGGTTGTATTACTCAACGATTGCCAAGATATCGCTCTCACTAAGGATAAGCACTTCTTCGCCATCAAGCTTTTCTGTTTTTACGCCGTAACCGTCGTTGAAAATAACGGTGTCGCCAACTTTAACGTCTAGAGCTTTTACTTCACCGTTATCTAGAACGCGACCATTACCTACTGCGATAACTTCACCGCGAGTAGATTTTTCTGCTGCAGAACCAGTCAAAACGATACCGCCAGCAGATTTGCTTTCTTGCTCTGCGCGTTTGATGATTACGCGGTCATGTAAAGGACGAATTGCCATTTTCAAATCTCCTGAAAATTCCAATAATGTTTTATTGATGATGTTAATGCAGCGTCCTGAGGTTATTCAGTCACACCACATTTTTATGTAATGCCACCAAGGTGGCTAAAATAGTGTCTGCGTGGATAAATGGGGGAGTACCCACACGATCTCAAGGTTTTTTTACAAAAAAGTCGAAAAAATTTGAAATGTGTTGGAAAAAAAGTGGGTCAGCAACGACCCACCGACCGTTGAAGTACAAATTTCGCGCAATATCAAGGCTTGTTCTACAGCACAGAGGACGACGTCGAGCGCGATCGTCACACCTGTGTGACTTTACTAATCGAGGCGGTTTTTAGGGTCATTGGCCGTTTGATCGGTAAATTCCCCTTCAATAATATCGTCATTACCACGAGTGGGCTGTTGCCATTGACCTTGGGTTTGATAGGGTGAGGGCGTAACTACTTTCATCAATAGTTTCCCTGATAACTGACTCGCCAACCAGCCCCGGGATGGCGGTAGCACAAGGAAGAAGCCTACAGCATCGGTTACAAAACCCGGTGTGACTAACAACACACCAGCAACAAGCAACAATAAACCCTCGGTTAGTTCTCTGGCTGGCATTTCTTGACGCTGCATTTTTAGCTGTGCAGTTTGAAGGGTCTGTAAACCCTCTCGCTTGACTAAAAATGCCCCTAAGGCCGCGGTGATAATCACAATGGCGATGGTATTCCAACCACCAATCATGCCACCAACCTGCACTAACAAGGCAATTTCAACGATGGGCATGATGGCGAACAACAAAAACAGAATTTTCAAAACAACCTCTTCAATGGCGCGATTACCTGTTGGATTCTAAACCCAACAAAATGTTCATTGCAGCGTGCGTTTTTGATTAGAGCGCGCGAATTTAGAATCGCGAGGCCAAGGTCAACACACCCTGTTATTAGTAGAGATGGGGGAGAATTACCATTTAACAATGTTATATATTCGACATTACGATGAACTGAATCCTATACGCGATGGTATTATTTGCCGTGTTAGACTTTTGATTGAAAGAATCTCACTATCAATCAGGTCTTATCGGGCGCAGGATCTTTGCGAGTCTCGCTTTAACGCAAAGATTGGTGTGCTCGGCGACAGGGAGCTTAACAATGAAGATATGTGTTGTTTATTGTACTGTGCCGGATAACGCAACCGCAGATGCCATCGCGAAAGCCTTGGTAAATAAGAAATTGGCGGCTTGCGTCAAGATTATTCCAGATGTGACATCAGTTTATTTCTGGGAAAACGATGTAGTAACGGACCGGGAATTCCAGCTCATCATCAAAACGACAGAACACAATATTGAAAACGCATTTGCGTTGGTCGAAATGCTGCATCCGTATGACGTACCCGAATGGGTTGTAGTTCACAATGCGTCAGCTAGCGAAAGCTACGGTCAGTGGATCACCGAGCAAACTGCAATAAAGAAGTAAATAGGATAGTGACGTAAATGAAAATTCGACACCTGCTGCTGTTTTTGATGGCGTTTATCACAGCGCTGCCAACAACCAGTTATGCACAAATTAGTAACGACAATGGACTGTCTGACCTGTTCAGTGATGAGCCGGAGTTCCTACCCGTTGAGCAAGCCTTTGTATTTGATTTTGCTCAACGTGGAAACACGCTCACCGTAAAGTTTGATATTGCAGATGGGTACTACTTATATAAGAAGCAATTCAAAGTTGTGACCAAAAACGCGGAAGTAGGTGAGCCTACCTTCCCCGCGGCCGAACAGATCGAAGACGAATTTTTTGGAATTTCAGATGTATTCTATAACAACGTCGAAATTAGCTATCCAATCCTTTCTTCGGTTAAAGATGGCGTTGTAAAACTTCGCTATCAAGGGTGTGCAGAAGCAGGGCTTTGCTATCCACCAACAACCCAAGTGATTTATCTGTCAGAAGTCACATCGAGTTCAATTAGCTCATCTGACACTCCAGTGACTGACGCGGATAAAGAAGAAAGTTCAAATGACGCCCCAGTGCGTTCGAGCCAATTCGAATTGGCAGACCGACTGTCTTCAAAAGATGGTCTGCTTACCACACTATTGCTATTTCTTGCATTAGGTTTGGGGCTTGCCTTTACCCCCTGTGTATTCCCTATGTATCCAATCCTATCCAGTATTGTTATTGGGCAAGGAAAAGAAATAAAGCTATCAAAAGCCTTTTGGATGTCTTTTGTATATGTTCAAGGTATGGCCATTACCTACTCTATATTAGGTCTTGTCGTTGCGTCAGCCGGTGTTCAATTTCAGGCAATGCTTCAACACCCCGCCGTATTGGGCGTAATGATTGCGTTGTTTATCGCACTTTCTGCGGCCATGTTTGGCGCGTATGAAATACAGTTACCTTCATCTTGGCAAGTAAAGCTTAACAACCTTAGTAATAGTCAAAAAAGTGGTAATACGCTCGGCGTGTTTGTCATGGGCGTGATATCCGGCCTCGTTGCTTCGCCTTGTACGACGGCCCCACTTACGGCCATTTTGTTATTTATCGCGCAATCAGGCGATATGGTATTGGGCTTCGTTTCGCTGTACGTATTAAGCTTAGGAATGGGTATTCCGCTAATCCTATTCGGTATGACCGGCGGAAAACTTCTGCCTAAAGCGGGTGCATGGATGAATATCGTCAAGGTTACTTTCGGTTTCATGATGCTGACGGTGGCAATCTTGTTTGTCGAACGCATGTGGATCAGTGATTACACTAATCTATTGTGGGCAGCATTGGGATTGATCGCGTTTAGTTACTACTACACCGTTAATCAATCTACTGCAGCGACGTTTGCAAAAGGCGCTCGAAACATGGTTATTTTTGTCGGCCTATTTGCAAGTGCAATGTTTGGATACATCAATATTCCTCAATTACACAGTGATGTTGTTTATACGTCGTCTTCATCGGCAAATGCGGCTGTGGTCAAGACAACAACAGGTTCAGCACCAGCAAGTAACCATCAATCAGATGTCACTGATGCCAATCACACTGATAGTGCAGAGTCAGATTCGCACAGTGTAAGTCACCCAGAATTCCTAGTGGTTAAAAACTTGGATGACTTTCGAGAGAAACTGGCGGCCGCGAACGCCGAGGGTAAATCCGTAATGGTTGATTTATACGCTGATTGGTGTGTCGCGTGTAAAGAGTTTGAGAAGTACACGTTCCCAGCGCCGACAGTAGTCGATGCCTTGAGTGAAACGGTGTGGATGCAAATCGATTTAACGGACAACACACCGGTCAACATCGAGTTCCAAAAAGAGTTCTTCATTTTGGGTTTACCAACTATCCTGTTCTTTGACAAGCAGGGCAACGAGCTTTCGCAAGGTCGAATTACTGGCTTTATGAAGGCAGACCCATTTGCCGATCACGTCAACCGTTTATTCAACCAATAAGCGAGTTAGTCTATGCGCAAGACCAATAAAAGCACGTCTTACTTTATTGGTCTTGCGACGCTATTACTATTCACGCTAAGTACATTTGGGGCGTTGGCTAGAGACGCCTGTTTTGAAAACTGGTTTTGCGTGTCGTTAAAACCAGAAAAAGACCAATTTCGCATAGAGCTGCAACGAATCGCCCCGTTTCCAGTCGTGGTAACATTGGCAGATATGCCAGATACCAATTACAGTGACACTCGCTCGTTTCAATTGGATCACGACGACCCTATTGTTGTCGATACGACAACGTCAGAACGCCGATTTTGGCGCAACATGACGGCGCGCTGGACAGCGGGCGTGTTAAATGCACAACACGACAGGTCTGCCAGTTACTACTATCCTGCAATGTCTCGGTCACAATATCGAATCGTCCAAGGGTTTAATGGAGGATACTCTCACCGCGGACCAGACCGGTATGCTGTCGATATCGCCATGCCTGTTGGCACACCCATTTACGCTGCTCGAGATGGCATAGTGATATCGCTGGAAGAGCGTCATAACCGAGGCGGCGCAAGCAGTCGATACGGAAAGTACGCAAACTACATTATTGTCCTTCACGATGACAACACGACAGGAGAGTACTTTCATCTCAAACAAAACGGTGTTGTCGTTGAACGTGGACAAAGGGTTGTAGCAGGTGAAATGATCGGATATTCCGGGAATACGGGGTTTTCTTCCATGCCTCACCTACATTTTGGCGTGTACTACGCCAAAACTAATGGTAAATATCAGTCTGTGCCTTTTTCATTTACCGAATATCAGCGAAAAGCACCATAAAACCCTACCAACTGTACGGAAACTTGCTCCGATATCACCTGATAAGACCAGTATTTTGCTGCCAAATACAATTAAACCTCTATAATCGACAAACTAAGTGAAAAACCGATAACGTTTTGTTGTTTTTTCGTGCAAACGGAACATTTTTTTGTTGAAATAGTTAGAACAACAACAGTTAGCGAAAGATAGCAGCATTTTCATGGAAATTTTATTGATAAATGGGCCTAACCTAAACATGTTAGGTAAGCGAGAACCAGAAAAATACGGTCACCAAAGCCTAGATGACATTGTCAGTGCGTTGCAAAACAAGGCGCAGCATGTTGGCGTTTCGCTAAACCACTATCAATCGAATGCTGAACACGAACTCATAGATAAGATACACAGCGCGATGGGTAACGTTGATGCCATTATTATCAATCCCGGCGCTTTTACACACACCAGTATTGCGTTAAGAGACGCACTTCTGAGTATTTCGGTTCCTTTCTTTGAAGTTCATCTTTCTAACGTGCACGCACGTGAAGCGTTTCGTCATCACTCTTATTTTTCAGATATTGCTGCTGGTGTCATTGTTGGATGTGGCGCCTTGGGCTACGAGCTGGCATTGACAGCAGCAATTGACAAGTACAAACCGCAAAATTAAACAGAGACAGAACATGGATATTAGAAAAATTAAGAAACTCATCGAATTGGTGGAAGAGTCTGGCATTGCCGAGCTAGAGATCACCGAGGGTGAAGAGTCTGTTCGCATCCACCGTGGTGGTTCTGCAGCTGCTGCACCAATGAACTACAGCATTCCCGCTCCTGCTGCGATGCCTGTCGCGCCTGCACCAGCTCCGGTCGCAGAAGCTGCACCTGCAGCTGAGGCTGCTGTACCTACAGGACATGTTGTTAAGTCGCCTATGGTTGGTACCTTCTACCGCGCATCTTCACCAACGGCAAAACCTTTTGCTGAGGTAGGCCAGAAAGTAAGCGTTGGCGACACACTTTGCATCGTAGAAGCGATGAAAATGATGAACCAAATCGAAGCTGATAAAGCTGGTGTGGTTAAAGAAATCCTAGTCGAAAACCAAGACGCTATTGAATTCGACCAGCCTCTTTTCATTATTGAATAAGCGATCTGACTATGTTGGATAAAGTACTTATTGCAAACCGCGGCGAGATCGCACTGCGCATACTTAGAGCGTGTAAAGAGCTAGGTATCAAAACAGTAGCAGTGCACTCAACGGCGGATAAAAATCTAAAGCACGTATTGTTGGCCGATGAGTCTATCTGTATCGGTAATGCGCCTGCGACTGAGAGTTACCTCAACATTCCGCGAATCATCGCGGCTGCCGAGGTCACGAATTCGATCGCTATTCACCCAGGTTACGGTTTCCTCTCTGAGAACGCAGATTTTGCCGACGCAGTGGAGAAAAGCGGCTTTATTTTCATCGGCCCAACGGCTGAGACAATCAATATCATGGGTGACAAGGTTGCCGCGATCAATGCGATGAAAAAGGCCGGTGTGCCTTGTGTTCCTGGTTCAGATGGTCCACTCACTGACGACCAAGAGCGTAATAAAAGTATCGCTAAGCGAATCGGTTACCCAATTATCGTCAAAGCCGCTGGTGGCGGTGGTGGTCGAGGCATGCGCGTAGTTCGCGGTGAAGACGAGCTAATTGCCGCTATTGAAACCACCAAGGCAGAGGCCGGTGCCGCGTTTAACAATGACGTCGTTTACATGGAAAAATTCCTTGAGAACCCTCGTCACGTTGAAATTCAAGTACTGGCTGACGGTCAAGGTAATGCTATACACCTTGGAGAGCGTGATTGTTCAATGCAACGTCGCCACCAAAAAGTGGTTGAAGAAGCGCCAGCACCTGGTATTTCAGAGCAAATGCGTAACAAGATTGGTGATCGCTGCCGTAAAGCCTGTATTGAAATCGGCTATCGCGGCGCGGGTACATTCGAGTTTCTTTATGAAAACGGCGAGTTTTACTTCATTGAAATGAACACCCGTATTCAGGTTGAACACCCAGTATCTGAAATGATTACTGGCGTAGACTTGATCAAAGAACAACTTCGAATTGCTGCTGGTCAACCGTTAGCTATTGAACAAGAGCAAATCAAGATTCGCGGCCACGCTATCGAATGTCGTATCAATGCCGAAGATCCAGACACTTTCATCCCAAGCCCAGGAAACATTAAGATGTTCCACGCAGCTGGTGGTCTAGGTGTACGTTGGGAATCGCATATATACACGGGCTATTCTGTGCCGCCTTATTACGATTCAATGATTGGTAAATTGATTACCTACGGCGAAAGTCGAGATGAAGCGATTGCGCGTATGCGTCATGCTCTTGATGAGTTAGTGATCGATGGCATAAAGACAAATGTGCCGTTACAACAACGTATCATGGCGGATGAGAACTTCTTCGCAGGCGGAACCAACATTCATTATCTAGAGAAAAAACTGGGCCTAGCTTAGTCAATTCACTAAATAGATATCATTTTTCCAAAGCCTAGCATCACGCTAGGCTTTTTATTTCTACATATCAAGCCGTTAACTCTCAGGCAAGTTCAGTCGTATTTTTAGATTAGAACAATCAAATTTATCTATTTTATTTAATCAATAGATATGACTATATTTAGATTGTGGTCAGCGGCAACAGACGTTACGCCGTCCACCCAAGTTTTTATGTGTTTCTCTTTT
>CAWUJV010000086.1:0-18344 GCA_963922845.1 uncultured Alteromonas sp.
ATTGAACAAACTAATTATGGCTCTGGCTGAAAAGTTAACCCACGAAAATGCGGGGTTTAGCACTTTTACCGGGAGTCATTGTGTCTAGGCCTATGCTTTTCGGAAAATTGAAGCTTATGCGTAAAACAAAATTCGATGTTTATTTTGAAATATGCCAGAGGTTGGTTGCTGAGCTGTCAGATACAGAAAATAAAGAGCTACAACTATTAATAGATGGTTTTTCAATTTCTATTGAGCAAATTAGTGTTTGGGTAGCAAACAATAGTTTTCCTGCTCCTAAATCGGTAATTGCTGCAGGACTAGAGCAGGGGGTGAACGAGTTATCCATGTTATTCGAGGAAATGAAGCCAAGCCTCCGTGAAAAAGCATTTCAAACTTACTACAGCACACTAAATGAGGTAGTACCCAACTACCAAGAAAAGCTAAGTAGTAGAGTTCAGCGCATTATCAAGCGCAGTAAAGTAAAATCGGAAAGCGAGTTTTATCTGCTGCGTAACCGTCTAGATCAAATTGAAGGTAGTGGCGTAAAAGAAGAGTTTTTAATATCTGCGATATTGGGGCAATATGAGGCAGAGGCATAGCAATCAACTTTAGTCTTTTGCAGGCGCTCGCTGGGACCTTAGGCTCAGTCGCTTCGCCCCCATTTTAGCCTGCGTGTTACTGCCCTTTATGTGGGTGTAAGGTGTTACGTGAAATCTGAAGCTATTAATAGATTCGTAAGTAATATTGAACGCTTGCTCACAGGGGAGCAATTAGACTTGTACAAAGGAATGGTATCCTCATCCTTCGAATACATTGCTGCCGAAATCCTTACAGACCAACTTCAAGAGGGTATTTGGTATGATGGCGTTTCAGGCTTGATTCCTTCGCTAACGAAACACAACCAAGTACGCTTCACGGGCGAGATGTATATTTGCCTGAATCAAGATAAATTTTGGCAAGAGCCTTTTCTTTCGGTCGTAACTGATAATAGAACATATAATCAAGGAATTAATGTATATGTTAAAATTGGCCAACTTGAAGGTGAAAAGGAACTGCTATCAATGGATTGGCGGTGTAGAAACACTTAACAAAATGCTCAAGTCGCAACCCGCTCCGCGGGCTGCTGGGACAAAAACACAATGCGGCTTCGCCGTTATCGCATTGTGCTTTTGCCCCTTAGCTTAATATCAGCTTTCGTTCTAGCTTAAAGGATTAAACAATGAGATTGCAGGGATCATCTAAAACAAAAGAATCAAAATACAACGCGACGGTAAGTTTTATCGTCAGTATCGGTATGCTTTTGATCGCATTCATGGCATTCGATTTTTCTAGCATGCCTAGTTTTGTAAAAATATTTATCGTTGTTTGGTGTTTTGTTGTTATTACCCAAGGCTATCAAGCTTTTCGTAATTCAATTTTCTCAAAAAGTAGCCTTCATCATGAAGTAACGGATCATGACCTTAAGTTTCAAGATGATGCACAGTTTTTTAGCCGTAATCCTCATAACTGCTATGCAGAAAAATTAAGAAAAGTAGAGGCACTCTACAAAGATGGCTTACTCTCAAAAGAAGAGTATCTTGCAAAGAGAAAGGAGATATTGGATGAGGATTGGGGCAGCTAACAAGCCACTTTAGATACTCGCTCTCTGGGACAAATACGCTTACGCTCAGTCGCTTTGCTCCAAGTTTAGCCTGCGTGTTATTGCCCCTAAGTTGGGCGTTATGTGAAATGAACGAGATAGACGAGAAAATAGAACAATTGAAGCAAGATTGCGCTGCAATTGAATTACCTGATTCAGTTGTAAGTCATCATTATTCGATGATTCTAATTGAATCTAGATTACCAGATACTCTTTCTAAGATACCTAATCCATATAGGCAGCAGGTAATAGATTTCGGGCTTTCACTAAGCAATGAGTGGTACTTTATTAGTAACAACGCAACCGAAGATTACTCTGAGTATGCTCCCAAATTACACGAGCTAGTTATTGCGTATGTCAGCGGAAACAAGCAAATTACATAACAAGTCAATTAATGTCGCCTCACGGATGGACCTACGCACTGAGTGCCTCGGCCCATTATTGGGGCGTTAAGCCTTACCGAAAGAGTGGAATCTATATGAAATCAATTTTATGGTTAATTTTCATTTTTGGCGTAGTGAAATAGATGTCTTTTGTATTTTGGGTTGTATTGTCTTTGTTGGCGTTTGCTGGCAATTCGGTGTTGTGCCGCATGGCATTGGCGGACTCGCACATTGACCCTATTTCTTTTACCTTTCTGAGACTCGCAAGTGGGGCGTTGTTTTTAATCGCTCTTGTATTGATTAAGCAT
The DNA here is from genome assembly GCA_963922845.1 of uncultured Alteromonas sp. Taxonomy (GTDB): domain Bacteria; phylum Pseudomonadota; class Gammaproteobacteria; order Enterobacterales; family Alteromonadaceae; genus Alteromonas. The sequence continues at coordinate 2,313 of CAWUJV010000086.1, forward strand.
CGAAACCCGTCTCTATTTATCCCTAGTCGCTCAGTATTTATTTCCGCTTTGGCACTCTTTGTATATGCCATCGCTTTCTCGATGGCCTACGTGGTGCTTCCCGCGGGTTTGGGGGCATTATTGCTATTTGGGTTCGTGCAAATCAGTATGTTGGTCTGGTCAAGAGTGAAGCGTGAGCCCTTTACGAAGATACAGTGGTCTGGTTTTTCGGTAGCGGTAATCGGTGTTGTGTGGCTGCTCAACCCTGAATCGAATCAAGGCGCTCTTTTGCCTTCTATTGCCATGGCATTAGCAGGTGTGGCGTGGGCCGTGTATAGCATTCAAGGTAAAGGAACAACGGATCCAACAAGCCATACTGCGCAAAACTTCTTATGGAGTCTACCAATGGCGTTGCTTGTTTTTGGTGGCTGGCTGAATTGGGGGCAAGTTCAACTATCCATGAATGGCGTGATTTTGGCAACGCTATCAGGCGTCGTGACCTCTGGCATGGGATATGCAATTTGGTACAAAGTACTACCAAGGCTGAGCGTGAATATAGCGGCGACCTTGCAACTAAGTGTCCCCGTTATTGCAATTTTATTCGGTGTAATGCTCTTGAATGAAGAAATAACCAGCAAACTGGTTGTCGCCAGTTTACTGGTCCTTGGTGGGATTACTCTTGTGATCGCATCGAGAGCAAAATAAAAAAAGAAGGCGTTAAATTTGCCACTTGCTTTGTGTGGCAAGTGCCGATACCTCCCAAAGTTTCTTCGCGATATTTTCATCCCAAACAAAAGACTCGACATCGCAGGAATCCACTGGGCCTACCCAATTCATGGTTCCAGTAGGCCCATAGTAAGCACGTTGGGGCAAAGATGGTTCTGTTGCGCACATTAAAGCTGGGTAAGCACCTTGTTCCGCGGTTTGTACAATGGGAAGGGTTGCCATGATTGAAAACAAAAAGCGGGTAACGCGTGGTGCATTCTCGTTAATCAATGAGGTCTTAGACGCGCCCGGGTGGCACACATACACTTTTGTTGACAATCCATGCTTGTCGACGCGCCTTTGCAACTCATAGGCAAAGTAAACTTGCGCAAGTTTACTGTGGCAATACGTTTTGTGAGGATGATAGTTTTTGTTCCAGTTCATGTCGTCAAACTGGATGGTCTTTAAACCCATTTTATAACCTTCACTACCAATAACGACAATGCGCCCAGCAGCCGATTCAATGGCATTAAACAACAACTCGCACAACAAAAAATGACCATAGTGATTAACGCCTAACTGACTTTCGAAACCGTCGACAGTGAGAGTGTGCTTTGCGACCTGAGCAATGGCGGCGTTGCAAATTAGAGCATCGATACGTGGCGTGAGTTGTTTTATTTGTTCAGCCGCTTGTCTTACTGACGTTAAATCGGCTAAATCCATTTGTACAAACCTTAACTGGCTGTTGGGATGAACATGTTGAGCAAGACTAGCACTAGCGGCTTTTGATTTTTCTACGTTCCTGTTGAGCATGACCACACTGGCGCCTTTGCTCAAAAGTATTTTAGTCGCTTCAAACCCAACGCCTGTATTGGCCCCTGTGACAACAAAGGTTTTACCGTCAAGTGAGCCCATTTTTTCGGGTAACCAGCCTTTCTGATCAAAGTGCTTTTTATTCATCGTATACTCCTAAAACGTTAAGTTGCCGACCGGATTTTGTTATTGCAAAACAGGTAAAATCACGTATCGTTTTCAGTAAATGTACAATATTGGCTATTAGGCTTGACAAAAAGGCGTATTACTCTCTTTTACTTGCCTATTTGTATCGATGGGGTGGAATTTGCAAAGTGTTGAATGGTTTAAGCGAGAGCTTTTGGCAATGGTATCGGCCAATCTCGATAGTGATGGGCTAAAAGATACGATAATACCCGGGGTGAAGTTATTTAAAGTGACCGAGGCAATTCAATGTGCCCCTGCAGTCTATGAGCCAGCCATTATTATTATTCTGAATGGACAGAAAGAGGCCATTTTAAACGGTAAACGGTTTAGCTACGACAATGAGTCCTTTATGTCTTGTACGTTTTCCATCCCTGTAGAAGCGGGTACACCACAGGCGTCAATTTCTGAGCCGTTAGTGGGAGTGTATGTCTCACTGGATACCCGGGTGATGACAGAACTGGTTGTTAAATTGGGAACGGAAGCAACGCAATTAAGTACTCGCCCAACAGACAGTGACGGCTTGATATTGTCATCCTGGGACTCACGTTTCGCTAATGCTTTATATCGCCTTATTCAAACGTTAGACGATCCGATTGAGGCAAATATACTTGGTGATAGTCGTTTAAAAGAGTTTTATTTCGCTGTATTACGGAGTGATGCTGGGCAGGGGATAATGGCGAGTTTTAATCTCGGCAATGACATGGCAAGAGCGATTGAATATTTGACCAGTAACCTATCAAACGACATCAATATTGAATCTGTCGCGGCTAAGATAGGAATGAGTCGTGCTGTCTTTCATCGAAAATTTAAACACGCCACATCAATGTCACCGCTTCAATTTGTAAAGTCTATGCGACTGAACAACGCTGCGATGAAAATTGCATCGGGTAAAACGGTCAGCGAAGCGGCGATGGATGTAGGTTATATCAGCGCGTCACAGTTTAGTCGTGAATTCAAACGCTTGTACGGAAAAACTCCCAAACAATGGCGAAGTGAACCCGGCGTCACCATGTCATTAAGGTAGGTACAACCATATACAAGACGAGAATTAGACAATGTTGTTCGGACCACACGTTTAACTCATTTATTGACATTTTTTAGACATTGCCCGTCGCAAAATAGGCGTCGCTACCGCTTATAGAAGGGACGTTCAATGTATTTAAAAGTTGTCAGTGGAGTAGGGTTAGTCATGCTGTTATCGGGGTGTAACGATGATGGTATTGCGCCAGATCCAATCGCAAGAGATTACTCCTCGATTTTTGCACCGTTGCCACAAACCTCCATTTATCCCGCAGATAATCCGTTTCGAGTCAGTAAAGAAATACTAGGAGAATTACTTTTCTGGGACCCTATTTTATCAGGTGACCAAAACGTCGCCTGTGCATCGTGTCACCATCCTGATTTTGGCTGGGCCGATGGTCGACCCGTTTCGATTGGTTCCGATGGCATAGGTTTGGGGCCCAACCGTGGAGGAACGCTATTAACAGAGTTTCATTCACCAACCATAATTAATACAGCGTTTACCGGAATGGGACTAGTGATACCGACTGAGCATTTTTCATCGGGAGGGTTTTTCTGGGATCTTCGAGTCGACACACTAGAAGCACAAGCGCTGCAACCTTTGCTAAGTGATATCGAGATGCGTGGCTTTAACGTTCCTCAAAGTGAGATCATGAATGACATTGTCATGCGATTACAAAGTATCCCCGAATACGTCTCCCTGTTTGACGACGCTTTTGATGACGCCGACGCTATCAATGAAACCAATATTCTTCGTGCGGTAGCAACGTTTGAGCGCAAAATTATCGCGACAAATTCAAAATTTGACCAATTTTTAAATGGTGATCCCGATGTCTTTACGGAGCAAGAAATAATCGGGCTAAACAAATTTATAGATGGTGGCTGCGCCCGCTGCCATTCAGGCCCGATGTTGTCAGACAATCTCATCCATGCAGACGATATAGTTATCGGGAACCAGGCTGTCAGGACCCCAACGTTACGAAATATAGGTTTTACTGCGCCGTACATGCACGATGGCTCTCATACGACCCTGCGTGCTGCGATAGCCGCTTATGAAGAAAGAGACGACTTACAAGTTACACTTGATGAAAGCGACTTTGGAGATATTGAACGTTTTTTGCGAACATTAGATGCCAATCAGTTCTATCGTGATATTCCGACTTCCGTACCGAGCGGACTGCCAGTAGGGGGCGATATCCAATAGTACTTGTCGTGATTAGTTGAACGTTTAGCTCGAGACAAGCACAGACTGAGACGACCATTCATTCAGATGCGATGGCGTGTTATTGCTGAACTTTAATTTTTAGCGGTGTTTTGGGCACACAACAACACGGTAGAATTTCATCGTCGTCGAAATAGGCTAGGGGATCAGTGGTATAGTCAACGTCGCCCTCTAACAAGGTTGAGCGACATGCACCACAGAACCCCTCGCGACAATGATAATGTATATGTATGCCCTGCGACTCTAAACTTTCTAATAGGGTACAGTCTGGCTTCGCTTCTATGCTGCCCACATCGACAATGTCGATGTGGAGAGCATCGGTAGGTTTACTCATCGAGTAGGAGGATTAGAGCTCGAAATCGGCGAAGTCTTCTTCACTTACCGCAGCATCAATCTGACCGACTAGGTATGAACTGATTTCTGACTCTTGTGGTGCAACTTGAACATTGTCAGAGTTCAAGTAGTTGTTCATCCAAGGAAGAGGGTTACTGCTGACGTCAAACGGCTGACCAAGGCCAATAGCTGCCATACGTTGATTAGCTATGTATTCAACGTACTGGCAAAGTATATCGCGATTTAGGCCAATCATTGAGCCGCTTTTGAATAGGTAGTCGGCCCATTCTTTTTCTTGCTCAACCGCTTTCATAAAGATCGCCAACGCTTCTTCTTTGCACTCCTCAGCAATTTCAGCCATTTCAGGATCATCTTTGCCCTTCGCCCAAATGTTCAAAATGTGCTGTGTTGATGTGAGGTGCAGGTTTTCGTCGCGAGCGATTAGACGGATAATCTTTGAGTTACCTTCCATCAATTCGCGTTCCGCGAACGCAAACGTACATGCAAAAGAAACATAAAAACGAATCGCTTCTAAAGCGTTAACTGAATTCATGCAAAGGTATAGCTTTTTCTTCAGTTCTCGCTTCGTCACAAGGTAGGGTTCACCGTCAACCTCGTGTGTGCCTTCGCCGCGAGTTTGCCACAACTGCGTTGCCAAAATGAGATCGTCGTAGTACTGGGAAATGTCTGTTGCCCGGCGTTTTATCTCATCATTAACCACGATATCTTCGAAAATATCACTTGGGTCGCTAAACAAATTACGCAAAATGTGCGTGTAAGAGCGAGAGTGAATAGTTTCAAAGAAGGACCACGTTTCGATCCACGTTTCTAATTCTGGTAGCGACACAATCGGTAGTAGGGCGATGTTAGGGCTTCGACCTTGTACCGAGTCCAGTAGTGTTTGATACTTTAAATTAGAAATAAAGATATGTTTTTCTGACTCAGTTAAACCCTGAAAATCTACGCGATCTTTTGACACGTCGACTTCTTCTGGACGCCAGAAAAAGCTGATTTGTTTTTCAATCAGTTTTTCGAAAATCGAATGTTTTTGCTGATCGTACCGTGCCACGTTTACCGGGTTACCGAAAAACATTGGCTCGGCCAACGGATTAATGCTCTTTTGGTTAAATGTTGTGTATCTCATCGACTGACCACTTTAAAACGAATCGCTTGTTATAGGAGTTCTTGCTGCGTTTCTTGTTACTGGGTGCATGCTAAATTTTGCATGCACCGCCTTCACATCCGTCATCTTCTTCAATCACCACTTCTTGAGCTTGTGGTTTTTGTGCTTGTTGTTTGACTTCAAGCGACGATGTGTCTGATGCACCATCACGCGTGTTGTGATAGTACAAGGTTTTTACACCCAACTTGTATGTTGTCAGTAAGTCTTTCAACAACAACTTCATCGGTACCTTGTTGTTTTCGTACTTACTTGGATCATAACTGGTGTTTGCCGAAATAGTTTGGTCGACAAACTTTTGCATAATACCGACAAGTTGTAGGTAGCCATCGTTCGACGGAATATCCCACAATAATTCATACTGATCTTTTAAGTTTTCGTAATCAGGTACAACTTGCTTAAGCACACCGTCTTTACTCGACTTAATACTGATATGGCCGCGAGGAGGCTCAATACCGTTGGTCGCGTTTGAAATTTGTGATGACGTTTCTGACGGCATTAATGCTGACAATGTAGAGTTGCGTAAGCCGTGCTCTAAAATATCTTTTCTCAACCCTTCCCAATCGTAACGAAGAGGTTCGTCACACACTTTATCTAGGTCTTTCTTGTACGAATCTATTGGCAGTATGCCTTGAGAGTACGTAGTTTCGTCAAATTTAGGACATGCGCCTTTTTCTTTGGCGAGATTATTAGACGCCTTGAGCAAGTAGTATTGCATGGCTTCAAACGTACGGTGAATCAGACCGTTCGCACTGAAGTCAGAATATTTGACGCCGTTTTTCGCCAGATAATAAGCGAAGTTAATCACACCAACGCCCAAAGTACGACGGTTCATAGTGGCGTGGTACGCCGCCGGAACGGGGTAGTCTTGATAATCGAGCAAACTATCCAACGCACGGACTGCCAAATCGGCCAACTCTTCGAAATCGTCAAGTGATTCGATTGCACCTAAGTTAAACGCCGACAGTGTGCACAATGCAATTTCGCCGTTTTCGTCATTGACGTGCTCTAGTGGCTTGGTCGGCAATGCGATCTCTAGGCATAAGTTGCTCTGACGGACCGGCGCGACTTCGGGGTTAAATGGGCTGTGAGTATTACAGTGATCAACGTTTTGTAGGTAAATACGTCCCGTACTTGCTCGCTCTTGCATAAACAGGCTGAACAATTCCATCGCCTTTATACGCTTCTTACGAATGCTATCGTCGTTTTCGTACTTGACGTACAACTCTTCAAATTTGTCTTGATCAGCAAAGAAAGCATCGTACATTCCAGGACAATCTGAAGGACTGAACAAGGTGATGTAATCGTCTTTCATCATGCGCTGATACATCAACTTGTTGAACTGAACACCGTAATCAAGGTGACGCACGCGGTTCTCTTCAACACCACGGTTGTTTTTCAGTACCAACAGTGATTCTACTTCCATGTGCCAAAGTGGGTAGAACAAGGTTGCTGCACCACCGCGCACGCCACCTTGTGAACAACTTTTGACGGCTGTTTGGAAGTACTTATAAAAAGGTATACAACCTGTGTGGAATGCTTCGCCACCACGGATAGGGCTACCAAGTGCACGGATTCTGCCTGCATTTACACCGATACCAGCGCGTTGGCTTACGTACTTCACGATAGCACTAGCGGTTGCATTAATTGAATCTAGGCTATCACCGGTTTCAATCAATACACATGAACTGAACTGACGGGTTGGCGTACGCACGCCAGCCATAATAGGCGTAGGCAATGACAGCTTGAACGTGGAAGCAGCGTCATAGAAACGCTTGATATAACCAAGACGTTCAGATTGCGGATATTTAGCAAATAAGCACGCAGCGACCAGTATATAAAGGAACTGCGCACTCTCATAAATTTCGCCAGTCACGCGGTTTTGTACTAAGTATTTACCTTCAAGTTGCTTAACCGCAGCGTAACTGAAGTTCATATCACGCCAATGGTCGATGTACTCGTCCATTTCAGCAAATTCACTTTCTGTGTAGTCAGCAAGCAAGTGCTCGTCATACTTGCTCATCTCTACCATCTTTTTGACATGACTCAAAAGTGTAGGGGGCTCAAACTGACCGTATGCTTTTTTACGCAAGTGAAAGATAGCAAGTCTAGCGGCCAGGTACTGGTAGTCTGGCGCATCTGTTGAGATAAGGTCAGATGCTGACTTGATTAGTGTCTCATGGATGTCTTCGGTTTTAATACCGTCATAGAATTGGATTTGGGCTTTAATTTCTACTTGAGAAACAGAAACGTTGTTCAATCCTTTGGCTGCCCATTCGACGACCTTGTGAATTTTATCCAGATCGATGGATTCTTTCTCACCATTACGCTTGGTGACGTATAGATTATTATTCATTGATACTGACCATGTTGTCTATTAGCGCTTGAAGCGTGGGTTTATGACCCATTCTTTTGTTTTTGCTATCTTTAAATGCCCCATCAACCACGTGGGGATCCGACCATCAATACTGCGATCTTGTATTATTGCATTTTTATGACAGATCGTTGACGAAAGTGTGTCGGATAAGACACAAGATAGTGAGGTTTTAGACATAATGCAACCCAATATCTGGGGTTAAAACCCATGATCTGCGGCGGTTAAAAAATAGGTTAGTAGTGACTCACCTAATAGCAATCAAATGTCGGCATTTTTAGCGAATGCAAGTGCTTTTATACGAATAAAAAAACAAAAAATTATTTTGCTTGTGTTTAACTCTGAAAATTAGTAAGCGAAACATCTAGTGCCTATAGTTTGCTATAAACACTAGATGTTGTGTTTGTTACAGTGCGGGCTCGCAATGCAACAAATAGTTCACATCAATGTTTGTATCTGAAAGGTAGAACGTCTGATTCAACGGATGCATGTGCAGACCTGTTGCATGGCGTGTAAGTAGATCCGATCGATCTGCCATATCGATCAGTTCTGCCGGTTTCAAGAAACGATCGTGCTGATGCGTTCCTTTGGGCACAAGGTTCATTAGGTACTCTGCGCCGACAATGGCAAACAAGTAGGATTTGATGTTTCTGTTTAATGTAGAGAAAAATACATGGCCACCGGGCTTCACGAGTTTTGCACAGGCCGCGACAACGGAAGCGGGATCGGGTACGTGCTCAAGCATTTCCATACAAGTAACCACATCAAATTGCTGAGCGTATTTATCGGCAAACGATTCTGCGGTCGTTTGCTCGTACTTGACGGCAACGCCAGATTCAAGGCCGTGAAGTTTTGCTACTTCCAATGAGGCTTGAGCCATATCGATGCCAGTAACTGTCGCCCCCATTTTAGCCATCGCTTCGGCTAAGATGCCACCACCACAACCCACATCTACTACTTTTAAGCCATGCAGGCCATTGCAGTGCTGTTGGATGAAATCAAGGCGCAAAGGGTTGATCGCGTGAAGCGGTTTAAATTCACCTTCAAGGTCCCACCATCGCGTGGCAAGTTCGGCAAACTTATTAATCTCATCGTGATCGACATTTTGTGAGAGCGTCTCTGTAGTCATAATGGCGAAAATCGTCTTCTGGTAATAAATAGTGGCAAATAGACTAACCCAGTTTGGTGTGTTTTGGCATGGAATCCACGGTAAATTGTGTTAGTTGATGTTTTTTTAGCCGCTTGGGTTAATCTCATCGTGAATATCGAATTAAGCGCTACATAAATTTAAATACTGATGGTAGTATCAAGTGTTACACAACGACCCATATAAAGAGCAAAGCGAAGCGGGTTAGAAATAACGCAAACGCTTGCAATAAACCAAGATAAAGGGACTAAGCAGTTTATGACTGATAACGCTAACGAAATTCTCCCCGTTAATATAGAGGAAGAGTTAAAAACGTCTTACCTCGATTATGCGATGAGCGTTATTGTTGGGCGCGCGTTGCCCGATGTACGTGATGGCCTAAAACCGGTTCACCGCCGTGTTTTGTTTGCCATGAACGAACTGAAGAACGATTTTAATAAGCCATACAAAAAATCAGCACGTGTTGTTGGTGATGTAATCGGTAAATATCACCCACACGGTGATTCCGCGGTCTACGACACGATTGTTCGTATGGCCCAGCCTTTCTCGCTCCGCTATATGCTAGTTGATGGCCAAGGCAACTTTGGTTCGATCGACGGCGACTCAGCCGCGGCAATGCGTTATACCGAGATCAGAATGGCGAAGATCGCGCACGAACTCCTTGCCGATCTCGACAAAGAAACCGTTAATTTCGTACCAAACTACGATAACCAAGAGCAAATCCCCGAAGTCTTGCCGACAAAAGTACCCAACTTATTGGTAAATGGCTCTTCTGGTATTGCCGTTGGTATGGCGACCAATATTCCACCTCACAACCTCACTGAGGTGATTAATGGGTGTATAGCGCTTATCAACAACCCTGACGCGTCGATTGACGAGTTAATGGAATATATTCCTGGCCCAGATTTCCCAACCGCCGCATTAATTAGTGGACGAAAGGGAATTGAAGAGGCCTATCGCACAGGTCGCGGAAAAATTTATCTGCGCGCGAAAGCGGAAATCGAAACTGACAACAATGGTAAAGAAACCATTATTGTTCACGAGATTCCCTATCAAGTTAACAAAGCGCGTCTAATCGAAAAGATCGCAGAACTCGTCAAAGAGAAGCGTATTGAAGGTGTTTCTGCACTTAGAGACGAATCCGATAAAGACGGCATGCGCATTGTTATCGAAGTGAAGCGCAATGAATCTGGTGAAGTTCTCCTTAATCATTTGTATGCCAACACCCAGTTGCAAACTGTGTTTGGTATCAACATGGTTGCGTTGGATAATGGTCAGCCTAAGATTTTCAATCTTAAAGAAGCGCTAGAAGCCTTTATCCTGCATCGTAGAGAAGTGGTTACACGTCGAACGGTGTTTGAATTGCGCAAAGCAAGAGATCGCGCACACATCTTAGAAGGTTTGGCCATTGCACTGGCTAATATCGACCCAATCATTGAGCTGATAAAAGCATCGCCAAGCCCCGCTGAGGCGAAACAAGCCTTGGTTGCCCAAGGTTGGAACCTAGGCGATGTGTCTGACATGCTTGAACGAGCAGGTGACGACGCAGCGCGTCCTGATTGGCTTGACCCAGCTTTCGGTATTCGCGATGGCAAATACTACCTGACTGAGCAGCAAGCACAGGCCATTCTTGACTTGCGTCTTCACAAGTTAACAGGTCTTGAGCACGAAAAAATTCTAGACGAATATAAACAGTTGCTCGAAATCATCGCTGAGTTACTTCACATCTTAGGCAGTGCAGAACGTCTGATGGAAGTTATTCGTGAAGAACTTGAAGCAGTTCGCGATGAATTTGGTGATGAGCGTCGTACTGAAATTACGGCAGCGAGTCACGATATTGATATTGAAGATTTGATCGAACAAGAAGACGTTGTTGTGACCTTATCGAGAGAAGGTTACGTCAAATATCAAAAACTCAGCGAGTATGAAGCACAACGTCGAGGTGGTAAGGGTAAATCCGCCACTAAGATGAAAGAAGAAGATTTCATCGAGAAACTGTTGGTTGCCAATACTCATGATCACATCTTGTGCTTCTCTACTCGCGGTCGCTTGTACTGGTTGAAGGTTTATCAACTGCCGCTAGCTAGTCGAAATGCAAGAGGACGTCCTATCGTCAACATCTTGCCACTAGAACAAGACGAACGCATTACCGCTATTCTGCCAATCAAAGAATTTGAAGAAGGCAAATATGTCTTGATGGCCACCGCTAATGGCGTTGTGAAGAAGACCGATCTTAGTTCTTACTCTCGTCCGCGCTCAAGCGGAATCATCGCTCTGAATTTAAATGACGGCGACGAGTTGATAGGCGTTGATATTACTGATGGCAATGACGACATTATGTTGTTCTCAGACGCTGGTAAGGTTGTACGCTTTAACGAGAAGCAAAAAGACGCGGAAACGGGACAAGTAAAACGCGATCCAGAAACCGGTGAAGAGTTATATGCCTTACGTGCAATGGGCCGTACCGCTACAGGTGTACGTGGTATTAAACTGCAAGACGGCCAAAAAGTGGTGTCTTTGATCGTACCTAAAGGTGAGGGTGCTATTCTGACTGCCACTGAAAATGGTTTCGGTAAGCGTACGCCTATCGAAGAATATCCAGCGAAGAGCCGAGCAACACAAGGTGTTGTGTCTATCAAGGTTTCTGAGCGAAACGGTAAAGTCGTCGGTGCCGTGCAAGTTGATGATGAGCATGAAATCATGCTAATCAGTGACCAAGGTACTTTGGTCCGTACACGGGTTAACGAAGTGTCAACCGTCGGCCGTAACACCCAAGGTGTTCGATTAATTAGAACCGCTGAAGATGAGCACGTTGTTGGTCTTCAGAAGATCGAAGAAGTCGAAACCGACGAGATAATCGAAGATGAATCAGCAGAAGAAAACGGGGAAAACACCGTTGCTGCAGACGCCCCTGAGCAAAACTCAGCGGATGATAACGATAACGAAACGACAGAAGAGTAAGTTGAAGGTCGCTTAGGCGACCCTCAGTTAGTTTAAGTCTTTAAACAAGCGGCTATATGCCGCTTGTTTTTCTAACAGTGTCGAAAAATTCATGGAAAAAAACTTTAACTTTAGCGCCGGTCCAGCGATGTTACCTGCTGAAGTCATGCAACAAGCACAAAGTGAATTTGTGGATTGGCATGGTACGGGCAACTCAATCATGGAAGTCAGCCACAGAGGCAAAGACTTTATTGCTGTTGCAGCGGAGGCTGAACAGGATTTACGTGATTTACTCGCTGTGCCTGACAATTACAAAGTCTTGTTTTTACAAGGCGGTGGAAGAGGCCAATTTGCTTCTGTTCCGCTTAATCTGTCTGCACCCACGGATACATCTTTGCATCTAGTAACTGGTTCTTGGTCTAAAGGCGCAGTATCTGAAGCAAACAAATACAACAATGCGAAAGTGATTGGCGAATCTGCGGTCAAAGATGGTTTGCGCTATGTGCCTAAAATGTCACAGAGTGAAGTCGACCAAGACGCGGCGTATTTACATTTTTGCCCAAATGAAACGGTTGATGGTGTTGCATTTGATTGGTTACCTGAGTCTGGGAACGTTCCATTGGTTTCCGATATGTCGTCTACCATTTTGTCTCAACCGCTTGATGTCGCCGCTCATGGCGTGATTTATGCCGGTGCACAAAAGAATATTGGCCCTAGCGGTCTTGCTGTAGTTATCGTTCGCGAAGATTTAATCGGTCATGCTCAAACAGCGACGCCGTCTATTTTTGATTATGCATTAGCGGCCAAAGCCGACTCAATGTACAACACACCACCAACGTACTCATGGTATCTAGCGGGCTTAGTTTTCAAATGGTTGAAAGCGAATGGCGGAACTGAAGGCATGGCTAAGCGCAATGCAGAAAAAGCCCAAACGCTCTATGGTGCTATCGATGGGTCCGATTTTTATCGCAATACGATCCATCCAGAAAATCGTTCGAAAATGAACGTGCCTTTTCAGCTGGCTAACCCCGACCTAGACGGATTGTTTTTGACGCAAGCTGAACAAGCTGGATTGCTCGCATTGAAAGGGCATCGTAGCGTAGGCGGGATGCGCGCGAGTATCTACAACGCGATGTCTCTTGAAGGTGTACAAGCTCTCGTTTCGTTCATGCAAGAATTTGAAAGGGTGAATGGCTAGATGACAATAGAACAATTAACCCTGTCTCCCATTGCGAAGATCGATGGTGAAGTAAACGTACCCGGCTCTAAAAGTTTGTCTAACCGAGCGCTGTTACTCGCGGCGCTCGCTGAAGGCGAGACCGTTCTGACTAACTTGCTCGATAGTGACGATATTCGTCATATGTTGAAAGCACTCGGTCAGCTAGGCATTGACGTCGTGCTGTCGGAGGACAAAACGGAATGTCGAGTGGTGGGTGCGGCTGGCGTATTCAAATCTGACGAACCATTAGAATTATTCTTAGGCAACGCGGGCACTGCGATGCGCCCACTTTGTGCGGTTTTAGCTGCATCTAACGTGACAGTTACACTGACCGGTGAGCCCAGAATGGAAGAGCGACCTATTGGTGATCAAGTCGATTCGCTTCGCCAAGCAGGCGCAGACATCACATACCTGAAAAACGACGGTTTTCCGCCGTTGAATATTCAAGGCCGATCTTTGGTTGGCGGAGAAATTGAAGTTGATGGTAGCGTTTCTAGTCAGTTTTTAACGGCGCTGCTAATGGCTGCCCCTTTGTTTGTCAGCGACTCTGTTATCCGAATTAAAGGTGACTTAGTGTCTAAGCCGTATATAGACATTACATTAGACACCATGGCTAAATTTGGCGTGAGCGTTGTGAATAATGATTATCAGTCATTTGAAGTGAAAGGCGGCCAAGTGTATCAGTCACCTGGTCGTTTTATGGTTGAAGGCGACGCCTCTTCTGCTTCTTATTTCTTAGCGGCAGGCGCTATCAAAGGTGGCACAGTGCGTGTTACAGGCATCGGTAAAAACAGTATCCAAGGCGATATTCGTTTTGCTGACGTTCTAGAGAAAATGGGGGCGTTGGTAACGTGGCATGAAGAATATGTAGAGGTAACAGGTCGACCATTAAAAGGTGTTGACTTGGATATGAATCACATTCCCGATGCTGCGATGACAATTGCCACAACGGCGTTATTCGCGGAAGGCAAAACAGCTATCCGCAATATCTACAATTGGCGTGTCAAAGAAACCGATCGACTGAATGCGATGGCGACGGAACTTCGCAAAGTTGGTGCAACAGTTGAAGAGGGGCATGACTATATCGAAGTGACTCCGACGACGTCGCTTAATCACGCTGAGATTGATACCTATAATGATCACCGTGTCGCGATGTGTTTTTCACTTGTTGCATTGAGCGATACGCCAGTGACGATCAATGACCCAGGATGTACGGCAAAAACGTTCCCTGACTACTTCCAACGTTTTGCGACGATTTGTCACGACGCTTGACCCGTAGATAAGGTTAATCACCTTAAATAACAATCACAATGCCGCGGTCTTTTGGCTTCGGCATTGCTTATTCCCACCCTTGGCGTATAATTGCGCGCGATTTTTTATTAACAAGTTTTAATGGAGCAGGTATGCATCCAATTCCCGTGGTCACGGTAGATGGTCCTAGTGGTGCTGGGAAAGGCACATTAAGTTGTCTTTTGGCAGAACGTCTAGGTTGGCACTTTTTGGACAGCGGTGCCATATATCGTGTTTTAGCGGTAGCAACACTTCATCACGATTTACCAATTGATGATGAGGAGGCAATTGTGCCTCTCGCTACTGGTTTAGATGTGAGCTTTGTAACAGAAGCTAATGGTACGCGTATTATTCTTGAGGGCGAGGATGTAACTGATGACATTCGCACTGAAGAAGTGGGTGCTGCAGCATCTAAAATTGCGGCATTACCACGCGTTAGAGAAGCTTTGTTAAGACGCCAACGCGCATTTCAGCAATCACCAGGCTTGGTGGCTGATGGACGTGACATGGGCACAGTCGTATTCCCTGACGCAGTAGTGAAAATCTTCCTAACTGCGAGTGCTGAAGCTAGGGCCGAACGTCGGTATGCTCAGTTGAAAGAGAAGGGGATGGATGTTAACATTGCGCGCCTTTTGACCGATATCAAGGCTCGTGACGAACGAGATACGCAACGAAGCGTTGCGCCATTGGTACCAGCAGAAGACGCTGTATCACTTGATTCAACACACATGGATATTAACCAAGTGTTTGAAAAAGCGATGGAAATTATTAAGTCGCGAGTTTCGTTGTAAGGCATTGTCTCAACGTTAGACTTCGTATTTTCGAACCAAGTCAGCACAGGATGAGCTGATAATGAATAATAACCCCACGTTATCAGGATAGTGATGTGGATGTATTTTTTGAATTAAATTACTTATGACTGAAAATTTTGCACAACTTTTTGAAGAGAGCCTACAGGAACTAGAAACACGCCCAGGTGCGATTGTTAAAGGTACTGTTGTATCAATTGATAAAGACATCGTTCTTGTTGATGCGGGTCTTAAATCAGAAAGTGCGATCCCAGCAGAACAATTCAAGAACGCCGAAGGCGCACTTGAAATCGAAATTGGCGATACTGTAGACGTAGCGCTAGACGCTGTTGAAGACGGCTTCGGTGAGACTATTCTTTCTCGCGAAAAAGCTAAGCGTCACGAAGCTTGGGTTGAGCTTGAAAAAGCTTACGAAGAAAAAGAAACAATCAAAGGTGTTATTAACGGTAAGGTTAAAGGCGGTTTCACTGTTGAAGTTAACAGTGTACGTGCGTTCCTACCTGGTTCTTTGGTTGACGTTCGCCCAGTACGCGATACTGCTCACCTTGAAGGCAAAGAGCTTGAGTTCAAAGTTATCAAGCTTGACGCTAAGCGTAACAACGTTGTTGTTTCACGCCGCGCAGTTATCGAAGCTGAAAGCAGCGCAGAACGCGATACGTTGCTTGCGAACCTTGAAGAAGGTCATGAAATCAAAGGTATCGTTAAGAACCTTACAGACTACGGTGCGTTCGTTGATCTTGGCGGCGTAGACGGTCTTCTTCACATCACTGACATGGCTTGGAAGCGCGTTAAGCACCCAAGTGAAATCGTAAATG
>CAWUJV010000087.1:0-17701 GCA_963922845.1 uncultured Alteromonas sp.
GTTCAGGTGAATACAATGAATAGAGCGGTTGTCCTTTGGCAACCCGCTCGCCGCGGGCGCTAACATGCAACCTATCTATCCACCCTTCGACTCGGGGATGAAGGTGATAAATGGCGTTTTCATCAAATTTTACCTGCCCGGGTACCTTAACCGATTGCCGGAATATCCCCCGACGCGCCTCGGCTGTGGTGATCCCTATGGTCTGAGACAGGCCGGGTGAGACGGTAATGACATCAGCATCCGTTTCTTCATATACGGGTATTAAATCCATACCCATTGGCGATTTACCAGGTTCGGCTCGTCGGTAATTGGGATCCATTGGCGCTACCCAATAGAGTGGTTGAGATTCCTTTTCTTGTGGTGGATTCGACGCCGCAGAGCTGTCTGATGTTTGGCTAAGCAGTGTCACAATAGTCGCGCCTACGGCCGCTCCAACAAGTAACCAAATTAGCGATTTCATTTACTGCTCTCCTTGTTGTTGAGTGTCGGCTACCAGTAAGTAATTGCGCTGAGTTAACGCGTGTAATGTCTCGACCTTGATGTTAACGAGGTCACGCTGCGCCGCTAACAAATCAACTTTTGTTTGCAGTACTTCAGTGATGGCTAAGCCGTCACTGGCGTATGACGCCATCAGACTTTCTAACAATATTTGGTATTGAGGGATGATGTACGCGGTGTATTGTTTTTCTCGTTCCTTCAAGCCTGCAATATTGGCATCGAGGCGTTGCCAGTAGGCGAGCCTCTCCTTTAATGCCAGACGTTTTTCCGTCTTGAATGATTCGGTCTCTAACTGGCTAGCGGAAACCGCATGGTCTTGTTTTCGATTACTAAAAAGAGGGACTGATACCGCCACACCCACAGAGAGAAAGTCGGCTCTGCTATTGCCATTATCGTCATCACGCCTTAATCCGTAGCTTGCATTGAAGCGCCATTCAGGCAGGTACCCTTGCTCGGCGAGGTCGGTTTTATGCCGAGCAACGTTGATGTGCTGGTCGTATTTTCTCAATTCGGGATGCCGAGACAAAATATCGACTCTGTCCGACGTGCTTTTCGCATCGATTAGGTCTGAACTTGCTTGTAGATTATGGCCCAACTGAGTTAACGACTGCGTCGAGACGTCACTGACATCAATCGGCAATGTACACCATTTTGAGAATCGAGCGATGATTTGTGCTTGAGTCGCCTTGAGCTCGGTCGCTGCTTGCTCAAATTCTGCTTGTTGTATTTGCGCCAGAAGGATGTCTCGCTGTCGGATACCTTGTTTCGCTCTTGCGTATTTTGCTTCCGTTGCGTCACTTAATTGATTGAGCCAACTGATGGCATCCAATAGCAGTAGTTCTCTCTCGTAAACGCCAGTCAGGTTTGCCCATTCTTGCGTAATCAACATCTTGAGCTGAGCGGCGCGAACGGCCCTTTCGTATGGCTTGAGTTTTGATTGAGACTGCTTAATTAGCGCCTTGATTTGTGTTGAGTTTCCTTTAGGGAGTATTTGAGACACGCCAATGATAGCTTGAGTCATCGGTTCCTGATTCAAATCAAACCCATCCGTCGGTAGATTAGCTAAGGAAAAAGACAAAATAGGATCGGGTAGTGTATCGACACTTTTACTCAACTCAACAAGGGCCTGTTCTTGCTGAGAGAGGGCTAGTGTTTTGTCATCCGATAAAAGGGCATCGCGAACAATGTCGTCAAGTGTAGTCGCGTGTGCGCTTGCGCTAAAAAGCAACGCGCTTGTGGCGACACTTGATAGTGTCAACGCGCGAAAGCCAAGGGTAACCCCTTTTTTTAATCTGCGGGTATTCATGTTTTGTACTGACCTAAATTACAGCAATGGGAAAATACAGACACATTTGTGGCACAACCACAAATGCAAGACGGATCTATCCTAGGTCAGAGCGAATAGGGGGTTTGAACAATGATGCGATGCGAGATACGACCGTACCATTTATTGTTGTGGATGCGCAGTTGTCGGCGGTATCTAACGTGCCTGAGAGTGGTGTCAGTGGCAATGCAACCTGGCTATACGACATGTCGCACAGACAATTGTTGTCACAGCAGTCCGTCATTGGCGATGGGACGTCAATACCTGAAGCATACTCACCGTTAATCAATTCATGATCCATAACCTGGTGCATGGCATGGGAGTCATGGGACATGACCTCAGTCGGTTGCGCTTGGTGAGACGTGTGAGTCATCATTTCACAGCCTTTCATCAATCGTGCGTTAGCCTGCCCAATAGATGAACTAAGCATAACTGACAAACAAACTAACCAGACTGTAATGAGTTTAAACATATTGCCCCTTTTGCAACCCGCCCAGCATAGCATGAGAATGCGAAATGCTAAAGGTAGCTGCAAAAGAGAACATATTATGAGATAAGGTCGTGTAGCCCTTGAAGCGAGGGTAAACGGTGTTCAGGTTGGTAAAACAAGCGATTGAGTCTTCCCAATAAATTGACTGTGCGACTCGGGTCGTGCGCCTTAGTACGATTTTTACTTTGCGTTTGTAAAAATTCCCACGGTTTTAAATCCCATTGTTCTATATCTTGTTGAGAGAAGCCCTGTTGAGCAATGACATCCAGAATACGTTCGGTTTTACTCATTTCAAATGGCAGTATTTGGCTACCGAGATGTGCGTCCAGTGGGCCGGAGATCGCGTTCAGTGCACCATTGATTGCTCGCCAGATTTGGTCTTGGCTAAAATAGGTGCCTTTCGGTGCGTAGTACCCCATAATTTCCCATTCCAACTCGGCATTGCCGACCGCGATTGAGCTCTCTGAAAGAGGAGAATAAGACAGGTCCGGTCTTGCACCAATATTGTAGGCATCGACAGAAAGCCCAATATTGATGGCGATATCACCATAGCGGTTGTGATCGATATAAATCGCATCAAACGCCGCACGCTTAACGCCCATCCAGCCAAACACTCTTGAGGGCTGAGCCGCAAAAGTCAGCACCTCTTGCGGAATGTCCTCGCCAAATTTGTCGATAAACAATGGCGTTGGATCTTGCTCTAAGTTTTCATTAGGCAACCACACTTCATATTCTTCTCGGTTATCAGATTTTCCTCTACTTTTGATACCGCAAGACAAGTTGATAGGGCGACAAATATGACGCTCCTCGTCAGTGCGGTGAAAATACTCTGAGCGGAAGCGTTTGATGTAGGGCGCGTCCCATCCAGCCGTCGCTGCTGTGGGATAGCGAAAACCAATGTCACTGCGCGGCACAATGGTTAAGTTTGGGAGTGCGTCATCGAGTAGGCGTTTAATACCTTTAAATTGACGATAATCCGCAATAATGACACTGCGCTCGGGCTCTATACTCAGTCGCCTACCGTCTTGTGCAAGATATTTGGGCGTTTTGTGGTATTGATAGTCGGACAACGCCATT
Source organism: uncultured Alteromonas sp. (assembly GCA_963922845.1). Taxonomy (GTDB): domain Bacteria; phylum Pseudomonadota; class Gammaproteobacteria; order Enterobacterales; family Alteromonadaceae; genus Alteromonas. Next base: position 3,390 of record CAWUJV010000087.1, read on the forward strand.
TGTTCACAGACAAATGCATTCCTAATGGTCGCAAGTTCGTTAAAAAGTGCGGTGTGATTCCGTATATGTTTGAACAGGGGGCGTTGATGGCTCATATTGTCTTCCTTAGCCATGCACATATCACTGTTATAATGGCTTACGCCTTGTAACTCAAGGGGCATGTAGTGATATTCGTCCACCTTATTGGCAATCATTTGTGGAGTGAACTTGAAAGCAATAGGGTTACCATGTAAGCCTATAGAGTCTACTTTGTCTAACAGTGAGTCGTTATGTATACCCTTTTTGGATACCCTAAAACCCGCTCTGTTCGAGCTGCCTGGGCGCTAGAAGAAGTGAATCAATCCTATGACTATTGTGTGGTTGATTTAAAACGTGGGCAGCATTTAACCGAGTCTTTCAATGAAATTCATCCAGGAGCGAAGGTACCATTGCTCCAAACACCTGATGGGGTGTTGTCGGAATCCGCCGCGATATTGACGTATCTCGCAGAACAACACGCAGAAGGAACACTCATCCCAGAGCCGGGCACTTGGGCGCGAGCACGATATTTTGAGGTGATGTCATTTCTTGTCACTGAGTTGGAACAACCAATTTGGAACCTGGCCAAGCACACCTTTGCATTGCGTCCAGAGCTGAGGTTAGAAGGAATGGCTGAAACAGCAAGAGCTGAGTGGACGCGGGCGTTCTCAGTATTTGCTAAGCACCTTGGCAATCAACCCTTTCTTCTTGGTGATTCCTTTACTATGGTTGACGTTATGGCTGCACAAATTTTGGCATGGGCGAAAAATGTTCAAATGCCGCTGGAATGCCCTAATGTTGCAGCTTACATGGAGCGTGTGTTGTCTAGACCCGCTCATGAGAAGGCTTGGCGATTTGAGCGAAGCCAACTGGAGGCGCAACAATCTGCGTAGGAGCACATATGGAACTCGGACAATTCTCGGTAAGTTTAACCGTCAAAGATATTGCGGCATCGAAACAGTTTTATGAAGTACTGGGGTTTGCCGCGATCGAGGGATGTGGTTCAGTTGAAGATAAATGGCTGATATTACAGAAAGACACGGTCGTTATCGGTCTTTTTGAAGGGATGTTTGATAAAAATATCTTAACGTTCAACCCCACTGATGTAAGAGCAATCGAGGCCCATCTCAAGGCCAATGGCATTGCACTTGAGCGAGAAGTAGAAGGCGACTCGGGCCCCGGTCATTGTGTACTGACTGACCCCGATGGTAATCGCATCATGTTTGATCAGTTCTAACCAAAACCTGTTGAGCAGGAGGCTCAACAGGTTAGTGATTTAATCTACATACATCTTCTGCGAAAACTTGAGCGTCTGGTTTTCATTCCCTCGCTGAATATTGATTTCAAAGCGATAGGTTTCCATATTGTCAAATTTCAACGAGGCGAGATAATAAATGGCGTCGCCCTCGGTCACTTTTTTAAAGGTCAATGCCTTAGTTGTGCCGATTAAATTGGTTGCCTTGCCTGTCATCGAAACATGTTGCGCCGCTTGCGAATCGCTGTCGAGAACAGAGATATTGACGATTGCATTGTATTTACTGCGAACAATGCCGTAGTTCTTGGCAATCTCCGGGGTAATAAATGTACTACCGAATGCAATGTAATGTACGTCCCAAGACCCCAATGTCTCCTTTTGTTCTGCAGCGCAGTGAAACGATATCGCACACGCTGCTAACGCAACACTAACCCACTTAAAAAATGTCTTCGTCATTGTGTACCTCTTAGAAGCCACCGAAAATATCTCCCAGTAAAATCTGCAGAAATTGCAATCCAATAATGGCGACCAAGACGGATAAGTCCAAGCCTCCCATGGGTGGTAAGATTCTACGTATGGGCGCTAAAAACGGTTCGGTTAACTGACTTAAAACATAGTCAATGGGCGAGCGGCCTTGGCTGACCCAGCTTAAAATAGCGCGAAGTATCAGAACGTAGAATACCAATTGAAGTGATTGTTTTAACACGTCGATTGCACTGGCAATGGCTAGGCTTCCCATACTGGGTAAACCGCCGTTGAATACTAAATATAGCGTCACAAATTTCGCTAGGGACACGACAAAGGCGAGTAATAACGTTGCCGTATCCAACGCCCCAAAAGAGGGTATGATTCGTCTTAGCGGGCCAACGATGGGGTGGGTTGCCTTAACGATAAATTGGCTAAATGGGTTGTAAAAGTCGGCGCGAGCGAGCTGCAGCCACAATCGCAAAATGACTACCATCAAGTAAAGCTCGAAAATTGTCTTGATCAAAAATGCTGCCGCATTCATAACATCGATTCCTATAGTTGTTTAGCCATTTCTTCGGCTCGTGCAACTGCTGCACGCATCGCGTCAGCGACGGTTTTTTCAAGGTGTTGTGATTGGAAGTGCTCAACCGCTTTTGCGGTTGTGCCACCCTTAGAGGTAACTTGGGCGCGAAGTTCGCTTAATTCAAGCTCTGGATTGTGACAAACCATGTCAGCGGCACCTAGCATTGCCTGCTGCACCAGTTGTCGCGCTTGAGGTTTGGCTAATCCCATAGCCATCGTTTCTTTTTCCATGGCTTCTAAGAACAAGAAAAAATAGGCTGGGCTACTGCCTGCCGCAGCGATGACGGCATTGATATCCGCTTCGTTGTCAACCCAAAGTGCTTCACCTACGGCAGACATAACGTCGCTGACGTAGTCTTTATCCGTTTGTGCGACCGTATCTCGAGCATACAAACCTGACATTCCCTTGCCGAGTAAACTGGGGGTGTTTGGCATTACACGTACCACGTCGTAATCCCCACCGAGCATGGCTTGCAGGCGTGCAACGGTCAATCCAGCGGCAATCGAGATAAACAGGGTGTTGTCCATTTGGATACCCTGTAACTCCTCACACATCTGCGCCATGAGTTGAGGTTTGACGGCAAGGACCACAGCGTCTGCGGATGACACGGCTTCTGGATTGGATTGTGTGGTGCGTATACCAAAATCTGCTTTCAATGCGTCTAATTTCGGTGTTGATGGGTTGCTGGCAATAATGCGGTCTGCGGGATATCCTGAGCTGACTAGACCTGAAATGATGCTTCGACTCATATTGCCGGCACCGATGAACGCGAGCGTGCGGTATGTCATAGATTTCCTTTTAATCGTTAGTCTTGCGATGGTGTTGAACGGGCACCAAAGATTGCTGTGCCAATTCTAACCATGGTGCTGCCATTTTCAATGGCTGCTGTCATATCGTTACTCATTCCTACTGATAGCGTATCGAATAGGGGGCGCTGCCCCTGATAGTGTTCAAATAGTTCAGTCAGTTTTTGCAACGATTGGACTTGTTGTTCGGCCGACACATTGGGAGATGGGATTGCCATCAAACCTCGCAACGTCAGGTTCTCCATTGTGTCCACCGCTTTCACCAATTGGTCTAAATCGTCGAGCGATACGCCAGATTTTGTGAATTCGTTATCAATGTTGATTTGAATACAGACTTGCAGTGGCGGTAACTCAGCTGGGCGTTGTTGGTTTAATCGTTTCGCTATTTTTATTCTATCGATGGATTGGACCCAATCGTAGTGGCCCGCGACTAGGGCGGTTTTATTCGACTGTATTGGACCTATGAGGTGCCACTCGATGTCAGTTAGTGAAACTAAATCTTTTATTTTTTCAACACCTTCCTGAACATAGTTCTCGCCAAACAAACGTTGTCCCGCGTCATACGCTTGCTTGATATCTGATACGGGTTTTGTCTTACTTACCGCTAGTAATTGGACCGAATTTGAAGGACGATTAGCCTTGGCTGTTGCCTTGGCAATCTTGTCTTGTGCGGTTTTCAGCCGTTCTGCTATTGTTTGCATTAAATACCTTAGGAAACGGAGAAGTTGGCAGTGGATATTACCGAACTTTTAGCTTTCAGTGTTAAGAATAAAGCGTCTGACCTGCACTTAACAGCAGGCTTACCACCGATAATCCGCGTTGATGGCGAAATGCGCCGTCTCAATGTACCAGCACTTGAACACAAAGAAGTTCACGCACTCATTTACGAGATTATGAATGATAAGCAACGTAAAGAGTACGAAGAAAATCTAGAAACAGACTTCTCTTTTGAAGTCAAAGACCTTTCTCGTTTCCGTGTTAATGCATTTGTGCAAAATCGCGGTGCGGCTGCGGTACTGCGTACCATCCCAAGCAAAGTACTCACTTTAGATGATTTGGGCGCGCCAGCGATTTTTAAAGATATCATCAATCAGCCGACAGGTATTGTGTTAGTTACTGGTGCGACGGGGTCTGGTAAAAGTACCACTTTGGCGGCGATGATTGACCACATTAATACCCACAAGCGCGAACATATATTAACTATCGAAGACCCTATAGAATTCGTTCACGACAACAAATTAAGTGTTCTGAACCAACGTGAAGTGCATCGAGATACGCATAGTTTCTCCAATGCGCTGCGCTCTGCACTGCGTGAAGATCCGGACGTTATTCTTGTCGGTGAGTTACGTGACCTTGAAACCATTCGACTTGCTATCTCAGCAGCAGAAACTGGACACCTTGTGTTTGGAACGTTGCACACCAATTCTGCACCTAAAACCATTGACCGTATCATTGATGTCTTTCCTGCAGAAGAAAAGGCCATGGTTCGTTCGATGTTATCGGAATCGCTACGTGCGGTGATATCGCAGACGCTATTGAAAAAAGTCGGTGGTGGTCGAGTCGCGGCGCACGAAATTATGATTGGTATTCCGGCTATCAGAAACTTGATTCGCGAAGACAAAGTGCCGCAAATGTACTCAGTCATTCAAACGGGTCAACAGCATGGAATGCAGACGATGGATCAATGCTTACAGCGACTCGTTGCTATGGGGCAGATTACGCAACAAGATGCCGCGGCTAAAATGATTGATAAACAACAAAGCTCAGGGTTTTAAGGAGATAGCATGTTAGACGATTATCTCGCTCGAATGGTCGATGAGTCGGCCTCTGACTTGTTTGTCACCGCGGGTTTTCCTGTTAGTGCAAAAATTAACGGACAATTGACGCCAATTGCCGATCTGACGCTAACGGAGCAAGACGCGTTGGACTTGGTCCACGAAGCGATGACAGAGACCCAACAAGCAGAATTTCACGATTCGAAAGAATGCAACTTCGCGATTGCGCGCGAGGGTATTGGCCGCTTCCGTTGTAGCGCTTTTTGGCAACGCGACCAAGCGGGTATGGTCATTCGCCGCATCGTCACGCAAATTCCTATGGTGGATGATCTAGGCTTACCGAAGGTCCTTAAAGACATCATTATGGCGAAGCGCGGTTTGGTCTTATTTGTCGGTGGTACAGGTACCGGTAAGTCCACATCATTAGCGGCGTTAATCGGTCATCGAAATACTCACTCTAAGGGGCATATTCTCACTATCGAAGACCCGATAGAATTTGTTCACGAACACAATAATTGCGTAGTGACACAGCGAGAAGTTGGCATTGATACACAAAGTTTCGATGACGCATTGAAAAGCTCATTGCGTCAAGCTCCTGATGTCATTTTGATTGGTGAAATTCGCTCAATGGAAACCATGGAATACGCCATGTCCTTTGCCGATACTGGCCATTTATGTGTAGCAACACTCCACGCCAACAACGCCAACCAAGCAATTGAACGGATCATGCACCTCGCCCCTAAAGACTTACATGATAAGTTGCGGTTTGATCTCAGCTTGAACATCCGGGCTATAGTCGCACAACAATTGGTGCCAACCACGGACGGTAAAGGGCGGGTTGCAGCGATAGAAATTCTGCTCAATTCTCCCTTGATCGCTGACATGATTCAGCGAAACGAGATGGGTGAGTTAAAAGAAGCCATGAAAAAAGGTCGTGAAATGGGGATGCAGACCTTTGATATGGCTCTATTCGATTTATACCATGCTGGAAAAATAGACCTTGATCAGGCACTGCATCATGCAGATTCACCAAACGATCTGCGTTTGATGATTAAGCTCGACAGCTCAGAAGGATCTGGATTGGGCAGTTTGTCCGAAGTTTCGATTGATATGGATGATTAATGGAAGACACCCTAAAGCTGTTTGCGAATGATGATCCGTTTTTGTTTCAGTTGGTGCAAAGCGAGTTAGAAAGTCTGGGTATTCCCCACTTTGTTAAAAATCAATTTGCCTCCGGGGCGATGGGTGAACTGGCACCACAAGACACGATTCAAGAGGTGTGGTTGACTGACCCAACGTGGTTAGCAAGAGCGAAAAAAGTCGTGGAAGATTTGGTTCGAGAAAATGAGCCAGAGCAAGTGTTAGCCGATTGGCGTTGCTCCCATTGTGGTGAATTAAATGACGGAACGTTCGCCCTTTGTTGGCAATGCCAGACACCGCATAATCACGACTGACGTGTCTTTGTTGGCGTTAGCCAAACAAAGACATCAGTGCATCGCTAAGACGGTATGTTATCTCTAGTGCGGTTAACTACTTTTGTTAGTCAAACTGACAGCATTAACCGTGCTGGGCTTCTGCCCAACTCGCGAAAATCACACAAGCAGACACACTGTCTACTTTGTCTTTACTTAACTTTTTATAGCCGCCGAGTTCGAACAGTATGGCTTTGGCGTCTGCCGTTGAAAGTCGTTCGTCCCATGTTTCCACCGGTTTTCTAAACCGACCATGCAAACGGTTCGCAAACTTTTTAGCGCGGTGTGTAACATCTTGTTCGGTTCCGTCCATGTTAAGAGGCAAACCTACCACCACTACATTGGGCAACCATTCATCGTACAAGGCTTGTATTTTTTGCCAATCCGGTATGCCGTCATTGGCTTTTAGCGCAGCAAGCGGTGAGGCTGTGCCAGTTATTTCCTGTCCCACTGCTACCCCAATACTTTTCGTGCCAAAGTCGAATGCTAACACCGTGCGTTGTCCAATATCAGGCATGGCCAGCATCCGGGGCGAGTTGCCAGATATCTACACCGAGCTTGTTAACGGCAGCTTGCCATTTTTGATGTATTGGTGTGTCAAACAAAATAGTTTCATCGGCTTCAATAGTCAGCCAAGAGTTGTGCTGTATTTCGTCTTCAAGTTGACCTGCAGTCCAACCTGCATAGCCCAACGTAACTAAACACTTCTCAGGGCCGTTGGTGTTGCCAATTGCACTGAGAATATCTTTAGAGGTGGTGACCATTAAGGTATCAGTAAGCGCCAAACTAGAAGACCAGCCCCCTTGAGAAGAGTGTAAAACAAAGCCTCGTTCTTGACTGACAGGGCCGCCAGCAAGAACAATTTGCTCAGCTTTTTCAGGTAAGACAATGGCGTCTTTGTCAGTTTGCTCGAGCAGTTGTTGTAAATTCATCGACGTAGGTTGGTTGATCACCAACCCCATCGCTCCATTGTCATTGTGTTCGCAGATGTAGGTTAACGAACGCGAAAAGTAAGGATCATCCAGAGATGGCATGGCAATTAAAAAGTGGTGTTCCAAACTTTTCATTTGTGACATTACAATGCTCCTTTCTTTTCAATCAAGCGCGCTTCAATAGCATCAAAAAGCTTGCCCATGATGCTTATATCATACGCCCCTTCGATTTCTCGAACGCATGTTGGGCTGGTAATGTTAATCTCAGTCACTTTGTCACCGATGACATCTAGACCAACAAACACGATACCGTTTGCTTTAGCAACAGGTGCGACTCGTTCTGCAATAGCACGGTCTGACGCTGAGATCGGTTGTGGACGGCCGGTCCCCCCAGCTGCTAGGTTGCCGCGGGTTTCCCCCTTGGTGGGCAAACGAGCCAGACAATAAGGCATGACTTCACCGTCTACAATCAATATCCGTTTGTCGCCTTCCGTGATGGCGGGCAGATATTCTTGCACCATCATGTATTCACTGCCTAAAGATGTTAGCGTCTCTATTACCACTCCCAGATTTACGCCATCAGGTTGGATCCTAAAAATAGACGTGCCACCCATGCCATCAAGCGGTTTGCAGATAATGTCTTTGTGTTCAGCGTGGAAAGCACGAATGACTTTGGGGTCGCGTGCGACAAGCGTTGCCGGAATTAGGTCTGGAAACCATGACGTAAACAGCTTTTCGTTGAAATCACGTAACGCCTGAGGATTGTTTACGACTAGTGAGCCGTCTTCTTGGGCCAAACTCAATATTTGTGTGGCGAACAAAAACTCACTGTCGAATGGCGGATCTTTACGCATGAGTAATACGTCGATATCGCCAAGGTTTACGATTTCAGGATCGCTGAGTGTATAAAAGTCCGTAGCTTGGTCTGTAACCGTTACTTTTCGAGCGGACCCTTTAGCCTTACCATTATCAATAAACAGGTCATTTAGCTCAAAGTAAAAAACGTCTGCGCCGCGTCTTTGCGCTTCTAGCATCATCGCGAAACTCGTATCTTTGTGGGGTTTGATGTCCGCAATCGGATCCATCACTACACCAACTGAATATTGCATTATCAATGTCACCGTTGTTGTCTGAGGTTGAAAGGCACGCCAGAATTGTTGACGAAGTTAATAGAGAAGACCCGACGTCAAGCTACTGAATTGCAAATGTTCTTATACTATGGCGCTGAATGAGATTATTTCAACCCAAGTCGGGGGAAGGTGAACGCCTTAAAAAGAAAGGCGCATTACAGTGACATTTTTTATGGGAATGCAAAAAAACGTTGGGCTACGAGTGTGAAACAGGGATCAAAATCGTAAATTGGGTGCCGCGTCCGAGTTGCGAATTACACGCAATACTGCCCTGCAGTACATTGACTGCGAGGTTATAGCAAATGTGCATTCCCAAACCCGAGCCTCCGTTTTGTTTTGCGAGACTAAAAAAGGGTTTGTAGAGGTTAGCACAGGTTTCCTCGTCCATGCCGGTCCCATTGTCGGAAAACGCCAATTTGAACATCGGCTTATAATTGGGACTCTCTTGGATACTCGCTTCAATCAATAGATGGCCGCATTCATCTTGAGTAAAAGCGTGATTAACGGCGTTTTCAATTAGGTTGATTAAAATCTGGCTAATCGCACCAGCATTCGTTGTGACAACCAAAGACGGGTTAACGTCAATACAAAACACATGATTAGTGCGCTTGAGTTTGGGCTTGAGAGACAGCAAGACCTCATTGAGGTAATCGCAAAAATTAAAAGCACGTAAATCTAAGCTGTGCTGGTCTACTGATAATTGTTTGAAGGTTTTTATTACTTCAGTAGAGCGCAATAAATTGCGTTCGATGATATCGCTGGCTTCTTTACAATCGGCGTAAAACTGGGTGAGCTCAGACCGCTTTAATTGACCACTATTCAGTCTTTCCAGAGATTTTTCTTGCGCCGCCTTCAAATAACTCGATGCGGTAATGGCAACACCAACAGGCGTGTTGATCTCATGCGTCAAACTGGACATCATGGTCCCGAGTGTCGCCATATTTTCCATCTCAATGAGTTGCTCTCGTACTTCGTTTCGTTGAGATATGGCTTTTTGCAGTAAGCCTGTTGTCTCAGTCAAAAGATGATCTTTTTCGTCAACCGCTTCTCTCAATGAATTGAGCTCTGTCTGAGTCGCATGATACTCGTTAAATCGACTAATCAGTAACGCAACCACACCTCCTGCGTAAACGAGCAACTTCTCTTCTTCGGAGGTTGGCAATTCCCCGATTTCTTGACTGACAGAAAGTGTTGCAATGAGTCGTTTATGGCTAATAACTGGGTAAGTCCAACAGCTGCCAATCCCCGATTTTTTAGCAAGGTGAGCCAGCGACTGCCAATTGGGGTGATTAAAAATATTGTCCACGACGACCGGCTTGTTCGAGTATGCTGCGGCCCCTATACTGCTCGCGCTGGCTTCAATAGGTAAGTGTTTTAGCGCGGATACATAGGCATAGGGATAGGATGGAGCAGCGACTGGATTTAGTGTTTGTGAAGACAAATCTGGCTGCATGACTAAACAGCGAAAATTGGGATTAATACGCTCTATTGCCACTAAGAACACACTAATGACCGAAGTTAGCGGGTTACCTGCAAGTATTCCGTCTAAGGCTTGTGCTTTTCCCTCATCGACAAAGCGTTTGTTGGGATCGTCTACAGTCACTTGGCTTGAAAAGCCTTCAAACACAGTAAAGTGATTCATGGCGTTGCTCGTATTCTTCTTATTATCGGCATGGTGACACAGCGTACTTTCCGCTGTGATTATTTTTTAACCGATTATGGCCTTTAAAGCAAGCACTTATCAATAATGTCTTGAGCGTTGCCCAAGTTTTACAGGTCGCCGTGTAGGCCCTGTAATATGCTCAGACCAGCCATTGCTGCGGTCTCGGTGCGCAGAATCCGTGGCCCCATAGTGACGGCACTAAAACCTCGTTCGGTTGACTGATGAATCTCGGCTTCGGTTAAGCCGCCTTCTGGCCCAATGAGTAAACGGTAACCTGAAGTCGCATAGGGGACTTTGGTAATCGAATGCTCAGCGTAAGGGGATAGAACGAGCCTTGTCGCTTGTGTTGATTCTCCGAGCCACTGACTTAGCGGCACTGGCGCGTTCAAGGTAGGCAGACTATTTCTGCCACACTGTTCACAAGCACTGATAATGATTTTTTGCCATTGAAGCTGCTTTTTTTGCCAACGTTGGGCATCCAATTTTACTGCGCATCGTTCGGTCAGTACGGGCGTAATTTCTGACACGCCTAGCTCAACGCTTTTTTGCAAAACGATATCCATACGGTCTCCCTTACTGACACCTTGACCAAGATGTAAGTGCAGCGGGGACACATTATCTATCGCTAGTTTGGCATCTGCTTCAACGGTGACGCAGCGTTTTGCGACGGAGACAATAATACCGCTATACTCGTTGCCATCACCATTAAACAATACAATGGGGTGGTCAGGTTTTAAGCGCAATACGTTACCCACGTGGTGTGCCGCATCAGAAGTCAGCTCAAACTCTACATCCAATGCAATGGTATCGGGGTGATATAAACGAGGTATACGCATAGTAGGTCTCTGAATAAGTGAACGTTTTTTGAATAATAAATGACTTGCGCGGGCATTTTACACTAACCGACAAAAAACAGTAGTCGTGAGATGGTCTTGCCTTGAATGTTTGAGTGCACGAATGTGAGTGCAAGTAGTGGCTTAATAAAGCGATGCCTTTTGTGATTTATTATCACAGGCGATCAAAAAAGCGCCATCGCAGGCGCTTTTTAAAGTGGTAATCTGGGAGCCCGAATTAAGCGGCTTTTCTGGTGTCTTGCACTGCGACGTGTTTTACCGTTTGTTTGGCAAAATGTTGTGTGTCTTCAGGTTTTCTAGCATGTACTGTATTTTTGCCTTTATCAGACATCATAGAGTAAGCCAGAAGTAGCACGACAATAGAAACTAACACTGTAAAAAAGAGCATTCTCAAATCCTTTGTATTACATAATGAGATTTCGATATTCATACTAGCGCACGTATTCGAAGCTGTACGTATGATAAAAGAGCCTTAAGTATGAATCACCATCAACAAATTATGCTTACCGAAGTCCTTTTCTAAAGCGGCGTGATCATAGCACTCTTGACTAGCAACTTTCTAGAGATTTCGACCAACTTTTTTGAAGGTACAACCTCTTAAAGCGCGGCTAGATTAGCGGCCTCAGATGACAACTTGATGACGTTCTTTTCGATCGTTTTAAAAATGACCAAAAGTATAATTTGTGCTCTGTTAGTGACATTGGTAATAGAAGTCTCTCATGTTTTAGGCGTCTTTTTTTCGCTGACGACTTTCTGCCGATAATTATCCAAAGGTATAAGTATATTGGCTTGGCAGTCGTCATATTCGCTGCTAACGTAAACAGCGAATAACCAAATAATGCTACTAGCAAGGAAAGAACATGTTCACACCAGAAGAAATTCAAAATTACATTGATACCTATGCGATTCCATGGGGAATCAATATAGCGTTGGCGATAGTTATTTTTGTCGTGGGTAAAATTGTGGCAAAAACCATCGTATCGGTCCTTGGTCGGTTGCTAGAAAAGTCGAATTATGACGGCATGCTTGTTGATTTTCTGAAGTCGATTCTCAACGCCGTGTTGATGTTGTTTGTCATTGTGGCGTCGCTGAATCAGGTTGGCGTTGATACGACATCGCTAGTGGCTATTCTGGGTGCAGCGGGTTTAGCGATTGGTTTGTCATTGCAAGATTCGCTTAAAAATTTCGCAGCAGGTGTGATGTTATTGGTGTTCAAACCATTTAGAAGCGGAGACTTTGTCGAAGCGGCGGGAACGGCAGGCAGTATCGCGAAAATCGGTATTTTTACAACAAACATGGTCACACCCGATAACAAAGAAATAATTGTGCCCAATGGTGCGATCTACAGTGGCAATATCGTGAATTTCTCAGCGAAACCCACGCGACGTGTAGATATGGTCTTTGGTATTGGTTACGGCGACGATTTACTGAAAGCTAAGCAAGTTCTCGAAGCGCTACTCAAAGAAGACGATAGAATTTTAGCCGAGCCAGCACCACAGGTGGCTGTCGCAGAGTTAGGCGATAGTAGTGTCAATTTTGTTGTTCGTCCTTGGGCAAAAACATCAGATTTCTGGGGAGTAAAGTTTGATTTCACTGAGGCGGTGAAACTGCGCTTTGATCAAGAGGGTATTTCTATTCCATTCCCGCAAATGGATGTCCATGTCATCAAAGAAGGCGAAAATCAGTCATCCTGATACGAGAAAACAATAAGAAAAAAAAAACGGGGCCTTGGGCCCCGTTTTTATATGTGCTAATCCGTTTATCGGCAACTTGGCTTCGTTTGGTTTTGATTGTAGTCTTTTAATGCCTGGGGCATGTTTTTCTGTAGGTTCTCGATTCGCGTGTTGGGTGAGGGGTGAGTAGACAACAACTCCGGCTGTCCGTTTCCGCCACTAGCCGCCTCCATATTTTTCCAAAGCTGCACGGACTCTCTGGGGTCAAAACCACTTTGGGCCATCAATACTAGACCAATAACATCGGCTTCTGATTCATGACTGCGGCTAAACGGCAGTTGAATACCTACCTGTGCCCCTAACCCAATTGCCGCCATGATAGGCCCTGAATTGGGTACTTCATTCATCTCTAGTACTGTACCGACGGCTTGAGAGCCAAGATTAATGAGGGTGCTTTGCGACATCCTCTCGTTACCGTGATGGGCAATAACATGACCAACTTCGTGACCAATAACAGCTGCCAGCTGATGTTGATTCGTCGCGACCTTTAACAGACCCGTGTAAACCCCAATTTTGCCGCCGGGTAAGGCGAAAGCATTCACTTGATCGTCTTCGAATACCACGACTTCCCACTGGCCACTGAATACGTTAGCCGGTACATTTTTCGTTATGCTGTTTGCTACACATTGCACGTATTCATTGTCTGTCCGCTTTTGAGACACTTGTAAATCTGACTTCATCGACGAAAACGCTTGAACGCCCATTTCATTGAGCTGGTCGTCTGGGAATAACAAGACTTGTTTGCGTCCGGTCGGAGAGGTTGCACAAGCCGCAAGTGTAGTGGTGATAACCACGGCAATACCCAGTCTAGAAAGTGTCTTGAACATAAGTTTTCCTTGTTCTGTTGCGTATTTGCATATAGTAGACCCAAACCCTTATCTGGCAAAGTCTTTGTCTTTTTTTATTAAGGCTAGGTTAAGCGTGAGTTCAGACTGAACTTGTAAAGGTATAACCGCAGACGAATACAGAGGAACGCAATAATGGCGGGCTTAACAAGATGGCAATCAGCGAGTGCATTAGTATGGGGATTCATGTTATCGGGGTGTGTCGCGGTAACGGGGATTCCTGAGCATGGGCGCAATCAATTCGTGACTGAGTTCTATGCCTATGTCATTGATATTGAATATGGTGAGTTCGACTCTCATGTCGATGAGGCGATTTGGGTCGGCGCGTCTCACGGCGCTATCGCTAACTTGGGATATCGAGGGAACGTGCTTGAGGGCGCTGTGTTAGGTGGACTCATCGCTGGTGCTATGACAGCCGTTTTCGAAGGAGACCGACGTGCCTACATTTACGAACTTGAAGCAGTGGATGGCGACATCGTTTCCGTGGTAACTGATTATAAAGCAGCTCTGCCTGGAGAATGCGTAAAAGTGACGGTAGCGGGTGACGTTACCCTGCAACCTGTCAGTACTTTTCGTTGTGGCTGATATTAGAGTATGAGGCTATTCAAATGTTCGTTACTTATGGACCGAGCGTTACTCAATAGTCGTTAATACTTATGTCATAAACCAGCGCTACGCTTGATGGAATTTACAGCCATTCATACTTCACGTATTGCTAACTTCTGTTGTAATACGCTAGTGTGGTGGTGACATTGCCTATGTCCAAAACAATGAAAAA